>CAVQRN010000003.1:0-303202 GCA_963715255.1 uncultured Actinomycetota bacterium | reverse complement strand
GCCCACCCAGTGCTATCGTCGCGTCCGACTCCCCGGTGTTCGTCGACCCGCCGCTCGAGGTGGTCGGGATCGACGCAGAGGCCGCCGCAACCTACGGTGCGGATCTCGTGACCGCGGACCTGCTCGACGAAACCGCCGAGCGTCCGTGCCACGACCCGATACGGCTCGGCGCCGTTCTCCGGGGACTCGTTCAGACATAACCGCCTATCGCTAGGGAAATCATCATGCGAGTAGCCATCAACGGTTTCGGTCGGATCGGCCGGAACTTCCTCCGCGTATCCAAGGGCGGAGACATCTTCGCAAATCTCAAAGAAACGGTGTCGAGCGCGAACTCTCGGACACGGCCGCTATTGCGTCGACCCTGTCGAGGCTGAAGCAGGACGTTCTCGGTATCGACATCGTCGCGATCAATGACCTGACCGACCCGGAGATGCTTGCCCATCTCCTGAAGCACGACTCTGTGCACGGTGCGTACCAGGGTTCCGTCGTTCTCGATGGCGGCGAACTGATCGTCGACGGCGACCGTATCAAGGTCTATTCGGAGCGCGATCCCGCCGCTCTCCCTTGGGATGAACTCGGCGTCGACGTCGTCATCGAAGCGACCGGCATCTTCCGCACCCATGAGAGCGCTTCGAAGCACCTCGAGGCCGGAGCCAAGTGGGTCATCGTCTCCGCCCCGATGAGCGACCCCGACTATTCGGTAGTCCTCGGTGTCAACGACGAAGGTCTCGATCCGGCGAAACACAGGATCATCTCGAACGCCTCTTGCACGACCAACTGCCTGGCCCCGATGGTCAAGGTGCTCAACGACAATTTCCAGGTTGACGAGGGCATGTTCACCACCGTGCACGCCTATACGAACGACCAGAGCATCCTCGATCTCGTCCACAAGGATCCGCGCCGTGCACGCGCCGCCGCCGTCAACATCATTCCCGCGTCGACGGGCGCTGCCAGCGCTGTCGGCAAGGTGATGCCGGAGATGGCGGGGAAGCTGAAAGGCACCGCACTGCGTGTTCCGGTCCCCGATGGATCGATCACGGACCTCGTCGTGTCCGTTGGTGCCGACGATGTCACCGTGGAGAAGGTGAACGCAGCGTTCAAGACTGCGGCCGAGGGTCCGCTCAAAGGGATCCTCAAGTACAGCGAAGAGCCCCTGGTCTCCAGCGACATCGTCGGAGATCCGCACTCGGTCATCTTCGATGCCCTGTCAACCATGGTGTCTGATGACAGCATGGTGAAGGTGTTCGGCTGGTATGACAACGAGATGGGCTACTCGACGCGACTCGTCGATCTCGTTCGCAAACTGACCTGACGTGACCCTGCCGACCCTCGACACGCTCGACGTCGAAGGGCGACGCGTCCTCGTCCGAGCGGACCTCAACGTCCCGCTCGACGGGGGCGCCGTCGCTGACGACTTCCGGATCACGGCGAGCCTTCCGACGATCAGGGAACTTCTCGATCGAGGAGCCGCCGTCATTGTCGCCAGCCATCTCGGTCGGCCGGAAGGTGTCGATCCGATGTTCAGCATGCGACCGGTGACGGAACGACTGAGCGAGTTGGGTGGCTTCCCGACCGTTCAAGCACCGACGGTCATCGGCGCCGATGCTGCGCTGGCGATCACGACGGCGCCGACCGGGTCGGTCGTCGTATTGGAGAACACGAGGTTCGAACCGGGGGAGTCCAAGAACACCCCCGAGGTCGCCGACGGCCTTGCCGCGCTCGCCGACGTCTTCGTCAACGACGCGTTCGGCACGGCACACCGCGCCCACGCCTCGAATGTCGGGGTCGCCGAACGGTTGCCCAGTGCTGCCGGTCGTCTCCTCGAGGCAGAAATCGAGGCATTTGCCCGGCTCCTCGGTGAACCGGACCGGCCCTATGTGGTCGTACTCGGCGGTGCGAAGGTGTCGGACAAGTTGGAGGTCATCAAACACCTCCTGCCGACCGTCGATCTCATGCTCGTCGGCGGGGGGATGTGCTTCACCCTGCTGAAGGCGGGCGGCTATACCGTCGGAGACTCCCTCGTCGAGGAGTCGATGATCGAAGAGGTCAAGGCCGTACTCGATGGGCCGGGAGGGTCGAAGATCGTCCTTCCCGACGACCTGATCGTGGCCGATCGATTCGCTGAGGACGCAGCCCATCGGATCGTGTCGGGAACGGCGATTCCCGACGGCATGATGGGCCTCGACATTGGACCGGAGACGGTGCTCCGTTTCGGCGGCGTCATCGAAGAGGCTGCGAGCGTCTTCTGGAACGGCCCGATGGGTGTCTTCGAGTGGGAAGCCTTCCGATCCGGCACGGCCGGCGTGGCGGCAGCGGTCGCATCGTCGAACGGCTACACCGTCGTAGGCGGCGGAGACTCGGTGGCTGCGTTGCGCCTCCTCGGAAGAGACCACGACGTGTCGTTCGTCTCGAGCGGGGGCGGCGCCGGACTACAGATGCTCGAAGGAAAGACCCTGCCGGGCATCGACGTACTCGAACAATGGAGCTGACATGCGCAAGAACCTGATCGCCGGCAACTGGAAGATGAACGCCACACATCTGGAGACCATCCAGATGGTGCAGAAACTGAGCTACCGCCTCGACTACGCGGACTACCAACGAGTCGACGTCGTGCTGTGTCCGCCGTTCACTGCATTGCGTTCCGCTCAGACCGTGATCGAGTCCGACCACCTGCAGATCCGACTTGGTGCCCAGAATGTTCACTGGGAAGACAAGGGCGCCTACACGGGGGAGATCGCTCCCGGCATGCTCGCCAAACTCTCGGTCTCGTACGTGATCGTGGGACACTCGGAGCGGCGTGAACTGTTTGGCGAGACCGACGCCGACGTGAACCGGAAGGTCAAGGCGGTATTTGCTGCGGAGATGACTCCCATTCTCTGTGTGGGAGAGACCGAAGAGGAACGCGAGTCCGGTGTCACCGAGGAGAAGGTTGGCGGCCAGGTCCGCGCCGGTCTCGAAGGACTCACCGGCGAACAGATCGCCGGTCTCGTCGTCGCCTACGAGCCGATCTGGGCGATCGGCACCGGGCGAACGGCATCCGATGACGACGCAGGAGCGATGGCGGCGTTCATCCGACAGACGATCGCCGACGTTGCCGGTGACGCCTCGGAGTCCACCCGAATCCTCTACGGAGGTTCCATGAACCCCGGCAACGTCGCAGGATTGATGGCGAAGCGTGACATCGACGGTGGACTCGTCGGCGGTGCGAGCCTCGACCCCGACACGTTCGCCTCTGTGATCCGCTACTGGGTGTGAGCGGAAACCTCTGGCGAGCGGAGAGCGAATTCACGGTCTCTCGCCGCATCCCGTGGGACAACGACGCGGGGCTGCGGCCGCACATCGATAGCGTCGTTGACGCGTTTCGAGGCAATGAGGCAACGGCCGAAGTCGAGGTGAACGCCGACCTCGAATCGGCTCGCGTTACGTTGTCGGTCATCGTGGTGGTGCCTGAAGACGGTGATGGCGATTCGGTCGTCAGGGAGCACATCAGCGCTGCAATTCGCGAGTGCGGCGCTCGGCACGAAGGACTGTTGCCCCTCATCGACGAGTCACGCCTCGGAATCAGATCCGGGCCATTCTCCGGACTCAGGATGCCGCTATGGAGCTTCTTCCGGATGACGGGCGACCGAGTCGTGCCAGACTGACCCCACGCACACGCGAAGGGGTTGACATGGAGTACACGCTGGTTCTGCTGCGTCATGGGCAGAGTCTCTGGAATCTCGAGAATGTATTCACCGGATGGACGGATGTTGCCCTCTCGGATCGTGGAGTCGAGGAGGCCAAGGAATCCGGACGCCTCATGGTCGAAGCGGGTCTGACGTTCGACGTGGTACATACCTCTCTGCTTCGGAGAGCGATCGATACTGCAGCGCTCGCACTCGACGAGATGGATCTCGGCTGGATCCCCGTCGAGAAGAATTGGCGACTGAACGAACGCCACTACGGGGCGCTCCAGGGACTCAACAAGAAGCAGACGTCGGATGAGCACGGTCCTGATCAGGTGCACGTGTGGCGACGGTCGTACGACATCCCTCCGCCGGCGCTCGAGTCGACCGACGCTCGCCATCCCATCAACGATGCCCGCTACGCATGGATGCCGCCCGAACTTGTTCCCGGCACCGAATGCCTCGCAGACGTCGTCGACCGGATGCTGCCCTACTGGTACGACCGCATCGTTCCCGACATCAGGAACGGGCGGCGGGTCCTCGTCGCGGCGCACGGCAACAGTCTTCGGGCATTGGTGAAACATCTCGATGATGTCTCCGATGACGAGATCACCAGGCTCAACATCCCCACCGGCATCCCGCTCGTCTACCGCCTCGACCACGATCTTCGACCGATCGAGAGCCGCTACCTCGGCGACCAGGAAGCCGCGAAAGCAGCCGCGGAAGCCGTAGCGAGACAGGCGGCTGGGGGAGTGGCCGAGTAGCGGAGTAGCCGAGTACGGGCCGGTCTCCACCGTCACCAATTGCGGGGAGGAACGTCGTCGCATCCCTGCCTGGTACGAACTGCGGAGCACGGATCACCGACGACCACTTCGCCCTGCCACAAACTGGCAGGAGAGTGTTTGCAGTAGCGCTCCAAGACCGTCATACTTCCGGTCGAACCGCCCGCCGATTGTGCGGGCTACCAAGAAAGGGTTCCTGGGTTGCTGACCGGATTCGTCGCCATTATCCAATTGCTGATTTCACTCGGCCTCATCTTCATGATTCTGCTTCACGCGGGTCGAGGCGGTGGGGTCTCCGACATGTTCGGAGGTGGAATGAGCAGCGGGAACATCACCGGTTCAACAGTGGTCGAGAGGAATCTCGATCGCCTCACGGTGGTGATGGCCATTCTGTTCGCTGTTGCCACGCTCTGGTTGACGTGGCTCATGGCCTGAGTCCCATGTGGGACTGAGAGCCGCCCTGGACTCAACGTGCTGATATTAGGAGGCAACCATGACTCGATTGTGGCGTAGCCGCTCAATCGCTCTGATGGTTCTTGTTATTGCTTTCGCCCTTGTGGCGGCCGCCTGCTCTTCGAGCGATGGCGCTGGTGATACCGAAACCACAACGACTGTAGCGACCGAAACAACGGTTGAGGCAACCACGACAACTGCCGCACCGGCGACGACGACGACCACCGAGGCCGACCTGGGGAAGCCGTACGGTGGGGAGGCGATCGTCGGAGATTCCCAGGAACCCCCGACGCTTAACCCGCTGGTTCCCGGCGGTGACAACTTCATCGTCTCGATCATCGGGCAGGGCTATCTGACAGGTGTCCAGGAGATCGACGGCTTCACGCTCGAATTGATCCCTGAACTCGTCACAGAGCTCCCGACGACTGCGAATGGCGGCGTCACCGTGAACGACGACGGGACCATGACCGTCCGGTACGAGATCAAGGACGAAGCAGTCTGGGAAGACGGGACGCCGATCAGTGGTGACGACTTCATGTTCACCCTCGAGACGTACCTCGACCCCGACCTGCCGACCAACAAGCAGACGTACGAGGATATCGATATCGACACCGTCGTTGTTGGCGACAAGACGTTCGAGTACACGCTCGCCGCGCCGACGGCGCTCTACGAGCTGATCTTCGGGCTCATCCTCCCGAAGCACTCCATTGAAGGCTCGGACTTCACGACCGACTGGAACGAAGCGATGTGGGCCTCAGGCGGTCCATTCATCTTCAGCGAGTGGGCCAAGGGCGAGTTCGTCAAGCTCGTTCGGAACGACAACTACTGGAAGACCGACGCCGAGACCGGGCAGCAGCTGCCGTATCTCGACAGCGTGATCTTCAAGTTCATTCCCGAGAGCGAAGCGCTCATCAACGCCTTCAAGGCACGTGAAGTTGATGTCATTCAGCCCGACCCGAACACCGAGATCATCGAGACCCTGCAGGCCCTCGAACCCGAAGGCGCCCGCGTTGAGGTTCTCTCCGGTCCGGTGTGGGAGCACGTGAACTTCCAGTTCAGCGACGCGCGCTTCAAGAAGAACGAGAACTCGTGCACCGAGTCTCTTGCGATGCGTCAGGCCGCAGGTCATGCCATCGACAAGACGCTGCTGGTCGACGAGATCCTCGCCGGCCAGGTTGAGCCGCTCGACTCCTACGTCACGGCGTTCGCTCCGTTGCTGTCCCAGGACTCCTGGGCGCAGTACAACTTCGACTCCGCGGTCGCGAGCAGAGCTCTATGCCGCAGCCGTCGAAGAGACCGGCAAGGAGTGCTCGTTCGTGTTCTCCACGACGTCGAACAACGACGCCCGTGTGAAGATGTCCGAGCTGTTCGTCGACATGTTCACCGCTGCGGGAATCCCCTACGAGAATCAGCTCGAGGATTCCACGCTGTTCTTCGGTGAGACGCTGGACAACGGTCTCTGGGACTTCGGTGAGTGGGCATGGGTCGGTTCTCCCGGCCTGTCCGGCCTCATCAGCATCCACGACCTGTGGGATCCGGAGGCTCCGCCACCGGACGGCCAGAACTACTACCGCTGGGGCGTCGAGGCCGATGGCTCCTACGTCGATGACGCCACGGCACGCTACGCGGTCGTTCGTGACGAGATGAACGCAGACCGTCGACCCGGCCGAACTCACGTCACTCATCGCTGAGGCCGAGAACATTCTGGCCGACAACGCCGTCATGTTCCCGCTCTATGCGCGGCTCGTGACAGCGGCGGTGTGGGAAGACACGATCGGTGGCTTCAAGCACAACCCGACCCAGGCCGGCCACACCTGGAACATCGAAGACTGGTACCGGGCCGACGCCTAGTACCCGATCGATGGAGCAATGAGGGAGGGGCCCTTCGGGGCCCCTCTTCTCGTCTCGGTTCCGGGGGGATGCTGCCGGGTGGCCTGACGTCTGCGTCCCGGGCGCGCCGTCCCCGCACCGCAGGCGGTATAGTTGCGTCGTTCAGGAGCCGGAGGCCACAATGCTCGCATATATCACACGCCGTCTTGTCTACGGACTTGTGACGCTTCTGGCGCTGAGCATGATCGTTTTCGGACTCCTGCAACTCTCCGGCGGAGGTCCGCTCGACCGGCTCAAGCTCAATCCACGCATGCAGCCGGTCATCCAGCAACTTACCGAACTGTGGGGCCTCGACCAGCCGGTGTGGAGGCAGTATGTCACGTGGCTGAAGAACTACTTGACGCCAACCGAGTTCACGATCCAGAACGCCGTGCCGTTCATTGCGATCGGAGCGGCGGTTATCGGCACGGTGGTCATGATCCGGTTGATGAAGTCTCAGTGGAGAGGCGCAGCCATCCTGGGTATGTGGGCAATCGCGATATTCGTGACGATTTCGAACATCACGATCAAGTTCAACTGGGGCATCTCGTTCCAGGGAGCCGGCGACGTCTGGGACCTGGTGTTCGGGAGGGTTGGAGCCACATTCCGCCTGGGACTCACTGCGCTCTTCCTGGCGCTCGTGATCGGTATCCCGCTCGGGATCTACCAGGCGATCCGGCAGTACTCCTTCTTCGATCAACTCGGCACGACGGCAGCGTTCGTCGCCTTCTCCACCCCCATCTTCATCATCGGTGTCGGACTGCAGCTCATTTTTGCCCTCTACTTCGAGAAGTGGACCGGTGTCAAGCTCTTCTATGTCGCCGGGATGAACAGCCCCGGCTATTCGGATATGACAACCATGCAGAGGATTGCAGACTCGCTCCAGCACCTCATCTTGCCTGCGGTGTCGATCGCGCTGATCTCACTCGCCGGCTACTCGCGCTTCCAACGAGCCTCAATGCTTGAAGTGCTCCACAGCGACTATCTGCGCACCGCGAAGGCGAAGGGCCTGCCCCGGAGTCGCGTCGTCGTGAAACACGCCCTCCGCAACGCTCTGATCCCGGTGGTGACGCTCGTGTCCCTCGACATCGCTTTCATGATCGGCGGAGCGATCATCACGGAGACGATCTTTGGCTGGCCCGGTATTGGACGCCTCTACATCACGGCGATCGGAAATGTTGACTACCCGGTCGTGATGGCGATCGTCATGATCATCGGAATCATGATCGTGATCATGAACGTCATTGCGGACATCCTCTACGGGGTCATGGACCCGAGGGTCCGGTATGACTGAACCCAGCCGGCCGACCGGCAAGTTCATCACTGCGGTGGAGCAGCCCAGCCAGGGCGTTCTTCTCACCGAGACCGAGGGGATGGCCGTCGAGCCGATCACCCAGTGGGACCTCTTCTGGACGTGTCTCCGCCGTCACCGGCTCGCCATGATCTCCGCCGGTGTGATGACGGTTCTCGTGTTGGTCGTGGTCGCAGCCCCGTTGATGCAGTCGGCGGGTTGGATCGACAGTCCGATCGAGCGCCTGGTCGACGATGGAGGCCGCACCCTACGCAATATTGCCCCCCGACTCAACGACGGCACGGTCAACATCTTGGTGTCGGGGGATGAGGCCGTGCCGGCCACGTCAACAGCCCTGATCTTCGGTTCGGATGACCTCGGGAGAGGCGTCTTCACCCGGGTCATCTACGGTGGCCGAGCAAGCCTCACCGTCGGATTCGTTACCGGCATGATCGTCGCCTTTCTCGGCACCGTGATCGGGTCGATTGCCGGCTACTACCCGGGTGGTGTCGATCAATCGTTGATGCGATTCACCGATCTTGTGCTCGGCCTGCCGCTTCTTCCGATCGCGATCGTCGTTGGGCGCATCCTTCCTGAGCTTGATTTCTTACCGAATTGGGTCACGAAGGGACCGATGGGGATCGCCCTCCTGCTTGGTTTCCTCTCCTGGGGCGGTCTGGCGCGGATCGTGCGCGCGGAATTCCTATCGCTGCGTGAGAAGGAATTCGTCGAGGCCGCGCGAGCCGCCGGGGCGAGCGACCGGCGTATCGTGTTCCGGCATGCCCTCCCCAATGCGATGAGCCCGATCATCGTGCAGACGACGTTGATCGTCGGCATCGCGATCATTGTCGAGGCGGCGCTCTCGTTCCTTGGCTTCGGTGTACCGGCGCCCACTCCGACGTGGGGTGGCATGGCGGCTGAGGGCGGTCGACTCGCCGTGCGCGGATTCTGGTGGGAACTCGTGTTCTCTGCTTCGGCACTGATCATTACCGTGCTCTCGATCAACTTCCTCGGTGACGGACTCCGCGACGCGCTGCTCGATCCGACGCAGACGATCGAAAGGAAGTAGAGATCCTGTGACCGAACCACTGCTCGACGTCAGCGATCTCCGCACGTACTTCACGACCGAAGAGGGAATCGTTCGCGCCGTCGACGGCATCTCATTCACCATGGAGCCGGGTCAGCGACTCGGCGTCGTCGGAGAGTCGGGCTCAGGAAAATCGGTGACCGCTCTCTCCGTGATGGGCCTCATCGAGCCACCCGCCGGCAAGATCGTGACCGGTCGACTCATGTTCAAAGGTCGAAACCTCCTGGAACTCGACGATGACGAGATGCAAGCCGTCCGGGGTGGACAGATCGCAATGATCTTTCAGGATCCGATGACGGCCCTGAATCCGGTCTATACGATCGGGGATCAGCTGATGGAGACGATCCTCCTGCATCAAGACGTCAATCGATCCGGAGCGCGGGAGATTGCGATCCAGGCGATCGATGACGTCCAGATCCCGAATGCCGCGCAGCGGATGACGGACTATCCGCACCAGTACTCGGGCGGCATGCGGCAGAGGATCATGATCGCCATGGGCCTCTCCTGCAACCCGGATCTGCTCATCGCTGATGAACCGACGACGGCGCTGGACGTGACGACGCAGGCACAGATCATGGATCTGATGCTGCAACTGGCAGAGGATCGTGGCACGGCCGTCATGCTCATCACCCACGATCTCGGCGTCGTGGCCGGCTTCTGCGACGACGTACACGTCATGTACGCCGGGGGTATTGTCGAATCCGGGACGATCAACGACATCTACTACAACCCGCAGCACCCGTACACGTGGGGCCTGTTGGGATCGATGACCCGCTTGGACGACGTGCAACGGCATCGTCTGCATTCGGTGCGGGGAGCACCCCCGTCGGTGATCGATCTCCCGCACGGCTGTCGCTTCCGCCCGCGCTGTGACTTTGCCACCGACGTGTGTGGGAAGATACTTCCTGCTCTGCGCGGCGTCGGCAATCCCGGGCAGCAGGCGGCGTGTCATCATGCCGAGGAACTCGAACTACATACGATGACGGCAGGCGAAGCCGGCACAGCCGCTGCTGATGTGGATGAGGATCTCACGGACGTGGACCTCGATGCCGAGGAGATCGCGACCGAGACCGTTGCTACGGCGGAGGGTGTGTCGATCGAGGAGGGATTGTCGTGACCGACACCAAGAACGATCCCGTTGCCGATCGGCCCGCGACCAACAAAGCATCGGACCTGCCGGACGATGTGATTCTCCGGGTGAACCACCTGGTCAAGGAGTTCCCGATCACCAAAGGGGTGTTCTTCAGGAAGCAGGTCGGCGCCGTCCAAGCGGTATCCGACATCTCGTTTGAGATCAAGAAGGGTGAGACACTCGGACTCGTCGGCGAATCAGGCTGCGGCAAATCGACGACGGCGCGGTCGGTGCTCCGCCTCCTCCAGCCGACCTCCGGTGATGTCTGGTTCCGGCTCGAGTCGGAGGGTGACGAGGACGAGATCGTCAACGTTGCGACGGCGAAGAAGGACGTGTTGCGCAGGGCACGACGCGACATGCAGATCGTCTTCCAGGATCCGTACGCCTCGCTGAACCCCCGGATGACCGTTGCTTCGATCGTCGCAGAGCCGCTCCTCGTCCATGGGGAGGGATCGAAGCAAGAGCGACTCGAGAAGGTCAAAGACTTGCTCAGGGTCGTCGGCCTGAGCCCGGAGCACACGAACCGGTATCCGCACGAATTCTCCGGTGGCCAACGCCAGCGGATCGGTGTGGCTCGTGCGCTGGCGCTCAATCCATCGTTCATGGTGCTCGACGAGCCGGTCTCCGCTCTCGATGTCTCGATCCAGGCGCAGGTGTTGAACCTGATGGCCGATCTGCAGGACGAGTTTGGCTTGACCTATCTGTTCATCGCTCACGATCTCTCCGTCGTCCGACACATTTCAGATCGTGTTGCCGTGATGTACCTCGGGAAGATGGTCGAGATGGCCGATCGGAGCGCGCTGTACGACCGGCCGATGCATCCATACACCCATGCTCTGATGTCTGCGGTTCCGATCCCGGACCCGAAGATCGAGTTGAGCAGGAAGCGGATCCTCCTCGAGGGCGATATCCCATCCCCCGCAAACCCGCCCCCGGGATGCCGCTTCAATACACGCTGCCCGAAGGCCGAAGCGGGGAGGTGTGACGTCGACGAACCGGAGTTCAGGGAGTTGGAGCCGGGACACTGGGTCGCTTGTCACTTCCCGGAAGTCCAACAGGTCTACTGACCCGCTTCGTCTTTGGAGTTCCTATACTCCTGTCCCCGCGTCGGAGTGGCGGAATTGGTAGACGCGCATGGTTGAGGGCCATGTGGGATAACTCCTGTGGGGGTTCGAGTCCCCCCTCCGACACCAACAACCCCACGGGCTCCACCCCGAGGGGTTGTTGTTCGTTCGGGGTGATGCCGGGCGAAGGCCGGGGGGACATGAAGAGCACCGATGTGGAATCCATGGGTGCCGTCGAGCATCCATGGCAGGGGACCCGGAGGGAGCAGCCGCGCGGACGACGTACGCTGGCACGAGGTCGATGCCGATGACCTCGGCACCAACCAGGTGAAGGCGGTGATCACCGGTGGGCGATCGGTGTGCCTTGCCAGGACCAGCGATGGCCTCAGCTCGCTCGACAACCGTTGTCCCCACCAGGCGGAGGGGCCGCGCGGCGAGATTCGAACCTCGCCGCGCTGGACCTGACGGGTTTGCCGCCGACGAATGGCGCGCCGATCCGTATCCTGGGGCACAGAGAGACCGGGGAGCCGTCATGATCCACATCACCCTCTCGGGTGACATCTTCCTCAAATCGCGGCGCACTCAGTCGCGGATGATCACACGCGTCCTCTCCAGCCTTCGATCGGCGCTGGACGACGCAGGCTGTGAGTCACCGCTAGAGCGACTGGGATCACACCGGTTTGGCCTTGACGCCGGCGATCGGACTGATGCCGTCGTTGAGCGGACCTCCCGCGTGTTCGGTGTCGCATCAGTTGATGAAACGGAGGAACTCGGAGCGGGCGACCTCGACCATCTCGCTTCGGAGGTTGCACGCCTGGCTCGCGACCGTGTCTCCGATCGAACGTTCGGCGTTCGGGTGAAAGCGGCGAGGGACCCATTCCTGGACGTCATACGACTTTGCCTCGAAATCGGGATCGCTCCTCGTCGAAGCGGGCGGAACGGTGAACTTGGATCACCCGCAGGAATCGGTCGACGTGATAGTGCTGGACGATCGGGCCTTCCTCGTCGTTGCCCATCACCGCGGACCCGGGGGTCTTCCTCTGGGTAGTCAGGAGCCGGTGCTTGGCCTTATCTCGGGCGGCTTCGATTCGGTGGTGGCCGCATGGATGATGATGTCGCGCGGATGCCCGGTCGAGTTCGTCCACTTCACGCTGTCGTGTTCGCAGTCCGATCATGCGGTTGCGGTTGCGCGTTCGCTGTGGGAGCGATGGGGCTACGGCACCGATCCGGTTGTCCACGTGGTCGAGTTTCAGCCGGTGAAGGAGGCGCTGCTCGAACAGGTCGATGCACGGATGCGGCAGGTGGCGTTGAAGGTTCTGATGGCTCGGGCAGCATCGGAGATCGCCCGGGAGCGAGGGATCCTTGCACTGCTGACCGGCGATGCGATGGGCCAGGTGTCGTCGCAAACGCTGCCGCACCTCGTTGCAGTGTCCGAGGCCTCCGAGATCCCGATCTTTCGACCCCTTCTCGGTCTTCCGAAGCAGGACATCATCGACTACGCCAGGCGGATCGGCACCGCGGAGCTGTCGGCGCGTGCCCAAGAGGTGTGCGACCTGTCGGAAGGGCGACCCGTTGCCACCGATGCCCGGCCGGAGATGGTCGCCCGCTCGGTCAAGGACATTCCCGGATTCCTGACGGCCGACGCGGTCGCGACAAGGAAGGTGTTCCACCTGAGGGATTGGCTCCCCGGCGCGATGTAGACACCGCGAATCTCTCCGACCCCGGGACCAAACCGATTCGGAGAGTCGGTCCCCTACACTCGGGCCGAAGCCACACGGGAGGAACGTTCATGGCGAGGATCGTGCGCCTAATTGCAGTCGGAGCGATGCTCCTGGCACTCGGAGCCGGCGCAGCCGCATGCTCAGGAGAGAATCTGCCGACCACGTCCGCACCTGAAGCTGGGGAGACGACGCTGGCGCCGGAGACGACGCAGGCACCCGATACGACCCAGGCACCGGATACGACCCAGGCACCGGATACCACGCAGGCTCCCGATGCGACGCAGGCACCCGACACCACCGGCGCGCCCGCGGACGAGGGCGAAGGCGAAGCACCCTGGTGGATCCTGATTGTCGGAGGAATCCTTGTCGTCGTTCTGATCGCGGTACTCGCCGGTTCGGGCAAGAAGAAGAGCGTGACGGTCGCAAACGTCGGTCCGACGTGGAAGGAGCTTGCACGAAGCGGCTACGCCGACTCGCGGTGGCTCTTCGACCATCTCACCGAGGCTCTGGCTCTCTGGCGTGGCAACGCCAAATACGACCAGACGACGGACGTCGGCTCCACGGCGGAGACCGCGAATGCCGAGACCTGGCAGAAACTCTCCGGGCGCATGAACGCGGCGACCGATCATCTCTACGCTCTTGAAGCTGCAGCACCCGACACCAGAACTGCAGAGACGGCGCGCGGTGTCGTCGATCGTCTCAACGACACCCGGGGGGTTGTCGACGCGAGAGCAGAGGCTCGATACGCGTATCGGGCGGCCGAAGCGGAAGGGGAGGGACAGCCGGACCGTTCGGCCCGACTTGCCGCAGCAAGAGACCGAGAGCAGCGGGCGTCCGAGAACCTCACCGAGTCCAGGAGGCGCCTGGCAGAGGCGTTGACGAGCCTCTCCGCGATCACCTGACGAGCGGGAGACCGGGTCAGAGGCGTCTCGCTGCTTCGAGCCATGAGAGATCGGTGTTGCCGCCCGAGATGATGACGCCGACGCGTCGACCGGAGAAACGCTCCGGCTCCGTTCTGAGCGCCGCGAGCGGTGTGGCGCCGGATGGCTCAACCAGGAGTTTCATCCGCTGCAACAGGAAGAGGGCTGCCTCGAGGATCGATACCTCGGTCACTCGGATCACGTCCGCGTTGAGAGCGGTGAGGATCGCGAAGGGTCTGGCGCCGATCCCCGTGAGCAGACCGTCGGCCAATGTGACGGGATTCACAACGCCCGCAAGGCGCCGACCCGACCGGAGTGAGCGGAAGGCGTCGTCGACGGCGAAAGGTTCGGCCCCTATCACCGGGATCGCCGGATCTTGTGCCGCAGCCACGGTCGCCGCCCCCGAGAGCAACCCGCCGCCTCCGATGGGTGCAACAACCACATCGAGATTCCCGACTTGGTCCACGAGTTCGAGCGTGGCGGTGCCCTGCCCTGCGATGACCGCCGGGTTGTCGAAAGGATGGACAAGGACCGCCCCGGTCCGCTCCACGACCTCAGCGGCGGCCGTTTCCCGATCGACGTGATCACACAACACGACCTCGGCGCCGTATGAGCGAACGGCATCGACCTTGAGTCGCGGTGCCGTGCGCGGCATGACGATCCATGCCGGCAAGTTGCGGATCGCCGCTGCGTACGCGACGGCCTGGCCATGGTTGCCGGAAGAGTGCGTTACGACCCCTGGAACGTCCTTCGGGAGTTGCAGGATTGCGTTCGTTGCACCCCGAGCCTTGAATGCTCCGACCTTCTGCAGATTCTCCGCCTTGAAGAAGACGCTGGCTCCGAGTTCGTGGTCGAGCGTCGATGACGTGAACACGGGCGTCCGGTGGACGAACGGAGCAATACGAAGGGCTGCGGCTTCGACATCGGTGTACGTGACGGGGAGGGTCAAGGGAGTGGCTCCTGGTTGCGTGGTTGGACGGTTGCGATGAAGTAGGCGCCGAACGCCATTGCGGACAGAACGTGCCACAGGCCATGGAACTGCACCACATGGTCGGGCATGCATGTTGACGCCCCCGAGCGGCCGAGAGCGTCGAAGAGGAGCGCACCAGCGAAGAGAGCGAGTGCCGTCGCATACCAGCGGCCATCGATGCCACCCACCCGGTGCATGAGCAGGTCTGACAGAACCAACGCCGCGATAGAGACGCCGGCGAGCGTATTCGTCGACGCCGGATACAGGATCAGGATGACCGCGATGACTGCCGACACGACCACAATGCCAGCCCATGCCAGGAGGCGGCGGAGGCCGTAGGGCCCTGCCGGGTTCATGACGATCAAGAACCACAGCATCACGAGGAACGTGAGGTCGTGGGCGAATGCCGCCACCGCCGGCTGTGGACCGTGGTACAGGAAACTGCCGAAACCCGTTCCGATGAGCAGGACCCCGAACGCGATGCGGAGCGTCCGCTCCCGAACGGGGGACGCAGCCGCCGACATCATCAGGGCGATTCCGACCACTGCGTACGCCAGACTCGTCCAGGCAGCCACCGGCTGGATCAGCCAACCGTCGCCGAGCGCTTCGCAGTCGCCGGCTCCGAGGGTTGCGAAGAGCACTTCGATCATGGGTGCAGCGTACCCGTGCAGAGCATCAGTCCATCGACCCGCCCACGGTAGGCTGGCCCCCAACAGCCGAATGGTTCCACTCGGTGTGGTCATCGAGAACCAGTTGACCACGTAGAGTAGCGATCATAGACTGACACGGGTGTCGGGGAAGCGAGCGCGATCGAGGAGGTCGACAGTGGACTCGCTCAAAGAGTCGGTCGAACGTCAGTCGTTCGACGTTGGCCGCCGCGGCTACGACCAACGACAGGTTGACCAGTTTCTCAAAGAGCTGACGGTGTCCGTCGCTTCGCTCGAGGAGAACCTGAAGGACGCCCTGATCCAGAAACGCGAACTCGAGCGGCGTCGCGTCGGGAAGGCCGAGGTCGAGGATTCCGTCGAATCTGCGTATGTCGCGGCAGCCGAGGCCAAGCACAAGCTCCTTTCCGACGCAGAGGAGAAGGCGTCTCTGATGCTTCGTGACGCCGAGATTGAAACGGCCAGACTCCTTGCGGAAC
The DNA here is from genome assembly GCA_963715255.1 of uncultured Actinomycetota bacterium. Lineage (GTDB taxonomy): Bacteria > Actinomycetota > Acidimicrobiia > Spongiisociales > UBA5794 > JAHEEL01. The sequence goes on along the minus strand of CAVQRN010000003.1, from coordinate 287,104 downwards.
CGAGGACAACCGCGGATCGAGCCAGGAAGGATGCCGAAGGTCTCCTCCTGCAAGCCCAGGCGCGTCTTGACGCTGCGAGTGAGGAAGCCCGGGTCATCCGCGCCGAAGCCGAGTCGATCCTCGCTGACGCAAACCGTCGCGTGGACGCCGAGGTGGCAGCAGCTCGAGAAGATGCGGAACGTATTCGCACCGATGCCGCATCGGAGTCCGATCGGGTCCTCGCCGCTGCCCAGATCGAAGCCGAGGCGACACTGGCCGAAGCAACCACACAGGCCTCGGAAGTGTACGAAACGGAGCGTCGGCGCTCCATCGAACGCCTCGCCAAGAGTCGAGACGAGTACGAGGAACTCGCACGCCGGCTCCGCTCCCTCAAGGAGGCTACGGGAGACATGCTCACGAATGCTCTCCGCGATCACGAGGCTATTCGGGTCGTGCTCGACGAATCGTCGGTCGAGATAGGTTGACGTTCGAACGCACCGGTCTCGGAGCGCCTGGCGGTTGCCAGGGGAGTCGGTAGCATTTCGAGGGAATATGGCCCGCAAGAGCAAAAGCACGAAACGACTGCAGCAACTCGATCGTGCTGCAGCACAGCGATCGTCCACCCCACCGCCGGGTTTCAACTCGCCCGTCGATGACGAACCGGCGTCATCGTGGCCGGCGTTCATTGCTGGTGTGATCCTGCTCTTTGTCGTGTTCACCGCCATCGCCGTGTTCGTCGGCACTCGATCCGTCGAAGCCGATCTAGAGGCCAGATCCGAGCAGACCCTTCAGATCGCCGGGTTCCGTGACATCACGGCCGAAGCCGCCGGCTTCGTCGTGTCGCTGAAGGGCCAGTACACCGAAGGACAGGACATCGCGGCAGCGGAAGAGGCGGTTGCGCAGCTCAACGGCGTCGGGTCCGTTGACGTAACCGGAGTGTGGGAGATCGAGGCCACCGAACTCGCAGCCGGAGAGATCCTCGGCGCCCCGGTCACATTCTCGTGGAGCAACAACGAAGCGGTGGTCTCCGGTGATCTCTCTACCGAAGAGCAGCGGATCTTCGTCGACGCCTCACTTGCGGCTCTTGAAACCACGGAAGGTTCTTTGCGATTCGCGAGCATCGATGTCGGTGATGTCCAGATCGTCGAAGGACTTCCCTCAGAGGACGAGTGGATCGGCAAGGCGGTCGCCCTTGTCGGCTCGCTCGCGAACGGACTGCAAGAGGGTTCGGTCACGGTCAATCCGTCTGGCGACGTGGTGACGACTGCGGGCAAGACCGAGACCCGACAGGAGAAGCGAGACCTCGAGATCGCCTCGGAGGCTTTCATCGTCGCCCTCCAAGGAGCCGGTTTCGAACTCACCGACGGCGTGCTCGGCCCGCCAAAGCCGCCGCCCCCGACGAGGGAAGAAGTTGCGGAGCTCGAGCGGACGCTCGCCGAGTTGATCGAGGGTAAGGTCGTCGAATTCGAGTTCGCCAGCGACGAGCTCACCGTTGTTGGGAAAGCGCTCCTTGACGAACTCCTCGTTCCGTTGAGAGAATTCTCTGCCGTGCCGATTGAGATCAGCGGCCATGCCGACGCGCAAGGATCGCCCGAACGCAATCTGGATCTGTCCTTGCGTCGTGCGCAGGCGGTTGTCGTCTACTTCGTGGAACAGGGCGAAGATCCCAACCGCTTCGTCGCCATCGGCTACGGTGACACCGTTCCGATCGCGGACAACTCGACGGAAGAAGGTCGGCAGAAGAACCGGCGCATCGAGTTCGACGCCCTGGAGGAGTAGGTGTTGTACGTCGGCTCGCAGATCATCATCTGGATCGCTCTCGCTGCGCTCCTGGGTTTTGCCGTAGGATGGATGACGAAGGGCCGAAGGGGAAAGCGCGTGAAGAAGCGCAGAAAGTACTGAGGACTACATCCTCAGTACTTGGGCCCTGCTCGGAGTTGGCAGCCGGTACCTCAATCCTCCGGGTCGGCCATCACCGGGTCTCGTACGAGCGCGGTAGTGAGGAGGAATCCGGCGATGATGATCACGAGGATCGAGCCACCGACGTAGACGGGGATCACTCCGACGTAGCCGGCGATCATGCCGCCGAGCGCTGCGCCCGCCGGCAGGCCGATCCAAGCGAGGGTTCGCGACGCAGCGATGACACGACCGAGCATCTCAGGAGGCGTGAGCCGCTGACGCATCGTCGTCAGAGCAACGTTGACCCACGCCATCCCTGCGAACGCCAGTCCTGCGGGGATCACCGCCCAGAACGACCGCATGATGGCGAGGGTGAGGAAGCCACCTCCGACGAGAAAGAGTCCGGCTACGTACATGGTGCCGAGAGGAACGGTGGCGGACATCCGGGGCGCGAGGGCGGCGCCGATGGCGCCGATTCCTGCATTGATGGCATAGAACACACCGATGCTCACGCCCACCGTCGTGAGATCCCCGATGGTGTCGGCAGGGAGATCGAGAATCTCCGTGATGACGAAGAGGACCAGCAGCGCCTCGAGCGGCTGGAATACGAGATTCGTGAACGTGGCACCAAGGGTCGCCCAGCGAAGTCGCGGGTCTCCGATCAAATGCTTCAGACCGTCTCTGAGCGAATTCATGAACGGCTCAGGAACTCGAAGGGGGCGCTCGTGAACGACGCGAATCGTCGCCAGGAACGCGGCCGACACGAGGAAGGTCACTGCGTTGATGAGGAACGCGATGGCGAATCCCCCGCTGAATGCAATGAGGATGCCGCCGGCGAGCGGTCCGATGCTGAACGTCACCATGCGGGCAATCGCGAGTTGCGAGTTGGCATCGATGAGCATGTCCTCATCGACGACCGAAGGCATCATGGCCTGGAGACCGGAGTCGAAGAACACCGACATGGTCCCGATCACAAACGCAACGCCGAAGACGAGCCAACGGGTTCCCGCCCCGTTCGCTGCCGCCAGCGCCAAGCCGAAGAACACAGCAGCGCGCACCAGGTCGATCCACACGAGGGTCGACCGCAGGTTCCGCCGGCGATCCAGGAACACGCCGGCGATCAAGCCGAACAGGAACATCGGCAGCGTCTCGGCAGCCGCGGTGAGACCCAGATCAAGTGGTTGTGCGGTGAGGGCGAGAACGAAGTAGGGGAGCGAGAAGAACGCGATGTAGTCGCCGAAGAGCGAAACGGCCTGGCCGCCGACGAGGGGAACCATGTTCCGACGCGCCGTGCGGCGTCCCTTCACGCCAAGCGGGTCGTCGGTTGGGTCTTGACCGAGTACTCCCGAGTCCATGCTGGAACGAGATAGTACCCGACGGTAGGAACGGAGTGCGATCGCCGCGAAGGCGATTAGCCTGTGGGTCATTCGAACACGTTGAGGGGCACACATGGCCAAGTTGCAGGATCTCCCGGTGTTGATCGTCGAGTTCCGTGATCTCGCGAAGGAGTACCTTCTTCAGGAGACCGTCGGGCAGGCGAAGAAGCTCGGACGTTTCGCCGGTTTCTCGCTCGGTGCTGCCGCCCTCTGGTCGGTGGCGATGATCCTCATTGGGATCGCCGTCATGCGCGGGTTCGTCGATGTCCTGCCGAACAGCCCGTACTGGGAGGCGCTCGGATATCTGATCGCCGTCGTCGTGTTCGCTGCGATCGCCGCGATCATTGTCAAGGCCGGACCGAGGCCCGAGTCGGAAGACACAGCTGCGCAGACGGGAGGCCAGACATGACCATCAGCCGTGACGATCTCGAAGGCAAACTGAGAGAGATCGAAGCCGTTGTCGTCGAGACAGAGGAAGACGCGAAGCAGCATGTCGGCCTCGTCATCGGCGGTGCGGTCGTCGTCGTCGTTGCGCTCGTTGCCTACGGAATCTGGCGGTCGCGCCGCCGTCGCATCCACATCGAGGTGTACCAGACGACATGACGTACCTCGGCCCCTACTTCCAACGTCGGTTCTTTGCCCGCTTCAATCCAGCTGTGAGGGTTGGGTGGGAAGCCGCGAACTCTGGCAGCCGGAACGCTGACCTGTCGCGGGTGAGCATGGGCCTCGCTCTCATCGGCTACGGCCTGATGCGGGGACGCAGCTCTAGGAAGCTGATCTACAAGACGTCGATCGATGTTGGCCAGGGCACGACAATCCGCGTCATGCGTGGTCGGCATCCCATCGCCGAGACCACCCCTCTTCCATAGGAACATCCGAGATGCGAAACAGCAAGAAGTGGACGAAGGTGATCATCTGGGTCGTCGTCGCGACGATGGTTCTCTCGCTCGCCGTGGCGATCATCCCCTCCCTCGGGGGATGATCACCGGCTCTCCGTTCGCTCCCGGGGATGCCTGCCTGCTCTTCGATGTCAAGGGTCGGCGGTACCTCATCGAGTTGATCCCCGGCCGGAGCTTTCACTCTCACCGCGGGGCGCTCCCGCACGACGTGATCATCGGTTCTCTCGAAGGCTCAGCGCTCGAGACGACGAGCGGCACTTTTCTCACCGTCGTCCGACCGCGGCTCGCCGACTATGTCCTGAAGATGTCGCGGGGAGCGAACGTCATCTACCCGAAGGACGCGGCGGTATTGATGGTTTGGGCCGACATTGGACCGGGGATGACGGTGCTCGAAGCCGGCACCGGATCCGGCGGTCTCACCATGATGCTGGCGAGGGCCGTCGGTCCGACCGGTCGGGTTGTGAGCGTCGAGCGAAGGTCCGACCACGCCACCCTGGCACGTAGCAGGATCGCCGGCTTCTTCGGAGGGGTCCCCGAGTGGGTGGACCTGAGAGTCGGCGAGGTCATTGACTCGGTCGGGGAGGTCGGTGCGGAGCGGATCGTGCTCGACGTACCCGAACCATGGGAGATGGTCGAAGCGGCGGCCGAACACCTCCCCGGCGGAGGCGGCTTTGCCTGTTTCGTCCCCAACGTGCCGCAAGTCGAGACCGTCCGTTCGGCGATCGCCGAAACGGGTCGATTCATCGAAGTATCGACCTTCGAAGTGATGATGCGCGACTGGTCCGTGAACGGTCGCTCGGTACGCCCATCCCACCGGATGATCGGGCATACGGGGTTCGTCACGGTGGCACGAAAGGTGCTCCGCCGCCGTACTCAGTAGTCGGCGAACGCTGATCTCCGTTTGGAGACCGGCGACACCAATGAAGGAGGCCGCACCCTTGCGGACGCGGCCTCTCGAACGGATTACGGAATACGCTCTACGGTTCGATGAAGATGCACTCGCCCGGGCACTCTTCGGCCGCTTCGACGACGGCATCCATCTGGTCGTCGGGGAAGCCCGCCAAACCTTCGGCGCCCTGCGTGTTCCCCTCTGAGGCGGCGAAGATCTTCTCACCCTCGCGAACGTACGCGAGTCCATCGTCGAGAAGCACGAAGACGTCGGGGGCGATCTCTTCGCAGATCCCATCGCCGGTGCAGAGATCTTGATCGATCCAGACCTTCATGGCTTGTGTCCTTTCGGAGTGTGACGGATGAAACATAGTCACCGATTCGCGGAACAACGAGTTCATTTCGCGACCGTGGCAGGGCCGCCCGAGAGGATTCAGCGGCTTCCCGCAATTGGGGATGAGGCCTACACTCGCATGGCGGGGACCAGAGGCGATTCGTGGATGAAGGCGAAGAGGAAGAGACCGTGAGCCAGCACGACGACGAACAACTCAGCAGAAAGCTACTTCTCCTCGACGAGGAGATCACGGTGCTCAGGCGCCGGCTCCAGGACGCCCCCCGTCGGGTCCGCCTCCTCGAGGAGCGACTCCTCGAGTCGCGGGGCAAGATCGCTCAGGCCGCAGGTCAGAACGAGAAGCTCGCTGCAGCGCTCAAGGAGACACGCGAGCAACTGGCTCTTCTTCGCGAGGAAGTCGAGAAGCTGACGGCTCCGCCGAATCCGTTCGGGACGATCTTGCGGCGCAACGAGGACGGGACCGTTGACGTGAACACGAACGGACGCAAGCTCCGCGTCAATGTGGAACCGACGGTTGAGTTCAAGGCACTCGGGATCGGGCAAGAAGTGATCCTCAACGAGGCGTTCAACGTCGTCGACATGCGCAGCTACGACCCTGCCGGTGAGGTGGTGACGATCAAGGAAGTCATCTCGGATGACCGATTGATCGTTCTCGGCAGATCCGACGAGGAACGTGTGGTAGGTCGGTCCGAGGCCGTCGAAGACGAGCCGTTGCGGGTCGGCGATCACGTTCGCATCGATCCGCTCACCGGGTTGGTCCTCGAGCGGCTCATCCGGCCAGAGGTCGGGGAGCTCGTCCTCGAAGAGGTCCCGGATGTCACCTATCTCCAGATCGGTGGACTCGGTGACCAGATCGAAGTGATCCAGGATGCCATCGAGCTTCCGTACGTCCACAAGGAGCGATTCGACAAGTACGGCCTGGCCGCCCCGAAGGGCGTCCTGCTGTACGGACCGCCCGGATGTGGGAAGACCCTGATCGCCAAAGCCGTTGCGAATAGTCTGGCGAAGGCCGTCGCCAAGAAAGAGGGGAGCGAAGATACGCGTTCCTACTTCCTCAATGTCAAGGGCCCGGAGCTTCTCAACAAGTACGTTGGTGAGACCGAGCGCCAGATTCGGCTGATCTTCCAACGGGCCAAAGAAAAGTCCGATCAGGGTGTGCCGGTGATCGTCTTCTTCGACGAGATGGATTCGCTGTTCAGGACGAGAGGAACGGGCATCTCGTCCGACGTGGAATCGACGATCGTTCCTCAGCTGCTGTCGGAACTCGATGGAGTCGAGGCGCTCAAGAACGTCATCGTCATCGGCGCGTCGAATCGCGAGGACCTCATCGATCCGGCGATTCTTCGTCCCGGCCGACTGGACGTCAAGATCAAGATCGAACGCCCAGGACGGGAGGCCGCGGCGCAGATCTTCGGTATCTACCTCACCAAGGATTTGCCATACGACGACGCCGAACTCGCCGGTCACGGCGGAGATCTCGACGTCATGTTGGCTGCGATGATCGACGCGGTGGTCGAAAAGGTGTACCGCGAAGACGAGGACAATCGATTCCTCGAAGTGACGTACGCGAACGGCGACCGTGAGGTGCTGCATTTCAAGGACTTCGCATCGGGGGCGATGATCGAGAACATCGTGCGCCGAGCGAAGAAGGAAGCGATCAAACGGGAGATCGCAGGAGGCGAGAACGGCCTGCGCACCTCCGATCTCCTGGCGTCGGTCACACAGGAGTTCCGCGAACAGGAAGACCTCCCGAACACGACCAACCCGGACGACTGGGCGAAGATCTCGGGGAAGAAGGGCGAACGCATCGTGTACGTTCGCACGCTGATTGAGGGGGATCGCGACAATCGCACGATCGAAGCGGTGACCCCGGGCCAGTACCTCTGAGCCTGCATGGCACTGCGTAAGGTCCTCGGCACCGAGACCGAGTTCGGCATCACGGTCCTCAATCAAGCGAGATTCAACCCGGTCGTGGCGTCTTCAGCGGTCGTCAACTCCTACGCCGGGAAGCACTCCCGGATCCAGTGGTCATCCGATGAGGAGAGCCCCGGGCAGGACTTGAGGGGAGTCGGGGTCATCGAGGGCCCGGGGGTCGACTTCGAGACGAGTTCGGTCAATACGGTGCTCACCAACGGGGCTCGCCTCTACGTCGATCACGCACATCCCGAGTACTCCAGCCCGGAGTGCGCCGATCCACGGACGGCCGCCCTGTACGACAAGGCGGGCGAACAAGTGATGGTCACAGCTGTGGAAGCGGCACAGCGGCTTCTCCGCCCGGACGAACGGATGGTCATCCACAAGAACAACACCGACGGCAAGGGCAACTCGTACGGTGCCCACGAGAACTACCTGATCGCTCGATCAATCCCGTTCGGCGAGATCGTGAAGCACCTCACAGCCTTCTTCGTCACACGTCAGATCTTCACGGGTTCGGGGAAGATCGGTTCGGAGAACGGTCGACCTTCGGTCGACTACCAGATCACTCAGCGCGCCGACTTCTTCGAACAGGAGGTCGGACTCGAGACGACACTCAAGCGGCCGATCATCAACACCCGCGACGAACCCCACGCGGATCCGTCCCGATACCGAAGACTGCACGTCATCATCGGCGATGCGAACCGCAGCGAGATGCAGACCTTTCTCAAACTCGGAACGACGGCATTGGTCCTCGATGCCATCGAGGACGGTGCATTCTCCGATCCGATCGAGCTTGTCGATCCCGTGCATGACGTGTGGTCGGTCAGCCACGATCCAACACTCGGATATGCCATGGAGACGGCGGGCGGAGGCCGACGTACGGCGCTCGAGATCCAGTGGCACTACCTCGAAGTCATCCGGGAGTACGCCGGATCAAGGGGGGTTGGCCCCGTCTGGAATCAGGTTCTCAACGAGTGGGAGCAGATCCTCGTCGACCTCGAGACGGACCCGCCTTTGACGGCCGATCGTCTCGACTGGACGGCGAAACTGCGGATCCTCGAGGGCTACCGGAGGCGGGATGGACTCACATGGGGCGACCCGAAACTCCGTCTCCTCGACCTGCAGTACCACGACGTCGACCCCGAGCGAGGCTTGTACCAACGACTTGTTGATCGAGGAGCAATGCGTCGGCTCTTCGACGATCACGAAGTCGAGCGGGCGGTCGCCGAACCACCAGAGGATACGCGAGCGTTCTTTCGCGGAACCTGCGTTCGCAAGTATCCCGAGGCATTGGTGGCGGCCAACTGGGATTCGCTCGTTTTCGATGTTGGTGAAGAGACACTCAAACGGGTTCCTATGATGGAACCGTTGAAAGGCACGAGACGGCACGTGGCGAAGATGCTCGAGGCCTCGCCGACCGCGGCAACGATGATCCGTGCCCTTGGAGGGAACGATGGCTGAACAGGAACGTACGCAACGCTCATCCGACCGGAGCGGTGACAAGTCCGGGCAGGCTGAGGTTGAGACGACCGGTGTCGCCGAGGACATCAGCGAGCGAATCGACGATCTGCTCGACGAGATCGATACGGTGCTCGAAGAGAACGCTGAGGAGTTCGTGAAGAACTACGTGCAGAAGGGCGGCCAATGACACCGGGGCTGTCGATGCTGCCAGACGACGGAGGCATCATCCCGGTGGCGAGTTTCTCTGCGGTGCTCGAGCGGCACCGTATGACGCCGACGTGGGCGATCCCGCCGGGTTCGATCGAGACTTCTGAAGCCACGACCATTCTGGCGCTCCGTTGGTCCGACGGGGTCGTGATGGCAGGCGATCGGAGAGCAACTGCGGGGAACGTCATCGCCCATCGGAGGATCAAGAAGGTCTACCCGGCGGACGACCGCTCCGCCGTAGCCATCTCGGGGACCGCCGGCATGGCGGTGGAGCTCACGAAGCTGTTCCAGACGGAACTGGAACACTACGAGAAGATCGAGGGCACCCGGCTGAGTCTCGACGGCAAGGCGAACTTCCTGGCGCGTTTGGTGCGCGGCAATCTCCCGCTCGCTTTCCAGGGACTCGTTGTCGTGCCGCTGTTCTGTGGATACGACGAGCAGGAGGGTGCGGGGAAACTCTACAGCTACGACGTCGTCGGCGGTCGATACGACGAACAGGACTACGCAACCACTGGCTCGGGCGGGTCGGAAGCCCGGGCGTTCCTGAAGTCCGCATGGAGCGAGGGTCTGGAGGAGTCCGAGGCGATTCGCGTCTCCATCGAGGCGCTCGTGGCCGCAGCCGAAGAGGACGCAGCGACCGGTGGGCCCGATCCGAAGCGAGGGATCTACCCGAACGTAGTGACCGTCACAGCGCAGGGATATCGGGAGGTTCCCGACGAGGAGATCGCTCCGATCGCCGTCGACGTGATGGAGGGCCGACCATGACGATGCCGTTCTACGTTCCTCCGGAGCAGTTGATCAAGGATCGGGCCGAGTTCGCAAGAAAGGGGATCCAGCGGGGTCGACCAATAGCCGTCGTCGAGTACGACGCGGGGGTTCTCCTGATCGGTGAGAACCCCAATCGGTCACTGCACAAGATCGGCGAGATCTACGATCGTGTCGCATTTGCCGGGGTCGGGCGCTACAACGAGTTCGAGTTGCTGCGCGTGGCGGGGGTTCGCTACGCCGACGTCAAGGGGTACGCCTACGCCCGCGGCGACGTAACCGGGAAGGGTCTCGCCAACGCCTACTCGCAGACGCTCGGTCAGATCTTCACGCACGAGGTCAAACCCTACGAGGTCGAGATCGTGGTGGCCGAGCTTGGCGACGATGACAATCACCTGTACCACGTGCGCTACGACGGCACCCTGAGCGATGAGCAAGGTTTCGCCGTGCTCGGCGGCGAGGAGGACCGGCTGGTCGAGGAGATCGGGAAGGGTCATCGAGAGGACATGGGTCTCGAAGATGCGATCAGGCTGACGACGACGGCGATTCAGAATGCCACCGAGAGCGCCATTGCACCGGAGGACTGGGAGGCGGGTGCGCTGGACCGCTCCCTCGGCCGCAGGAAGTTCCGGCGTCTCAGTGTCGAAGAGATCGCGTCACCGACCTGATCCCCGGATTGCAGACCTAGGAACGGAACTCCGCGACCACGGCTCGTGCTTCCGCCATGCGATCGGCGGCCACCCAGATCTCGACTTCGGCGAGGCCGCCGACGGCGACGGGATACGGACCGAACAACTCACCGTGGACGTGTACCGGGATGCCCTCGGCACGTAGCTGGGCAGCCAGGAGGTTCGCCTCGTTGGGATCACCGATCCGAACCAGCGGCTCCAGGTGATCGACGGGCCGTTCCTTTCGATCGCGCTTCTTCATGGTTCGATTCTCGCATGTCTCCGCGACCGGCGCGACGAACGCTCGTGCCACGGTACCCTGACCGGGTGGAGCGACGGATCTTCGGCATCGAGAACGAGTACGGGGTTACCTGCACGTTGCGCGGCCAGCGCCGCCTATCGCCCGACGAGGTGGCGCGCTACCTGTTCCGACGGGTCGTTTCGTGGGGTCGTTCATCAAACGTCTTCCTCGAGAACGGTGCACGCCTCTACCTCGATGTCGGGAGCCATCCGGAGTATGCGACACCCGAGTGTGACTCCCTGTCGGATCTCATTGCCCATGACAAGGCGGGGGAGCGGATCCTGGCGGGACTCGTCGATTCGGCGGAGGAGCGCCTGGCCGATGAGGGCATCCGCGGAGATGTCTACCTCTTCAAGAACAACACCGACTCCGCAGGGAATTCGTACGGCTGTCACGAGAACTACCTCGTCGGTCGCCAGGATGACTTCCAGCGGATCATCGATACGCTCATCCCGTTCTTCGTCAGCCGGCAGATATTCGCAGGTGCAGGAAAGGTACTCCACACCGCGCAAGGGACCGTGTACTCGCTCGCCCAGCGGGCCGAGCACATCTGGGAGGGCAGCTCGTCGGCAACGACGCGGAGCCGTCCCATCATCAACACCCGGGATGAGCCCCACGCCGACGCCGAGCGATATCGCAGGCTCCATGTGATCGCAGGCGACTCGAACATGTCGGAGTATGCAACATTCGTGAAAGTCGGAACCACCGCGGCGCTGCTCCAGATGCTCGAAGACGACGTGGTGTTTCGCGACATGACCCTCGAGAATCCGATTCGGGCCATCCGCGAGATCGCACACGACAGGACCTGCCGTCGGCCGGTGCGGTTCGCGAACGGACGAGAGCTCTCCGCCCTTGACATGCAATGGGAGTACCTGGACCGAACGCTGCGGTATGCGCGAACACGAGGCTTCCCCCCGGAGGTCGACCGCGCGATCGGCATGTGGGAGCACCTGCTCACGGGTCTCGAGAAGGACCCGATGACCCTGTCGCGTGAAGTGGATTGGGTGGCAAAACTCCAGCTTCTCGACCGCTACGCAGCCAGGCACGATCTTCCCCTCTCGTCTCCAAAGATGTCCCTGGTTGATCTCGCCTACCACGATGTGAGCCAGCGAGCGGGGGCTCTACTACATCCTCGAACGTCGCGGTTTGGTGGATCGGGTGGTCACCGACGGCCAGATCAACGGGGCGATGACCGCTCCTCCTTCGACGACGCGGGCCCGTTTGCGCGGTGACTTCATCAAGGCGGCGAAGATCAAGAAGCGGGACTTCACGGTGGATTGGGTCCACCTGAAGCTCAACGATCAGGCTCAACGGACGATCGTATGCAAGGATCCTTTCCGCGTGGTCGACGAAAGGGTCGAGAAACTGATCGCCTCGTTGTAGCGTCGCGGTTGATGCAGAAAGTCATCGAGCGAATTCTCAACCTCCTGGCGTATCTCCTGACGGTCGAGCGCCCGGTGACGGCCGATCAGATCAGGAACACGGTCGCCGGCTACGACCGTGACAACGACTCGGCGTTTCACCGAACATTCGAACGCGACAAAGACCTGTTGCGCCGCCTCGGGATTCCCATCGAGCGAGAAGCAACCGATGTGTTCGAAGTCGAATTCGGATACGTCGTACACGACGATCAATACGGACTCCAGGATCCCGGCCTCACCGACGAGGAGCGGACCGCTCTCTCGCTCGCGGTGCAAGCAGTCGGGTTTGGAGGACGCCCCTCGGGCCAGGAGGCGCTTATGAAGCTTGGCGGCATCGTCGGGAGCCTCGAAGGGACACAACTCGGAGCAGACCTCGGCGAGCGTGCAGACACGGTGGCGGAGGCGTTCGGCGCCGTCTCTGAGCGTCGCATGTTGACGTTCACCTATCGGGGCCGCAGTCGCAGAATTCGCCCGTACGGACTCGTTCATCGCCGTGGGCACTGGTACCTGGTCGGTTCGGGAACCGGCGCCGACGAAGTCAGGGTCTACCGCCTCGACCGGGCCACGGATCTCGAGATCGGAGACCGCGCGGGAGCGTTCATCCCGCCGGACAATCTCAACCCAGCCGACGAAGTGCTGCACCATCCGTGGGATGCAGGCGACCGAACAGAAACCGCAACGGTCGTCTTCGACGAAGAAGTCGCATGGATCGCAGAACGTGAGCTCGGGTCGCGAGCCACGATCACACGGCACAACGATGGGTCGATCGAGGCGGAGATCGACGTAGCTGCGCCGGCAGCGTTCCTTGGCTGGCTCGTCGGATTCGAGGACAAGGCGGAGCTCACGTCGCCACGGGAGCTGCGCCGACGTTTCGTCTCCTACGTGGAGGCCGGATGACGAACTCACCGAAGACCGCCGGCCGGATCAACCGGCTTCTGGCCATGCTCCCCTGGGTGATCGGGAATCCTGCATCGTCGGTCAGCGAGGTGTGCGAACGATTCGGCTACACGCGGTCCGAACTCATCAGGGATCTCAATACCGTGTTCGTGTGTGGTCTTCCCGGCTACGGCCCCGGGGATCTCATGGACGCGTCGATCGACGATGATGAGATCGTGGTCGAGATGGCCGACTACTTCTCGCGCCCGCTCCGCCTCACCGCTCCCGAAGCCCTTGGCATTCTCGCCTCCGGCAAAGCGGTGCAGTCGGCAGGTTCAGGAGGCGAGGCGCTTGATCGAGCGATTGCGAAGCTCGAGCGGATGCTGTTGCCGGAGGGCACGGATGCCGTCGTCGTCGACCTCCCCGAGCCTGAGCTCGTCGGCGAGCTGCGGGCCGCCGCTATCGAGGGCAGGGTGATCCAGATTGACCACACATCGGTCGCTTCCGGAGAGAGGAAGATCCGCGACATCGAGCCCTGGGCGGTCTACACGACGCTGGGGAATTGGTACGTCTCGGCGTACTGCAGGAGCGCAAGACGCGGAACGCGTGTTTCGCATCGACCGCATCCGGAACGCGATGCCCACCGGGGATCGGTTCACCCCGGACCCGACTCCGCATGAGGCCGCCATCCGCTACACGCCGGGCGATGACGACGTCCACGTCACCATCCGCCTCCTCGGAGAGGCCAGGTGGGTGGCCGAGTATTACCCGGTCGACGTGATCGACGATGGACTCGACGCCATGACCATCCGGATGAGTGTCGGCGATGCAGCGGTTGCCGCCCGCCTGATGATCCGCTTGGGTGAGACCGCTGAGATTGTCGATGGCTCCGAAGCCGCGACGGCGACCGCGGATCTCCGATCGAGGATCCTTGAGCGCTATTCCTGAACATGTCGGAGTGACTAGGAGGAAATAGTCATCCAGGACCCGGCTCCCGTGCCGATGAAATATTCGACGCTGGCAACGGAGCTACCGACCATGACAACCATCCGAACCACTTGCACCACCTGCGGGGACGTGGAACTCACGACCGCCGACGTTGGACTTGAGCTCGCTGCCGGTGCGGCTGAGGGGCGCTATCGCTTCGACTGTCCGTTCTGCGGAACGACGCAACGTCGCCCGGCGAGCCATCGGGTGGTGAGCGTGCTGCTCGCCACCGGCGTCGGATACGACATCGTCGCGACGGCAAGTCCGATTACCGAAGAGGAGATCGAGACGTTCTCGAGGAATCTCGGCGGCCAGGGCTGGTTCAAGGAGCTTGCTGCATCAGATTTGTGACCGGGCGGGCATGAGCTGAGGGGTCATCGGTGCCTCCGGGATTCGTCCCGGAGGCACTTCAGGTGTAGGGACAAGCCGAGTCACCCGGCAGGTTCTACCATCGCACTCATGGGGAGGCCGTCCTTTTCCGAGATCGTCGTGGTCGCCCTCGTATGGCCGAACGTGGTGCCCTACGGGGTACCGACTCTCGCCGTCGATTGGGTCCTGAGCTCATGAGCAGCAGACTCGATGATCCCGCGCGTCGGTTCCTGGAAGGACAGCCCTTCGAACCCGACCATTTCCAGATCGAGGCCATCCGCGCCGTCGAGCGCGGCGCCTCGGTCGTGGTGACCGCGCCGACCGGCTCCGGGAAGACTCTGATCGCCGAAGCGGGTGTCGCAATCGCGCTCGCTGCCGGGAAGCGGACCTTCTACACGGCACCGATCAAGGCCCTCTCCAACCAGAAGTACCGCGATCTCGTCGGCCGATATGGCGAGGCAGGCGTGGGTCTGCTCACCGGCGACAACACCATCAATGCGATGGCTCCGGTGGTCGTTATGACCACCGAAGTCTTGCGGAACATGATCTATGCCGATTCGACCGCGCTCGAAGGCCTCGGTGTCGTCGTTCTTGACGAAGTCCACTACTTGCAGGATCGGTACCGGGGATCCGTGTGGGAGGAAGTCATCATCCATCTCCCCGCGGGGATTCAGCTCGTGAATCTCTCGGCGACCATCGCCAATCCGGAGGAGTTCACCGCCTGGATCCGGGCGCGTCGCGGGGCAACCGATCTCGTCGTGGAGGAACACCGCCCCGTGCCCCTGGAGTCGATGTATCTGCTGCGGGACCGTCACCACGGGAATTCCGTGGAGTGGTACCCGGTATTCGGCAAAGACGGTCTCCACCCGAACAAGCGGGTCCTGAACCTTCTGCGAAAGGGGAGAGGCCGTCATCGCAGGTTCGCGACACCGCGACGGCTTGAAGTCTCGGAGGCACTACTCGGCGCGGGCAAACTCCCTGCTCTCTACTTCATCTTCTCACGGGCCGGGTGCGACGATGCCGCTCGCACGGTGGCTGCCGCCGGTCTCCGGCTGACATCGGCCGATGAACGTGCAGCGATCCGCTCCTTCGCCGACGACGCAACCGCCCATCTCGACTCGGTCGACCTTGGCGTCCTGGGCTACGACTCGTGGTTGGCGATACTGGAGGCGGGTGTGGCAGCACACCACGCGGGAATGGTGCCTGCCTTCAAAGAGACGGTGGAACAGCTCTTCACTTCAGGCCACGTCAAACTCGTCTTCGCAACAGAGACTCTCTCCCTCGGAATCAACATGCCGGCGAAGGCCGTGGTGCTCGAATCATTCAGCAAGTTCAACGGAGAGACGCATGAGCTTCTGCGCGCCGGAGAATTCACCCAACTCACCGGTCGGGCCGGCCGTCGAGGGATGGATGAGCAGGGGACCGCTGTGGTCCTCTACAGTCCGTTTGTTCCGTTCCAGAAGGTAGTCGATGTGGCTGCGATGGGGAGCCACCCGCTCACGTCTTCATTCGAACCGTCGTACAACATGGCAGTGAATCTGGTGGCCAACTACTCGAAGTCGCGAGCCGAGGAGCTTCTTCGGGCTTCATTCGCCCAATTCAGGGCCCAGGAGAGGGTTCGAAGGCTTGAGGACCGGATCGCCGAGCGGACCGCCGAGGTGGCGCAGTTGCTCCAAGCTGCCCAATGCGAGCGTGGGGACATTGAGGCGTATGCCCGTGCGCCGCTCGGATCGGGAGAAGGATCCGACGCGGTCAGGGGGTTCTTCGCGGGCCTCGACTCCGGTGATGTGCTTGAACTGGGCGACGGCGACCGGTGGGTCATCCTTGCTCGCGGCTACGGGAGAAATCCCCGATATCTCCTTCTGTCCGATCGCGGAGAGCGCAGGAAGGTGACGTCCGACGAACTCGGTGCTCTCCCCAGACACGTCGGCAGGATTGCCCTGGATGAACCCGTTCGCAGTTCCGACGAGACATATCTCGATGCCGCGGCGACGTTCCTTCGCACGTGGACTCCTGAGGGCGCTCCCGCGCTCCATCGCGGCGGAGAGGGCCATCGACACCACCGTGGGGGCTTGTCCGGACCTTGTTGAACACCTTCAGTGGCTGGCCCGGTCCCAGCGGGCGACCAAGGATCTCAGGAGGCTGGAGCGACGACGGAGGCGAAATGAGGACGATGTCGTAGATCGATTCCACGCCCGTATGGCGGTGCTCTCCGAGTTCGGCTACGTGGGGCGATGGGATCTAGCTGGGAAGGGTCGGAGCTTGCGCCGCGTGTACAGCGAACTCGACCTCTTGCTGACGGAGGCGGTGGAGTCGGGGATTCTCGATGGGCTCTCTTCGGCCGAGTTCGCTGCGGTCGTCTCGATGTTCACGTTCGAACCGCGCGCGTCGGACGGCGAAACTGCGACGCTCGTGGGCTCGGTCGCCGATCGATACGAACGAATCGTGAGGGTCTGGGAATTGCTTACCGCAGCGGAGGAGCGCCACCGTCTTCCCGCGTCTCGGATGCCCGAACCCGGGTTCGCTCCCTATGCCTACGGCTGGGTTTCGGGAGCGGGCCTGGAGGACCTGTTCGGTGAGGATGGGTTCGCGGCAGGGGATTTCGTGCGAAATTGCAGACAACTCCTCGATGTGATGCGTCAGATCAGGGACGGGTTCCCTTCGCTGGCGCCGGTGGCGGCCGCCGCTATTGTCGCGACCGATCGGGGAATCGTCGCTGTGGGAGGTCGCGCATGAGTGCGTGGTGGGTGATTGTCAATCCGTCCGCCGGTCGGGACGGGAATCTCGAAACCCGAGTGACGGCGGCGCTCACCGCACGCGACATCGACCACGAGATCCGGGTGTCTCCATCTGCAGATGCTGTGGCGGAGATCGTTGCGGAGGGTCGCGACAAGGGATACGACGCATTCGGCTCCGTCGGGGGAGACGGCACTGCGAATCTCGTCGTGAACGGTCTGCTCGAACTCGACTGGGCTTCGCCGCCGACGCTCGGGATCCTTCCTGCCGGATCGGGAAGCGACTTCATCCGAACCTTTGCAATCCCCAGTCACCTCGAGTCGGCCGCGGATCATCTCCTCGGTGACGTTCGGTATCCGGTTGACGTCGGGTTGCTGAACGGGTCGTTTGGAAGGCGCTACTTCCTCAACGCAGCGAACGCGGGAATCGCATCCCGGACCGTTGTCGAAGCCAACCGTCTACCCGCACGCCTGGGAGCACGCCGGTACTTGGCCGGGTTCTGGATCGCCCTTGCGAAGACCGACCCCGACAACGTGCGGGTCGACTGCGACGACAGGACGATTGCCGCCAAGGCTTGGAATGTGGTGATCGCCAATGGCCAATTCTTCGGTGGCGGGATGAATGTTGCTCCCCGCGCGACGACCGGTGATGGCCAGTTCGACGTGCAGGTCTTCGCCGGTCCGAGGAGGGAAGCTCCATTGATCATCCGCAGAGTCGTGAAGGGCACTCATCTGACCCATCCGGCGGTGCGAAGAACCACCGGCCGCAACGTGACCGTCAACGTACCGGAGACGTGGCTGGTCGAGGCTGACGGTGAGATCCTGGGCTCGGGATCGTTCACGGCCGAGGCCATCGGGAACCGACTCCTCTTCAAGATCTAGCGCACGCTACGTCACGATCGACGGCGCCCCGGCCATCCACGAAAGTGATGCCCGGATGGGTGCGGTTGCCTCAGCCGGCGTCATCCACCTGCCACTGTGATCTCAATGCCTTGGATGAGTTGGTTCCGCTCGGCATCGCTGAGCCGCGCCGACGGGTGCATCCACGTGTAGTAGACCGGGGGCATCTCGCCCTCGCGTACCACTCCGGTGATCTCGCCGCTATCGCCGGCGCCCGGTCCCCAGTTGGAGAAATTGAGTCTCCCGCGGCCCTCGTCGACGTCCCGTTGGGTCAACCAGGAGATCGGGGCGACATACGTATACCAAGGCCAGACGGTCTCGTAGCTGTGACAGTCGTAGCAGGCCCGTTGCACCAGATCGCGGGTAGCCGTCGTGTCCCAGGCGGGTTCTGCGATCACCGGCGGGTTGTCGTGGGCCCGCCCGTAGGGGACGAATTGGATGATGAGCAAGACCCCGAGCAAGCCGACGAGACTCCAGATCAACCATCTGCGCCAGTTCACAATGAAGTCTCCTCGCGGAAGGGCGATTGCGATGCTCGCTGAAGGTCTCGACAAGAGGGATGCTAACCCGCAAGATCGGTTGCGCTGCGAGATGCAGTGAGGCAATGGCGTCCGCTCGCGACGGGACAGGATCGCCTCAGGGCCATTCGGTGAGCGCAACCGGAAGGTTCCCTCGTCGGGGTGCCGCGACAAGGGAGCATCGATTGGCTTCGTCCCGCATCACTCCCGGCGCTAGCGTCTCAACCGGATCGGAGGACCGTGCGCGGAGACCGTGGACGAACAAGCCAGCCCTGGCTGAGTGGGAGAACACCGGCGATGCCGCGTGAGCGAATTCGGAGCCGTCGTGCTTCTCTCGACCGCGCCGGTGCCCATCGTCAAGGGATTCGAGCCGACGTATTCAACCGAAGCCGACGTGTCGGCCACGGTGGAAGAGTGGTTGATGACGGTCACCGACCGGTACGTCGTCAACGACGAGTTCCAGGAGTTCACGGCCACCACACGGCGCCTCGACGAGGAGGCGCACCCGGCGCGCCAGGCCGGCCAGTGGTGACGCCCACTCCGCTGACGATTCGAGGAGGCACCGAATGAGCGAACCAACTCCGAGGGAGCCGATCCGGCGCGTCCGGCGCGAGCCGCCACGGTTCCGACACGTGGCCGTCGTCCGCGTCAGACGTCTGACGAATCGGCTCGTGCGTGTGACACTCGACGGTCCCGATCTGGACGAGCTGGTCGTTGACGAACCCGCCGCGAGCGTTCGATTGCTCTTGCCATCACATCCCCGATCCGAGTTGGTGATCCCAACCTGGAACGGAAACGAGTTTCTGCTACCGGAGGGGACTCGCCCGATCCTCCGAACATTCACTCCGATTCGAAGCCCCGGAGCGACGAGCGAGCTGATGCTCGACGTCGTGCGCCACGACGGTGGCGCAGCGTCGGACTGGGCAGTCGCTGCCGTGCCGGGTGATCGCGCTGCGGTTTCCGGTCCGGGAAGAGGCTATGCGCCGGATTCCGAGGCGTCCGCATTCCTCTTGACGGGCGACGAGACGGCGGTGCCGGCTATCAGCCAGTTGCTCGCTGTCTTGGCGCCCCAACGCCCGATCCAGGTTGGGATCGAAGTCAGATCGTCGGACGCTATCCGCGATCTCTTTGCCGAGGATGCGACCCGGGTGGAATGGTGCGTGCTGGAGGAGGGGAGTCCGCCAGGAGAGGCGCAGATGCGATACGTGCGCGGCGCGCGCCTTGAACCCGGCGTCAGGATCTGGGCAGCTGGCGAAGCTGCGGCCATGCAGCGCATCCGACGTTACCTCTTCGACGAACGAGGTATCGAACGAGCGAACACGATGATCCGCGGCTACTGGAAACGCACGGTCTGACCGTGCGACCATCGTGCTGCAGCGACGGTAGCTCCTCGCAGGCAGACCGGCCACGGTGCCGCTAGATAGGGCTCGTTCTCCGCCGATGAATACCGACGGTACCGGCACTGATCCGGAGTCCAAGCAGTGCGGCGGTTGAGAGGAGCAGGGTCGCCGGGCCGACCAGCAAGGCGAGAGCGATGTCAGTTCCTCCAGACTCACTCTGAACCTCGCCCAAGGGGTGATGGACGTTGCCTCCCTTTCGAGGCACAGGCGAACAGCGGACCATCCACCGCTGCATTCCTAGGTGCGCACGAACATGGTTCTTCCACGAACCACGAGCCGTCCGCCTACTCATCGCCGACGACTCCTTGAACCCTCGGAACGAGTCACCTAGAACTGTCCCCGAATATCGCTACGTCCGTGTATGATCCCGCGCCGCAGGAGGTTGAATCCATGTCAATCGACGAAGTCAGCGAAGAAGATCCCCGGAGGATCTCTCTGAATTGGACGAGGATCTCGACGTGGACGCGCTGATCGACGACGACACGCTCATCGACGACGACACGCTGAGCGACGATGACGACGACGAGGCGATCGACGACGAGACGGACGACGAGACGGACGAAGATGATGAGGCTCTCGACGAACTCGAGGCCGAGGAGCTCGAGATGCTCACTGAGGACGAAACCAGTGAGACGCTCGTTGTCGACGAAGCTGCCGAGATGCGAGCGATTCGGCGCGCCGAACTGGCGATGGATCAACAAGGCGCGGCGGAGGCAACCGAGGGTGAATTCGTGTGTTCCAACTGCTTCCTCGTCTTGAAGTCGAGCCAGCTCGCCAACCCCCGCAAGAAGATCTGCAAGGACTGCGCCGCCTGATCACCGGGGCACGCTCCGCTGGCAGCGCCGTTTCGGCAAGGCCAAAAGGGCGGTAGATCAGTAGCTCCGGCCCAGGTCCCATGCCCTCAGCGTCATCTTCTTCCTCCCCCTCAGGGGGAGGTGGCGCCCGTAGGGCGGCGGTGGGGGTCGGACCGTGACCGGTGTGGGACCCCCGCCAGGGCTCCTCAGGATTGTTCGGCGACCCTGGCTTGGGAACCGGTTTCTTGTCCTACCTGGTTGATACGTTGTGCATATGGACACGACAGCCACCCTGACGATGGATGCGATCGAACAGTGGATGCTGAACGCCGAGATGGCGATCGCTCAGATGCGGGCGGCACAGATGGTGTTGATTCGTGAAGCCGACCGTCGGCAGGCGCCCCTCGTCGACGGGTGTCGGTCGATGGCAGAGTGGGTGACGGGCCGTCTCGATGTTGCACCAGAGACCGCGAAGACCTTGGTGTCGACGGCTCGGCGTCTCGAATCGCTCCCCACCGTCGAACACGCCACCGCCGTCGGGTCGATCAGCTTTCGATCGGACCGTCGAGGCGGCCAGGATCGCTCTCCCATCCGAAGACGCCACGATCGTCGACGAACTCTCGATCTTCGACGTCGCTGCGATTCGGCGTCTCGTGTCGAACCGGCACCGCATGACCCGTGACACAGAGCGTGAAGTGTTCGAGACCCGCTATGTGGCGGTGCAGCCGAACCTGGACGAGTCGTCGTGGCGGGTCCACGGACAACTCCCCGCCACAGCCGGCAGATGCTTCGTCGACGCCCTCGACGCCAAAGCCGACCAGTTACCACCCGACCCGGACGGGGACCGAACCCGCACGACCCGCTACGCTGACGCCCTGTGGGCCATCAGCGTCGACTCGCTCGCCGGTAGCGACGGCGCCACGGTCGAATCCGCGACACCGCTGTTGACCGTGTTCGTCGACGCCCACGATGCTGCCGGGACGAACGGAGAGACCGGCGTGATGATCGAAACCGGACCCAGAGTCGGACCCGCAACGATCGAAGCCATCCTCTGCGACGGGGTCATCGAAGTCACCGGCCGAACACAAGACGGCACACCGGTGAATATGGGACGCCGCAGCCGCACCATCCCACCCAGGCTGAAACGCTTCGTCCTCGCCCGCGACGGCGGCGTGTGCACCATTGCGGGCTGTGTCAGCCGCTACCGGCTCCAACCCCACCACATCACCCCCTGGTCCCAAGGCGGCGCCACCGACGCCGACAACCTCACCACACTCTGCTGGTTCCACCACCACGTCGTCATCCACGGACAAGGCTTCACCATCAACCCCTCATCCCCACCCCAACGCCGCCGACTCCGTCGACCATGAATCCACGCCCCACCCCGGCGCGAGTGACGTCGCTCGCGGATTCACGATTCAACACACTTACGCTTGTCCCAGGACTCAGACCATCATGTGCCCATGTCCATGAACGATCCAATGAAGACTGCCGCGCGGCGAGCGACGGTCGATGACCTCCCCGACCTGCTGCGCATGTACGGGGAGCTGTCGGCAGAGCAGTCGGCGATTCGCGGCATCTGGCCGACTGCCGATGGGCTTGATGCGCCGATCGAATCGTCTCTCATCTCCCTGGTGAACGAAGACCACACCACGGTCATCGTCGGAGAGATCGATGGTGTGACGGTCGGATTTCTCGTCGCGATCGAGGAACCACTCCTCGAACCGATGACCGATCGACGCATCGGTGTCGTGCAGTTCATCTTCACCGACCACGAGGCAAGGGGGGTCGGCGTTGGTGCGGCGATGCTCGATCTCGCAATGGAGCGTCTGGAAGGTCGTGGGATCGACCTATTTGATGCCCGTGTCGAGCCCGGGACATCGCTTGGCGAAGAACTTCTTCGAATCGAACGGATTCAAGGCACGGTCGATCATCATGCATCGTTCGGATGCCAGGACCGAGGATTTCATCGAAGAGTCCCGTGACCCGTCCGAGGGGTCGGCATGACGGGCACCCTTTCAGGCGGTTCGCAGAAGACGTTCGTATTCGATCTCGACGGGGTTGTCTACCTCGACAGCACCGCGGTTCCGGGCGCCGGTGAAGCACTCTCGGCTCTTCGGGACGCCGGGCATCAGATCCTGTTCGCCACCAACAATTCTGTACGATCCGTCGAGACGGTGGTCGGGAACATCGCGCACCGGACCGGATTTGTTCCGGACCCGGGATCGGTCATCACCTCGGGGCTCGCTGCTGCGAATTTGCTGCGGGACACCGGCGAGAAGTGCCTCGTGCTCGGGTCCGACGAACTCAGCGCGACCCTCTCAGGGGCCGGGATCGAGCTCACGACCGATCCCACCGACGCCGGCGCGGTTGTCGTAGGACTTGATCTCGGGCTCTCGTACGAGCGGCTCACCCGTGCTGTTGTCGCCATCGGTCGAGGGGCGAGGTTCATAGCAACGAACGACGATGCGACGTATCCGATGCCAAATGCGCGATATCCGGGGGCCGGGTCGATCGTGGCTGCCGTGGAGCGGGCGACCGGGAAGACAGCGATCGTGTGCGGCAAGCCGAATCGACCGATGCGTGATCTCATCGAACGGAAGATCGAACACGGAGAGGTCTGGATGGTCGGGGACCGTCCCGATACCGATCTCGCGTTGGCAGCCGACGCAGGATGGGGGAAGATCCTCGTGCTCAGCGGCGTCACCGACCACCACGACCCGCTGCCGTCGAGCCTCCAACCGGACCACACGATCGCCACGATCGCGGACCTGCCGAGCCTCGTATTGCCCGAACACGCCGAGAACCGGGGATAATGGATCCATGGTGCAGAACCCGAACGAATCCGTGACCGATCCCATCACTGATCTGGATGCGCTCGAAGCTGAGCTCCAGCAGTCAGAACCAGCCGAAGCTCCCGAGAAGGCAGAGGAGATCGCTCGCCTGCTTGGCAACGCCCTCGACAACGTCGACGGGGGCGCCGGGAGCGTCACGCCCTGACCAGGAGACGTCTCGACACCGAGTTGGTCCGGCGCAAGCTCGTACCGTCACGCGCTGAGGCACGGCGAGTGATCGAGACCGGTCTTGTCAGGGTTCGAGACAACCCCGCGCCAAAACCGTCAACGCTCGTCGCTCCGGAAGATCCGGTATTCGTCGATACACCGCCTGCACGTTTCGTCAGTCGCGCTCGGGGTCAAGCTCGACGGAGCACTTGATACCTTCGACGTCCCGGTCGACGGACGAACTGCGGTCGACGTTGGCGCCTCCACGGGAGGCTTCACCGATTGCCTGCTACAAAGAGGCGCATCCAATGTGGTTGCGGTTGACGTGGGATATGGCCAAATGCATCACCGGATTCGAACTGACGGACGGGTGACCGTGGTCGAACGCACGAACATCCGGCACGCCGATCCGGAGGCGCTCGGTGCCCCGTTCGACCTCGTTGTCGCAGATCTGTCCTTCATCTCCCTTGCACTTGTCGCGCCCCAACTGGCATCCCTCGGCTCGAACGTGTCGGACTGGGTGCTCCTCGTGAAGCCCCAATTCGAGGTCGGGAAGGAGCTCGTTGGGAAGGGCGGCATCGTCCGGGATCCAGACGCTCATGTGCTCGCCATCGAGCAGGCAGCGGACGCTCTGGCCGCCAACGGAATAGGAGTGATCGGACTCGTCGTCTCTTCGATCACTGGCGCGGAAGGGAACCGTGAGTTCCTCGTTCACGGCAGGATCACGGAACGACTCGTCGATGCCGGTACCGTACGAGCGATCGTCCTTGAGGAGAGCCAATCGTGAAGCAAATCGCCGTTGTCGTCCATGACGAGAAGCCACACGCAGCGGATGCAGCGAAGGTTTTGGTTGCGGCCTGCCTTGAGCGCGGTGTGGAGGCGATCACCGTGGCCGGTGATGCCGTCCCGGCGGGTGTCGAAGCAGTGATCGGTGTTGGTGGCGACGGAACTGTGTTGAGAGCGGCGCGGCTCGCACTCGACACCGGGATCCCCATCGCAGGGATCAACGTTGGCCGTGTCGGCTACCTGGCTGAATTCGCGGTCAGCGAGATTGACGCGTTCGCTGAGGCCCTCGAACAAGGAAGGCTCCGCGTGTTCTCCGCGATGATGGTCGGCGTTGAGGGACCGGGCTTCTCGGCGACCGGGGTCAACGACGTGGTCATCGAGAAGGTCGCGAGCGAACGGATCATCGAGATCAGCGTTGCAATCAACGGCCGCCGGTTCGCGGAATATCGAACCGATGGCATGATCATCGCAACGCCGATCGGATCGACCGCGTACTCGCTCTCCGCCGGCGGCCCGGTCGTCGATCCAGAGGTGGAGGCTCTCGTCCTCACGCCGATCGCCCCTCACAGTCTGTTGTCGCGAAGCATCGTTGTGTCCCCGGACGCCGAAATCACCGTGACCGTGGAAATCGACCGACCCGCACGAGTGAACGTCGACGGGCAAGAGATCGCGACCGTCGAACCCGGTGCGAGCGTCGTCGTCTCCCGGGGTTCACGGGCAACCAGGTTCATGACGCTCGACACGCACCCGTTTCCCCAGGCCGTGCGACACCAATTCGGCCTCGCCCATGCTTGACGAGTTGTCCGTTGGCAACCTTGGGCTGATCCCGATCGCCCACCTCGAGCCGGGGCCGGGTCTCGTGGTGATCACAGGAGAGACGGGGACCGGGAAGACACTGCTCCTCGGAGCCCTGCGACTGCTTCGTGGCGAGCAGGCACGCAAGGACCAGATCGGTCCGAACGGAGACACGACCACCGTCGAGGCACGATTCGTCGAAGGTAGTGAAGAACACATCCTTGGTCGCAGCGTTGATCGCAGGCGCTCGCGTGCTTCGATTGATGGGGCGATGGCAACCGCAGGAGACCTGGCCGCAGCCCTGCTCGGCGTGCTCGATGTCGTCGGGCAGCACGATCGAACGCTGCTGAGTGAGCCAAGAGCTGTTCGGCGTCTCCTCGACGGGGCCATGGCGGAAGCCGGGCGACAAGCCCTAGCCCGGTACGGGGCTGCATGGGAGACTCTCGTCGTCACCGAGGAGCAGGCAGCTGCGCTTGGCGGTGACCGTCGCGCCCTTGAGCGGGAACTCGACATGGTTCGCTTCCAGAGAGATGAGATCGCTGCCGCCGGCTTCGTTGCGGGAGAGGACGCAGAGATAGCGGAGCGAGCCTCCCGTCTCCGGAACTCCGAGGAACTCCGGGAACGCCTCGCAGCAGTGCAGAACGCTGCCGGGGAGACCGGGGCGTCGGCAGCACTCGAAAACGCCGATCGGGAACTTCGTGCCGCTTCGCGCACCGCACCGTCGCTCTCGCCACTCGCTGACATGAGCGCGCAACTCAACGAACTGCTCGCTGAGTTCAACAGCGAGATCGATCGGGTGAGCGCAGATCTCGATCATGATCCTGAGGACCTCGAGCGGGTCGAGCAGCGCCTCGCTCTACTCGGTGATCTGAAGCGCAAGTACGGCAACGACCTGGACGCCGTCCTCGTGTTCGAGGCAGAAGCGACCGATCGAGCGGAAGAGCTGGAAACCCTCCTTCACCGGTCGGATGAGATCGCCGGAGTTCTTGCATTGGCTCGTACCGACGTGACTGAAGCAGCGGGAGCGCTGAGACGGCAACGCAGAAAGACCGGTGAGCGCATTTCCGCGACCGCGATCGGGCACCTTCGGGATCTGGGCTTCTCCGACCCGTACGTTGCGTTCCGAGTCACCGAACGAGATCCCGGCCCGGAGGGAGCAGACCAGGTGGTCCTCGAATTCGCCTCCGACCAAGGATTGGTGCCCGGCCCGGTGGCCAAGATCGCATCGGGCGGAGAGCTGAGCCGACTCATCCTCGCACTGCGACTCGCCTCGGGAACATCGGATGCGTCGATCATCGCGTTCGACGAGATCGACGCGGGAACCGGGGGAGCGACGGCGCTCGTCATGGGAAGGAAGCTCAGGGATCTCGCGGCTGGAAGACAGGTGTTCTGCGTGACACATCTTCCACAGGTTGCGGCCTATGCCGAGACCCACTTCGTCGTTCGCAGGGATGGCAATACCGCAGCGGTCTCTGAGCTGCAGGGCGACGAGCGACTGGAGGAGCTGTCGCGGATGCTCGCAGGACTCCCCGACAGCGAACGGGGCCGCGAACACGCTGCGGAGCTCCTGACGATCGCCGGCGCTTCGTGACAGGCGGTGACGCGCTCAGCGGAACGCGTCCGGTATGCTGCGGCCTTCCGAGGTGGAGTGCAACGTGACCAAACACGTATTTGTCACCGGTGGGGTGACGTCAAGTCTGGGCAAGGGGATCACTTCCGCATCTCTCGGGAGGCTGCTCGAATCGCGGGGACTCCGCGTGACGCTCCAGAAGCTCGACCCGTACATCAACGTTGACCCCGGCACGATGAACCCGTTCGAGCATGGTGAGGTTTTCGTCACCGATGACGGCGGGGAGACCGATCTCGACCTCGGCCACTACGAGCGGTTCACGGGTGTTCACCTCAGACGGGACTCCAACGTGACGACCGGCTCCATCTACCAGTCGGTCATTCGCAAGGAACGCCGCGGTGACTACCTCGGAGCCACAGTGCAGGTGATTCCTCACATCACCAACGAGATCAAGTCACGCATCCGGAAACTGGGCCAGAACGACGAGGTCGACGTCGTCATCACTGAGGTCGGCGGGACGGTCGGCGACATCGAGAGTCTCCCGTTCCTGGAAGCCATCCGACAGATCCGCAAGGACGTCGGAGCCGCGAACACCTGCTACATCCATGTGACGTTGGTGCCGTACCTCGCGACCAGCGACGAGCTGAAGACCAAGCCGACTCAGCACAGCGTGGCCGAACTGCGTTCTCGCGGCATTCTGCCTGAGGTGATCGTCGTGCGATCGGATCGGCCGATTGAAGATCCAGCCAGGCGCAAGATCAGCCTGTTCTGCGATGTCGAACCCGATGCCGTGATCAGCATGGTTGATGTGGCGAACATCTATGGCGTGCCTTTGGCCCTCAACGAGGCGGGCCTCGACGCTGTGGTCTGTCGCGAGCTCGGACTCGAGACCGAAGCGCCAGATCTCGAAGCATGGCGAACGATGGTTGAACGCATGGAGAATGCGAACGAACCGGTAACGATCGGACTTGTCGGCAAGTACGTCGAACTTCCCGATGCATATCTCTCGGTCGTTGAGTCTCTCCGCCACTCGGCTGCGGCAAACGGCACCGAAGTTGAGATCCGCTGGATTCCGGCAGAGGAGATCGAAGGTCTCATGGCGGCGACACATCTGGACGGTCTCGATGGGATCCTCGTCCCCGGCGGCTTCGGCATTCGCGGCATCGAGGGGAAGATCGAGGCAATCCGACATGCCCGCGAACAGGGTGTGCCGTTCCTCGGCCTCTGCCTCGGTCTGCAATGTGCGGTAATCGAGTTCGCGCGCAACATGCTTGGGTACGCAGGCGCGCACAGTTCAGAGTTCGATCCCACGACCCGGTATCCCGTGATCGATCTGATGGAGGACCAGGCGGACATCGAAGATCTCGGCGGGACGATGCGCCTCGGCATCTACCCGGCGAAATTGACCGCCGGCACGCTGACGGAGGAGCTCTACGGGGGGTCGGTGATCTACGAGCGACATCGGCACCGGTGGGAGGTCAACAACCGATACCGCAAGGATCTCGAGGCAGCCGGACTCGTCTTCTCTGGTTTGTCCCCCGACGATCGGCTCGTCGAGATCATCGAGCTTCCGTCGCATCCATTCTTCGTCGCCTCGCAGTTCCACCCGGAGTTCAAGTCTCGACCTGATGATCCGCATCCCTTGTTCACGGGCTTCGTCGCCGCGGCACTCGAGCACCGGCACGCCCAAGAGGCCTCCGAGCCCGAGGCCGCGGAGGCGCCGGTCGTCACACACCGATGAGATGAGTGGCTTCAGGACTCTCGGGTCGAGGACCATTGCCGAGGAGTCCTTCCTCAGACTTGATCGAGCCACGGTGACGACACCGGACGGCGCTGTGATCAAGCGGGTCGTTGTTGCTCATCCCGGGGCCGTGGCCGTCGTCCCGATCATCGGCGAAGACGTGATCTTGATCGAGCAACATCGGGTCCCTGTGGGCCGGCCGCTCCTAGAGATACCCGCAGGGAAACTGGATATCCCCGGCGAGGACCTACGGGCAACGGCTGAGCGGGAACTCGAGGAAGAGATCGGGTTCACACCAGGCCACCTGGAACACCTGACCGATCTCCTCACAACTCCCGGCTTCAGCGATGAATGCATCACGATCTACCTAGCAACTGATCTTGCTGCAGTACCGGCTCGACCGGCGGGGGCCGAAGAGCATCACGCCAGCGTGGTACGGATGCGTCTCGACCACGCCGTCGAACAAGTTCGTGCCGGGGTGATCACCGATGCCAAGACGGTGGCAGGGCTTCTTCTCGCCGCCGGGCGATGACACCCCTTCCTGCCGACGCTGAGGAATTCTTGGGCTCTCTGCGGTCGGAGCGAGGCCTCTCCTTGAACACGGTGTCCGCATACCGGCGCGACCTCCGCGACTACTTCGAATTCCTCGACAAGGAGGGAACGTCCGGCGACGTCGGGGGTTTCGTCGCGGATATTGCGAACCGCGGTTTGGCCCGGTCGACCAGGGCGAGGAAGTTCGCCGCTGTTCGGGGGTATCACCGCTTCCTTGTTGTTGAAGGTCACGCGACCGAAGACCCGACGGTTCTGATCGAAACTCTTCGGAGATCCCGGCCGCTTCCGAAAGCTCTCACGATCGATCAGGTAGAGCACCTGCTCGATGCACCCGACCGGACAACGCTGCTCGGTCTCAGAGACGTTGCGATCCTCGAGTTCCTGTATGCGACCGGGGCGCGTGTCACGGAGACGGTGACCGTGGGTCTCACCGACCTGGATCTCGAATCTGGAACCGTGATCGTGACCGGGAAGGGAGACAAGCAGCGTCTCATTCCGCTCGGGAGCCATGCGAGGATCGCGATCGAGAGATACCTTCCGGTCCGGCTTGAACTCCTCAGCGAGAGAGAGCGGAGCGATGTCCTGTTCCTCAATGCCAGAGGAACGTCGCTGACACGACAGGGAATGTGGGATATCGTCAAGCGAAACGGCCGCCGCGCCGGCATCGAAAGGGGTTCCCTCTCCCCACATGTCCTCCGCCACTCAGCAGCGACACACATGGTCGAAGGAGGAGCAGATCTGAGAAGCGTCCAAGAAATGCTCGGTCACGCTAGTATCAATACCACACAGGTCTACACGCGCGTGTCCCCCGTACACCTCTACGAGGTGTACCTTACGGCGCATCCACGGGCCCGGTAGGGACGAACAGGAGAGATGAGTTTCCCAATGACCGAGACGATCGATACTGCTGCTGCCGAAGCATTCCTCATCGAGGAACGTGTCAAGGTCCTCCGTCAACTCGAAGAACTCGGATCTGACGAGTCCGGGCAACTCAACGGTTCCGTCGACTACGGGGATACATTCGCCGATGCCGGCGCCGTCACCGCGGAACGAACCGAAGTTCTCCGACTCGTTGAGGCTCTCAAGATTCGATTCGACCGTGCCAACGTGGCCTTGGGAAAGATCGCCAACGGCACCTACGGGATCTGTGAGACCTGCGGCGAGCAGATCGGCCTGGATCGCATCCAGTACCTGCCGGCTGCACGGCGTTGCGTGGAGTGCAAAGCGGCGTCGTGACCGGTCGCCTCGACAAGGCTGGCCATCTCGTCGGGCGTTTCTTCGGACATCTTCGTGCCGAGCCACCCGGTCCAGAGGATCAGCGCTTCGTCCACGAACACCTCGACGGCCCGTGTGCCGAGCTGTTCTGGTCCCAGAGTTCTCCCGACCAGCGGCACGCCGTTGATGTTGCTCGTCGTGTGAGGGCAGCCCTTCCCGATGACTCGGGGGCGGTCGAAGCAGCTCTTGTTCATGACATCGGCAAGCGGCAGGCGAACATCGGCGCCGTATCCCGGTCCGTTCGCGACGGTTCTCGATGCGGTCGGCTTGCCGATGACCAACCGCATGCGGATGTACCGGGACCACGGACGGCGCGGTGCGATCGACCTCGAAGCGGCGGGTTGCGGTGAGCTTGCCATCTCGTTCGCCCGATATCACCCGGGCCCGGCTCCGTCCGGTACGGACCCGGCACGCTGGAAGGCGTTGATCGATGCGGACGGATGAACGCCGAGATGGGCGACATGTATTGCCCAGTGCGCTCCTCGGGCGATACCATCATCGACCATGACGTATGAGGTCAAGACGAGGGTCTTCGAGGGACCGTTGGATCTGTTGCTCCAGCTGATCACATCACATCAGGTCGAGATCACCGAGTTGAGCCTCTCCGATCTCGTCGCCGAGTATGTCGGCTACCTCGATGTGATGAGCGAGATGGATCTCGGCGTCACGAGCGAGTTTCTGCTGATCGCGTCGACGCTCATCCAGTTGAAGGCCCGACATCTGCTCCCCGACGACCGCGAGATCGATCTGGATGACGAGTTGGCGCTTGCCGAAGAGCGGGATCGCCTGCTCTCACGCCTCCTCACGAATCTCACGTTCAAGGATGTCGCCGCCGTCCTCTCCCACCGGATCGCCGCAAACGAGCGCTACGTCGCTCGATCGATCGGTCTGGAGGACGTGACCCCGCCGCCACCATCATTCGTCCTCCCCGTTGATGCCGCCGGATTGGCCGCCATCGCCGAACGGGTCTTCGCCGACGAAGACGACGTGGTCGATCTGGACCACCTGGATCTGGAGTTGCCGTCCGTGCAGGAGGCGATGCTCGACCTCCAGGACCGTATGGCAGCTGCAGTCGAGACCGACTTCGAGTCGGTGGTCGCCCACTGCTCGCGGTCGGTCGAGATCGTCGCATACTTCCTTGGCCTGCTCGAACTCGCCAGATGGGGCATTCTGCGAGTCTCACAAGATGGTCGGCATTCGCCGATCATGATCGGATACAGCGAAGCAGTGGCGGCCGAACGACTCGATGCGCTGCTCAGTGGAGAGGAACCCCTCTGATGGAGATCCGTGGAGCCGTCGAGGCGATCCTGTTCGTGGCCGAGACCCCGATCACCACGCGGGAACTCGCCGAAGTGGTCGAAGCCCCGCTCGCAGACGTCGAGTTGATGCTCGACGAATTCGAGCGCGAATTGACCGACAGACACGGTGGCTTCGTCTTGCGCCAGGTGGCGGGAGGGTGGCGTCTGTACACCGCTCCGGAGATGCTGCCGTACGTCGAGCGTTTCGCAGCCTCGGAACGGGCGACGCGGCTCTCGAACGCCGCGCTCGAGACGCTCGCGGTTGTTGCATACAAGCAGCCGGTGTCCCGAGGGCAGATCGCGGACGTGCGCGGCGTTGACTCCGAGCGTGCGCTCCATACCCTTGAACGGCGAGGCCTCGTTCGAGAGGTCGGAACCGCCCCGGGACCCGGGCAGGCGCTCCTCTACGGCACGACCGAGTTGTTCCTCGAGAAGTTGGGGGTCAACAGTCCCCAGGATCTGCCGCCGCTCGCCGACCACGTGCCACCGGCCGAGATCGTCGAAACACTCGAGCGGCCCTTCCGACCGGAGGGATCATCGAACGACTTCAGAAGCTGATAGGCCGGTCCGGTTTCGTCTCCCGCCGCCACGCGGAGGTCCTGATCGGCAAGGGTCGCGTTACGGTCGATGGTGAAACGGCGCATCTCGGACAGAAGGTCGACCCGACGACCGCACGAGTCGTGATCGATGGTGTGCCGCTTCCGATCGCCCCGGATCTCGCCTACTACGCCGTCTACAAGCCGGTGGGAACGGTGAGCACCGCGGATGATCCACAGGGGAGGCCGACGGTGGTCAACCTGGTGCCAGAGGGACCGCGGGTCTACCCGGCGGGGCGCCTCGATGCCGACTCTGAAGGACTCATGGTGCTCACCAACGACGGAGACCTCACCCTCAGGCTCACCCACCCGCGATTTGGGGTGCACAAGACCTACGTCGTTCTGGTCGAAGGGATCGTCGAGCCCGGGACGATTCGTCGACTCACGAGTGGCGTGAAACTCGACGATGGTCCTGCCGCGGCCGTGTCGGCGCGCATTCTCGATCGTTCGGGCGACACGTCCCTCGTCGAGGTGACCATGAGTGAAGGGCGCAAGCGGATCGTTCGACGGATGTTCGACGCCCTGGGCCACCCGGTTCAGCGACTCGTTCGCACCTCGATCGGTCCGTTGCGAGACGCCTCACTGTCTCCTGGTCACTGTCGGCGACTCACCATCGAAGAGATCCGGGCGTTGTACCAAGCAGGGGAGGAGGTGGACGATGGAGGACACGAGGACGGTTGAACCGGCCGGGGGAGTGTTTCGGACGGGCGTCCAGATCCCGGGAGACAAATCGCTGTCGCACCGTGCTTTGGTCTTTGCCTCACTCGCGGAAGACGACAGCGAGATCACTGGTCTTGCACCCGGACGGGACGTCGCTGCGACTGAGGCCGCGCTGGGCCGTCTCGGCGTGCAACGTACCGGTGACCGATTCTCGCCCGTGGACCGTTTGATGGATCCCTCCGGACCCATCGACTGCGCCAATTCTGGGACAACGATCCGACTGCTCTCGGGCAGTCTCGCTGCTGCACCGCTCAGGATCACGCTCACCGGGGATGCCTCATTGCGATCGCGTCCGATGGCCCGACTCGTGGCACCACTCGGTGCGCTCGGACTCGAACTCGAGACACAGCCTGACGGCACCGCACCCATCACGACCGGGTGTGCGGTGCTCCGCGGCGCCGACGTGAGCATCGATGTCGCCTCCGCCCAGGTGCGGTCGGCGTTCGAGCTAGCGGCGATTCAGGCAGATGGACGATCGACGATCGACAGTCCTGCGGGTTATCGGGACCACACGGAACGGTGGCTTGAGACGTTCGGTCTCGGCGCGGGCGGCGACGGTACCAAGATGGAGATCTTCCCAGGTCGGATCCCCGGAGCCCGGTACGACGTCCCCGGCGATCCGTCGAGCGCCGCATACCTGTGGGCAAGCGCAGCTCTCGTGGAAGGAGCCCATGTCGTTACGCCGGGAATCTCCCTCAATCCCGGTCGTCTCGGCTTCCTGACCATCCTCGAGCGGATGGGCGCCAAGGTCCATGGTGAGGTGACGGGATCGATACACGGCGATGTCATCGGGACCGTGGCCGTCACCGGTCACGCACTGCAGGCCGTTGAGGTTTTCGGAGCCACGGTGGCCGCAGCGATCGATGAACTCCCGCTCGTTGCCGTTCTCGCGGCCTACGCCGAGGGCATCACGATCGTTCGCGAGGCAGCCGAACTGAGGGGAAAAGAGAGTGACCGGATTGCGAGCACAACCGGGATGATCCGCGCCCTCGGCGGGGGAGCAGAAGCAACCGAGGACGGATTCGCGGTCATCGGCACCGGCTTCCTCGACGGCGGCATCATCAACGCGAGCGGTGATCACCGGATCGCGATGACGGCCGCCGTCGCCGCCACGGCAGCTGACGGGCCGGTGACGATCGTCGGGGCGTCCGCGGCCAACGTATCCTGGCCGTCGTTCTACGAAACTCTGGAGGCTGTGTGGTCATCGCGGTAGACGGGCCGGGAGGTGTCGGCAAGTCGACGGTTGCGAGTCGGGTCGCGATATCCGTCGGGCTACCCCACCTCGACACCGGCTCAACCTATCGAGCGGCTGGTCTCGCAGCGCTCCGGAACGGCGGGGCTCTCAATGACAGCGACGGGGTACTCGCAGCACTCGACGCCGTGGAGATACGGATCGTCGACGGGATCGTCAGTATCGACGGTATCGACGTGACCGATGAGCTCCGCACCGACGAGGTGACCAAAGCTTCGAGTGTTGTGGCAACCCATCCCGATGTCCGTTCCCGCATCGTCGCGCTTCAGCGATCATGGGTTGAAGAACGGGGCGGTTCGGCCGTCGTCGAAGGACGCGACATCGGGACGGTGGTATTCCCCGATGCACCGGTGAAGATCTACTTGACCGCACGACCCGAAATTCACGCGCGGCGCGCCGATCCGGAGATGCCGAAGCAGTCGACAAGTCCACGGAACAGATTGCCGCGGAGCTGGCAGCGAGAGACCATGCGGATTCAAGCCGCGAGGCCTCGCCGCTGAAGCCTGCGGTCGATGCCGTGATCATCGACACGAGCGATCTCACCATCGATGAGGTCGTGGAGCGGGTGTTGAACCTGGTTGAGGCAACAACGAACAGGAAAAGCCGAACACACCGGCGGTGACGGCCGGCCCCGTCTGCAGGATCTGGACTCAGCTACTCACACGCCCAGGAGCGCGAGTGCTTCACTTGCGTCCCAGCCTCGATCGTCTTCTATTGGACCGTGGGCTCCTGGATTCGGAGCGGCGAACGCTCCCTCCACGAGAGCTTGCAGCGTCTTGACGAAGATCCGGAGGCGAGGGGGGAGCGGGAAGTACTCGTCCTCGTCCGTGACGCGGACGATCTCGACCGCCCCGCCCGGCCCCACCGCCTCGATGACCGCCCGCACCCGTTGGTCGGGAGCCGACGCACCTGCCGTCACACCAACCAGGTCGTCGTCGTCGAACCACGAGGGATCGACATCCTCAGGACCATCGACCCGGTACGCACGCACGCCGGCCATCCGAGCGACCCGGACCAGGGCCTGAGTGTTCGATGAGTTCTCGGAGCCAACAACGAGGATGACCGACGCCGACTCGGCGAGGTGCAGGATGGCCGTCTGACGATTCGTTGTGGCGTAGCAGAGGTCGCTCTTCCTCGCGGTCTCGAGTCCGGGGAAACGCTTGCCTGCGTCGGCCAGAACACCCTCCCACTCGTACAGACCGAGCGTGGTTTGAGCAAGGAGCGCCACCTTGTTTCGATCGCTCGGATCAAAGGAGCCGAGCCCTTCGACGGGATCGACCAGCGTGGCTGCGCTGGGGGCTTCGGCAATCGCACCGATCGCCTCGTCATGCCCCTCATGACCGACGTAGATGATGTCGTAGCCGCGATCAGACATGCGGCGCATCTCATGATGGACCTTCGTGACGAGCGGACACACCGCGTCGATCATCACCGCCGCCCGACGCTCCGCCGCGGCAACCACTTCGGGTGCGGAGCCGTGGGCAGACAGCATGACCGGACTGCCGACCGGAACATCGGAAACATCGTCGACGAAGACGACGCCGGCCCGTTCGAACGCGGCAACAACTGCGGCGTTGTGGACGATCTCGTGGTAGCAGTAGACCGGAGGCTCGAACGTCTGAACCATCCATGTCAACGCCTTGATCGCCATCTCGACACCTGCGCAGAAGCCGCGCGGCTCGGCAAGTAATACCTGAGGGCTCATTCGAGCGAGCATAGAGGGTGTCGGGTCTGGAGAACGGACGGGTACCATCGGCAGCGATGTCCAATCCCACCGTGATCGAGATCGTTGGCGACAGCCCGGCCGCTGAGGCGGGGCTGACGGTTGGTGATGAACTCATTGCCGTGAACGGAATCGTCCCGTCCGACGTGATCGAGTACCAGCAACTCATCGACGACACGGACCCCGAAGTCACGATCCGTGGAGAAGACGGGGACAGGACCATTCGTCTCGACAAGATCGCCGGAGAGCCCCTGGGCATC
This sequence comes from uncultured Actinomycetota bacterium, assembly GCA_963715255.1. GTDB lineage: Bacteria > Actinomycetota > Acidimicrobiia > Spongiisociales > UBA5794 > JAHEEL01. The sequence continues at coordinate 250,822 of CAVQRN010000003.1, read as the reverse complement.
AGACTCTCGTCGTCGATCTTCGATCGGGTCCAGACCTGCGACAACCATTGCGAGTTCTGTTTCATCTATCAGCTTCCCCCTGGGATACGCGAGTCGCTGTACCTGAAGGACGACGACTACCGCCTGTCGTTCCTCTACGGAAACTTCACGACGCTGACCCGCTTCACTGAACTGGACCTTGCTCGCGTCGTTGAAGAGCGCCTCGGCCCTCTCTACGTCTCGATCCACGCCACCGACCCCGCGGTGAGAACACGAATGCTGCGGAACCCACGCGGAGCGACGTCTCTTCGATGGCTCAGGGCGCTCTTGGACCATGGGGTTGCCGTGCACGGACAGGTCGTGCTGTGTCCCGGCATCAACGATGGCGCCACGCTCGACAGAACGGCGGCAGAGATCCTTGCCCGGTACCCCGGGCTGGCGTCCGTCGGGATCGTGCCGCTCGGCCTGTCCCGCTACAACACCGAAGAGAATCTCCGCGTCCACACCGGTGCCGAGGCCGGCGCCGATCTGGACACCATCCACTTCTGGCAGGATGAGTCGATGCGCCGGCTCGGGAGACGAATGTTCTTCGCATCTGATGAGCTCTACCTGGTTGCGGATCGCGCGATTCCGCCCCGGGCCGCGTACGAGGACTTCCCTCAGCACGAGAATGGAATCGGGATGGTCCGAACCTTCACCGATGAGATCACGGCTCTCTCGACGGGGGGAGCGGCTTCTTCTCCGCTCGTCACCGGCGAGTGGAGAGCGATTCCCTCCGCGCCGAGCGAGGGGTATCCGCGCGCCGCGCCACACCGGGCCGGACCCTGCAGCGTTGGAAGGCCCCGTCGGCATTCTCACCGGAAGCTACGGCGCAGCGGCGCTGGATCCCCTGCTTCCGCAGCTTGAACGCCTCAGCGGTCGCTCGCTTCGACTCGTCGAGGTCGAGAATCGCTTCTTCGGGGGGAACACAGCGGTCGCCGGCCTCCTGGTCGGATCCGATCTCAAGCGTGCCATCGAGAGTGATAGCGAACCCGTTGCCCGCTATCTCCTCCCCGACGTTGCGCTCTCTGGGGACGTCTTCCTCGACGACATGTCGCTCGAAGATCTCCGAGATGCATCTCCGGTCCCAATCATCGTCACCCCGGCAACCGGCTGGGGTCTCATCGAAGGAGCAGCGGCATGAGTCGACTCCCTGTCGTGGTCATCCTTGGACGCCCGAACGTCGGCAAGTCGACGCTCGTGAATCGCGTCGTGCGACACAAGGCTGCCGTCGTTGACGAACAGGCCGGCGTGACTCGCGATCGGCGTGAGTTCAACGCCGACTGGAGCGGCCGCGACTTCATCCTCGTTGACACAGGCGGATGGGAGTTCCGGCCAGGTGAGCAACTGATCGCCGACATTCGCGAACAGGCGGAGATCGCGGTCGGTGGTGCAGACGTCGTTGTCTTCGTAACCGACGGCACAGCGGACTTGACCGACGACGATGTCGGCGTGGCGCGGATCCTTCAGCGCAGCGGTGTCCCGTACTTGTTTGTCGCCAACAAGGTCGACGGACCCAACGTCGAACTCGATCTTGCTCGTTTCTGGTCATTGGGCCTCGGCGAACCCATGCCGATCTCGGCTCTCCACGGACGCAACACCGGCGAGTTCCTCGACCGTCTCGTTGAGACGCTCCCGGATCTAGGAGAAGCCGTCGCGGACAACGTCATCGCCAGTCTCGCGATCATCGGACGACCAAACGTTGGCAAGTCGACGCTGCTGAATCGGCTCGCCGGAGAAGACCGAGTGCTGGTTTCGGACGTGCCGGGCACGACGAGAGATCCGATCAACTTCGTCGTGGAACTCGACGGTGAACCGTTCGAGGTCATCGACACGGCAGGAATCAAGCGCAGGACCAAGATCACCGACGACGTGGAGAAGTACGCGGTGATGCGGGCGAGGAGCGTTCTGACGCAGTCGGATGTCGCTCTCTTGATGATCGATGGCACGTTGGGGGCAACCCATCAGGAGCAACGCCTCGCCGAGGAGGTCGTGGATGCCGGCGTCGGGTTGATCCTCGTGCTGAACAAATGGGACATCCGGAATGAAGAGGAGCGCCTCCACACCGAGGATTCTGTCGCTGATCGTCTCGCGTTCATCGACTGGGCACCGATCCTCAGGGTCTCGGCGCAGACCGGGTCTCGCCTCGTGCGTCTCCCGGCAGCCGTGCGAGCGGTGCTGGAGAATCGGCGTCGCCGGGTTCCCACGCCGGAACTCAATCGGCTGATCCGGGCGTTGCAGGAGGCTCATCCGCCTCCGGTGCGGAAGAACAAGCGGCCCCACATCCTCTACGCAGTCCAGGCCGAGACCGAACCACCGACGTTCATCCTGTTCGTGCGAGGCGGGGATCTGGGACCCGACTATCTCCGATTCATCGAGCGTCGCATGCGAGAGACCTATGACTTCACCGGGACACCCGTTCGGGTCGTAGCCCGCAAGCGTCGCGGGAGGGAAGCATGACCGGCTCCCTGAGCGACCGATTCCATGCAGAGACTGATCGGGCTGCAACCGGAGGCCCGGAGAAGTACCACGAGGTGCTGAACGAGCGGGGGAAGATGTTCGTCCGTGACCGAGTCGATCTTCTGTGCGACCCGGGGTCCTTCGTCGAGGATGGTCTTCTTGCCAACGCCATGACAGAAGGCCATGGGGCTGATGCCGTCGTGACCGGCAGGGGAACGATCGATGAACGTCCCGTCATGGTGATCGCCAACGATCCCACCGTGAAGGCAGGTAGTTGGGGCCGTCTGACGGTCGAGAAGATCATCCGTGCCCTCGAGGCGGCATACGACGAGCTGCTGCCGGTCTTCTTCCTGGTGGACTCTGCCGGCGCTCGCATCACCGACCAGGTCGATCTCTTCCCAGGGCGGCGCGGCGCGGGGAAGATCTTCTACAACCAGATTCGGCTGTCGGGCCGGGTTCCTCAGGTGTGTTGCCTGTTCGGGCCGTCGGCGGCGGGCGGTGCGTACATCCCGTCGTTCTGCGACGTCGTCGTGATGGTCGAGGGTCGCGCTTCGATGTACCTCGGCTCGCCCCGCATGGCGCAGATGGTCATCGGCGAGGAGACGACGCTCGAAGCGATGGGCGGGGCCCGCATGCACTGCGAGGTCTCCGGGTGCGGAGACGCGCTCGTGTCGAGCGACGAGGAAGCGATCGCCTGGGCCCAGCAGTACTTCAGCTACGTCGCCGACCACACTCGGGTTCTTCCCCCCGTGTACGCCCCAGACCCGCCTGAGGAAGGGTTCCGGCCGGCTGAGATGCTCCCGGAAGATCCGAGAGCCGTCTACGACATGCTCGACTTCTTGAGGGGGATCGTCGATGCAGGGTCTCTCTTCCAAGTCAAGGAACTGTTCGCACGCGAGTTGATCACAGCGTTCGCGCTGCTCGACGGCAAACCCGTCGGGATCGTTGCCTCACAGCCCAGCCACCTCGGCGGGGTGCTGTTCGTGGACTCCGCGGACAAGGCCGCCCGATTCATGTGGCTATGTGATGCGATGAACGTTCCGCTGCTCTTCTTCGCCGATGTACCGGGGTTCATGATCGGCACGGAGGTCGAGCGGCAAGGCATCATTCGCGCGGGGGCCAAAATGCTGACCGCGCTTGCCGAGGCGACGGTGCCGAGGATCTCGGTCATCGTTCGCAAGGCGTATGGTGCCGGTCTCTACGCATTCTCCGGACCAGGGTTCCGTCCCGACGCGACCCTCGCGCTTCCGACCGCTGAGATCGCCGTCATGGGGCCCGAGGCGGCGATCAACGCTGTGTATTTCAACAAGATCGAGACACTGCCTGAGGGCGAGCGGGAGGCGTTCATCGAGGAACGCCGTGCCGAGTATTCAGCGGACGTTGATCTGCTGAGGCTCGCGTCCGAGAACGTGATCGATGCGGTCATCCAACCGGAGGAACTCCGGCGGGAGATCATTGCACGGCTTCGATACGCCGCTCGGAAGGACCGGACCTTCTCGGATCGGCGCCACGGTATTCCGCCCGTATGACCCGGGATCGATCTACCGATGATTCGGTCCAGGACGCCGAACGACAGCGCTGGCCGATCGGATTCATGCTGCTCATCAGCGTCACGGCCCTCTACCTCGGCTGGAGGCTCGTCCAGGGGTTCGGGTCGCTCGCCAGATGGATCACGGGCTAGAAGCCATCTATCGGGAGGGCCGCGTCGGCTGCTCCTTGGTGACACCGGCGCCGGTGGTGACCCCGTAGAGCCGATTGCCGGTGAGGTGCGCGAGCGCCCAGCGAAGGCGATTCCCTGTAGTTCGCGGCGTGTCGGCGGATCCTGATCCTTGGACCATCTGGCGATCCTGCCGACTCGATGCCCTGAGTTGGTGGCTCCTCGCTGTGGCCCACGCACGGGCGCACGGGTACGCTGGCCTCTCCCTAGACGAAGAGGTAGTGCGATGGACGCCCCGTTCGATGACAAGGCCGGGACAATTCCAGGCGAGTCCGCGACCCAGGATGTGGTCGAAGAGGTGACCATCGGTGTGACTGATGACGGAATCGTCATGTCGGACGTCGTGGCTTCGGAGATCGACGTCGACGGCGACGGGGTCTCCGACGGCATCGCAGTGACCAGCACAGAGGTACGCGAGATCGATGTCGACGGAGACGGGACTCCTGACATCGTTGAGACGACGACGATCGTAGAGACCGTGGTCGATCTGGATGGCGACGGCGTGCCCGACGTAGGGACAAGGGTCGTCACTGAGCAGGTTGTCATGGATCTCAACGGCGATGGGATACCCGACACGATCGAGATCACCGAGACATCAACCGTCGCGTACGACACGACCGGAGATGGCCTCCCGGATGTCGCAGAGACGGTCGTGGTCGAAGCGGCCGGTATCGATCTCGATGGTGACGGTGTGCTCGACCACGTCGAGGCCGCGGTGGCCGACGTCATTGCCGTGGACCTCGACGGCGACGGCATCCCAGACGATGCGATTGTCGTCGTAGAAGATTTCGAGATCGAAGACTGAACGTTCCTGCACCGGAGGCTTCGGCGTAGCCGACGGTAGGATGTCGGTGTCCGGGCTGTGGCGCAGCATGGCAGCACGCGCTTGACTGGGGGTCAAGAGGTCGCCGGTTCAAATCCGGCCAGCCCGACGGATGAAACCCGTAGCCACAACGGTTACGGGGTTTCTCTGTTTCCGGGCCGGCCACTGGTGGCACCGGCTCGTGCCACGAACGTGCCAGGAAGGATCTCAGAACGGTCCTCAAACCTGCTGAGGCTTACCTGTTGATCACAGCGTCGATATGGCGAGCGATGGTCTCGTCGTCAGCTTGAACGGCGTGCTGGTAGACAAGTGCCACATCCACCGTCGTATGGCCAAGGCGTTGCATCAACGCCTTGAGTGGGACGCCGCTGGACGCTGCGAGTGTTCCAGCGACGTGGCGAAGATCGTGGAACCGGACGCCGGTCACACCTGCTTCCCGACATGCTGACAGCCAAACTCGCTGCCGGAAGTTCCCTCGATCGAGCGTGGAACCGTTGATCGTTGTGAACACGAACGCCTCGGGGGAGGGATCTGTGAACTGCTCGAGATGGTTGTTGACGAGCGTGGCGACCGAGTCGGGCATGGTCACGGTGCGGTACCCGGCCTTGGACTTTGGTGGACGGATCTCAGTCCTTCCGGCAACAGTCGAGAGTTGCTGTTCGATTGTGATTTCCCGCTTGAGTGGGTTGATATGTTTCCGTTGGAGTCCGGCAAGCTCGCCGAAGCGGGGGCCGACGTAGGCGGCGACGGCGACGAGAGCGATAACGGGGATCGACCGCATCGATGATGTGAGACACCTCGGCAAGATCCGGGATCGATCGTTCCGCTACGTGCTCTTGACCAGCGCCCTTGATCCGGCATGGATTGTTGATGATCAGGTCGTCATCGACTGCGGTGGACATAATCTGCTTCAGAAGCTTGTAGATCTTCGCTGTCGTGTTGGCACTGATCCGGGTGGAGGCGAACTGGCTGTGCCACTTCCTGACTCGGACACGATCTATGTCTTGTAGACGAAGTGCCCCGAGGTCGGGCAGGATGTGGAGTCGAAGGAAGCTCTCGTAGACGGTTCGTGTCGATGGAGCGAGGCTGGTCTTTGTTGCCAGCCACTCAGCGCTGTACGTGCTGAGCGTGACTCGACCCGCTGTGGGGTTGGCCCAGTGTCCAGTGCGGATGCGGACTTCCTGCTCGTTGAGCCAGATGCGGGCGTCCGCCTTGGTGCTGTACGTGGTGGGTCCGGAGTGTTGACGTCCGTCAGGGCCGGTGTATCGGGCCTGATGTCGACCTGAGCGCAGTGTGCGAATACTGCCGAAGGGACGGTGTGCCATGGGCTTCCTTTCATCGATCCTGGCATTACCACCGTTCCTCCGAGGAGGGGGTTGGTGCACTTTCAATGGGCCAGGCCCCTCGAGTGCTCTTGATGAATTACAGGGCCAAGGATACCGGTTCCGTGACCGTCCCACAAGTCTGGGGAACGCCCACCGTGGGGCTCGGTTGTGGTGGTGTGAGCGTTGGTTGACGCCCGGAAACCCAGGCAGGGCAACGGTTTTGCAAGGGGGGTGCATATACCGGGGTCCGGGGATCATGGGGAAGGGCGTATCAGGGTTGAGGCGACAAACCGACACTGCGCTGTTTCGGAGCGTGAGGATTCAGACATGTGCGCCCGTGAGTTGTGGCCCACACCAGGTTCGGTTCCGTCGTGTACGGTTGATGTGGGTTGAGGCGAGTACGTCGCCTCCGTGGACAAGGGGAAATGTCTGTGTCTGGAGAACCTTCTTCGAGCCACTCACGGTGGCCCGTTCTGCTGATTGCGCTCGGTCTGGTTTTGGCAATTGCGATCCCGGCGGAAGCCGATCACACCGCCGATCCGGTGTCGGTGGCGATCGTCGGTTCGCTTCAATCAGAGTTGGGTTGCTCGGGCGACTGGCAGCCTGATTGTGCCGTCACCGAACTCACTTTCGATGCGGGCGACGACGTGTGGCAGGGCACGTTCTCGTTGCCGGCCGGTTCCTGGGAGTACAAGGTTGCGTTGAACGATTCGTGGGACGAGGCCTACGGGCGAACGCCCAGTTAGGCGGGGCGAACATTCCACTCAATCTTGCTGCCCCCACCGACGTGAAGTTCTACTACGACCACAAGACCCACTGGGTGACCGACAGCGAGACTTCGAGGATCGCTACGGTGGCGGGCAGCCTCCAATCTGAGCTGGGCTGTGCGGGTGATTGGGATCCCGGCTGTCTGCGTTCGTGGCTCCAGGACCCCGACGGTGATGACATCTACACCTACTCCACGACGGATATCCCGGCGGGGAGCTACGAGTTCAAGGTCGCCATCAACGAAGGCTGGGACGAGAACTACGGGACGGGTGGAGTCCAGAACGGGCCGAACATCCCGTTCACCGTCACCGATGCCTGCAACGAGGTGACTTTCAGCTTCGACTCGGCCACCAACCATGCCACCGTTGAAACTGCTGCGGCGAGGCCGGTCTATGCGGTTGTCCACTACAACCGACCGGCTGGAGATTACGGCGACCCAACCAGCCCCGCACACGACGACTTCTGGGGCCTGCACCTGTGGGGTGACGCCATAGACCCGTCGGAGGTCACCGATTGGACCTATCCGAAACCGTTCGAGGGCGAGGACGAGTTTGGCCGTTTCGCTTGGATCGAACGGGGTGGATCTGACAGCGACGTGAACTTCATCATCCACCAAGGGGACACCAAGGACACGCCGAGCGACCGGGTTTTCGATGCCGATGTCAATCCGGAGGTCTGGGTCAACCAGGGTGATGCCACCGTCTACACGTCCCAGGCCGATGCTCAGGGTTTCGTGACCGTTCACTACCACCGTGGCGATGGAGATTACGGCGACCCAACCAGCCCCGACTTCAACGACTTCTGGGGCCTGCACTTGTGGGGTGACGGTATCGACTCGTCGGATGTCACCGGTTGGACCCACCCGAAACCGCCCACGGGCATCGACGACTATGGGGCTTTCTGGGAGGTCCAGATCGTCGACTCGTCTCAGCCGGTGGACTTCATCATCCACCGGGGCGATGCCAAGGACCCCGGACCTGATCAGAGCATGGTGCCGGTTGACGATGCGTCTATCTGGATTCTGTCGGGCGATGAGACGGTCTACGGTCAGCGGGGCGAGGCGGAAGGGATCGCCACTATCCACTACCACCGGGACGCCGGTGACTACGGCGACCCAACCAGCCCCGACTTCAACGACTTCTGGGGCCTGCAGGTTTGGACCGGGGCGCTCGTTGGGACAGAATGGCCTGACCCGCTGCGCCCGACCGGAGTGGACATGTTCGGTCCGGTGTTCAGTGTCGACCTCCAAGCGGGTGCCACCGAACTGGCGTACATCCTTCACCGGGGCGACACCAAGGATCCGGGTCCGGACCAGGTCCTCAACTTCGGGATATGGGGCTATGAGGTGTGGCAACTCTCCGGGGCCGACCCGGCGAGGCCGTACATCAACACCCCATCGGCGGCGTGCAGCCAACCGCCGGTCGCCGATGCCGGTGGCCCGTACACGGTGGATGAGGGTTCCTCGGTGACCTTCGATGGATCCGGTTCCGCCGACCCGAACAACGACATAGTCCTCTATGAGTGGGACTTGGACAACGACGGAGAGTACGACGACGCTACCGGCGTGACTACACCATCGACGGTCTATGCCGATGGCCCTGACAGTCACAATTGTTGGGTTGAGGGTGACCGATTCCTACGGCGATTCCGATACGGACACCGCCACGGTGACCGTGCTGAATGTTGCGCCGACCCTCGGCCCCATCTCGGGTCCTCCGGGGCCGGTGGCGGCAGGCACGAACGTGACCGTGACCGCCAACTACACCGACCCCGGTGTTCTGGACACTCACACTGCCGCCTGCGATTGGGGTGACGGCGGGTCGTATCCCGGTGGAACAGCGACGGCAGGGGCAGCGTCCGTGTACCTATCAGTACTCGTTGCCTGGCATCTACACGGTGTCAGATGACGGTCACCGACAAGGATGGAGGTTCTGATACCGAAATCTCGGACGTCCAGATCGTCGTCTATTGACCCGTCTGGCGGGTTTGTGACCGGCGGCGGCTGGATCTACTCCGAGGCCGGTAGCTACCTGCCGGATCTGACGGCCGAAGGGAAGGCCACCTTCGGGTTCGTCTCCAAGTACAAGAAGGGAGCCTCGGTCCCGACCGGGAACACCGAGTTCCAGTTCCACGCCGGCGACCTGAACTTCCACTCAACCAGCTACGACTGGCTGGTCGTCACCGGAAGCGACTTCGCCAAGTTCAAGGGAACCGGCACCATCAACGGTGAAGGCACCTACAAGTTCCAGATCTGGGCCGGTGACAGCGCCCTGGACACGTTCCGTATCAAGATCTGGTACGAGGATGGTGGCGAGGTCGTCGTCTACGACAACGGTTCATGACCAGCCGATCGGTGGTGGGAGCATCATCATCCACACCGGGAAGAAGTAGAAGCAACGAATCGAGTCGAACGAGTGGAGGGCAGGCTCAACGGCCTGCCCTCCACCTATGTGCTGGATCGTTGAACCGGGGGGCCGGCGGATGTGGTGTCACCCGTATGTGGCGACTCCTGAAAGCGTGCCGCCTTCCACCATGGACTCTCACCTGTTCTGCGGGTTCGAGTTCCCATCTCAGTGTCCGGTGTAGAAGCTGAGGTCGTCGTCGAGATAGTCGAGGTCGAGGTCGTCGCAGGGTGTGTCGGTGGGCCTGAGGCAGCGTGATTCTGTGCTAGTTGGGTTCGCTCCTCCCAGACAAGGGCTGAGTCATGATTCTGGGGCTCAAGTTGAGGAGGTGGGAGAAGAAGGGCCATCCTCTCGGATGGCCCTTCTTCGTGCGCTTTGGTCCGCCCTACTAGGGCGTCAGGGTGTCATCTGAGCACGTAGGAGAAGTCCCCAAGAGAAGAAGAGACGATCCCGTAGTTGTCTCCCCCGCCAAGAAACTGCCCCAGGAGTGGCAAGTACAGATGGTAGTCATTGATGCCAAGGCCCAGGTAGCCGCTGTACGGCATCCCGTGGTATGTCCCCTCGAAGAAGTAGTGGGTACCAAGGTACCCCCAAGTGACCGTGACCTTGTCCACGTCAGCCTTGACGCTTCTTCTAATGGGGTGCCCGTCGGGGCTGATGACATCAAACTTCACTTTCAGATAGCCCGTGGTGTCGTAATCCCATTTGGTGTCCCAGTCTGAGCCGTCATCGTAGGGCCCAAAGGCGTCGCCAACGGATTCGATATCGACCTCCAACCGTATGCTGTCTTCGACCACGACGTAGGGTCCGCCGACAGGGGACCACCAGACACCATAGTCTGGGGTGTATTCGTCCCCTACGTAGTCGAATGTGCCCACGGCGTGGGTCTCAAAGTGGGGTGTCTCCGCCTTCTTGGCGCTTGCGGTGGTCGCTGACACGAGAACAATCGCCAGCGCAAGCACAACCACCAACGGATTCGTCAGTTTCCTCATCTCATTCCCCTCCTTAGCCAGTTGTCCTGAGTGGCCACCCGAGGGGATCGGGCGAAGGAGTTGCCTCCGGAGTGGGGGGATCTGCCCGGGCGGCCATGACCCGATCCTATCGACGGACTAGTGCCGCCGGGCGGGTTTGTGGGAGAGCGCACGGGTGCCGAGGTAGGCTCCGGTCATGGCACAGACCGAGGCGTTCGAGTACATGATCGTGCAGTTCTCGACCGGAACCGACTGGCGTGGACTGAAGTCGTGGGAGTGTCTTGTGATCGCACCAGACGGGTCGGTGTCTATGCCGTTGTCGGATGCTGACGGCACATCGATCGAGCCGTCGGACGGACCCGAGTTACAGATCGCAATCGTTGAGCAACTCAATCACTTCGGCGCTCGGGGCTGGTCTGTGACCGCAGAGTCTTCGTTGTCGTCGCCGGTCTCGGTGGGGTGGCGGTATCTGTTGTCCCGGCCGAAAGCGACCTTCGACGTCTGACTCGGTTCGATGTCGTCGGTGGTTGGCGTGACCCTGCAACGCCGGCCGAATTGCCTGCAACCGTCGATCCGCCGTGGGTGCGTCTCTTTGTGTCACGGGCCCCGGGTAGCGTCCAACACTATGAATCCGAACCGGGACCGTGGCGTCGAGCCAGAAGGACAGACGCTCACCGACCAGCCCTCTACCCACGGAGTAGCCTTGCGGGCGAGGAGGTGACACGTGTCACGCAGGTCAATCGGGTTGACTATCACAGCGCTCGGCTTCATTGTTGCCGCCGTTGGTGCCCTGGCCGACCGAATCGGTATTGGGGCCTCAGATGATTTCGGAGAGAAGCAGATCCTGGTAGTCGGTGTCGGAATCGCAATCGCCGCTGTGGGGATCATCATCGCCATGTTGGCCAAGAAACAAGCGGACGGCGTTGACACAGAGGAATAGGGTCACAACGTGTGAATCCGAACCGGGACCATGCCGTCGATGTTCGCCGCCGTGCTCTCGTCGATCAGGTCGACGGCCTCGAGCAACTCATCGCCGCCGGCCTGGACGCTGCGCACATCGCTCAACGACTGGCTGACACCCGGGCCGAGCTAGAGCGCATCGAGTCCCTGTCAGCCCGATAGGCGAGCCTCTCGTCATGGGACCCTATTTGGGACCCTATCCACGCCGTCTGACCCCTATCAGGCCATGTTTCCCGGTGGAGTGTGGTGGGGGAGCGACCACCCGGAAACCCTTGCCACGCCTACACGAACGGTGTGTCACGGTGGGTGCCGGTGTGGTGTGGCGGGGGAGGGTCGGTGTCCCTTGGGGTCAAGAGGTCGCCGGTTCACATCCGGCCAGCCCGACGGAGAGAACCCTTGCACCGGGGGCTGTCGCATGGATGGCCACTGGGTGGGGGTTCTCGGCGTGTCTGGGTGGGGGCGCGTCGGTTCTGGTTCTGGGTTTAGGTGGCTGCGAGTCGTTGTCGGTGGATCTTGAGCAGGTTGTGGACCGTGCAGACGAGTCGCCACTCACTTGACGTGGCGTCGAGTCCTCGCCTTGAGAATCTCCGGAACCCGAGGTTGGCTTTGACGTTCCCGAAGACCGTCTCGACGGTGGTCTTGCGTTTGGCGTAGGCAGCGGCTCCGTGTTCGGTGGCGAGCCGTTCAACCATCGTTTGACGGACCTCGATCGGGTCCGAGCGACCAGAGCGATGGTTCCGCAGGAGTTTGCGGACTGTGGTGGTCGATACCCCCATCTCGGAAGCGGCTGCTGTGACGGTGATCTCTCCTCTGTCGAGGCGTTGGATGACTTGTTTGCGCCGAGCGAGGCGTTGATCATCCGGGTCGGTGATACTCCCGGTCAGGGGCATCGGTGTGATCAACACGTCAGCGTCGATATCGATCGTGGCGTTGGGGATGCTCCAGTAGCCGGTATCGGCAACGAACGTCTCTACTCGGTCCGCGCCGGTGTCGGCGAGGTTCTCTTCGGCAGCGGCGATCATTGTTTCGAAGACGACCGAGTCCCGGGCGGCGGTCGTGACTTCGGCGGCGACGACGATCTGATCTTCGGTGACGGCTGCTTGTGCGTTGTATCCCCAGATGAACCGGCGACGGTCTTTGAGCGTGCGGCTATCAGGGTCGGTGACGTTGATTCTGCGGGTCCGAGCCGGACTCGCCCCCTTCGTTGTCGGATCTGCTCGACGGCCACCAAGTTTGCGACCTAACGCTGCCTCTCTGGCCGTTCGCGCTGCCTCATACGACTCGGCGTCGGATGGGCCGTCAGCGTCGAGTTGACGCAGCGCTTCACGCAGCCTGGCCCGACGGTCGCGCCGATCCACCCACTGCGCCGGCAGCTCGTCGCCACGGCGTGCCCCGTACTCGAGATCCTCGGCAGCATCAACCGCTTCGGCCTCTTCAAGGATCTCATCGACGATCTGACGCCGAGTCGCCGACGATGCGGCCGACACATCGGCTTCGATCTTCGTGCCGTCGATCGCGACCACACCAGTCTGCACCAGACCTTCGGTGATACACAACGCCACCACCTGGGTGAACACGCCAGCAACAGCGTCCTGATGACGGCGACGGAACCGGGCCAACGTGGCATGGTCCGGCGCCTGGTTCGCTGCAACCACCCGGAACGCGACATCGTCACAGAGACGCTGCTCGATCCGACGGCTCGAGCGCTCTCCCACGCAATACGAATACAGGAGTATCCCGAGCATGATCTCCGGGTCATACGAAGCACCACCCCTGCCGTCCATCCGCAGCGACCGATAGAAGCCCGACAGATCCAACTCGGCAACCACATCAACAACGAACCAGGCCAGATGATCCGCAGGCAACCAATCAGACAACGACGGCGGCATCAACAACAACTGATCCCGCTCAAAACGACGCACATTCACCATGCCCGCATCATGACCGAAACCGCCACAGAACGCGAGAACCCCCCATTCATGCGACAGCCCCCACCGCAAGGGTTCTTCTCGTTCTGGGGGTTGCGAGTCGGTGTGCTCCGACACGCGTTCTTGGTCGAATATCATGTCGTGACACGCGGGGGCACCGTCCGATGACGTACGCAGTCGTCCTGACCGTTCAACCGGTCTACGTTGCACCTGCGTGTTGAGGTCGCTCGCCCGCCCCTAGGTCAGGACATGGGCGGCGAGTACGTGCCTAGGTCTGGTGGTCCATCAACACGAAGTCTTCGGCTTTGGTGAAGTCGGCCGGTGGCTCGTCGGAAACCAAAACGTTCAGGGCTTCTTCCTGGGAGACCAATCGCGGCGAGTCGAGTCCGTGCTCTTCACCATCTATTCGGAGAGTGGCAGTTTGGGCCGCCAGGATGTTCCGAACCCAGTCCGACTTGGGGCCGTACCTGGCAACCAGTACGTAGCCGGTCTCGGTCGGGTAGGCATCGAGTGGTGTCTGGTAGGACCGCCCCGACGTCCTACCGACATGGGTTACCACGGGGTACTTCCCTTTCCTTATCGACCATGGGTTGAAGATCCGTTTGTTGATCTTGGCCAACCATCGTGGGTAGGGCATGCGTCAACTCCTTAGAACTATCTCCTTGATCACTGTCACCAAGTAGGGCCGAGCTGTATATGGCCTTTAGGCCCGTTTGCTGAGGCAATCAGAAGCATTCGGCCCAGTGAACTGCGGCGAGCCAGAAGTGGGCGGCGGCCAGTGCGAAGTGGAAGACGGTCTCGCCCGGGCTACCCGTCAACCCCCCGATGATCGAAGAGACTCCATCGGCCACGAGTGCCGGAACAACTGCGGGTCCTCGGGTGAGTATGGCGATCGCCGCTTCGGCCTCAACGATGGCGACCAGAACGGTAGGGGACTGGTCGTGTCAGGTGGGAGGAGTCTCCACGGCATGGAGATACCGGCTCCTCATCGGAGGGGGAGTTCTCCTCCTACCTGCCGATCGGGATTCCTGGAGCCATCTACGTCGTGGGCATCACTCACATACATGGATATCTCCCTCTCTCTGATGGTCTTCGGCGTATTGGGCACCGACGATGACCTCAGACGAGATGGCACCGGAGACGTTCGATCGCAGCGCAACCTATGCAGGACTTGCCGCTGTCGCCGGGTTCGCACTCGCTGCATTGCTCACGAGCCCCGGCTGATGAGCGGGGCCGGCGGCTTTTCCACGCCAGGAACAGAAGTGACGCACCCGACGGGAAAGGATGCCACAGGAACCTTGTGAGGACTCCTGGGCTCTCGCCGGGTGCGCCGACACCAATCCTACCGGCACGCTTCCGGGGGTGCGGGCCGACGATTGCGATCGTCCTTGCCCACTCAAGGCAGAGACGCGGACCTTCCGTGCGCATGGAGGATCTCGACCACCAACTCGAGTGGCAAGCCCGGCACCGTCACTCCACCCGCTCCAGTCACCGTATCGGCGGCGCACAGGGAATTCAGAACCGACTCCTCGGTCGCGTCGACGGCGGCCTCGAAGAGGCCGTCCAGATGCTCTTCTGCCACACGGGTTGTCTCGATGACGGTCCCCTTCGCCCTGCGCGGCAGCCTGGTGCCGGTGCTGAACGCGAGGAAGATCTCACCGCTGTAGTGCCCGGCGAAGGATCCCGTGCGGGCCAGACCAAGTCCTGCTCGCCGCGCCAGCCGACTCAGTTGATCGGGTGACAGGGGAGCGTCGGTAGCCACCACGGCGATGCACGAACCTTGGTCGTGACTTCTACGGACGGTGAGGTGTTCGTCGGCCCACCCACTCTCGATCAGGCCTCTGCCGACCGGCACACCATCGATTGTCAGACGATCAAGCCGACCGAAATTGGCGAGCACCAACACCCCGACGACCCAACTGCCGACCAACCGGGAGGACGATCCGATGCCACCCTTCAGTTCGTGACACACCATCCCGGTGCCTGCTCCGATGACTCCCTCAGGTACGTGGCCGGATCCTCGCTCCCGGGCGTCGTACATGGCTCGTCCGACATCTGCCGCATCGATTTGCACGATGCGCGCGTCGTTGAGGGAACCGTCGTCACACTCGCCGACCACTGGGATGATGGCGTCCTCGGACCCGATGCGAGGGTCCCTGCCGACGAGTTCGGCAATGGCGCCGTCGAACACCCGCCCCACGGCCATCGTGCTCGTCAGAAATACGGGAGTCTCGAGCACGCCCCACTCGGCGATGGCCAACGAACCCGTCATCTCGCCTGCTCCGTTGAGCACGGCAATGCCGGCCGCGACGCGTTCATCGAAGAGCGAGGCGGGGTCGAACGGAACGATGGCGGTCACTCCGGTTCTGGCGACGCCTCGACCGGAAGGAGGCAGCGGTTCGTCGCGCCACACGGTGGCGTGACCTGCGGTGACATCGGGAACGTCGTTGATGCTGTTCGTGGGCCCGGCCGGAAAGACTCCTATTGCGAGTCCAAGGTCGCGAAATCGCAGGCGCGTGGGGGTGGCGACGATGTGGTCATGGTGGCTATCGACCGTCATGATACCGGCTGGATCAGCAGCGAGCCGATGCCCGTCGTCGCCGTCTCAAGCGCCGCTCCGGTGAGCTTGACGCGTCCTCCTCGGCAAGCGTATGGTCGCGGTGATTGCGGCGATGGAAGACACCACTTCCGTATCTATGCCGGAGCCCCCAAGGGTCGTACGGCCTTCTCTGCCCGAGGATCTTGGCGCGGCGTCATCCCGGCCACGAGCGATGTGATGGAACCTCGCCTCGCGATGCCGTTCGCTTGGTCCGACCGCCATCGCATGCACGATCCGGCAGGAGAAGTGTGGGTTGGCATACGGATAGCGGGTACCGAGGTCCCGGAACGCGGTGAGGTGATCAATACAGCGCTTTCGGATGCGGGAGCACCCTTCGTCGAGGTACGGGATCACGGCATCGGACCCCTCGAAAGGGTGCACTCCACCGAACTCCTCGCCTACCTGCAGAGCGCCTATCAGGGCTGGCTGTCGGCTGGTCTCGATCGCGACCCCGGGCAGGACCGCGTCGTCCCGTACGTCTTCCCTCTCCCTCAGCTGATGGGCGGTCGCGAGCTTCGCACCCCGGTGGCTCCGAGCGCGCTCGCCGGCCGCTTCACGATGGACACCACGACACTCATCGGGCCGGGAACGTACGAAGCGGTACGAAGCGCTGCCGATGCTGCACTGACCGCCACGGATCTGGTGCTGGACGGCAAACCTGCCGCCTATGCCGCCTGTCGTCCACCCGGCCACCACGCCGGCACCAACTTCTTCGGGGGGTCCTGCTATCTGAACAACGCAGCCATCGCCGCGCAAGCGCTGCGAGACGGAGGTGTCGATTCCGTTGCGGTCGTGGACCTCGATGCCCATCACGGCAACGGGACCCAGCAGATCTTCTACGAGCGGTCGGATGTCTTCTACGGATCGGTCCATGCAGACCCCGGCGCCGGAAACTTCCCCCACTTCGTCGGATATCAGGACGAACAGGGTGATGGATCGGGGAGGGGTTTCAACCGGAATATTCCGCTGCCATCCGACGCCGGGACGAGTTCGTGGCTCGATGCACTCTCGGCGCTGCTCGACGATGTTGCGGGCCGCCGTCCCGGTGCCGTCGTCGTCTCTCTCGGTCTCGACGCGTGGGTCGACGACCCGGAGGGTCCGCTCCTCGTAGATGCAGGGGGGTTCTCCGTGGCGGGGGAATGGTTCGCCACGCTCGGCGTCCCCGTCGTGTTCGTCCAGGAAGGTGGGTACGACCTCGGCCAACTCGGGCGGCTCGTGGTGACCGTCCTGGCAGGGTTCGAACGAGGGAGGAGCGCTCCATGACCCGGGTTTTCGGTACCGACGAGCATGGGGGAGTGGCGAGCCAGCCGCGACCGAAACCCCAACCCCCGCCCTACTGGCGGCTCGCGATGGTGGCGGCGACGGACCGCCCACGGGATCCCCGGATCTCGCCCGACGGGAGGACGGTCCTCTTCCTTCTCGATCGCGATACCTCGGACGTGTGGCACATCCCCGTTGGAGGTGGGCCCGCACAACGCGTGACGATCGACCGGGAACTCGAACCCTTCTGGGAAGACACCGAGGCCGTGTGGTCACCCGACGGATCCCGCGTCGCCTACGCCGCCCGAGGATGGGTGAAGGTGGTGTCGGCTGCCGGCGGGCCGTCGACCGATGTCGTCGAGGGCAGCAGCCCCGTCTGGATCGACGACCGACGGCTCCTGGTCGCCATCGAACGGAATGGCCCACGGCTGGCAGTGGTGGATTGGGGCGATCCCTGGGCGCGTCCGCTCGACCGGGATGAGGGAGAGTGCAGCCAGGTAGTCGTAGCGCCAGATCGGCTCTGGGCGGCCTGCACCTTCACTCCGGAGTCCGACTTGAACCGCAGCGACGTCCGCACCGTCAACCTGGCAACCGGTGAACATCGCTCGCTCACCGGCCTCCCCGGAGTGCACGATCACAGTCCGGCCATCAGCCCGGACGGAGCGCTGATTACCTTCGCCTCGGAGAGGTCGGGCTGGAACGAGTTGTATCTCGTCGCATCGAACGGAAGCGAGGAGCGTCAGCTCACGTTCGACGACCACGACTTCACCGAACCGCAGTGGCATCCGGACGGAGATCGGATCGCAGCCGTGAGAACTCGCGCTGGAGTGAGCGGCCTGAGCACGGTCGACGCGGTGACCGGGGACGTATCGGTTCTCGCGACCGGAGGAATCTGGGCCTCCCCCCGGTGGACCGCGGACGGAAGGATCGTTGCCACGTTCGAGAGCCACGACACGCCGCCTCGGCTTTGTGTGGTCGACCGGGTAGGAACGATCAGTGTGCTCTTCGACGGCGCCCCCGCGCCGGTTATGTCTGCACCTCACGTGGCCCCCGAAGCGGTCACGTTCCCATCACTGGACGGAATCGACATTCCCGGGTTCCTCTTCAAGCCGTCCGCGGCTTCGGATCACCCGGTCCCGGCGATCGTCTATCCCCACGGTGGGCCAACATCGCACTACGGCGACGAGTGGGACGGCATCGCCCAGTACTTCCTCGACAAGGGATATGCGTGGCTGGCCCTCAACTTCCGCGGCAGCACCAGCTACGGGATCGATTTCGAACGCGCCAACCATGGCGTGTGGGGTACCGCGGACACCGACGACTGTCTGGCTGCCGCCGACTACCTGAGCGACTTGGACTGGATCGACCCGCGCCGCATTGGGATCTTTGGCGCCAGCTACGGCTCCTACCTCGCGCTTGCGTCCCTCGTGCGCGATGACGCGGATCGCTTCGCATGCGGCGTTGCCAAGTACGGGGATTGCGACATCCTTACGTCCTGGGCCCAGGGCGATCGCGTCGGGCGCGAGGACCTGGAACGGATGATGGGACACCCGTCCGAGAATCCTGGCGGTTACCGGGCAGGATCACCGATCCACAGCGTCGCTGCGATCTCCCGGCCGCTCCTCGTCGCCCACGGCGAGTTGGACGAACGCGTCAGTCCCGCGCAGTCCGAGCAGTTGGTGGCCGAGCTTCGCCGGCTCGACAAGACCTTCGAGTATCTGACGTATCCCACCGAGGGACACGGCCTCTTGCGAACCGAGCCGATGCTGCATTTCTATCAGCGCCTGGAACGGTTCTTCGACTGGTATCTGATGTAGACAAACAACGGCCGGTTCATCGGCCCCCGAGCGGCGCCGCAAGGCGACAGAAGAGGAGGAAGATGATGCGATCGAGGACCTACCCGGTTCTGATATTGCTCGTCGTTGTGCTGGGACTGCTCGCAGCCGCCTGTAGCGACGACGGAGGCTCGGAAACCACCCTCGACGGGACCACAGAAACCACACAGGCGGCAGACGTCTCGAGCGGAGGAACGGCGCGAATTGGATGGGGCGGCGCACCTGCGGATCTCAACCCCGGCAATGGAGTCCTCGCTGAGGACTACGTCCTGTACGAACTGCTCTACGACACCCCGATCTCGATCGATCTCGAGGGGAACTACGTCCCTGAGCTGGCCACGGACTGGACGGTTTCGGAGGATGGGCTCACCTGGACGCTCACCCTGCGCGACGACGTGGTGTTCCACGACGGAACGCCGCTCACCTCAGAAGACGTGAAGTACTCGATCGAGATCTTCCGTGACAACGAGGCATGGGGCGGCTTCCTGGGCGGCTACGCGTCCTACTTCACCGGGATAGAAGCGCCGGATCCAACAACCGTGGTGCTCACCACCGATGAACCACTCGGTTCCTTCGAAGCCCAAGTGATATTCATGTACATCGTTCCGAAGCACATCTGGGAGCAGAACGACGACCCGGTCGGTTTCACGAACGACGAGATGATCGGATCCGGTTCGTTCACGCTTGCCGAAGTCAGCCAGGGCGAGTTCGTTCGGCTGGAAAAGAACGCCGAGTACTGGGGTGGCGCACCGATCGTCGACGAGGTCGTGTTCCTGACCTTCGAGAACGCCGATGCCAGGGTGCAGGCGCTCATCAACGGCGACGTCGATATGATCACCGAGTTCCCCAACACCGCGATCGCCGCCTTGAGTGGGGCCGCAAACGTGAAGGTCGTACAAGGTGCACCCCTTGCACCCGAGCTGCGGGACATCTTCTTCAACGTCGTGGAGCCGGAGAACTGCCCCACGGATGACGGCGTCTGCTCCGGGCACCCTGCGTTGCTGGACGTCCAGGTTCGTCGTGCCCTGGCACACGGCGTCGACAAGCAACAGTTGATCGACGTCGGGTTGCTCGGTCTCGGGGATCCGGGTCTCGGTCTTGTGCCGACGGGACTCCCGAAGTTCTTCGCAAGCGAACTCGTGCCGCAGGACTACGCGTTCGATCTCGCACAAGGCAACACCCTGCTCGATGACGCCGGATACTTGGATACCGATGGCGACGGAATCCGTGAGTGCCCGGCAGGGGCCGAATGCGGCCCAACCGATGACCTGACGCTCAGACTCAATTTCCCGACCGACATCGACGATGCGCCGCGCCTTGCGGAACTTCTGAAAGGATGGTGGGGGGACCTGGGAGTCGGTGTCGAGATCACGCCGCTCGATCCCGACACACTCACGTCGGTTTGCTGCCCGACCTTCGACTACGACGTCATCATTTGGGGCTGGGGTTCGGATCCCGATCCCGGCTTCCTGCTCAGCGTGCTCACGTGTGACGAGGTCTCCACGGGAACGTCGGAGACCGGATACTGCGATGCGGAATACGACCAACTGTTCGCCGAACAAGGAGTCACCACCGATGAAGCTGCGAGACGCGCCATCATCGTGGAATTGCAGCGCATCGCCCTCGAGGACGTCCCGTACATCATCCCCTACTACCAGCAGGCTACCCAGGCCTACCGGACGGATCGGTTCAGTGGATGGCAGGATTCCGCCCCCAAAGTGGGCCTTGAGGACCCGACCTCGTTGAATGTGATCAGGCCGGTCGGATGATCAGCGATTGGATTGGGGAGGGCGGCCCGGCCGCCCTCCCCGGGATCCGGCGATGAGTCGCGGGAGGCTGTTGCTCCGCAAACTCATGTGGGCGCTAGTGACCGTGATCGTGGTGGTCACGTTCAACTTCTTCCTGTTCCGGGTCCTGCCTGGCGACCCGGCCAAGGCCGGAGTCAAGGACCCCCGTATCACCGCAGAGC
Source organism: uncultured Actinomycetota bacterium (assembly GCA_963715255.1). GTDB lineage: Bacteria > Actinomycetota > Acidimicrobiia > Spongiisociales > UBA5794 > JAHEEL01. The sequence goes on along the minus strand of CAVQRN010000003.1, from coordinate 229,787 downwards.
AAGTGGAGGCGCTGCAGGAACGATTCGGTCTCGACCGGCCCGTGTTCATCAATCTCGACGAAGGCCCATGGTACGACAGCCAGTACTTCCGGTATCTCGGTGCTCTTGCGCACGGTGACCTCGGCACGTCCTACTCGTTCAAGAATCGCAGCGTCGCCGAGCTGTTGGGGCGATCACTCGTCAACACGGTGTGGCTGGTCCTTCCGGCTCAGATGGGCGCCATTCTCGCCGGAGCGGCTCTGGGTCTCCTCGCGTCTTGGAAACGCGGCACCAAGATCGACGTGTCCGCGCTCACGTTCGGGCTCATCACGTGGTCGCTCCCCACCTTCTTCCTGGGGATCATCCTCCTCTTTGCCGGCAGTCGCTACCTGGGTCTGCCCATCGGCGGGCGGGCCACCGTCGGCGGACCGCCGCTTTCGGGTTGGAGCCAAGCGACGGACGTGGTCAGCCACCTGCTCCTTCCCACGCTCACGCTCACACTCGTGCTGCTCGGTGAGTACCTCCTGATCATGCGGAGTTCCGTCGTCGAGGTCTTCAGCGAGGATTACATCCTCACCGCCAAGGCCACGGGGCTCTCGAACATCGCGGTCATCCGACGTCATGGGCTCCGGAATGCCATGCTGCCGATGGTCACCCTGATCGCCCTCAACCTTGGGTTCACGGTGTCAGGCGCCATCCAGGTTGAGACGGTTTTCTCCTGGCCGGGACTCGGCAAACTCACCGTCGACGCTGTCTCCCAGCGGGATTATCCGCTTCTCCAGGCCTCCTTTCTCCTCTTGGCCGTTGCGGTCATCTTCGCCAATCTGATCGCCGAACTCATCTACCTGCGGCTCGACCCGAGGGTGACTGAGGTATGAGCGCCTGGGCACGACTCCGCCGCAAGCGACTGTTCTGGGTTGGTGGAGCGATGGTTGGCGGCGCCATCGTGGTGGCCACCTTTGCTCCGATGATCGCGCCGTACGATCCCTACGCCCAGATACGGGTCACGGTCTCGGACATCTACGCGCCGCCCTCACTCGAGCATCTGCTCGGAACCGACGATGCAGGCAAGGATGTCCTGTCCTCGCTGATCTACGGCACGCGCGTGTCGTTGCTGGTCGGATTCGCCGCAGCGATCATCTCGCTCTTCATCGGAGGGGTGATCGGCATCATCGCCGGGTATCGAGGCGGGCGGATCGGGAATCTCCTCATGCGCTTCACGGACTTCTTCCTGGTGATTCCCGATCTGGCGTTGCAGATCGTGATCGTCGCCATCGTGGGCCAGAGCCTGCGCAACATCATCATGGTCATCGGTGTTCTGGGGTGGACCACCACCGCGAGGTTGGTACGCGCTCAGACGCTCACGGTCCGTGAACGCAAGTACGTGCAGCGCGCCAAGGCACTTGGGGCCAGCGATCGACATGTGCTGGTTCACCACATCTTCCCCCAGGTCGTTCCGCTGATGTTGGCCAACACCGTGCTGGTCATCTCTCTGGCCATCCTGTCTGAGTCGACCCTTGCGTTCATCGGCCTTGGCGACCCGACCGTGATCTCGTGGGGCCAGATGCTCAATTTCGCTTTCACGCGTGGGGCAGTGTCCGCAGGTGCCTGGTGGGCCCTCATCCCACCCGGATTGGCAATCGTTTGGGTGGTGCTGGGCACCACGCTCGTCGGCAACGCCGCCGAAGAGGTGCTCAACCCGCGGATGACCCGCCACTACTTGGAGCCCGAGTCCGTGCCACCGCCGCCGGACGCCTCGACCGCAGCCGGACCGGTACCCGACACGGTCCTCGCCGTCCGGAGCCTTCGCGTTGGCTACGAATCCGACAAGCGCGACCTGATTGCGGTCGACGGTGTCTCGTTCGATGTGCGACCGGGGGAAGCACTCGGGCTGGTGGGAGAGTCGGGCAGCGGAAAGACCACCGCCATGTTGGGAGCCCTGCGGCTGCTGCCACCCGGCGGGCACATCGTGAGCGGATCGGTCTGGCACGACGGTCGGGATCTCGCCCGTCTCGATTCGGAGGAGATGCGAGATCTGCGTTGGGTCAATCTCTCCGTCGTGTTCCAGGGAGCGATGAATGCACTCGATCCGGTTCAACGGGTCGGCGATCAGATCATCGAGGCCATCCGACTCCATGATCCGGGGACGCGGAACGTGGACGCTCGGGACAAAGCCGAACAGCTCATCGAGTTGGTCGGGATGTCACGGGATTGGGCAGAGAACTACCCGCATCAGCTCTCGGGCGGCATGCGCCAGCGTGCGATGGTCGCGCTGGCGTTGGCCTGCGACCCGTCGCTCGTGGTAGCAGACGAACCGACCACCGCGCTCGATGTCATGATTCAGGCTCAGGTGATGGACCTCCTCGTGCGCCTGAGGAAGGAATTGGGGATGGCGCTCGTACTGATCACCCACGACCTGGGCGTGGTGGCGGAGACGTGCAATCGCGTTGTGGTCATGTACGGAGGCGTGGTGGCGGAACAGGGAACGATCGATGAGGTCTTCTCCGACCCCCTCCATCCCTATACACGGCTCCTACTCCAGGCCTTCCCCGACATCGACGATCCGGAGCGGGCTCTGGTGTCTATCCCCGGGTCACCGCCACGCCTCGACGATCTGCCTGCCGGCTGTCGATTCGCTCCCCGCTGCCCGCAGGCGTTCGAACGTTGCCATCAAGAGCGTCCGCCCGACTATCCGATGGGAGATGGAAGGTGGGTCTCCTGCTTCCTGGTTGAGGAGATGAGCCGTGCCTGATCCGGTGCTGCGCCTCGAGGGAGTGGCCATGCACTTCCCGCGTCACCGCTCGTTGGGTGACGTGATCCGCCGCCGCCCGGTATCAGTGGTGAAGGCGGTGGACGGGATCGATCTGGACGTTCGAGCCGGTGAGGTGGTCGCCATCGTCGGCGAGTCCGGTTGCGGCAAGACCACCGCCGCCAACGTGATGATGGGGATCCTCACGCCCACGGAAGGAACGGTGGTGGTGGATGGAAGTGATCTGTCGACGCTCGATGGCCGGTCCCTCCGCCGGGCCCGCCGGCACCTGCAGATGGTCTTTCAGGATCCCTACGAGTCGCTCAACCCGCGGATGACGGTGGGCACCGTCGTCGCCGAACCCCTGCGCGTCCATCGGGTCGCGACGAGTCCTGAGGATGAAGCGGCACGGGTCACACTGGCGCTGGAACAGGCGGGCTTGCGACCACCGGAGATGTTCGCGAAGCGCTATCCCCATGAGCTCTCGGGTGGTCAGCGGCAGCGCGTTGTGGTCGCCGCGGCCCTCGTCCTCCAACCGGAGGTCATGATCGCAGACGAGCCGGTATCGATGCTGGACGTGTCGATCAGGGCCGACATTCTCAACCTTCTTGCCTCGCTCGCGAGAGATCAGGGAATCGCCCTGGTGATGATCACCCACGACATGTCAACGGTGGCAGCGTACGCAGACCGGATTGCGGTCATGTACTTGGGTCGCATCGTCGAGATCGGCCGTACGCGAGACGTACTCGCCGAACCTCACCATCCGTATACCAAGGCGCTCATCTCCGTGGTGCCGGTCCCACGCCCAGACCGCACCCGCCGGCGGATCATCTTGACCGGCGAGACTCCGGATCCGGCTCGTATTCCGCCGGGATGCCGGTTCTCTCCCCGCTGCCCGCTCGCGTTCGACACGTGCCGGGAAGTTGATCCGCCGCCACGCGCTCGTGGGCGACGGGCACCTGGCCGTGTGCCTGTTGATCGACCTGGAGTGACATCGAGGGGAGCCAGCATGGATCACAAACACAGTGCGCAGGAGGGGTTTACCAAGGTCGCTGGTGAACTCGAGGAGATCAGCCGCTGGATGTACGAACATCCGGAGCTGTCGCTCCAGGAACACGAGATCTCGGCACGGCTCGCCGGATTCCTGACAGATCAAGGATTCGTCGTCGAGCACCCCGCGTACGGCATGGAGACAGCGTTCGCCGCGAGGGCCGGTACGCGTGGACCGAGGTCATCGTCTGTGCCGAGTACGACGCGCTGCCCGGGATCGGTCATGCCTGCGGGCACAACCTCATCGCCACCGCAGCGCTGGGAACCGGAGTCGCGCTGGTCGGATTGACCGAGGATCTCGGCTTTCGCCTGACGATTCTCGGCACTCCTGCCGAGGAGACGGTCGGCGGGAAGATCGACCTCATTGGTGCCGGGGCGTTCGCAGACGCGGCGGCGGCCCTGATGGTTCATCCGACCCCTGAGGACGTAGCGGATCCCTCAGAACTGGCGATTCGCCCCATCACCCTGACCTTCCGCGGAAGGGATTCACACGCGGCCATGGCCCCGGAGATGGGTGTCAACGCACTCGACGCGTTCGTGCAGGCCTATGTGAACGTGTCCACTCTGCGGCAGACCCTGCTGGCAACCGATCGGGTGCACGGCATCATCAACGAGGGTGGTGTCGCGGCCAACATCATCCCCGGTATGACACGCTCGTCGTGGTACGTGAGGGCGGCAACGGCGGAGCGGCTGGGTGAGCTGTACGAGAGGGTGGTCGCTTGCTTCGAGGCCGCCGCCCTTGCGACGGGCTGCACGTATGAGATCGACGCAGACGAGCACGCGTTCGACGACCTGGTGAGCGATCGGCTGCTGGTTGATCTCTTCGTGACCAACTGCGCAGACCTGGGAAGATCGATGCCGCGCCGGGCCGAGTTGCCACCCACATCGGGCGGCTCCACCGACATGGGCAATGTGTCCCATGTGGTTCCCTCCATTCAGCCACACCTGGGGATCAACTCCGGCTCGATTGTGAACCACCAGACGGAATTCGCCACGCACACGCTCACCGATGACGGAATCCGAATGATGCGTGACGGAGCATTGGCGATGGCGTGGACGGTGATAGACCTGGCGGCCGGCGATCGTTGGGGCGAGTTGGGTTGCGTGCTCGACTGAAGGTGTCGCTCACGAATCGGCGAGTTGTGCCGCGGTCCTCTCGATGGCGAGAGCCGTCCGGTCGACCGCCACGTCAACCTCATCGTCGGAGATCGTGAACGGAGGGCCTAGCAGCACGGCGTCTCCCCGGCGGTCGTCGGCGCAACCCGTGGAGGGGTAGAGCAGGAGGTCGAGATCCTTTGCAGCACTGGTCACCCGCTCGGTTATCCGAGTCACTCGTTCGAAGGGTTCACGTGTGCCACGGTCCCTGACGAGTTCGATGCCGATCAGCAATCCGAGGCCCCGAACATCCCCGACGATCGGCGAATCCGCCAAGCGATTGCGAAGCCCCCCGAGAAGCCGCTTCCCCTGTGCGGCGGATGCCTCGACCAGGCCCTCCGAGGTCAGCAGCGACAGCACTGCCCGTCCGGCGGCAACGCCGACGGGGTGATGCGAGTAGGTGAACCCGTGCACGAATCCGGTCTCCTGGATCGCCTCGAACACCGCACCTGAAGCAACACACAGACCGAGCGGCCAGTAGCCGCTTGCCGTGCCCTTGCCTGCCACAAGTACGTCCGGCTCCACTCCCCAGTGATTGAGACCGAACCAACGGCCGGTGCGACCGAAGCCGGTCATGACCTCGTCCGCGATCAACAGAACCCCATGCCTACGGCATACCTCGGCCACCGCCGGCCAGTAGTCATCGGGAGGAACCGCCGCGGCCAACGTAGCGCCGCCGACCGGTTCCGCGATGAACGCCGCAATCGTGGCCGGATCCTCCGCGCTCGAAGAGCTCTTCGAGTGCGACGGCGTGGGCAGCACCGCACGCGACCGGATGCTCCGGCAGTGGGCAGCGATACTCGTAGACGGCGGGAACGTGCAGGCTCTGGCCGAGCCACGGCTCGTAGGGCGCCCGCAGCGACGCTCGCCCAGAGGCATCCAGAGCTCCCCGACTGTTCCCGTGGTACGAGGAGCGACGGGCGACGATCTTATGGCGACCCGAGTCGCCGCGAGAGAGGTGGTAGGTCCTGGCGAGCTTGAAGGCCGTCTCGACTGCTTCTGAACCGCCGGATACCGGATAGATTCTCGGGTTCCTCATCGGCAGGATCGGTGCAAGTTCCTCTGCGTATGCCTCAATGGCATCCGTGGTGAACGCGTTGCCGTGCACGTAGGCGACCCACGCGGCCTGTTCCGCGATCGCCGCCGCTACCTCCGTCCTCCCGTGCCCGACGTTCACCACGATGGCACCGCCTGCCGCATCGAGGTAGCGCCGTCCCGTGTCGTCCTCGACCCACACTCCCTCTGCGCTCGCGGCCCGGGGGAGTTCGCCGATCGACATCCGGTGGAACACGTGGCTCATCGCGAGTAGACCCCTTCGGGATCCAAATCTTCTCGGAGCAGCCGCAACTCCTCGTCGGTCGGCGCCGGCGTCTCGGTCACGTTCGGGGCCATCTGCATCTGCCATCCACATTGTTTGGCGATCGCGGTCGGGTTGACACCCGGGTGGACAGCGGTGAGCGTCATCTCACCCTTGTCGTCGAATTCGTAGATCCCCAATTGCGTCACCACGACGGCCGGCCCCCCGCCCCTCCGGACCGACCCCGCCTTGTGGCCGGGACTGGTTACGAAGTCGACTCGTTCGACGAACGAGCGCGTCGATTGCTGCATGATGACGAACACCTTGCCGGCGTTGAGGGCGATCTCACAGGCTCCCCCCGATCCGGGAAGTCGCACCTTCGGATGTCCGTAGTCGCCGATCACCGTCGTGTTGATGTTGCCCCAGCGATCGATCTGCGAGGCTCCGAGGAATGCAACGTTGACCAGACCTCGCTGTAGGTAGTACGCGAAGAGGTCGAACATCGACGTCACGCTCAGAGCGCCGGTCACCAGTGTCGGGTCACCGATCGAAAGTGGCTGACGGGCAGGACGAGCACCGACGACCCCTGCTTCGTAAATGAGGACCAGTTCGGGCGCAACCGTCCGTTTGGCGAGACCACACGCCAAGTTCGGTGGCCCGATACCAACGAAGCACACACGCTCGCCCGCCAGCTGCCGGGCGGCGGCGACGATCATCGTCTCCCAGGGGGAAGGGGGGAGCATTCATTCGTACCTCCCGTAGTCGACCGCCGACGAGGATGCCGCGCCGGAGGGAGCGAGGGTCCGCCACCGCTCCTCGCCGAGTTTGGCCAGGTACTCGGAATGATTGCTGGTTCGCGTAGACCCACTCGTCGAGCCAGGCGGCCGAGAGCGTGTCCGGATCCCGGCTGATAGCGTCCCAATCGACGTAGAAGCGATTGTCGCGGTCGTAGTAGCCCTGGACATAGGACGGGTGGCAGGCCCTCCCGGCTCGACCACCACTGCGTCGACGATGAGGCCGGGGATCACCGTCCGGTTCGGATCGGAACGGATGACCTCCTCGTCCACCAGTTCCTCGCAGACCACGATCACCCGTTCGGCAGCGAAGGCGGCGTCCCGCTGGCAACCGAGAAGGCCCCACATCTGCGTGTTGCCATCGACGTCGGCTCGCTGGGCGTGGACGATGGTGACATCGGGCCGGAGGGGCGGCACGACATGCATCGGGTCTCACCTCCGTACGGGTCGGCCACCTGCACGATACGAGGATTCGCCACGGCCGGCAGATCGCTGCCGGTGTAGCTGTGAAGCGGGAAGAACGGCAGGTCGGCGCGCGCCGGCCAGATAGCTGCACACCATCCCGAAGTGGGAGTACTCCTCGATGTCGAGCGGGGCCGGGATCGGCCTGCTCGATACGGCGACGAATCGCGTGCAGCGAACCCACTCCGGGGTTGCCCAGCCACGAGAAGACGAACTTCGAGGCGACCCCGGCTGCCACCATCTGGTCGTAGATCACGTCGGGAGTGAGCCGGCAGAGGGTCAGATCCCGTTTGCGTTGCCTGATCACCTCGTGGCCCGGCGGCAAAGCAGATCAGGTGGGTGAACCCCTCGATGGCCAGCGTATCACCGTCGTGAACGAGCGCGGCGACTGCGTCTCGCAGGGAGGTCACCTTGTCCGGCACGGTGGCTACTCCTCGACCTGGGTACGGCTCTGCTCGCGAAGATACTGGGTCAGGTAGTAGGGACCGCCCCCGGCCTTGCCGCTCGTCCCGGATCCCTTCCACCCACCGAATGGTTGCACTCCCGGCCACGCGCCCGGTGGTGGCTCCGGCTCGCCGGTTGACGTATACGACTCCTGCTTCGATGCCGCTCAGGAAACGTTCGACTTCGTCGGGATCCTCGCTGTAGAAGCCCGCCGTCAGCCCGTACTCGGTGTCGTTGGCGAGGGCCAGTGCCTTGTCGAGATCCTCGACCTCATCGACGGCCACGAGGGGCACGAAGAATTCCCGCTTCCAGATCCAGCTGGAACGGGGGACCCGAACCACCGTCGGCGGAGACGAAATGGCCCCGGGCCAGGTCGCCGTCGTCCAGCCGCATCCCACCGACCAGCACCTCGCCGATCGTCCTTCGCGTCGGCGACGGCCTCGAGATACACGCCGACCGCTCGCTCGTTGATGAGCGGGCCGAGATAAACATCGCGCTCCAGGGGGTTGCCGATCCGATGCGGGACGGTCTTGTCGACGAGAAGATCGAGAACTCACCGCAACGGCCCGGGGCGACATATACCCGCGAGTTGGCGGAGCACTTCTGGCCGCCGAATCCGAAGGCCGACCGCAGAACGCCGTCGGTGGCCTTGTCGAGGTCGGCGCGTGGCGGTGACGATCGTGGGGTTCTTGCCGCCCATCTCGCAGATCGCGGGCTTCGGGAAGACGGTGCTGAAGCGACCGGTAGATGTCCATTCCCACCTCGTAGGACCCGGTGAACGTGATGCCGGCAACATCGGGATGGGTCGTGAAGGCCGCACCGGCGACAGGTCCCGATCCGGTAATCAGTTGAAATGCTCCCGGCGGCAGACCGGCATCGCGCAAGGCTTCGTAGAGGTGCAAGCCGTGAGCGAACCGTTGGTGGACGGTTTGAGCACGACCGTAGTTGCCCGCCACCAAGGGCGGCGCCGGCGGGTCCGGCGGCGAGCGCCATCGGGAAGTTGAACGGGCTGATGACAGCCCAGACTCCATGGGGACGCATCACGTCCGATGTGATCTCGGTTGGGGAGAGACGCCCCATGGGAACGACGAAGCCATCATGCTCCTCCATCTGGTGGCAGTAGTACCGGATGAGATCGGCGGACTCCTCGACGTCACCGAGCGCCTCGAGACGGTTCTTGCCGACCTCATAGGCCATCACGGCGGCCAGGACGTTGCGCCGCTCGCTGATCAGATCAGCGGCACGACGCAGGATGTCGACTCGTTCCTGCCATGGGGTGGAACCCCATCGTGGCGCGAACCGCTTGGCACCGGCAACCGCATCTTCGATATCGCCCGGCGTCCCTTGGGCGAAACGGCCGGTGACCACATCGTGATCGATGGGGGAGCGGACCTCCCGTGTTCCATCGCCGGAGCGCGGCCCCCCGTCGATGAAGAATGGGTGCTCCAGGCCGAGGAGATCCCGGGAAGCGGCGATGCCGTTCTCGTAGGCGACGTGGAGATCGTCGTTGTCCGCGGAGAGCGTGGCGTAGGTGACGCGGAATTCCTGGTCGGTCATCAGAACCCCTTCATGAAGAGCCGTACGACGGGCGAATCGTAGTCACCGTGCAGTCGCCTCAAGTGCCGATACGCTGACGATTTCGAGTGCCGTCACCGTGACCAGAATGGCGGAGCGAGAGGAGACCGCAATGCCTGAATCTGTGTTCATCGTCGATGCCTGTCGCACGCCGGTGGGTCGCATCAATGGTGCCCTGGCCGGTGTGCGTCCTGACGATCTGACGGCCGGTGTGATCGAGGCGCTGCTGCGTCGGACCCCGGTGCTCGACCCGGAGCGCATCGATGATGTCTACTGGGGGGCGGCCAATCAGGCCGGTGAGGACAATCGCAATCTCGCTCGGATGGGGATACTCCTGGCGGGGCTTCCGGTGACGGTCCCCGGTGCGACGGTGAATCGCCTGTGCGGGTCCGGCTTGGAGGCCGTGAGCGTGGCGGCTCGGTCGATCGCTTCGGGAGAGGCCGATGTCTGTCTGGCCGGAGGTACCGAGTCGATGACCCGGGCGCCCTTCGTGATCCCTCGACCGGAACGAGCGTTCCCTCGCCAACTCGCCACCTTCGACACACGCCTCGGATGGCGCATGGTGAATCCCGGAATGGAATCTCACTATCCGCCCATCCCCCTGGGAGAGACGGCCGAACGGGTAGCAGAACGGTACGGGATCGATCGGGAGCGGCAGGATCGTTACGCCATCAGCAGCCACAGAGCCGCTACGGCGGCGACCGACGACGGTCGCTTCGACGCGGAGATCGAGAAGGTGGCGGGATCGGATCTGGCAGTGGACGAGTCCATCAAGAGAGATGTCACGTACGAACGCCTGGCCGCCATGGATCCGGCGTTCGTGGAGGGAGGGACGGTCACCGGTGGGAATTCGTCGCCGCTGAACGACGGGGCAGCAGGAGTCGTTCTCATGTCCGGACGACGAGTCGAGGAGTTGGGCGTCGAACCACTGGCTCGCTACATCGCTACCGCAACGGCTGGTGTGCACCCCGACATGATGGGGGTCGGGCCTGTACCGGCAACCCGCAGACTCCTGGATCGAACGGGGCGGACCGTATCCGACCTCGATCTCATCGAACTCAACGAGGCGTTCGCCGCTCAATCGCTGGCCGTGATCGACGAACTGGGACTCGACAACGATCGGGTCAACGTGAACGGCGGTGCGATCGCCCTCGGACACCCCCTCGGTTGTTCGGGCGCGAGGATCCTCACAACCCTCGTCCACGAGTTGCGTCGTCGCGATACGCGCACGGGTCTCGCGACGATGTGCATCGGCGTCGGCCAGGGTATTTCGATGCTGGTTGAGCGGGCCTGAGCAGGGATCCGATGACGACGACGCCGTCCTTGGGGTGTCGCACTGCCGGTGTCATGCCGTCCGCAACTCGGCATCGTCGACTCCCCGGGTCGATCCACCGTCGCAGCGCTGGGGGTGCTGGATCGATCGGTGGATTCGTGTCAGAATGGCCGGTGGGAAGACACAAATGACCCGTACACGACGGGTCTCGATAGATGGGAGTTGCTGTGGACAAGGAAGTCAGTGGTTGGGCGATTGGCTGGACGGCGTTCGCCGGGATCATGATGGTGATGGGCGGCATTTGGTGGATCATGGCCGGGATCGTCGCGCTCGCGAACGACACGTTCTACGTCGTCGGTGAGGATTACATCTTCCAGTTCAACGTCACAACGTGGGGTTGGATCCATCTACTGCTCGGCATCGTCGTGCTGCTCGCCGGGTTCTACCTGTTCACCGGGGCGGTGTGGGCACGCACGATCGGCGTGATCGTCGCCGTGTTGATGGCATTGATCGCGTTCGCGGTGGCTGCCCTGGTATCCGCTGTGGGCAATCATCTTCGTCGCCATCTCGGTGTTCATCATCTGGGCACTGACGGTGCACGGAAGCGACATCGCCGAGGGGTAACGGTCCACAGGCCTCAGCCCTGCGGCAGGCGTAGAACCACCGAGGGGCGGGTCGTGATGTGCGCGATCATGGCGCCCTCCCGGCCGTCGTGATCATCGCTTGTCAATCTGCCATCCACGGGGCGGCGCAACCGCCGCCCCGTGGTCGCTGTGAGGCGACGTCGGACCGGGAAACGAAATGCGGATGCCGTGGAAGAAGAGTCCGGCCTACGTTGAATGGGATCTCACCGGCGATGAGGTCAACGGCTTCGGTGCAGCCGTCTACCCGTCAGTGGCTCCGATGGTCGTGGTGAAAGTCCTGGATCCGAAGTATCGGACCTACGATGACGTGGCTGCGGCGGTGGCCATCTGGGTCCGGTCGGTGTCGAATCAGTACCGACTCAACGACGAGTTCGAGCGCTTCAAGGCACTTGCCCACGAAATGGAGGGTGAGGCACCACCCGAAGAGGGACCCGGGTATGCCAAGCCGCCACGAGGCTGATGCTCTGTCGGGTCAATCCTCGTTGATCTCGTAGATCCGATCGATGTAACGGGTCATCAACTCATTGACGGCGCCACGGGCGGGGAAGGTGGCGGCCATGCCGTACATCGGAGCAGCCCCCGTCGTCGCCTCACCGCCGCCGGCCCGCGTTCATCAACAGCGTCTGAGAGATCAGACAAGAACCGTTCCACCACGCCGGGCTGTGTGTGTCGGAGGGTGACGGCGATGTGCACGGCCGGCGGGTGGTGCAGACCGTTGAGACTCCAGCCTCGCTCGGCCATTCGGGCCATGACCTCATAGATGTCGACGCCCTCGGACCCGAACGCGATCACCCAGAGTGGGTCACCAAGTACGTACAGCCCATCGATCTCTTCGATGCCCTTTCGGATCGCGGCGCCCGACGTCAGGATCGATGCGGTGGCGCGGAGATACCCATCTTCCCCCATTGCCAGGAGCGCAGCCCATGCCGCTGCGACAAGACCGCCGGGCCGACTCCCTGCGAGCGTGGGGGAGTAGTACAGCCCTCCCGGCCACTCAGTGGCCACGTAGAACTGGTGTCTCCTCAGATCTCGGCCGCGGTAGAGAACCACCGACGTTCCCTTGGCGGCATACCCGTATTTGTGGGTGTCGGCCGACATCGACGTCACACCGGGCAGCCGGAAATCGAACGGTGGGATCTCGTATCCCAGCCGCTCAGCCCACGGGAGCACGAAACCTCCGAGGCATGCATCGGTGTGGAAGCCCACTCCGCGTTCGCGCGCCATGTCTGAGAGCGCAGGGATGGGATCGATGACGCCGTGCGGGAAGCCCGGCGCGGATCCGGCGATGACGACCGTCCGCCTTGTCACCGTGTTCGCCATCCCATCTGCGTCTGCCCGGTAGTCGTCCCGGACCGGGACTCGGATCTGTTTGTAGCCGAAGTATGCGGCCGCCTTGTCAAAGGCCACGTGAGCCGAGTCGGGGATGACCATCTCGGGTCTGGCGATGCCGGCACGATCGCGGTACGCCTTCATCGCCATGATGATCGACTCCGTGCCACCCGAGGTCACGGTCCCGACGATCTCGTCGCCGTGTTGCGCCGCGGCGCCGGCTCCCAACATCCCTGCAGTCATGGCGACGACCTCGGCTTCGAACTTCATGCCCGATGGCCACACGTCGAGGTGGAGCGGATTCGACTGAGAGTGCAGGGCATAGACCTCGTTCAGGAACTCGACGTGTTCCTGGTTCCCGTGATACACCGCCCCCGACGCGTAGCCGTCGCTCCAGTCGCCCTGCTCTGCCTCGGCAAGTGAGGCAACGAACGAGATGATCTCATCGCGGTCGAGGCCGGCCTCCGGGAGGCGCGAGTGCACCGGTACGTCGGCGTCGGATCGCACGACCGGCGCTGCATCGAGCATTGCTTCATACTCGGCCTCGAGAATGCCCCGCATCTTGGGAATCTTCCCTGCTCCGCCGATGATCGCCGACGCCATCCGCGGCGGGAGTCTGTCGAGGAGGCTCTTGGCTCTATCGAGGGTGCTCATGTGGCTCTCAGGCATTCAGGCGGCGGTAGATGCCGCGGTTGGCTTTGTGAATCCGACGGAACGCGTCGTAGAGGCGGTCGTAGGTGGCGCGATTGACTGGATTCGGTTCATGCGTAGCAGCCGTGGGCGCCATCGCGTCGATTTCGCTCCATTCGACGTGGCCGAGGGCGGCATGTCCGAGCATCCCTGCGCCGCGCACGTTCACCCAGATCGGATCCCTCCGTCGAACGATGGTGCGATCGAGCACGTCCGCATGGATCTGAGCCCACAAAGCGGATTGGGCACCACCACCAACCATGGCGATGGGATCGAGGCGCCGCTTCGTGAACCGCTCGACGGTTTCGAGGAGCCAGCGTGTGTTGTACGCCACACCTTCGAACACGGATCGGATCATCTCCCCCTGGCCCGTATCGAGGGACTGGTTGAAGAATCCGGCCCGCAGATTGGCGTCCTCCACGGGAGTGCGCTCGCCGTAGAGCCACGGGGTGAAGATCACGCCACCCGATCCCGGGGGGACGGAAGCCGCGGAACGCGTTGAGCTCCTCGTACACCGAAGCGTCGATAGTGCGATCGGGATAGAGAATCGAAGCGAGCCAGTCGATCGCCTTCCCTGCGGCCTCCTGCTCGTTGGCGACAAGCCACCTCCCCGGGACCGCGGCCGGCAGGGACGCTATCGAGTGCAACAGGTCAGTCTTCTTGTACGGAACATGACAGCTCAGCCAGGACGACGTGCCGATGTAGAGATGTGCGGCATAGTCACGCACGGTGCCGGCGCCGATGCCCGCGGAGTGAACGTCCGGCGTCCCTGCGACGACCGGGGTTCCTTTCGGGAGTCCCAACTCCTCGGCAGCAACGTCGGTCAGTCCTCCGATCACTTCGGTCGCGTGGCACAGGGACGGCACGTGCTCACGATCGAGTCCTGCGTAGGCCAGGAGAACGTCGTCGTAGTCGACGGAGTCCGGATCGCGGTTGTCGGTGACCCAGTGCAACACGATCGAATCGTACGACGCAACGGTCCGACCGGTGAGTCGTAGGTTGATGTAGTCCTTCGGTTCGAGGAACGTGGCGGCGGCGTTGTAGACGTCGGGCCGCTCGTTCCTCAAGTAGAGGATGTGTGCAATCGGATCCTTGCCTGCCCCCGAGGGTGCTCCTCCGGTCGAGGCTATCCATCGGCGCGCCCTCAGCGGGTCGTATCCCTGGATCCTGATCCGTCTCGGGGCGGTGAGATCCTTGAGATAGCGGGCGCCTCGGGAGTCCATCCAGATGATCGCGTTGCCGATTGGAGCACCCTCGGCATCGACGGCGACGGTTCCCGACCATTGCGTCGTGACCGAGACGGCCGCGATCTCGGTCGTAGGGGAAGCCGCGACCGTGTGCTGGACGGCTCTGACGATCGCACTCCACCAGGCATGAGGATCCTGCTCCGCGCCTCCGCCCTCGTGGAGGATGAGGTCAACAGACGCGGTGGACTTGGCCAGGACTTCACCGCGGTTCGAGACGAGCGCGACCTTCGGACCGGAGGTTCCGAGGTCGATGGCGAGAACGTGCGAGAGCGATTTCACAGCGCTCACGGTACCCGCGGAGCGTGCCCGGCGGGGAATCGCGAAGCGGCGTCAGACAGGGTTGCAGCGTCCGGGACGGTCCCCACCGCCGATTCGACAGTACACTTGACAGATCGGAAGCTCACGCGCCGACACAAGTACCGTCTGCGATGGACGCTACGGGGGTTCTGCATGACTCACTTTGCATATCTCGATCCCGGAACCGGCACCCTGATCGTCCAGGCCCTGCTGGGAGGTACGGCCGGGGTCGCCGTGCTGTTCAAGACCAAGCGAAGCCGGTTGGTCAAGAAGAACAGAGCAATCGAAGCGGAGCAGGCAACCAATCAACGCGAAAGCGACGAAGTCACGGCACCGAATCCGTCGGCAGATTGACGCTCGGCTCGAGCATGGTGGACGACGCAATCCCGAGTTCCGCGGTGCATCACACCGGAATGAGTGATAGTGATTCCGGTCGCCGGACGGACACCGGTTCGTTCCGGGACCCGGGTAGCCGGGTCTTCCACCAGGACGGCCAGATCTACCGAGCGCTCGACCATCGTTCCATGGAGAGTTGGCGGAAGCTCGCAGCGACCCGGTTCTTCGCTGAGGGGATTGCCAACGGTCGAATCGTGGGGACTGAGCCGGCGGCAGGCGTCGAGGCGATCGATGGGGATGAATGGGTTGGAGTCCTGCGACATGAGCGGATCCCGGTCGTCTCGTACCCATACGAGTGGACGTTCTCGATGCTGCGGGACGCCGCCTTGCTTCAACTCGATCTTCTCTCGGCGGCGCTCGCTGAGGACATGATCCTCAAGGACTCGACACCGTTCAACATCCAGTGGCGCGGCAGGAAGCCCGTCTTCATCGATATCGGCTCGTTCGAAGCGCTCGAGCAGGGCGACATCTGGGTCGGCTACCACCAGTTCCTCCGCCAGTACTTGTATCCGCTGATGCTGACGGCCCACGTTGGGATCCCCTTCCAGCCGTGGTTGCGTGGTCAACCCGATGGTCTGACCGCGGAGCAACTCCGCCGAGTCCTGTCATCTCGAGATCTGCTGCGCAAGAGCGGCCTCCTGCACGTGACACTCCCTGCTCGGGCCGAACGGCGTACTCGCGGAGGTGGTCGGAACGTCCGCTCCGAGTTGAAGGAAGCCGGATTCAGCAAGGAGATGATCGAGTCCAACGTCAATGGCCTCCGTCGCATCGTGAGCGGACTCGAATGGAATCCTGGCTCGTCTCGCTGGAACCGGTACGCAACCGAATGCGATCACGTGCGAGTCCACCGCGGAGCCAAGGCGGCATTCATCACACGCGCCCTCGCGAACGATGTCCCGTCCGTCGTCTGGGATGTGGGCGCCAATGACGGTTACTTTTCGAGATTGGTCGCCGGGACCGTGGGCTACGTGCTCGCCCTCGACGCCGACGACGTGGTCCTTGATGAGGTCTATCAGTCGCTGGCTGAGAGCGGTCCCGACAACGTTCTTCCGATGGTCCAGGATCTTGCCGACCCGTCACCAGGCATCGGGTGGCGCGGGCTCGAACGGCCACCGCTCGTCGACCGCTCGTCGCCCGATCTGGTCCTCTGCCTCGCCGTGCTCCATCACCTCGTCATCGGGCGCAACGTGCCGCTGCGAGCCGTCGTCGCCTGGCTGGCTGACCTGGGGGCGAGGGTGATCCTCGAGTTCGTTTCACCGGAGGATCCGATGGTCCGGGCGCTCACCCTCAACAAGAAGCCCCATGAGGTCCACCGGGACTACACCGAGACGGATCTGCGTTCGTATCTGAATGAGCGTTTCGCGATCGAGGGCGAAGACGAACTGCCGGGGGGCACTCGTCGCCTGTTCGCTCTCCGCCCAATCACCTGACCATGACCAGCACCACCCCCCGATCCGGGACGGAGGGGATCCGGTCGCTCGATGTGATCCTTTCCTGTGTCGTCCTCTTCGTGCTCGCCGTGGCCCAGCCGCTCCTCGACCTCCTCGGGCGGAACGCGGAGTTCTTCCTCGCGCAGGCAACACCGCCGATCGACATCGTTCTGCTGGCGCTCACGCTGACCATCGGGATACCGCTGCTCATCGGATTGGTCGTCGCCGGGGTTCGAAGGCTGCATGCGGCAACGGGTACCGTCCTGCACGGGATCGTGCTTTCGATCCTGGGGGGCATCCTCGCTCTCCAGGCCATCTCGCTGACGCCGGCAGACAGATTCCCGGCATGGCTCGAGATCGCGATCTCCGGCGGCGTCGGCGTGCTCCTCGCGTTCGCCTTCTACCGATACGAGACACTTCGGGCGGTCGGGCGTTTCGCCGCTGTCGCCCCGATCGTGATCCTCGGTCTGTTCCTCTTCGGGTCCTCGGTTTCACAACTCGTCTTCACATCGAGCGAGATCGCTCGACCGTCCCTGATCACCGTCGACAATCCCATCCCGATCGTGATACTGGTGTTCGACGAGTTCTCGGTCGTGTCCCTCATGGACGGCGACGGGAACATCGAAGAGGACATCTATCCAGGCTTCGCCCGGCTCGCCGCAGACGGCACGTGGTTCAGGAACGCCGTCACCGTGCAACAACAGACGGAGTACTCGCTCCCCGCCATCCTCTCCGGGAAGAACCCACCCATGGACAAGCTGCCGACGGCCGGCGATCACCCGTTCACGCTCTTCACGCTGTTGGCGGATTCCTACGACCTGCAGGTTCAGGAGGCCGTGACCGATTTGTGTCCCGAGTATGCGTGCGAGAACACCAGCCGTCTGCTCCGTCCGAGCGCAGAGCGGTGGGGCGCCCTCGTCGACGACCTGAGGATCGTCTCGGGCCACCTGTTCCTGCCGAATGACCTAGCCGACGATCTGCCTCCAATCGACACGACATGGTCCAATTTCTCGGGCGGGAACGCTGAGAACGAGTACGACATCACCGCTCGCTTCCAGGAGTTGACGTACTCGGCGGATCGCCGCCGGCCGATCGAACAGTTCATGCAGCGTCTCGGAACGGTCGGGGAGGAACCGCGACTCTCCTTCCTCCACGCGCTCGTTCCTCACGTCCCGTGGACATATCTCCCATCGGGTCAGACGTATCCGTCACCTGATGCGGCCCCGGGAAGTGAAAGCCCCGGCTGGGGCGATGACGTCTGGCTCGTCGACCAGGCCTACCAACAGCACCTCTCACAGGTTGGGTACGTCGATGGTGTCGTCGGAGAGATGATCGCCCAACTCGAGCAGGCCGGACGGTACGACGACACGATGATCGTCGTCCTTGCCGACCACGGGATAGCGGTGCGTCCCGATGTTCCAAACCGTCGGGTCGTCACAGATGAGACGGTCGGTGACATCGCCGCCATTCCGCTCTTCATCAAGCGTCCCCATCATGAACAGGGAGGGATCGACGACTATCGCGCCGAGACCGTCGACGTTCTGCCCACGATCGCGTTCGTGCTCGGGGTCGATCTGCCATGGACGACGGACGGCACGTCACTGTTCGGAGTTGACAGACCGGAGCGGGTGGAAAGTCGGATCGCGGGGAGCGAAGGCACCATCGTGTTCGGAACCGACGGCTCAGAGGCCAGGGCGGTCGCCGCCCGGAAGATCGATCACTTCGGCACCCATGGACCGTTCGGCCTCGTCCCACCGGGTCACGAAGACCTGCTCGGCCGGCGGATCGAGGAATTCGACGTGCAATCCGACAGCGACGTTACGGCGACGGTCCGTGACCTCTCGGCGTTCGGAGCCGTTGACGTGGATGGTCCGTCGTTGCCTGCGTGGATCAGTGGCACGATCCGCAGGAACGACCCTCACGGCAACGACCTTGTCCTTGCGATCATCGTGAACGGTCGTATCGCGGCGATCACCCGCTCCAATGAGGCTGATGACGGAACGACAGCATTCGGGGCGATGATCCCACCGGGAGCATTCGTGGACGGCAAGAACGACGTCGATCTCGTTCTGATCCGTGGCGTCGGCCCTGACCGCGAGTTCTCACGGGTACGGGTCTAACGCGGCGTGGGTGCGACGGCGGCGGACGCTCAGCGGCGGAAGCGGTCGAACCAGCGTGGAGCAGCATCTTCCAAGATCGGAGAGCTGAAATCGAAGGTGGGAGGTGACCACCCAGGATCGTCCTCGAGACGGGGGAGTCCACCGGAATTCCGCTCGTAGCGGGAAACGCTGGAGGCTCGCTTCTCGAGGATCGGCAGCAGAGCGGCGGCATCCGGATCGGTCTCGCGTGATGCCACAATCGGCTCGGTCGGCTGGAACGGCACGACGTCTCCCTCGTTTCGTGCCTTCTCGATCCCGACGCCCGAAGCCAGCGTACGCCAAGGCCTCGTCTCGGTCCATGGTGCAAACGACCCATTTCCCCGCCCCCGGCGTGCCCGGTGACTCCCGACATGGCGGTATCGTGCCTACATGCCCACCACACGCGACAACTCGAATAGGCGGCGCGTAGGGTCGATGTGCTTCTCTGACCCAAGCGACCGAATCCACAACCCCACTACGAAGGAGCAGACGTGAGACTCACCACGGCGATGCTTGCCGACGCGGCACAGGTCCAGGGGGGAAAACTCTTCGTCCTCGGCGGAGGTTTCGACACGATCAGCGCGCGTTCGCTGCCGGTCGTACACCGGAACCTGACCCTTGCGATGGTGGCCGAGATCCAACCGGAGGAGAGACATCGCGAGCTCGAGATCGTGATCACGCTCGTCGACGAAGACGGTCACGGACTCGATGTCGAAGCCAGGGGGAAGCTCCGAGTGGGGGCGCCACCCAACCTTCCGCCGGGAGCCACCAGCATCGTCCCGATTGTGAGCCCATTCCACAATATCCAGTTCACTGAAGCCAAGGGATACGCCTTCGTCGTCTCGTTCGAAGATGAGGAGATCGCAAGGGTGCGTTTCCGAGTCGTTCAGGTCTCGTAGACGGTGCAAGGATCAATGAACATACCGAACGCGGTGTCGGTGCTCCGGCTCCTCCTCATCCCGCTCTTCATCTGGCTCGTTCTGAACGACGAGACCGCTTGGGCCGGGGCTCTCCTCGGCGTCATCGGAGCCACCGACTGGATCGACGGGTACCTCGCACGACGACTCGATCAAGTCACCGAGGTCGGGAAGATGCTCGACCCCATCGCCGATCGTCTTGCCGTCGCAGTAGCCGTGATCCTGGGGCTCGTCACGGGTGTTCTCCCGTGGGGGTTCGTGTGGGCGATCGTCGTCAGAGAGATCGTCATTACGATCGGAGCAGCCTATGGATGGACCAAGGGCGTCCGCAGGCTCGACGTGCGCTGGCTCGGCAAGCTTGCCACCTTGCTGCTCTACTTTTCGATCACAACCTTCTACATCGCTCACGGTCTCGACATGACGTGGTTGTGGTGGGGCGCACTCGCCGTTGGAGTGCCCGGTCTCGTGACCTACTACATCGTCGCGTTCAGCTATTTCGGCGACATGCGGACCGCGATAGCCGCGGCCGGGGGCACCGATCCGAACCGTTAGACTCGGAACTCCCGAACGGACAGGAGACGACCCGTGCAGATCCGAGAAGGCCTCCGATATACGAACAATCACGAGTGGGTCCGCCTGGAGAGCAACGGAACCGTCACTGTTGGCATCAGCGACTACGCCCAGGATGCGCTCGGCGACGTCGTGTACGTGGACCTCCCGGCCGTCGGTCGCAGCGTCGCGGCGGGGGAGAGCATCGCAGAGGTCGAGTCCACGAAGTCGGTGAACGACGTCTACGCGCCGATCTCGGGAGTGGTGACAACCGTTAACGAGCCGTTGATGGACGCGCCTGAACTCGTCAACTCCGATCCGTTCGGAGCCGGCTGGTTCGTAACCATCACCCCGGTCGACGGGGCAGACCTCGACGCCTTGATGGATGCCGCTGCATATACGGCGTTCACGGAGGAGTAGGCAGGAGACGCGAGGAGGGCCCGGCACGGTCGGCTCCCGACTTCCAGGTGCCGCGAAGCCGGAAACCCTCAAGGAATGGTCGAGGGTTGATGTAGTATGGGGACATGGCACCCCATGATGAGCAGCAAACACCGGACATCGACCGAGACCTGACGATCACGTTCACCCCCGCTCGGGACGCCTCTGCCAGCGGCGCTTCGGGCAGCACCGTCGCCGGCGCTTTCGGTTGGGCGCTCATCGTCGAGACGGGGCCACAAGCCGGGCTGACCTACGTCCTCGCCGAAGGCGACACGATCGTCGGACGAGGTGCGGACTGCGACATCTTCCTCGGCGACGTCACGGTATCCCGTGAACATGCCCGTTTCAACGTCGAGGGTGGTGCGCTCCGCATCCAGGACCTCGGTTCCACGAACGGGACCTACGTCAATGGCGCATGGGCCGAGGCCTACGCTCTCTCCGCGGGCGACGAAGTGATCATCGGAAAGTTCCACCTCGTCGTTGCCCGCGGGAACATCTGATGGCCATGGTTCCGTTGCGAACCGCACGCACTCGCAGCATCGGGGAGGTCATCAATCTCCTCAAACCCGAGTACCCGGACGTCACCGTCTCGAAGTTGCGGTTTCTCGAGAGCCAGGGACTGGTCGGGCCGAGCCGATCGGCCTCGGGGTATCGAATCTTCACCGAGGAGGACGTCCGCCGCATCGAATACGTGTTGAAGGAGCAGCGCGACCACTACCTGCCGCTGAAGGTCATCAAGTCCAAGCTCGCTGCCTGGGAACACGGTGACGAATCACCAGTCTCACCCGAAGCCGGGCCGCCGCCGGAGGCGTACTTCGCGACCTCTGGGGTCTCGCTGACACCGGCCGAGCTGATGCGATCTTCCGGGCTGTCTGCTCATCAACTCACGGGTTTGATCGAAGCAGGCATCCTCGAACCGATGAAGCTCCCGGATGGCACCGAAGTGTTCCGAGACCACGATCTCTCGATTGCGCGGGCAACCCATCGCCTGCTCAGCCATGGCTTGGAGGTGCGTCACCTGCGGTCGATCCGTCTCTCGGCCGACCGCCAGACCGACCTTCTCGGTCAGTTGGTCGCACCGTTGCTGCGACACCGCAATCCGGAGAACCGCCACCGGGCCGCAGAGACATTGGCGGACTGTGCTCAGGCTGCTGCAGTGCTTCAAGAAAGTATCACCCGGGGTAGGCTTCGGAGCCTTCTCGAACGATGATCTCCACCGCCATCGCCACCCTCGTTCTCGCGCTCCTCGCGCCGCTCGGATCGTTCACCACGATGCCGACAGAACCGGTCGCGTCTCCACCACCTCCGGTGCTGAGTGCATCCGAGTGGGCCGTGTACGACGAAACCGCCGGTGTGATGCTGGCGACGTGGAACGTCAACGAGCGTCGTTCGATGGCCTCGGTCACCAAGGTGATGACTGCCATGGTCGTTCTCGACGAGGCCCCACTCGACGACATCGTGACGGTGCCCGCGATGGCAACGACAACCAGGGGATCGAGCGCCGACCTCGTGGCGGGAGAGCAGTGGACGGTCTACGACCTCCTCGTCGCCATGCTCGTGCGGTCCGGCAACGATGCCGCGTTGACCCTGGCGTGGCACGTCGGCAATGGAAGCGTCGACGCGTTCGTCGGCAAGATGAACGCCCGTGCCGCGGAATTGGAGATGGACGACACACACTTCGCGAATCCCAACGGTCTCGACCATGCCGACCACTTCTCGACCGCCAATGATCTGATCACGATGGCAGTTGCCTCACTCGACTACCCGGACATTCAGCGGATCGTCAGGATCAAAACGATCACACTGCCGGAAGACCCGACGGGGAAGCCGCGACAGGTCGACAACACCAATCGACTGCTCGGCGCCTTCCCCGGCGTCGTGGGTCTCAAGACCGGTGACACGCCATGGGCGCAGAAGGTGTTGCTCGCCGTAGCCGAACGCGGCCCACGACGAATCGTGACCGTGGTCATGGGTTCCGACGACCACTTCAGCGACAGCCGCGAACTCATCGACTGGGCATATGGCACCTACGGGCTCAGCGATCGATGGCTACGTCCCTTCTTCTCGGAACAAGGCGGCGGTGGGACCGTCGGCGCGAATCTCGACGTGACCGACTCCGAGCAACGCAGACTCGGAGCGATGCAGAGAATCGACGACGGACGCTGGCGAATGTCTGCGTTGACCGACCTTCCGAAGGCGGCGCTGATCACCGAGTGGCTGAAGGCCGCGTTGCCGACCGTGGCCGGTGGCGACCGATGACCGAGCCGTTCCTCGAGGTCATCGATGCCGTGGCGCTTCAGCGACGAGTCGCTGAGCTCGGCGCAGAGATCACCGAGAGCTTGACCGACCCCGATCCGGTCGTGATCGGGGTGCTGAAAGGATCGGTACCGTTCCTCACCGACCTCACCCGGCATCTCCCGCTGACGATCGAAGTGGATTTTCTCAGCTTGACGCGTTTCGGTCGAGAGGGGAGGGTCTCGATCGCGATGGACCTCTCGGTACCGGTCGAAGGGCGGTCGGTGTTCATCGTCGAAGACATCGTCGACACCGGGCTGACACTCGCAACGATGCGCAGGATGCTGACCGCCAGAGGAGCGAAGAGTGTGACGACGGTCGCGCTGCTCGACAAAGCACGACGAAGGATCGTGGACGTCCCCGTCGAACATCGCGGCTTCGAGGTCGGCGATGAATTCCTCCTCGGGTATGGCATGGACTGGCAGGGACGCTACCGAAACGTCTCATCGATCTGGGCCGTAATGGACCTCTCGGTGCTCACGTCGGACCCGGACTCGTTCGGTCGACGCACCCTCGGTTGAGCGTCTCCGCATCAGGGTGACACGCTCGCTGGTGATAGGCTGATTGCATGAGCGATAGCGTTGCCATGGAAGTCGTCGGCGTGCGGGTGGAACTTCCCACCAACACGCCGATTCTGCTGCTCAAGGAACGCGACGGCACTCGGTACCTCCCGATCTGGATCGGTACGCCGGAGGCGACGGCGATCGCGTTGGCGCTCGAGGGAATCGAGACGGCACGACCCCTCACCCACGATCTGATGAAGACGATGCTCGACGCTCTTGGCGCAGAAATCGAACGCGTCGACGTGACCTCGCTCGACGAAGGGACGTTCTATGCCGATCTCGTCATCGAATCGGAGGGGGAGGAATTGACGATCTCGGCCAGACCCTCGGACGCCATCGCGCTTGCCACGAGGTCGGGTGCGCCCGTCTTCGCATCGAAGGCGTTGCTCGACGAGGCAGGCATCGAGATCCACGACGACAACGAAGAGGCAGAGATCGAGCGCTTTCGCGAATTCCTCGATGACGTGACCCCCGAAGACTTCGAGCACGACTCCACGTCCTAGCCGGGTTTCCTGGGGGGCACAGACTTATCCACAAGGGTTGTTGACAACGCGCGTCTTCCACTCCTAGTTTCACCGTCGTAGTTCAGCTGGCGGAATTACGTTGATGTAAGCTGTGCGAACTGGGAGGCACTCGGAAATGATGGACAGCAGGACCGATCAGGCTCTTGATGGGTATCGAGCCCCTCAGGTGTGCAGTCTGGTCGGCATCACGTATCGTCAGCTCGACTACTGGGCCCGCACGGGGCTCATCACGCCGTCGCTTCAGAAAGCGACGGGTTCGGGGAGCCAGCGGCTCTACGCCTTCCCCGATATCGTGCAGCTCAAGGTGGTGAAGCGCCTCCTCGATGCCGGCATGTCCTTGAAGAAGATCCGAAAGGCAATGGAGATCCTCCGAGAGGAACTCTCCTCCGAGAGCCCGCTCTCAGACGTGACGCTGCTCTCGGACGGCAGGACGATCTACGCGGCACATAGCCCGTCCGAAGTCGTCGACGTGTTCCGCGGCGGCCAGGGTGTGTTCGGGATTGCGGTTGGTCCCGTTCAGGAAGAGCTGGTCGGTGAGATCCACCGGCTGTTCCCGGATCGGACGATCCCGGGCGAGCACGAGGTGAAGGCATCGACGGCAGCGGTTCACTGATCGACGATCTCCTCGCGGGGCCGGCCGACCAGGTCGAGTTCGCCCACTCCAGCGAGCGGGAATTCGCGCGACTCCTCGATTTCTACGCAATCCCGTGGGAGTACGAACCGAGAGCCTTTGTCATCGAGTGGGATGAATCGGGAACCGCCACGAGGCAATTTCGGCCGGATTTCTATCTGCCAGACGATGACCTCTTCATCGAGATCACGACGATGAGTCAGAAACTCGTCACCAAGAAGAACGGCAAGATACGGCGGCTGCGGGAGTTGTACCCGGACGTGCGGTGCAAGATCTTCTATCAGCGGGACTTCCACCACCTCTTGGTGAAGTACGACTTGGAAGAGCCCGAGGATGTGGAGCTTCCGGAGGCACCGACGCGAATTCCCGGGCCGCCCGAGGTCACCAATCTCTCGGTCAGCTCACACGCGGTCTCGTAGGTCGTCCCGATCGGTGGGCTGTCAGCGCACCTCTACGACGCACGTCTGCGCACCTACGAGCCCAGGGTTCGGCACGACACCAGGAGGCTCTAGCCTGAGCCGGTGATCGTCGAACAGATCGTCGAGGCCGCCGCCGAAGGATTGGCGGTCTCGCGGCACTGGATCCAAAGCTGAAACGTCAACTGCTCGCGAGGGATGGGACCAGCGAGCTGCCCTGTATGCGGGGGCGGACGGTTGTGCCGGATACCTGTTGCGACACGGTCGTGGTGGGGTACCCGAACTACCTCGGCGTCTTCGATCGCGTCGGGGGACGTCGAACGATCATGCTCACCGGCGCATGGACTCGACTCCGTCCGGTCCCGGAAGGAGTGACGGTCGTCGCCGTAGAAGGCGCCGTGCCGGGCACCGTCGCACAGGAATCGCTGGCTGAAGTGCGCCGACTCGCGAAACGGCTCCGGCAGCTGCGCGGGATTCAGGTGGCGATCCGACCGCAGAGTCCTGTGATCGTCGTGCTCCTGCCCTTCTCTCCCGGGACACACCTACAGGCGCTTCCCGGCGTGACGGCTCTGGATCGTGACTTCCCCGAGTATCCCGGCGGTGTCAGAATCGAGCTGCCGGTCGATGCGGTCGGATTCGACCTCAGCCGATATGCTGCGAGCCTCGAGCGACTCATCATGGAGGAGGCGTAGGCGTGCATGTGTTCGGTGTCGACGTTGGAGGATCGGGCGTCAAAGGTGCGCCCGTGGATCTTGAAACCGGCGCTCTGATCGGAGAGCGTCTACGCATTCCGACGCCCCAACCTTCCACTCCGGCAGCGGTGGCATCCGCCATTGTTGAGATCGTCCAGGCCCACGGATGGTCCGGACCGGTCGGCGTCACGATCCCGGGCGTCGTTCGCGCCGGGGTGATCGAGACCGCGGCGAACATCGACAACGGGTGGGTTGGGCTTGACGCGGCCGCAATGCTCAGCGACCGCCTTGAGATGCCGGCCACGATCCTCAACGACGCCGATGCCGCGGGCCTCGCCGAGGCACGGTATGGGGCAGCTCGGGGCGTCGACGGTGTCGTAATCCTCCTGACGTTCGGCACCGGGATCGGGAGTGCCTATCTCCACAACGGACGTCTCATACCGAATACCGAACTCGGTCACCTGATCTTCAAAGGACAGAAGGCGGAGCACTACGCCGCCGGACGTCTGGTCAAACGTGGCGACCTCGACGTCGACTGGTGGGCGGCCAGGGTCAACGAGCTTCTTGCCTACCTCGAGGAACTCTTCTGGCCCGACCTCTTCGTCGTCGGCGGCGGGATCTCGAAACGCTTCGAGTTGTACTCACATCAGTTCACAACGCAGGCGCGCATCGTGCCTGCCGTTCTCAGAAACCAGGCCGGCATCGTGGGTGCCGCCTTCGCAGCATCGATCGGAGCGAGACATGAATGAGACCACCGGTACGTTCACAACGCAGGACGGCCTGGCGTTGCACACGAGGGCCTGGACACCGGATGGAGAGCCTCAACGCGGACTTCTCATCATCCACGGCCTCGGTGAGCATTCCGGACGTTGGGATCACGTCGCCCGATTCTTCGTCGACCGGGGATACGCAGTCGCTTCATTCGACCTCAGGGGCCACGGGAAGTCGGAAGGAACCCGAGCGTACGTTGCCTCCTTCAGCGACTACGTCGACGACGTTCAGGGCATCGTCGAGTCGGGCCTGATTCGTACCGATATCCCCTGGGTGATGTACGGGCACTCCCTCGGCGGGCTGATCGGCACGTACTACCTCGCTGAAGATCGGCCACATCCCGACGCCGGCGTGCTCTCTGCACCGGCGCTCGAGGCCGACGTGCCCGGCGCCTTGCGGGTGGCAGCCCAGTTGCTCGGTAGGGTCACGCCGAAGCTGGCGATGGCCAACTCGATCAAGGGCGAGCAACTCTCGCGCGACGAAGCAGTGGGGGAGGCGTATTTCGCCGACCCCCTCGTGAACACGAAGGCGACGACGCGCTTGGGAATGGAGATGTTTGCTGCGCAGGATCGCTCCCACGATGTCATCGAGGGGATCGATACACCGACGTTGGTGATCCACGGCGCCGAGGATCCGCTGGTGCCTCCTTCGGCATCTGCACCCCTCGCGGCGGTTGATTCGGTGGAACGCAAGGTCTACCCGGGACTGCGGCACGAGATGCACAACGAACCGGAACAGGTTCAGGTGCTCTCCGAGATCGCTGCCTGGCTCGACTCGACACTGGCGTAGGCCGGACGAACCACCTCGTCGATCAGGCGCCGGCGCTCCGGCCAGTCACCGAAGCCCGCTTCGAGCGCGTTCACTGTGATCTTCTCGAGATCGGCCGGCTCGAGGTCGAACGTGGTCGCAGCGAGTTCGAACTCGTCGGTGAGACTGACCCGGCTCATGAGCCGGTTGTCGGTGTTGATCGTCACCGTGAAGCCGCTTCTGTAGAGCGCCCCGAACGGATGTTCCGCTGCCGAAGGGAACGCCGACGTATCGAGATTGGACGTAATCGCTATTTCGAGAGGGATGCGATGGTCACGGATCCTGCGTGCCAGTGGGGCAAGCGATGTGATCGTGCGTCCGTCGAAGTCGGTTTCGTCGGCGATGCGGACACCGTGGCCGATCCTCGTCGCCCCGCACTTCGCCACGGCCCTCCAGATCGACGACGCAGTATCGCCCTCGCCCGCGTGGATGGTCAGACCGAGACCCGCCTCTCGAGCGAGTCTGCACGCTGCGAGGTGATCGTCGGCAGGGAACCCTGCTTCGGGGCCTGCGAGATCGAACGCGACGAGACCTCGGTCGAGATAGGGAATTGCCGCTCGAACGACCTCTTCGGAGTCCGTTTCCTGGCGAAGCGCCGAAACGATGGCATACAGCACGATCCCGGTCTCACGATGCGCTGCTGCGAACCCGTCGAGGACCGCTTCGATCGCTGCCTCACGGGTCAGTCCGTGGACGATGTGCAGGCTGGGGCCGAAACGAATCTCGGCGTAGATCACTCCGTCGGCAGCGAGGTCGATCCCGGTCTCGTAGGCAATCCGCTGAAGGGCATCCTCGGTGCTCATCACGGCGATCGTATGTGTGAATGCTTCGAGGTAGCGCTCCAAAGAACCCGACCGATCCTGGTTGAACCACCGGCCCAGGCCATCGACATCTGCGACCGGCAGGTCCGCGTATCCCTGAGCGTCGGCGAGGTCGAGGATGGTTTCGACGCGTACGCCGCCGTCGAGGTGGTCGTGCAGAAGGGCCTTGGGGAGCGATCGATAGTCCATATCGCGCAGACTACCCGGCGGCGGAGAGAACCGGATCGAGCCACCATTCGCGCCTGAACACGTCGTGTCCCGCGACGCGGTCCACGGTGACCTCTCCAGGGACGAATCCCGCGGCTTCGTGGAAGTGTTCGTGCACCGTGTGGCCGAGAGCGACGCTTGATGAGATCGGGCCCACCCACCCCATGACGCGAAGAGACTCGACAAGAGAAGATCCATCGACGGCTCGTATCGGGTGGGTCGGGACGACGACGGTCACGAGTTCGGTGTGGTCCGATTCGTCGTCGACCATCACAACGAGTTCGATGTGACCGGCCGAGTCGACACCAACAAGGAGCCGATGGGACAGGAGATGCTCGGAGAGGACCGACTTGCGGAAACGCCGCTGAATCTCGGTGTCGACAACGGTTTCCGGCACCATTTCTCCGAGGGCCTCCGAGCAAGCCCAACGAGCGACCTCCTCGATCGCCGCGAGATCATCATGTCGCGCGAGCCTCACATCCATACCAGCGAACCTACACGACAAATCGCACGGCGGTGCGACAAGCCGCCTTCAGGACAGCCGCGGATTCAGCGTGTACGTACCCGTGATCTCGGCGGATTCGAGCACATGGCCCTCGATTGCAGCACGCGCGTCGGCCCCGCCGAAGCGCTCGGGGAGGTCGAACGACTCCGTGTCGAGGGCGAAGATAGTGAACACGTAGTGATGCACGAGGCTGTCATTCCAGGGCGGACAGGGTCCGTCGTAGCCGTAGTAGTCACCCGCCATGCCGGGATCTCCTGCGAACCACCCGGTGTAGTCGTTGAGGCCGTGTCGGCAACCGAACGGTGCCTCGTCGTCCTTCCCACCGGCGATCACGCCGTCCGAACACGCCGCGGCCCCGATCTCCGTGATGTCGGGAGAGAGTCCGAAGAGCACCCAGTGGAAGAAATCCACCGCGGGGCAGATCCTCGGGGACCTCTCGTCCCTCGACATTGACGTCCTCCGGTTTCGTCGGCGCGTGGCAGTCGTGGCAGATGATCGCAAGACTGCGAGTCTCTTCCGGCAGGCCGGACCACGCCAAATGAGGATTGCGATTCGGTCCGAAGGTCGCGTGCTGTTCTGCATCTGGCAGACAGAACGCAAACTCGCCCGGGATGGGGTCGCCTTCCGAGAGATCGTTGCTCCAGAGTTCCATGGGCACCTCCTGGAATCGACGATAGCGTCGACGGGAGATACTCCCGAATCGCCGGCAGGAGAGGCAAAGGACCCTCCCGGGTGGCGTGGGCGAAGCGTAGAATCGAACCAACATCCAGGGAGGACGGTTCCGATGAATCTGCACAAGGGCCAGCGAGTCAAGACCCTCACCAAGACCGTCGGACGCGAGCCGCGGCGCGGAGTAATCAAGCGAGTGGAAGCCGGGGCCGTCGAAGTACAGTGGAGCGACGGCCATGTCTCCATTCTGTCTGGCGGATCTCTCATCCCCGACACGGATCCCGCTCCTCGCTGACGACTCAGCCAAGGACAGCAGCAATCGTGGATTGAATCTGCCAACCTACGGGCATGGCCGATCTTCGTCGCGGCATGCTGCTCGTGGCTTCGCCCGTTCTCGCCGATCCGAATTTCTTCCGCTCCGTTGTTCTCCTCATGGATCACGATGACGGCGGAGCCGTGGGGGTCGTACTCGACCGGCCGCTGGAGTTGGACGTCAGAGACCATCTGCCCACGTGGTATGAGCGACTGTCCCCGCCGGCACGCGTCTTCGAGGGTGGTCCCGTTCAGCCGGAGACGGCGATTGGTGTGGCCCACCGGCCGGGGGTCGAGCCAGAGGGAACCTGGCAGCCGACGCCATACTTCGTTGGGTTCGTCGACGTGTCCCGCGATCCCGATGACGTCGATGGCCTCGAGGACTTGCGCATCTTCTCCGGATACGCGGGATGGGGCGCGGGTCAACTCGAGATGGAACTCGCCATCGGGTCGTGGTTCCCCGTCGAGGGATCGGCAGACGACGTGTTCGACCCGGACCCTGTGACGCTGTGGAGACGCGTGTTGCAGCGTCAGGAACGCCACGTTGCCCGGTACGCCAACTACCCGATGGATCCGAGGAGCAATTGAGCAAGGCTGCGAATGACACGGAGGTATCCTCGTTTCGTGAGCTCAATCCGGCTACGTCCATCGATCCGCTCCAAGGCACCCGGCCTCGCCGTCGAGCGCGAGCTGTGGGCGAACGGGGATCGGGTGGTCGCAGGGGTCGATGAGGTCGGACGAGGATCCTGGGCCGGGCCGCTCACGGTGGCAGCCGCGGTAGTTCCCAACGGGAGGCGCATCTACAAGATCCGGGATTCGAAGATGCTGAATGAATCCGAGCGCGAGTACCTCTTCGAGCGGGTTGCGGGTTGGTGTACGGCGTGGAGCGTCGGCCACGCGTCCCCGGGAGAGTGCGATCGCCTCGGAATGTCCGCCGCCCAGCGCCTTGCCGCGACGCGAGCGATGGATGGCCTCGGTGTCAAACCTGATCGAGTCTTGGTCGATGGACGATGGGACTTCGTCGACTCCGGCAACACGAGAATGATCGTGGGCGGGGATGCCACGTCGCTGACGATCGCTGCGGCATCGATACTGGCGAAGGTGACACGCGATCGGATGATGCGAGCGATGTCACCGTCCTTCCCCGGGTTCGACTTCGACCGAAACAAGGGCTATCCCTGTCCACGTCATCGCGCGGCACTCTCCGCATCGGGCCCCACTTCAATTCATCGCACGAGTTGGGTGTTCATGGACGACATTCCGTGGTCGGGAGTCCGCCGGACCGCGATGGGCGGCCAGGAGCATCTGTTCGCCGGAGGGGCCACGTGAACATCCTGGCCCAGGTACCGACCGCGGATCAGCTCGAGAGCTTCGTCAACGCGGACGAGTTGACCGTCTGGGACTTCGTGTGGGCGGCCCTGGTCGTCGTGGCAGCATTCCTTCTCGCCCGGTTCGCACGGCGACTGTTGCGCAGGCTCCTCCACCACTCTCAGCAGCTCTCCGACGAGGCAGTGGACGTGATCGCGAGGGCCGCCGGTTGGGCCATCGTGTTCATCGGGATCATCTACGCCGTCATGCTCCTTGGCATCGACGTAGCTCCCGCATTGCTGATCGTTCTCTCCATCGCGGTGATCGTGTTCCTGGCCGGTCGGCGGCTGATGGACAATTTCTCGGCCGGTCTCGTCCTCCAGGGCACACCGATGTTCGCTGCAGGTGACCAGATCACCACCGAGAGCGGAACCGGCATCGTGCAGGAGGTCACCGGCCGAACCGTCGTCATCGAGACGATCGACGGTGAGCATCTCCACATCCCCAACAAGACGGTTATCGACAACCCCGTCGTGAATCTGACGGATCTCGGCAGCCGCCGCTCGACACTCAACATAGGTGTTGCGTATGGCACCGATCTGGATCACGCTAAACAGGTACTCGAAGAAGTCGCTGCAGCTTGCGAGTTGACACGCCCCGAGCCACCACCCGAAGCGCTTGTGTTTGAGTTTGGTGACAACGCCATTCAGTTCCAGCTCCTGTTCTGGCACGATCCTCAGGTGCTCGACGGGTATCGTGCGGTCGATAGTGTTGCCCGCGCGGTGGCGCGTTCCTTGGCCCGACAGGGCATCGTGATTGCCTTCCCCCAACGCACACTCTGGTGGGGCGATCCCGACCGTCGTGCAGAGATCCCCGACCTGTAGGCTCAAGGTCATGAGCACCGCAATCCGCCCCGGGGGCGAAACCCCGCACGATTTCCTCCAGATCGACGCGCTTCTCGACGACGAAGAGCGCCTTATCCGAGACACCGTTCGGCAGTTCATCGGTGACAAGGTCCTGCCGAACATCGCCGAATGGTTCGAGGAAGCAACGCTCCCCAAGGAGCTTGCCAAAGAGATGGGAGCGCTCGGACTCTTCGGCATGCACCTCGACGGCTACGGCTGCGCGGGAACGAACGCTGTTAGCTACGGATTGGCCTGCACCGAACTCGAGGCCGGTGATTCAGGTATTCGGAGCTTCGTCTCCGTGCAGGGATCGCTTGCGATGTACCCGATCTGGGCCTTCGGTTCCGAAGAACAGAAGCAGCTATGGCTCCCCGCCATGGCCGCCGGCGACATCGTCGGCTGCTT
Organism: uncultured Actinomycetota bacterium; assembly: GCA_963715255.1. Taxonomy (GTDB): domain Bacteria; phylum Actinomycetota; class Acidimicrobiia; order Spongiisociales; family UBA5794; genus JAHEEL01. Next base: position 197,103 of record CAVQRN010000003.1, on the reverse strand, counting down.
CGGACTCACCGAGGCCGATGCCGGCTCGGATCCTGGCTCAATGAAGACCCGGGCGCGGCGTGACGGATCCGACTGGATCGTCGACGGCACGAAGATGTGGATCACGAACGGCGGCATCGCAGACGTGGCCGTCGTGTGGGCCCGTACCGACGATGGCATTCGCGGGTTCATCGTGCCCACCGACACGCCGGGGTTCTCAACGAACGACATCCACCACAAGCTCTCCCTTCGTGCATCGATCACATCGGAACTCATTCTCGACGGAGTCCGATTGCCCGGTGATGCAGTGCTCCCCAACGTCGTCGGACTCAAGGGCCCGCTGGCCTGCCTCAATCAGGCCCGCTTCGGAATCCTCTTCGGGGCCGTCGGCGCCGGCCGGGCGAGCTACGAGGCAGCCCTTGCGTATGCGAAAGACCGCGTCCAGTTCGGCAGACCGATCGCGTCATTCCAACTCACCCAGCGCAAGCTCACTGAGATGATGGTGAAGGTGAATCAGTCGATGCTGCTCGCCGTGCACCTGGGACGAAAGCACGACGAAGGAACGCTGACGTCGGAGCAGATCAGTTTCGGGAAGATGGAGAACGTGCGATCCGGACTCGAGGTGGCTCGCGAAGCACGTAGCATCCTGGGCGCAAACGGGATCACCCTCGAGTACCCCGTCATTCGGCACATGAACAATCTCGAATCGGTGATCACCTACGAAGGGACCAACGAGGTGCACACGCTCATCCTCGGTCAAGCCATCACCGGGATCCCGGCGTTCAACTAGAGCCCAAGACCGCGACCGATGATCTCTTTCATGATCTCGGTGGTGCCGCCGTAGATCGTCTGCACCCTCGCATCGAGGTACGCCTGTGCGATCGGATACTCGGCCATGTAGCCGTATCCACCGTGCATCTGCACGCCTGCGTCGACGACCCGCCGGAGCATCTCGGTCGTCCACCATTTCGCCTCTGCGGCCTGTTCGATCGTCAGGGCGCCTGCACCATGCTCAGCGAGGAGCCGATCAACGAACACGCGCCCGATGTCGACCTCTGTCTTCAGTTCGGCAAGCACGAATCGATTGTGCTGGAAGCGGCCGATCGGACGGCCGAACGCGGTTCGTTGCCTCGCGTATTCGATCGCAAGCGACAGGGCGGCCTCGGCGGCAGCTACTGCGCCGACCGCGATGCTGAGGCGCTCCTGGGGGAGATTGCCGATGAGCTGCATGAAGCCCGCGCCCTCCGAGCCGAGACGGTTCGCGACGGGCACCCGCACATCGGAGAAGAAGAGCTCTGCCGTGTCCTGGGCGTGCATCCCGATCTTGTCGAGATTCCGACCCCTCTCGAAACCCTCCATGCCGTCTTCGACGACGAGGAGCGTGAGGCCCCCGTGGGGATCGGGTCCGGTCCTGGCAACGATGATCACAAGGTCTGCATTGATACCGCTGGTGATGAAGGTCTTGGAGCCGTTGACGATGTAGTCACCGTCGTGCCTTGCGGCGGTAGTTGCGATCGCGGCCAGATCGGAGCCGGTGTCTGGCTCGGTCATCGCGATTGCCGTCATGAGCTCACCCGTCACGAGCCCGGGAAACCATCGGTCTCGCTGCTCGTCGCTGGCGTATGAGAGGAAATAGGGGATGCACACGTCGTTGTGGAGCGTGATGCAGACGCCCGAAGCCGCAGCCCCCGAAGCAGTCACTACCTCATCGATGACGGCGTTGTATCGGAAGTCGTCGACACCGCCGCCCCCGTAGCGCTCAGGAATCGCCATCCCAAGCAGACCTTGGGCTCCGGCTGCTCGAAACATGTCCTTGTCGATCTTCCCCTCCTCGCTCCATTGCCCATGAAAGGGGAGAATCTCGGTCTTGACGAAGTGCTCGACGCTCTCCCGGAAGAGGTCGTGCTCGGTTTCGAAGATGGTGCGCTTCATGGTTCCTCCCGGCCGATCGTAGCAACCGAACCGCATCGACCCGGGACCCTGCGAACATGGATCCGTGACCGGTCTGATCCTTGCAAGTTCGTCGCCTCGCCGAAGCCTGCTGCTCTCGGCGGCCGGTTTCGAATTCTCGGTACACATACCTCAGGTCGACGAGCGTGCAGCGAGCGGTGAAGAGCCGGATCGTATGGTCGAGCGCCTCGCCGGAGAGAAAGCGCTGGCGGTTGCGGCGGGAGATGGAATGATCGTTCTCGGTGCCGACACGACGGTTGTTCTCGACGGAGAGATTCTCGGGAAACCCGCGAGCACAACCGACGCGTCTGACATGCTCCTATCCATTGCCGGCCGGACGCACCTGGTGCTCACAGGCTGGGCCGTCGCACGGGACGGAGTCGTCATCGAAGTCGGTTTCGACACGTCGCTGGTGTCGATGCGCTCCGTGACGCAGGAAGAGGCCGACGCCTACGCAGAATCCGGAGAGCCGCTCGACAAAGCGGGTGCGTATGCGCTCCAGGGCGAGGGGGCACGCTTCGTGAGCGGTGTCGCCGGCTCGCGAAGCAACGTCATCGGGCTGCCGCTGAAGCCGATCGTGGCGGCGTTGCGTCGAGCCGGCGTCGAACCTGTTCGCTAGGAGCGCGGTCAGCCCCGCATGGCCGTGGCCACGATCGCGGTGAGGGTCCTTCGTGATCCACTCACGGCGAATTCGGTCAGCAGTTCCCCCAGGTGGGCTGCCTGACGATTGGTGATGAAGTACGGGGGAGTGGGCTCAGTATGGAACACGCCCTCTCGCATCGTTCGCGGGAACGGCGCAAACGCCCCGCGAACGACGGTCCGCTCGGCGCCCTCGAGCATGAGGGCGTTGTGGACAACCCCGGTTCCCGACGCGATGGCATTGCGGGGATTGCCGGGAAATGCTCCCCATGTTGCCCGACTCATCGCGAATGCAACACCGACCCAGGAATTCACAGCGATCGTCCCATACCGGAGGTCGTGGATCGCGGTCTCCAATGCGACCGAGTCCTGCTTGGCGGTTGCAGGGTGGATGATCACGTTCGCTCCGAGATTGCCATCGAGCGTCCCGTTGGCGAACGCCACCGCGTTGGCGAGGTAGGTTTGCGTGTCGGACCCGGGAAGGCGGACAACACCGAGTACTGCACCGAAGAACTCGGTGGTGAAACACAGGTCGTCGCGCACCAACGGATCGAGATTGGTGAGAAATGTCACCGGTCCCTCTCCGTCGGTGAGAATCTCTGCCTGCGGATGTGCCGCCACCGCAGTGGCTTGCCGCTCAACGGCGCCCGGGTAGTAGGCGATCCGTCCGTCGACCTGGGAGACGACTGCCCGCATTTCATCGAGCAGGTCGTCGGCTTGATCCCACTCTTCCGGAAGAACCAGAACTTGGCAGGCGATGCAGTTGAAGCCGTGATTGTGGAGCTTCTGGCTCATGATGTGCGCAGCCTGATACCGCAGATCGGCATCGGACCACTCGCCGCCCACAACGATCGTCGGGCCGACCCCGCCCAACTCACTCGTCACGGGCGTGGAAATCAGTGGTTCGTCCGCATTCTTCCGGCGAACGCCGTCCGCACCCGTGCCGTAGACGATTGCGTCATGAGTCTTGGCCGCACCGGTGAGGTGAATGTGTTCGACGAGTTCGTGCCGGGTGAGGTAGAGGCCCTCCTCGGTGCCTCCGTAGACGAAACGGACGAATCCACCTTCAATGAATTGCCCGAAGACCTCCTCCAGGAAGGGTCCGAGGTAGGCGTTGACGGGATTGAGTTTCACCGCGGTGACGGCGCCATAGGTGAACAACTCGGTGAGAACGTCGAGCGGGGCAATCGAGGAGATGTTGCCGGCACCGAGCACCAGGGCAACGGAACCCGCAGGTTCTGCCGTCCGGTAGAAGGAAGCCGCGATTGCCTCGAGATCTGCCTCCTCGACACCCGCCTGCATCCAGACCTCTGCGGAATGTCCACTGAGGAAGAGACGATCCTTGGAATTCGCAGGGAACACCCGTACGGCGACTTGACCATTGGCCAACCTCCGGGTCGATAGCCCTTCGAGAACGGGTGTCCCGTTGTCAATGCGGCGGAGCGTGTCGGCAACGGCCGCGGCACCGGCTGCGACGGCATAGGGTCCGCTCGTCCACTCCTCGCCGACAAGCTGTGAATCGGGTGGAATCCGTTTTGCCGCCACGGCTGCCTCGACCCATGCGTGGGCCACGGACCCGACTCGCCTGCGAATACCCTCAAGGAGATGGATCTTCGTGGCGATCGGCAGACGTGCCCAGCGGATCTTGTTCGCGTCCAAGGCCTCGAGGGCGGCGTCGATCGAGCTCGTATCCATGAACGTGACGGTAGCCTGACGTGATGAGCGACACCAACGAACCGGATCTCTCCGGACTCTCACCGATGCAGATCTACGTCACCCAGGAAGCAGGGACCGAACAGGCGTTCACCGGCGAGTATTGGGACACCAAAGACGCAGGTGCGTATCACTGCATCGTGTGCGGCGCCGAGCTGTTCTCGAGCGAGACCAAATTCGACTCAGGGAGCGGCTGGCCGAGCTTCTGGCAGCCATCGTCGGACGCCGTCGTCGACACTCAGGACGACCGAAGCCTCCTTCGCGTGCGAACCGAGGTCACCTGCGCGGAGTGTGGCGCCCACCTCGGCCATGTCTTCGACGACGGGCCGAATCCGACCGGTTTGCGCTATTGCATCAACTCGGCCGCCCTCGATCTCGAGCGAGAAGCGGACCTCTAGCGGGTTCTTCGCGCCGACAAGTCGCTACGGAGAGATTTCGCGGACTATGGTTTGGTCAATTCCTAAGGAGGGAAAGACCCCATGGCCGGTAAAGGCGAGCTCTATCAACAACGAAACGGAAAATGGGCGTTCCGAGTGAAGGCCTCAAACGGTCAGATCGTGGCCCAGAGCCAGGGATACTCGAAACGGACATCCGCGAGATCGACGCTCGAGAAGCTCCTCGCCGGTACCTACGATGGACCGATCATCGAGCCCGAGAAATAGGACAACGTTCACCGACGAACCGCCGCACTGTGCGGCGGTTCGCTCGCGGGGAGGTTCCAGCGCATGATCGACTTCGCCGACCCCGTCTTTCTCCAGGACCCCTATCCCGTCCTCAACACCACCCGGGAGGCCACGCCGATCTTCGACCAGGTGAGCGAGGACGGCATACGGCGATGGTTCCTCACCCGGTACGAGGACGTGTTCCGAGTGCTGCGGGACCGGCGCCTCGGTCGGGTTCCCGAACCAATCATGACAAGGGCCGAGGTCGGCCTGCCACCATTGAGGTCCGACTGGGGCCCGTACAACGACGTCGAACAGTGGTCCTTGCTGATGCTGGAACCGCCGGAGCACCGTCGCCTGCGGCAACTCGTGTATCGGGAGTTCACGCCGAAACGCATCGACGGGCTCCGACCGGTGATCGTTGCACATGCCGACCGGCTTCTTCACGAGGCATCGCAGAACCCGCGATTCGACCTCCTCTCCGACTTTGCGCAGCCCTTCTCCATACACGTGATCGCCGAGCTGCTCGGTGCACCGATCGAGGACTGGCCCCGCTATCTCGACTGGTCGCATCACATCGTGAAGATGTACGAGCTCGACACCACCGACGATCAGGCCACCTCTGCGGTTCGAGCCTCAGCGGAATTCGCGTCGTGGTGTCGGGACCTCATCGCCGAACGGCGGGCGCACCCGGCCGACGATCTCATCTCCGGCCTCTGCACCGTCGAGACGTCGGACGGACGCCTCAGCGACCGTGAGATCATCTCGACAATCGTGCTTCTGCTCAACGCTGGGCATGAAGCGACCGTCAATTCCCTCGGCAACGGAATGGTCTCTATGCTCGCCGCTCCCGACGCATGGGAGTCGGTCCGTTCGGAACGGGTGACCTCGCGGACGGCCGTTGAGGAGATGATCCGATTTGACCCACCGCTGCAACTCTTCGAACGGTGGGTTCTCGCCGACCATGTCTCGTACGCAGGCCGCAATTTCGTTCGGGGCGAGAAGATTGCCATGCTCTTCGGGTCGGCGAACCGCGACCCCAGGCACTTCGACCAGCCGGACGAGTTCATCATCGATCGCGGCGATGCCTCGCACATCACATTCGGCGGCGGAATCCACACGTGTATCGGAGCGCCCCTCGCACGGCTCGAACTCTCGGTGGCGCTCGAACGCATGGCGGCCGTCACGCCCGACCTCACATTGACCGGACCGCCGGTCAGGAAACAGGCCTTCGTGATCCACGGCTACGAGGCCGTTGAAGTATCGGCGTAGTGCGCAGTGACGCTCTCCTCTTGCGGGGGAGGCTGGAAGGTCGCGACTCAGAGCTCCACGTGCTGCTGGATCCAGACGTGCATCGCTATCCCAGATGCGACGCCTGCGTTGATGGATCGGGTTGAACCGAATTGGGCGATCGAGCAGACCGTGTCACACGCGTCGCGCGCCTCCGTGGAGAGGCCGGGACCCTCCTGTCCGAACAGCAAGACGCAACGCTCGGGCAAATCGGTGGTCTCGATCGGGACCGCCCCCGGCAGGATGTCGATTCCAATGATCGGAAGGCCTTCGTCGGTGGCCCATTCGATGAACTCAACCATCGTGGCGTGGTGCTTCACATGCAGATAGCGGTCCGTCACCATGGCGCCGCGACGGTTCCAGCGGCGCTTTCCAACAATGTGGACGCCGCCAGCGAGAAAGGCATTCGCATTGCGAACGATCGATCCGATGTTGAAGTCGTGTTGCCAGTTCTCGATGGCGACGTGGAAGGGGTGCCGTCGCAGATCCAGGTCGGCAACGATCGCTTCGCGAGACCAGTAGCGATACCCGTCGATCACATTGCGGCGGTCTCCCTCCGCCAGGAGGTCGGGATCCAGACGCGGATCGTCGGGCCATGGCTCCGGATGGGGTCCAACCCCGATCTCCCTCTTCGTGTGGTCTTCGTTCACACGAGCAGGGTAGGGGAGGGTTGAGCGCGCCGATCCTCGATCCCTGGGGCGGGACCGGTGCGCACACTCCTACCATCGCTTGAGAGCGGTGACCGGTTCGGTTCGCCAGCGTTGGAAGGACAGAGGTCATGAGAACGCGAATTGCCCTCGTATGTGCGATCGCCGCTGGTAGCGGCGTCCTGTTCCGCGTCTTCGCTGCGTCCGGACGAGCGTGCCGGGTACAACCGGATTCCCTCCCCGGACGTGTCATCCGCCGAATTCATCGATTACTCGACGGTATCCACCGGAGAACCGTTCGCCCCGGTCGCCAATGAGCGTGAACTGCTGCTCATGTACTTCGGGTACTTGTCGTGCCCCGATGTCTGTCCTACAACGATGGCAGAGATCTCGAGCGCCCTCGATTTGATGCCGGAGGATCAGGCGAACCGCATCGCCGTCGGCATGGTCAGCGTCGACCCGGAACGGGATGAGGGGCCCACGATCTCGAAGTATCTCGACGCATTCTTCGAGAGGCATCACGGACTCCTTGCCCCGAGCGGCGCGGCGCTCGACGAAGCCGCCGAGCTCTTCGGCGTGCTCTACGAGGTCGAGGAGCACGACGCGGGAACCACGGCATACGACGTCGGCCACTCGGCAACCGTGTTCGTGGTTGATGAGGAAGGGTTGATCATCTGGGAGTTCGGTTTCAGCGCCGATCGCGAACCCGCCCTGCTCGCCGACAGCCTCGAGAGCGTTCTGCACGAGCGGTACGGATGATCCGTGGACTACTCATTGCCGGTGCGGCGATCTGGCTGGCTACCGCCGGCGCCAGTGGGGCGATGGCAGAGGAACCGCCGGAGACGCTTCTCGATGCTTCGCCGGCCGTCGGGGCGGTGGTCGCCCGGCCACCGGACGAGATCTCTCTGACGTTCGCAACGCCCGTGCAGTCAGTGCGCATCCGGGTCTTCAAGGACGGAGTAGCGGCGACGGACGCCGGCGGTCAGATCAACGGCACGCTCGCGGTGACCCCTGCGCCTTCGGAGGGGTCTGGGAACTATCTCGTCGACTGGAAGGGAATGGACACTGCTGGCAATCCGCTTGTTGGCGCCTATGTCTTCACCGTCGACCCGCGTGGAACCGCGTCCGTCGCCGTCCAACGCGAGATCGCCGGGGCGGGGGGAGCGCTCGGAGGTCTCCGAGTGTTCGCATCCGCCGTCGCCGCAGGAGGAGCGATCGGCCTCCTGGTCGGGGCACACCGGGTTCGTTCACAGCGGGAGCCACGGGAGTACGAACAACTCATCGGCACCGCGGCTGCCGCCACGGCGGTCGGTGGACTCGTGGCCGCGCTGACGTATGGAGTCCCCGCGGATGCTTTGCCCGGCGATCTCATCGACTCCGGTGTGGTACTGAGCGCGGCATCTTCCGTTCCCGGGCGGGCATGGATGTCGGCCATGCTGACCGTGGGGACCATTCCCTTCGTTCTCGTATTGCTTCGCACGGTCCGATCCCGGTGGGGGTCGGTTGCGGTCCTGGTGGTGTCCGTCGGCGCCGTGATATGGGTCTCGATCGGCCTTGGATGGCTGGTCCGGGTGCCATGGCCTTTGGTGGTCGTTGTCATAGCCATGGGTGCACTGGTATGGATAGGTGTGGTATCAGGTCGTCCGGTGGTGGCTCTTGTTGGCCTCCTCATGGGATTGGCGATCGCTGTTCCGGTCGTCGTGGATCTGCGAGGTTCTGGGACCAGCGGCACCGTCGAGACCGGCGATCTCCTCATCGAGATGTCCGCCGATCCGGCGGAATCGGGCCCCAACGAGATGCACCTCTACGGATTCGACACGACCGGAGGAGCAGCCGATCTCGGTCCGACGACCGTCGCCGCCTTTCATCCTGCTGCCGGCGTCGGGCCCCTGGAGGTGCCGCTCGTGCGGGCGGGACCCAACCACTTGCTCTCGTATCATGCCGACCTGCCGCTTGCCGGGGCATGGACGTTCCGGATCAGAACCACAATGGGCAACGGCATCACGGAGACGGCCACGATGGAGATGAATTTCCGATGACGATACGCAGGGGAGAAGCGTCTCATGCGACGCTGCTCTGGTCAACCGGTCTCCTCGCCTTGGTGTCGCTCGCCTTGCTCCTCGCGATGCTCGTCGTGCCAAGGGCGGCGGCGTCACAGACGATCGAGATCGTCGTTCCAGACGGAACGCAAGAGCGCACGGATCAAGGGGAGCAGATCGTGCTGTTCCCTCGGCGCCTCGAGGTCGCAGTCGGGGATCGGCTCATCATCACGAACGAAGACGTGGTCACCCACCAGGTAGGGCCCTACGTCGTGGGTTCCGGACAACGCATCGATCAGACGTTCTCCACGGTCGGGAGCATCGAGGGGATCTGCACGTTGCATCCATCCGGCGAGGTCACGATCGTGGTCCGATGAAGGTCACGATGCCACGATCACTCGCCGTCGCCACAAGTGTGGTTGTCATGCTCTTGGCGGGTGCGACCCCGGCCTTCGCAGATCCTGCGACGCCGACCAACTACCGGTCCGAAGTAACGGGCGTTGAGGGTTCCGGCATCTCCGAGGTTGAGATCATCGGCGGTGACGCCTTCGTTCGGTTGGTGGCCACGCCCGGGGTGACCATCGAACTCCTCGGCTATGAGGGCGAGGCGTACATACGGTTCGAGCAGGACGGTCTCGTTCGCGTGAACCGGCGATCGCCTGCGACCTACCTCAATGACGACCGATACGCCGCGGTGGTCTTGCCTCCCGACGCCGATGCTTCCTCCCCTCCTGAGTGGGAGACCGTGTCGGTCAACGGCACGTACAGCTGGCATGATCACCGCACGCACTGGATGAGCCCAACGCCGCCCGCTGTGGTTCTCGATTCGAACGGCGAAGAGACCGTCCCGGTCTTCGAGTGGACGCTGCCACTGCGCGTAGACAACGAACCGGGACGAATCGTCGGCGTGCTCTCCTGGATCCCCTCGACGAATGCCATGCCATGGTTCACGATCGTCGTTCTCGCGTTCCTGGCCTTCGGACTTGCTGCGTTCCGCTTCCGTTCGTCTGCCCCTGCGATTCTCCTCCTCGGCCTCGCCGCGGCCGCGACCATGGCAGGCGTCGCTGCCACGGCATCACAGGTGGCCGAGGGCCGAACGTTCGGGGTCGAGCTCATCGGCCCGATCGTCGTGTTCGCCGTGGCAGTGTTTGCCCTAGTCGAGGGGCGGCGTTCGGATCGCAGCGCTGCCCGCATCGTCCTCATCGGCAGTATCGGTCTGACGATCTGGGGGGTCCTCCGGATCGATGTTCTCACGCATCCGATCCTCCCCACCGTTCTGCCGGATGGAGTCGATCGCATGGTCACAGCGGTCGTACTGGGCGGCGCGATCGGCCTCATCTCGGGACTCTCCACTCGAATCGTCATCGAGAATCGGAATCTTCGAACCGGCAGTGACCAACGCTAGCCTCGCGTCAGGACGTCGAGGAGAAGACATGAGGATCGTCATCGTTGGGGGAGGAGCCGACGGCTCTCACCTTGCCGAGCGACTCGTCGCAGAAGGCGACGACGTCGCCATCGTGGAATCCGATCCGCTCCGGGCCGCCCATCTCCGGGAGCGACTGGATGCGCACGTCGTCGAGGGCAACGGAGCGAGTCCGAGCGTCCTTCGTCGAGCCGGGGTGGACCGGGCCGATATTCTCTTCGCGGTGTCGGACGACGACGGTACCAATGTCCTCGCCTGCCAGACCGCGCGCTCGCTCGGCCTCGAGAGAACGGTTGCGCGGATCGAACACAGCGAACTCCAGGACATCGTCCTCGCGTCGGGTGTCGAGGCCGTGATCGATCCCCGGGCAGCGGTTGCTGAGAAATTGGTTGGCCTCGTCGCTCATCCCGGGCTCTCGGACTACTTCAGGTTCTGTGACGGGTCCATCGTCATCTTGGGTGGAATCGTCAGCGCCAATTCGGAGCTCGTTGGCCAATCCCTGGCGGACATGCGCGAATCCCTCGCCGGATGGGACTGTGTCATCGCCTCAGTCGTTCGAGATGACCAAACCCTCGTCGGGAGAGGGTCGACGGTGATCGAGGCGTTCGACAAGATTCTTCTCGTCGTCAGGGACCGGGATGTGACCCGGGCGAGCAAGCTCATCGGGGAGAATCCCGTGCAGATCGATCGCGTCATCATCATCGGCGGCGGACGCGTCGCGGAGCTGAGTGCCGCCGCCATCCGAGGAGACGGCCGTCGAGTGCTCCTCGTCCATGACGATCGCGAACGAGCACACGCCATCGCAGCGCGACATCCGAAGATCGACGTGATCGTGGCCGACGCGACGGACCCGCAGGTACTGCAGAGCCTCGAGATCGGGCGTCGTGACGGCCTGCTGGGACTGACGAGAAGCGACGCGGTCAACCTGCTCTCATGCCTCATTGCGAACGGCCTCGGAGCATCCACGACCGTGTCGCGGTTCAACCGAATCGGGCTCTTCGACCTCATGCCTGCCTATGGAGTCAGCGCAGGGGTCTCTGCGAAGGTTGCCGCAGCCAACGCCGTTCTCCGCTTTGTGCGCCGGGGTGCCATCGTGTCGGCAGCAGACTTCATGACGGGTGGCATCGAGGCCCTCGAGATTGAGATCATGGAAGAGGCGCCCGCGATTGGAGCCTCGATCGGTGAGCTCGACCTTCCCGATGGGGCGGTCATCGGAGCAATACTCCGATCGGGTACCGCTGTGGTGCCGCGTGGTTCGTCCCGCTTCGAGAGGGGGGACCGGGTCGTCGTGCTCTCCACGCCCGACACCATCGGCACCGTTGAGCGGCTTTTCGGGGCCTAGCGAATGCCACCCCGCACCCGTACCTGGGCGGCTGCTCCGACACCGCGCCGCATCGCCTACATCGTCGGCGTGGTGCTCGTAGCCGGGGGACTCGCCGTGGTTCCTGCGCTCGTCGTGGCGTTGATCTACCGGGAGTGGGAGACGGCTCTCCATCTCGGTCTCACACTGGGGCTGGCCGTCGGGATCGGCGCGCTGACCATCTTCGGAACGGGCCGGCCTGAGCGCCTCCGCCCGAAGGATGCGTTCGCAGGTGTTGCCATCGCCTGGGTCACATTGATCGCCTTCGGATCCGTTCCGTACCTGCTAACCGGCTCTTTCACCGTCACCGACGCTCTCTTCGAGAGTACCGCCGGATTCACCACGACCGGTGCAACGGTGATCACGGATCTGTCGAGCGTTGCAAGAGGTCTCCTTCTGTGGAGAGCGACGACACAGTGGGTAGGCGGCATGGGGATCATCCTGCTCTCGATCGCCGTGTTGCCTCTCATCGGCGCAGGCGGGATCTACCTCGCACGAGCGGAGACCGCGGGTCCGGAGCCTGACCGTCTTACCCCACGGCTCCGAGGCACCGCACTCCGCCTCTGGGGGCTGTACGCCGGCCTCACCCTCGCCGCTGCCGTGCTCCTCGCAATAGGAGACATGACTCTATTCGAGGCGATCGCCCATGCCATGACTTCCGTCTCGACCGGTGGCTTCAGCACCGAGTCGGGATCCCTTGGTTCGTTCTCCGCCTACACCCAGTGGGTGGTCATTGCGCTGATGGTCGTCGCCGGGGCCTCATTCACACTCCACATCAGGGCGCTTCGCGATCCGAGCGAATACGTCAGGAAGCCGGAGTTCCGCTACTACCTCGACGATTCTGGCGATCGGCATCTCCCTGTTGATCGGTGGCGTTGCCCTCGACGGCGTCGGTGTCCCGGTGCGGGAATCGATCTTCACGGCGATCGCCACGATCACCGGCACCGGATACACGGTCACCAACTACGCAGTCTGGCCGGCCGCAGTCGGAGGCGTCATCCTGATGATGATGTTCATCGGAGGCATGGGAGGCTCCACCACCGGTGCCCTCAAGACGTACCGCGTCGCGATCGTCCTCAAGTCGGCCGCCGCCGAGGTGCGGCGTCTCACCCGGCCCAGGGCCGTCTCTATCTCCCGTTTCGGCCGGGTAGCCCTTCCGCCGGAGATCATCTCCGCCGTCCACAGCTACGTCGTCGTGTACATGCTCGCCTTTGGTCTTGGGGCGGTGTTACTGCTCTACATCGAGAGCGCCTGGGGGACCGGCATGAGTCTCGTGACCGGCCTCTCTGCGGCGGCATCCGCTATCAGCAACGTAGGCCCTGCGCTCGGGACGGTCGGTCCGGCTTCGACGTACGCTGAGGTGGCGGCGCCCGGGAAGTGGGTTCTTGGGATGCTGATGATCCTCGGACGGCTCGAGATCTATCCGGTGATCCTGCTCTTCACAGCATCATTCTGGAGGCGGTAGACCCGACCAGGACCCGCCGAAGCGGGTCCGTCGGCGGAGCAACGAACACCCGGCGCCGAGATGCCGGCCTCGGACGCGACAACCTCGGCGCTAGATTCGCCGCTGCCACGGCCATTGAGGATCTCAGCGCACCACGGGAGACGCCACATCATGAAGCAACGACGCTGGTCGATCGACAATGTGGCCGGATCTGTCACGTTCGCCGCCACGTCTTCGGTTCATGCCATACGTGCGAGTGGTGGCGCATCGGGGTGGTTCGAGGCGGCATTCGACGACACCGGGTTCTTCCCGAGGAGTGCCGTGCAGGGTCGCCTCGAAGTTCCCGTCGCCGACCTCTCGTCGGGGAATCCCCTCGTCGACCGGGAGATGAGACGTCGCGTCGAGACTACGACTCATCCACTCATCGTTGCCGAGATCCAATCGACCGAAGCAACCAGCAAGGACACCGCGAAGATCACCGGCACGATCCGCTTTCTCGATGCAGAGACCCTGGTCGAAGGAGAACTCAATCTCCTCCCCGGGCCCAGAATCGCCGGCGTCGGTGAATTTGACGTCCGCTGGTGGGGTCTCCAACCTCCGCGCCTGCTCATGTTGCGGGTCGACCCCATCGTCACGGTCGAAATCGATCTCCTCCTCACCTGAACACCGCCGCTCACTCATCCGAACTCCTCAGGTGTCGTACGAAAGGGCCGATGTATGGGGAGGAAGACGCCTCTCGGGAGTACATCATGAAGAACACCTTGCGGTCTTTCGCAGCAGCCGTCACCGTCCTGCTCGCGTGCACTGCTATCCCGGCCGCAGCGGCGTCGACACATGAACTGGGTGAGCTTGTCGACTACCCGCTAACCGCACCCGTCGACGGAGATCACTACTTTGCGGACTGGTTCTGGTCTGCACGATCACACGGCATCCACCACGCGCAGGATCTCATGTCGCCGAAGATGACACCGGTGGTTGCCGCCGCAGACGGCACGGTGCGCCTCATCAACTGGACGGATGAAAGCCACATGAATCCGGACCGGTGCTGCACGATCGCACTCCGTCACGATGATGGCTGGGAGTCGTGGTACATCCACCTCAACAACGACACACCCGGAACCGACGACGGTCTCGCGTGGGGGATTGCCGACGGCATCGTTCCAGGGTCAACGGTGACGGCGGGCCAACTGATCGGATGGGTTGGAGACTCCGGCACTGCTGAGTTCACCGGCCCCCACCTCCATTTCGAACTCCGCGACCCGGCAGGTGTGATCGTGAACCCCTTCCGATCGCTTGCCGATGCGGGAGCGAACTGGATCGGCGCCGGGCCGGCCGATCCTCTGTTCGACGGGTACCGGTTGCTCGGAGCAGGCACCAGGGGCGTCGACGTCCGGCGCCTCCAGGAGGTCCTCACCAGCCTCGCCTATCAGCCCGGACCGATCGATGGGGTCAGTGGATCTCGCACGGTCGCGGCAGTGGCCGCATTTCAGAACGACGCGGGTTTGACGGCCGACGGCCTTGCGGGGCGCGTCCACGAGGGCCGCACTCGAGACTCGTCACGTCGCTGATTCCGTCGCGAGCGACACCGGTACGGCGACCGAGAGTTCGTCGACCTCGACCACGGCCACATCAGGAATTCTCAGGAATGGCAGCCGCGGCGCCGACGTGCAACGAGTCCAGGAACTCCTCAGCACTGCCGGCTATGCGCCGGGGCCCACCGACGGGATCTTCGGCCCCAAGACCGAGTTGGCAGTCCTCGCCTTCCAGGACGAACACGGCCTGCGGGTGGATGGGCTCGTCGGGCCTAGCACACGGCGCGGCACTCGGGTTCTGATTCAGGGGTGAGCCGAGCGGTCGGTTGACGGCAGTACGAGGAGCCCCGGACGCAGCGGGTGTTGGACGACCTCGATCGGATACTGGTAGACCTCCGTCAGCCGTTGCGCGTTCAGAACGTCCTCGGCCGTCCCGCAGGCAGCCACGCCACCACGATGGAGCAAGACCACCTGATCGAATGCGGTCGCCATGTTGAGATCGTGGAGAGCGGCCACCACCGTCCGTCCGCGGGTACCAAGCGAGCGCATGATGCCAAAGGCCATTTCTTGATGTCCGATGTCAAGTGCGGTGGTCGGCTCGTCGAGAAGCACCAGCGGCGCTTCCTGGGCGAGCGTTCTCGCAATCGCCGTACGCTGCCGCTCACCTCCTGAGAGACTCGCGACGGATCGCTGTTTGATCGCAACGAGGTCGAGCGCTTCGAGAGCGCCAATCACCGCTCGGCGATCCTCGTCAGGACCGATCGAGTCATCGTTTCGGTACGGGTAGCGACCCATCTCGACGACCTCACCGACGGTGAACATGATGTCCTCCGCCTGACGTTGTTCGAGGAACGCGCGCGAGGTCGCGAGTTCACGAACTCGGAGCGTCGACACGTCGACGGTGTCATATGCAATGGCTCCGTGGCTCGGCCGGAGATCTCCGGCCAGAAGTCTCAAGAGCGTCGATTTCCCAGCGCCATTCGGTCCAACGATCGCGACAAGCTCACCCGGGGCGAGATCCAGGCTCACGTCGCAGATCAACTTCACGCCGTTCGTCACGTAGCGCACGTCGGCTGCGGAGACTCTCATGTTGGAGCTCTCTTCAGGAGCAGCCATCCAAGGAACGGACCGCCCACGGCGGCGGTGACCAGCCCGAGCGGAATCTCGGACGGAGCCGCGACCGTTCGCGCAAGCGTGTCGGCGACCACAACTGCAATCGCCCCGCCGATCGCCGCTGCCGGGATCAGGAGGCGGTGACTCGGGCCGATGATCGGCCGGAGCAGGAACGGAATCAGCAAGCCGATGAACCCCACGACACCGCCGAGCACGACCGATGCACCCACGACAATCCCGACGATGGCAACAACCGCGGGGATCATCCGCCGGGTGTCGAAACCGAGCGACCGCGCCTCACGGTCGCCGAGGACCAACAAGTCGAGTCCTGGTCCGTATCTCCACAATGCGAACACGGACGGCGCGAGAACGCAGCGTCGCCACCACGAGCGTCTTCCAGGTGGTCCCGCTGAGCGACCCGAACACGAAGAACACGAAGGTGGGCACCCGTGGGCTGTCGACGATGAGGACAAAGAGACCGGTCCAGGCGAGCATCGCGAAGCCGAAAGCCACGCCGGCGAGAACCAGCCGCTCGCTGCCTGCCCGTGCCCGGAGTGCCGCAGCCGCGATCCCGAAGCCGGCTCCGGCGGCGGCCGCAAGAACAACGGGCACGACCGGGAAGGCCGCAACCGGGGTCACGGCGAATCCGAGCGCCGCACCGACACCGGCCGCCGACGAATACCCCAGAATATGCGCATCGGCGAGGGGAGTGCGATACGTCCCCTGGAGCACCACGCCAACGCTCGCGAGAGCGGCTCCGAATGCGGCAGCGGCGAGGACCCTTGGGAGTCTGATCGACGTGAGTACTCGATACGTTGCGGAATCCGATGTGTCCGATCCCGAACCAACGATCCAGCCGAAGACGTCGCCTGCGCTGATTGAGAACGCACCGAGCGTGAGAGCACCGAGCATCGTGACGCCCAGAAGCACGATTCCAACCCCAAACCAGACGGCGAGCCGCGCCGGAGAAGGTTCGGGGGTCACGGCACGGTTGGGAGCGAGCGGAGATCCGCGACGAGCCGTTCGATGGAAGCGGCAATTCGCGGCCCGAAGGTCAAGATGTCACCTTCGGGATAGGCAAACACGGCACGATTCCTCCCGGCGGGCGTCGCGTTCACGCCGGGAATCGCAAGGAGTCCCTCGATGCCTCCGAGCACCGCGTACCCCTCCTCGGGGACTATGAGAACGTCGGGCGCTGCCGCCGCGAGCGCCTCCGGTGTCACGGGGACATTCCCCTCGACACCGGCATCTACGCCGGCATCGAGACCGCCGGCGGCTTCGATCACCGGGGTCGTCGTCATACCTTCGCCGAACAGCAGCATCACGTCTGGGCCCCGTGTGTAGACAAAGGCAATCCGTTGAGTGGCGGACGAGTCTCCTGATGCGACCGAAGCCGACGTGATCTCGTTCTGGAGACGATCGTTCAACGCCTGGGCGGTCGTGGACGTGTCGAGGAGAAGGCCCAGCGACGTGACCTTCTCGTAGAGACCGTCGAACGTAGTCGGCACATCGACGATGGCGACCGGTACTCCCGCGGCTCGGACCTGTTCGATGGCTGTGGCCGGCGCCGTCTGGGTATCCCCGATCACCAACGTCGGATTGTGCTTCAGCACGCCCTCTGCCGACAGGAATCGGCCGATGCCCACCTTCGGGAGCATGACGGCTTCCTCTGGAGTGACGGTTGTGACGTCGGTTGCCACGACCGAAGCACCAAGGCCGAGTTCGAACACGAATTCTGTGAGATCGCCACTGAGTGTCACGATACGAGACGTATCGGGAGCATCGATCGCTACTCCATCAGCCCCAACGAAGATGTCCTTCTCCGCGTTGGGAGTTTCGGCTGGGGACTCCGAACAGCCGGAGATCACGAGGGTGAGTAGTGCCGCCGCGATGCCCAATCCGCCGAAGCGGAAGCGATAGGTCACGACGTGGGACAGCCAACACGTGCGGACGCCATCATCGCGGAGAACATGTCCCTCGTGATCTTCCACGTCCCGTCCCGGAGCACGGCATCGCCGCTCAGGTCGGGGTAGGTGGGTGTGCCGCCGAAGAGCAGGTCGTAGGTCACGTCGGCCGTGTCGCCGTTGATGGTCACCGCTGAAGCAGCGAGTGCCACTCCACCCATGGATTCACCCGTCTCCTGGTACATCGCGACGGTTTCTTCGAGGCCGTCTGGTTCTTCGAGATAGGGAACCTTCTCCTCATATCGAGTCTCGCTCGAGAACACGATCTGATAGGCAAGCACCACCGCATCAACGTCTGGATCATCACCAGGAACGATCCCGATGTTTGCGGCCGTTGTGGTGGTCACCGGAGCGGCCGTCGTGGTGGTCACCGGAGCGGCCGTCGTGGTGGTCGGCGCGGCCGTCGTGGTGGTCGGCGCGGCCGTCGTGGTCGTTGCTAGCGGCACGTCGGCGGCCGGTGTCTCGGCAGTCTCCGACTGAGCACAGGCGGTGGCAACCAGGGCCAGCGCGGCGAGCAGCATCATCGTTCGTTTCAAGGGATCCTCCAGTATGGAACCGTGCGATTCTGCCACGACCTGTCCCGACATCAAGTCGGGTTCGCACCGGTGGCTGCCGTTCCCGGGCGGGTGTCGGTTCAGTGGACCGGCGTTGACCCCCGGGCGACGGCACATCGAGCATCCCGACGGTAGTGGCCGGGAACGGAAGGCGTATCCTCCGTTAGGCATCGACGGCACAGCATCTCGCCACGACAAAGGAGTTCAGATGCCCCGAATCGTGATCGTATCCGCCGGGTACACCACTTGCGCGAGGACCCTTGAGGCTCCCGTGGAGGCGGGCAACCCCGTGGGAACAAACTGACGTGAGCGGCCCAACGGCGGGACGACCGACGTTCACGGAGACAATCGAGCACTTCAACCCGGCGTGGTTCGCATCGGTGATGGGAACGGCGGTCGTACCGCTCGCGATCTCGTTTCTCACCGGCTCGTGGGTTCGAGGGGTGGCCGCGGCGTTCACCGTTGTCTCGGTACTGATGTTCATTGCGATCTTGGTCCCGTGGACGCTGCGTTTCTTCATGTTCCCAGCGGCCGTCAGCACCGATCTTCACCACCCGATCGCAGCGAGCTTCTTTCCGACCATGCCGATCGCCGTCGTGGTCATCGCCCTCGACCTCCTGAAGTATCCGGACATGTTCTTCTCGACGGACACATCGCAGGAGATAGCGTTCTGGATGTGGCTGATCGGTTCGATCGGGATCTATCTGGCGGCATTCATCGTTCTTCCGAAGATCTACCGCAGCGACGCGATCGAGTTGTCCCACGCCAACTTCGGATGGTTCATCCCTCCGGTGGCGAAACTCCTCATCCCCGTCGCCGGATTCGAACTGGCGATGCTGTACCCCAACCGTTTCGAACTGACGTTCGGCCTTTCTATCGCCAGCTTCGGGATCGGGTTGATCCTGTTCATCTTCGTCGGCTCACTCGTCTATCAGCGATATGTGCTCGAGTCGCTCCCCGTCAGCAAGTTCGCAGCCACGTCGTTCATCGCGATCGCGCCGATCCGCGATCATCGCCGTGGCATTGTTCAAGATGATGCGCCTCTTCGAGGCTGGGACTCCGATCGACATCGACCCCCACGCGGTCAAAGCGTTCTCGGTCCTTGGCATCCTCGCTGCCTGGGGCTTCGCAGCGTGGGCATTCGTCATGGCCGTTGTGATCGTCATTTCGTACGTGCGCGACCTCGATCTGCCGTACGCCCTGTCTTGGTGGGCATATACCTTCCCGCTTGGCTCCCTTGCCGTCGCCACCGGCGTCGCGTGGAAGGTGAGCGGGTTCGAGAGTATCCACTGGTTCTACGTGGTAGCGGTTGTTGCCCTCTTCGGCGCATGGATCACTGTTGCGGTGCGAACGGCCCGGGCAATGTGGGTCGGGAAGGTCTTCGCGTCGCCGCACTAATCGGGTCCGAAGCGCCGAAGGTGCCGGTAGGGTCCCGATCATGGTCAGCAGCGACGCGACGACAGTGACGCAATATCTCGCGGAACTCCCGGATGATCGACGTGGCGACGTCGAGACCGTTCGGGACCTCATCCTCGAGAACTTGCCTCCCGGGTACGTCGAGGTGATGCGGTGGGGGATGATCACCTACGAGGTGCCGCTCGAGACCTACCCCGACACGTACAACCGCAAGCCGCTGATGTTTGCCGCCCTTGCCGCCCAGAAGCGTCACCTGGCCCTCTACCTGACGAACGTGGCGTTCATCCAGGGCGGCGAAGAGGCGTTCAAGGCCACGTACCTCAAGACGGGGAAGAAGCTGGACATGGGACGCTCGTGTCTCCGCTTCAAGACCGCCGGCGATCTCGCAACAGATGTCATCGCCGAGTCGATTCGTTCGATGCCCGTCGACGAGTTCGTCAAGCAGTACGAGGTCTCTCGAGCCGCCCGTTGATCGGCTTCATGTACTCCGCTGGAGCGTGAGCATCATGACGCTCGGCTCGAGAGCGACAACGGCGTGGGTGAGGTTCGCATCCATATGAATCCAGGACCCGCGATCGATCTCGATCGTTTGATCGCCGAGCGTGATCTCAAGGCGTCCCTTGATGACCTGGACGATCGCCGGCACGGTGGCCGAATGGTCCGTCAGTTGCTGGCCGGTATCGAATGCGAAAAGGACGACGCGGAGTCCGCCCGCATTGAACACAACGCGACTGAGGGTGCCATTCTCTGGGATCTCGACCTCGTCGAGAAGGTTCTCCAATACGGTGAAGGACGGTTCGTTGATCATCCGGCGACCCTACCAGTCACGCGTCGAGTCGATCGATCACGGTCACGCCCGGTCTCTGAACCATTCCCATCTCGGGGAGCGCCTCGACGACTTCCGAGAGGGGGATGGTGCGGGTCACAAGACGGCCCGGCTCCAGGCGGCCATCGAGGATCATCCCCATCATCTCGGGGTAGCGATGCGCCTGCATACCGTGGCTGCCGAGGATCTCGATTTCCCTGGCGATGACGGTCCCCATGGGGATCGTGGTCTGATTCTCGGGAAGCAGGCCGACCTGAACGTGCCGTCCTCGTGGCCGCAGCGAAATGATCGAGGCCTCGACGACGGCAGCATCGCCGATCGCATCGAGGGAGAGATGGGGCCCGCCACCCGTCGTGTCTCTCAGCGCCGTCAGTATCGTATCTGGATCCGAATCACCGCCCAGGGTCGTGGCACCGAGGGACCCGGCAAGATCTCTCGCTTTGTCATCTGGATCGATCCCCACCACTCGGGCGCCGCACGCCGTGGCAATCATGATCGCTGCGAGTCCGACGCCACCACAGCCGTGTACTGCGACCCATTCATCGGGGCGGACCCGGCCTTGATCGACGATCGCCCGAAACGCGGTTGCGAACCGACAGCCCAGCGTCGCAGCGGTGACGGCATCAATCTCGTCGGGTATCGCGACGAGATTCCCATCCGCATGTCGGAGAGCGACCAACTCGGCGAAAGAACCCCACGCGGTGAATCCCGGTTGGAACTGTCGTTCGCAGACTTGTTCGTTCCCTCCACGGCACGGTTCACACTCGCCGCATCCCGCGACGAACGGAACGGTGATGCGATCCCCAACTCGCCAGCGAGCGACGTCCGCTCCGGTGGCGACGATCGTACCCGCCAGTTCATGTCCCGGAACATGCGGCAGGGCGATGTCTGGATCGTGGCCCATCCAGCCGTGCCAGTCGCTCCTACACAGTCCGGTCGCTTCGACGTTCACCACCACGCCGTCTGGTGCCGGTGCGGGATCCGGCAGATTGGCGATGGTCACCGGGCCCTGGAAACGTGAGTAGAGCGCGGCCCTCACGCGTGCTCGTCCAGCAGCGCGGTGAGCATGACGAGACTGGCCTGGATCCCCTCTGCGTGTGCTTCCGCAGACGTCGCATCACCGGGGAGGCCGACCTGTGTGAAGGTGAGAAGGCTTCCGGCATCGAGCGCCCCGATGTCGACGATGACTGCCTCATCGATCGACTCGAGACACGGGCGGTTGTATCCGACGTCCGCGTCCCAGTGCAGCGTGTAGATAAGGCGGCGATTCGGCTCGATCTGCAGATACACGCCGCGCATCGCCCGCTCGCTGCCCGGCCACGAATCGTCGTCCGGGTCGGCGGTGATCGCGATCCGGTAACGACCGCCGACTCTCAGATCGATCTCGGCATGCGGCTGCGATCCAAGCCCCGCCCACATCCACCGTGAAGCGAGACGGGGCTCGGTGAACGCTGCAAAGAGCATCTCCGGGGGATGGTCGAAGCGCTGTGAGACCTGAACCACGATTCCCTCGTGTATCTCCACGCTCACCCCGGGTACCGCCTCTCCGTATCGCTGCTTGATCCCATCGTATCGGCCGACGGGAGGCTCGGAACACCACGGTGTCGCATCTGAACCCGGTGCCGACCGTGGGGGAGGGGAGTGGTGTGTCGTCGTTCGACGAGTTCCCTGCCACAATCCGCAGGTGCAAGGTCCAACTCGTATTGCCTATGCCGCGGGGCGGAATGCTCCGATCGCTCTCGTCGCCGCTGCCTCCGCCGTCGCGCTCATGTATGCAGCGACTCCCTTCCTCATTCCCGTGATCGCTGAGCGCTACGGAGTCTCTGAAGGCACCGTTGGTTTGGTGTCGGTCGCCCAGGTCGGAGCGTTCGCCGCAACCAACTTCGTGCTGCCCCGCATCCTCGCTCCGAATGGTCGGATCCTCAAGGTCGCCGCCGCCGTTCTTGTTCTTCTGAACCTCGCCAGCGTCCTGCCCAGCGTCTTCGGCGTGCTCGTCGCCGTCCGCCTGGTGGCGGGTTTCGCTGCCGGTGCGATGACGTGGCTTGCCTGGACCAGAGCGATGCAGGAGCACACGTCCATGGCCGCGGTGGCGTCGACGGGTCCGGTGACCGTGCTCATCGGTGCCCCCCTCCTTGCCCTCATCGCCAGCCACGGCGATCGCGCCGTGTACCTCTTCCTCGCGCTCGCGACGGTCCCGGCCGTGCTCCTCACGGCCGAAGTGACGGGGATACGACGTACCCGTGGATTGGTGAGTCGCTCCCGATCGAACCGCATATTGCTGCTTGCGCTCGCCGCCACCACCTTCTTCGGCTCAGCCCTCTTCATCAACCTGACGCTGGTCGCCCGGGACATCCACGGCCTGTCGGGTCCGACAGCCTCGCTGGCGTTCAGCCTGAACGCTGCTGGTGGTTTGCTGGGCGCTCGCCTGTCGTCGCGACATCAATGGCCCGGTTGGATGATCGCTTCGATTGCACCGGCCGCCGTGCTGAGTGTTGTCGGTCCTCCGGTGTTCTTCTTCATTGGTATGGCGTGGTGGGGTTTCGCCTTCTGGATGGCCATCCCCTGGGTCCTGCAAATGCTGTCAGATCGATCGCTCGCCCCGAGTGAGCGGGCCGGTGACGCCCAGGGCCTGATGGCCGTCGGCAGATCCTTCGGGCCGGTACTCGGCGGCGCATTCGTGGATCTCGGCAGTCTCGTGGCCCTCGCGATCGTCTCAGGCGTCGGTCATATGACCGCCGGCGCGATGGTCGTCGGCGTTCAGAAGGGCCGGGAGTATCTCCCACCGTCTGATCCGCGAACGACCTAGGAGCTTCAGGCGCGGCCCACCCCGTTCAGCGACAATATCGGTCGGCAATCCGGCGGACGGTTCCCGCCGAGCGTTGCGTGGTCTGCACACCGAGCATCCGGACGACCCTGGCCTCGCTGTGATCCGACGTGCTGCGGGGCCCGACGTGCGACCAGTACACCTCACGGCCGGTCACGACGAGACGGTCACTGCCATTGGTTGCAGCCATGAGCCGCTCCGCATCCTCCGGATTGGGGGCTGCCTGGAGGAACGAGATCTCGAGGTTGTCCTCGACATCGCCGAAGGGCCTGAGGCTCGCAACGGCGACGATTTCAGCTGCCGTGCGCAGGAAGACCGGTACTTCGAATCCAAGGCCGTCGGAGAGCGCACGCTCCAGCCGCTCGATGATGTCGTCTGACTCGGGAGCGTCGAAGATCACATTGCCCGATGCGATGAACGTGGCAACATTCTCGAATCCCGCTTCCTCGACGATCGACCGCAGACGATCCATCTTCACATGTCTCGGTGGCGTGTTGATGGCGCGAAGAAGCGCGACGAAACGTGACATGAGCGGACTCTAGACGCGGGCCACTCTGCCGCCGCGACCACATCACTATCAGACACAGCGCAGAGTCGCCCGTCGTCTCTGGACTATCGCCAGTACGCTGCCTGAGAGACCGGCCAGATTCTCGGGATGAACGGAGATACGGATGAGCCACACCGGAACTGCTCGCATCGATCTTGATGACGAAGCCGGCCCTCGCGCTGTCGAGCGTCTCGCGCGGGAACGGATCGGTTGGCTGACAACCGTCGCAGCCGATGGGACACCGCAGACGTCCCCGATCTGGTTTCTCTGGGATGGTGACGAATTCCTGCTCTACAGCCTCGAGTCAGCCAGGGTTCGGAATCTGACGAGCAAGACGCGAGTGTCGCTGAACCTCGATGGGAATGGCATGGGGGGAGACATCGTGGTGGTCGAGGGCACCGCACGATTGGACGAGACCGCACCGACTGCCGCCGAAAACAGCGCCTACCTCGCCAAGTACGAACCCGTCATGGACGAGTACGGTTGGACTCCTGAATGGTTCGCCGGGCGCTACTCGGTTCCGATCCGGATCACACCGACGAGATACCGCTACTGGTAGCGAGGCAGCACTTGTCCAGGAAGCGTCCACCGTGCTCGCGGCGTTCTCGTCACTGCTTGACACGACCAGTCAATTGCCGTCGCCAACGGCTATTGAGACAACCCAGATCCGGAGAGGACACTCGATCGTGGCAGGGTCGATGTGGACCCGATTGCGAAGGGAGATCCAATGAGCTCAGTCGATGCGCGGGCTATTTGCGGCTGGTGTGAGGCGAAACCGGGCGCTGTCCTCGAGCATCCCTTCGGTCCCGAGGCCGCGGTCTTCAAAGTTCGCGGGAAGATGTTCGCTCTCGTGGCAATGGATGGCCCTCCCGACTACGTAACACTGAAGGCCGACCCCGAGGAAGGGGAGCGGCTCCGCGCCCAGCACGTGTTCATCCGCGAGGGCTACTACATGAACAAGCGCCACTGGATCACCGTGGACGTCGCACCCGAGACGCCGGCCGGACTCGTGGGAGGTCTCGTCGACGACTCCTACGACCTCGTCGTGGCCGGGCTCCCGAAGCGCGTCCAGAGCGAACTCAGCCTGGGAACCGCGTCGTGCCTACGAGAACACGACCGTTCGGTGGCCGATGAGGAAGACGCGCTCTTCGACGTGAGCACGGACGGCCCTGGACAGCACCAACCGCTCGATGTCGCGACCCGTGATCACCATTGACGCCGGCGTATCGCTGTGGTTCACCGAGGCAACGTCCTGCGTGATAATCGGCCCCTCATCGAGGCCCGCAGTGACGTAGTGGGCCGTGGCCCCAATCAGTTTCACGCCTCGATTCCAGGCTTGGTTGTAGGGACGTGCACCTTTGAACCCCGGTAGGAACGAGTGATGGATGTTGATGATTCGCCCGACGAGGCGGTCGCAGACGTCCGGACTGAGAACCTGCATGTACCTCGCCAGAACAACGAGGTCGATCCCGTGCTCGTCAACGAGTCCGAGCAATGCGTTGTCGGTTGCGACCTTCGTCTCGGGGGAGAGGGGAATATGCCGGAACTCGATGCCCTCTCGTTCGACGATGGATCGCAGGTCGTCATGATTGGAGACAACCAACGGGATGTCCGCGCCCAACTCGCCCGAATGGTGGCGGTTCAGCAGGTCGAGAAGGCAGTGGTCGTACTTCGAGACCAGGATCATCACGCGTGGAAGGTCGTCGGTTCGCCGTACCCGGAGCGAGGCGTCGAACTCGCGAACCCTTGACTCGAGGTGAGCGACGACCTCCGCCGGGTCCCCGAGGTCGTCCTCGAACACCGTCCGCATCACAAAGGTATTCGTGGCATGGTCGGTGAACTGCTTGTTTGCAATGATGTTGGCGTCCAACTCGAGCAGGCCTGTGGCGAAGCTCGCGACGATTCCGCGGGTGTCGGCGCAGGTGAGCGTGAGAACAAACTCGTTCATGGCACCAGGAGGCTACCGCGCTGCCGGTGAAGAGGGGGACGGGTTTGCTCGAACCGCAGCCGACGACGCGGTATCGGCAGGTAGATCGGCGGTGGCTCGCACGTCAGCCTGACAGGAGCGGGGGAGTGAGTGAAGTTGTGTTCTTCCACTCCACTCACTCACCACCTCTCCCCTTTGAGGGGCCTCTCAATACGATCGCGGCCACCTCACGAGACCGTCGTCAGTTCAGACAGAGCCGATCAGGCTGAGCAGGACGAAGTTGAGCGTGACCCAGATGAGGACGAACAGGTAGCGACTCGAGGTGAGCGCCCCGTGGCCATGGTCTTGCCGGGATCGGACATACGCACGGTCGGGAGCGAAGACCGGCCAAGTGCTCCTGAGGAACGACCAGGCAACGTAGGTCGTCGGCAGGAGAACGATCTGCATGACGATGAGCGCAGGGATCTGATACGACTCCATACGTTCATCTGTCGGCAGGGTGTGACGATTCCTGAAGGGAAGACCCGTCGCCATGCTCTCGTGCGTCCAATCTGCCTGCACCCGGCCAGGGAAGGAGCGCTTTGGCCGCCTCCGTGAGGGTAGGCATGCATCGCCTTTCGCCTCGAGAAGTCACTGCGACGACGTCAGCAGTGTTGTTGTGTCGAAACGTGCGGGAGGCCATCAAGGAAGTCGAGGACCCGAACCATGAGCAACGCAGACGCTTCGGAATCGTAGGAGGGCAACGAGCTGTCCGCGAAGAGGTGCGAATCGCCTGGATAGACGAACAACTCCGCACGTGCCGACACCCCGGCCTCCTCGACAAGTGACCGGGCAGCATCGATGTCACCTTCCCCTGCAAAGAACGGGTCGGCATCCATGCCGTGAACCTGGACGGGGACGCCGACAGGCCAGGTGTCTCCGAACTCCGATACCGGGACACATGACTCGAACAGCAATGCCCCGAGCGCCCCCGGCCTGGTCTGCGCCAGACTCTGTGCGGGAAGTACCCCAAAGGAGAAGCCTGCATAGACCAGCCGGTCGGGTAGGTCGTCCGCGGTTCGCACGCCGCGCTCAATGAGGTTGCCGAATCCGATCTCGCCAACCCAAGCCATGCCCTCTCGAACGGTTGGGAATCGTTCGCCATCGAAGAGGTCTGGGGCGTGGACCGTATGCCCCCCACGACGCAGTTCGTCAGCAAACGCCATGACCCCTTCAGTCAGACCTTGGACGTGGTGAAACAGCAGCACTTCAGACACGTGATCTCCTTCGTGGAAGCCCTGCGACGATACACCAACCGCCTTCACGTTGGGAGTCGCCGGGAGGGACGTCCGGGCAGCCACGGTCTTGGTGGTCGCTATCGTCTTCGGTCATCCGGGTTGCGGCATGAAAGCGACGTGATCGGCATGAGACGAACACCGTCGGGCACGTTCGAGTTGCCCGTTTCTGCTGCCCAGGCGATTGGGTTCTTCACCCCCGAGGGTGAGCGAGATTGGGTTCCGGGGTGGAATCCGGCGTACCCATCCGGAGAAGCCTCGGAGTCGGCAGGCACCGTCTTCACCACCGAAGCCGGCGGGGTTGAGACGATCTGGATCGTCCAACGAATCGACCGAGACGAGTACTCGTCTGAATACTCCCGGGTAACCCCCGGGTATCACGCGGGCACCGTGAACGTTCATTGTGCAGATCACGTCGGAGGTGGGTGTGTCGTGATCGTGAGGTATGACGTGAGCCTTCTTCCCGGTGGCGACCCGACGGCATTGCACGCCTACGACGATTCAGCTTTCGACGCGATGATGGGTGAATGGGCAGCCGCGGTCGTCCAAGTACTGTCGCCCTGACTGCCCATCTCGGCTGCAACTTCAGGGGGTCGTTGTCGCAGGAGCACCAGCCGATCGCGGTCTGCACCGATTCCGCCGTGGCACCACCGGAGCATGCGACTCCATGCCCGTCTCACACTCGACGCCGGAATGGCCTCCCTACTGCGAACCTTCGGCCCTCTCGCGAAGTCCGAGCAGCATCTTGCGTTCCATGATCCAGGATGCCGGGATCAGGAGGACGTTGACCCCGAGACGTGCGAGCGGGGGTGATTGCCGGGTGTCCATACGGGTGCGGCTGAGCAGACGAGTTCCGTCGCCGAGTGGTTCGAGAATCCAGGTCCATGCCCAGGTACCGTCGTCGCTGAGCGTGCCCAGCACCCGGTCTGGTTCGACAATCCTGACCCGCAGCCCGGTGCCGTCGTTGGCGACCGGAATGACGTCGCCCACGCTGAGATCCTGAAACTCGGGAACGATCCGATGAGAGCTGTGCATGTCGAGCCCGGCGAGCCGGTCGAGCACGTCATAGGAGTACCCACCAGCCCGACCGGTCCCGATCTGAACAAGCCACGGCCACACCGCTCGTGGTGGTGCGGAGATCGTGATGGCACGGGTGGCCACGAGATCGGCATGGGGCAGGAGATCATCGCCAGGGAGACAACGTCCCGCCTCTTCTGGTGACGACCCCCAGTCGAGCATCGGCCGCCTCGCAAGCACAGTGGCCGCGGCAACGGCCCCAAGGCCCAGGAATCCCCCCAGCACGTGACTGTGCTTGAGTCGCACCAATGCAGCGTACCCCCCGTGGACACGTGCCCCATTCTGTCACTGTGGCAGTATTGGGCGTAGACCAGGGAGGGCGGGTAGGGGACCGATGCACGGGGAAACCACGGAGATTCTCGAGACGGCAGTCGCGGGCACGACGCTTGCTGAAGCATTCCGGGAACGAATACTGACGGAGATGCCGCGGAAGAGATGCCACGAAGATGATGACCTCTGAGCGGCGGGGCGTCGTAGGTGCTGATCGACAGGAAGCCGGTACCGCCCACCGTCCCAGACAGCGGCCGAACAGCGACAGAGATGGGGCAGGGGAACGGGAATCCTCACCCCATCGGCGTTGCACGCATAACTTGACATAACATGCATTATGGGCGTTCCCGACGCGCCGGGGTTCACATGGGGTAGCATCGCGGGACTCACCGGCAGGAGATACCGTGGCCGAAGACGGTTCGTCGACTGAAGCACTTGAAGGCACCGACGCACAGGAAGACGTTGAGGCGCTCGTAGACCGCCTGCGCGCTCTGGAAGACGAGAACGCCAAGCTCAAAGGCGTTGCTGCGAAGGACGATGTCTTCAAGCCCTTCCAGATCGAACTTCTCAAGCTGCAACGCCATCTCGAAAAGGAACGGATCCCGATGATCGTCCTGTTCGAAGGACGGGACGCATCCGGCAAGGGCGGAACGATTCGCCGAATAACCCGTTTCATGAACGAGAAGCGGTATCGGGTCGTGGCCCTTGGCAGACCAACTGAGGAACAGATCACGCAGTGGTACTTCCAGAGATACGTCGAACGCTTCCCGACCGGAGGCGAGATCGTTCTGTTCGATCGATCTTGGTACAACCGCGCAATCGTCGAGCCGGTATTCGGGTTCTGCACCAAGATGCAATACCGGGACTTCCTTCGCGGCGTGGTCGGGTTCGAGAAGGACGTGGTTCGGCAGGGCACCGTTCTGGTCAAGCTCTACTTCAGCGTGGACAAAGACACGCAGGCAGATCGCTTCGCTCGTCGGACGAACGATCCGCTGCGACAGTGGAAGCTGAGCGAGGTCGACGTTCAGGCTCAGGAGTACTGGAATGAGTTCACCGAGATGAAACACCGCATGCTCGAACGGACGTCGTCAGAAGCGGCCCCGTGGACCATCATTCGCTCCAACAGCAAACCCAGGGCACGCCTCAACGCGATGAAGGTGATGCTCAACGCCGTCGACTACGAGGATCGCAACCCGAACCTCGATTTCCGTGGAGATCCGGAGATCGTGGTACCGGGCAGGGTCGAACTCAACCGCATGGATGAGGAACGCGACCGACTGGGCAGGCCGCGACAATAGCTCGACGGGCTGCCGGTTCGCCGAGGTCCAACACACCGGGTCCAGCGCACGATCGGCTCATCTCCCCCGATCACGGTTGCTCTCCGGCTCGGTTTCGTCACTGTGACGTTATACGACGCTTGCCGACATACCCGCAAGAGCGTAGGTTCGGTGAGGAATCCACCGACGGAGATGCCAATGCCCAGACCAATCCACTTCGAGATCCACGGCAACACCCCCGAGACCTCCGTCGCCTTCTACTCAACAGTCTTCGACTGGAAGACAGAACGGTGGGGAGACATGCCGTACTGGCTCCAGCGCACCGGAGAGGGCCCGGGGATCGACGGGGCAATCGCGCCGACACAGGACCACGGGCAAGCCGTGATCCTCACAATGGAGGTCGACGATGTCGCCGCTTCCAGCGAACAGGTGGCCGGAGCGGGCGGCGTGGTGACCATGGAACGCTCGGCAATCCCCGGCGTCGGGTGGTTCGTGATGGCAACGGATCCGAACGGCGTGTACTTCGGCATGCTCCAGCCCGACGAAACAGCGGGGGCCTGAACTCCCCTCCCCCATCAGCAGCAGCCAACCCACTCGGTCGTGCCACCATGGCGATATCTGCCGGCGTTCATCGCCGACATGTGCAACTCCTTGCCGTCTGGACTGCTTCGCCATGCTCGGCGTATCAGCCATAGGGAAGCTTCCGCAGGAGCCCCACACCCAGCAGGTCCTTCAGCGGATCATCGACGCCGGACGTCTTCAGGCGCGGGTCCGCACCGTTACGAGATCGCGAGGCTTCGGCTTGATGACCTTGCCCCCTGTTCCGTTGTTCTCCGACACCAGGAGATAGCCGCTTGAGTCCCACAGAGCGATCAGCGTGTCGGAGTCGTACTCAGAATCACCGAACGTCGAAACCATTCCCTCGATTCGGGCTCCGCAGATGTCGACCTCGACCCCTTCCGGCACGGGGAGGTGTGCAATCTCCCCGGGGAGAATCGAGCAGATGGCGTTGCCGAAATCGTCGATGTAGATGACTTCGCCCGTCACGCTTCCGTCATCGTGCTGCTCGGCTCCCCAGAGAGGGATCTCGATCGGGTCATCGAACGGGGTGCCGAGATCGGAGAGGGGCACGCCTGCGGCGAGATGGGCACCCACCGGAGCGAAGAGGTCCCGCCCGTGGAAGGTCATGGTGACGTTCTCGAGCCAGTATTCGGGTCTGTCTAGATCGACGAACTCGGTCGACCACCCATCGCGTCTCGCGCGATCGAGGCAGGCGGTGAGCACGCCATTGTCCGGGGCGACGAAGTAGTGGTCCCCTATCCGCGCCGCGATCGGCCTCCGGTCGGTACCGACGCCGGGATCGACCACGATGACATGCACGGTCCCGACCGGGAAGAAGAATGCGCTGTTGCTGACGACGAAATTCGCTTCGCGAATGTCCTGCGGGGTGATGTGGTGGGAGAGATCGGTGACCACTGCATCGGGGGCGATTCCGTAGATCGCGCCGTGCAGGACGGCGTCGCTTCCCTGCCGCGTGCCGAAGTCGGTGGTGAGGGTGATGTTGGTCATTCGACCATGGTACCGACCGCCCACCAGTCCTCGATATCCCGCGTCAGCCGAGCGCGGGTCGTGTCATCCGCCCACGATGCCTCGATCACAGCGAGCGACAGGCGCTTCAACGAAGCGTCGGCAAGACCGAAGTGTTGAACGAGGTTCTCGAACTCTCCCGCCAACGTCGCATCGAACATCGCGGGATCATCCGTGTTGATCGTCACCATGACTCCTGCGTCGATCAATTCGCCTACCGGGTGCTGATCCCAGTGCGCGATCACGCCGGTCCGAAGATTGGACGTGGGACAGACCTCGAGCGGGATCTGATGCTCGACCAGGTACTCGATGAGTTCGGGGTCCTCCACCGATCGCACGCCATGTCCGATCCGTTCAGCACCGAGGTCTCTGATGGCCCCCCACACGCTCTCAGCGCCTGCCTCTTCCCCCGCGTGGGCGGTGAGGCGAAAGCCGGCCTCCCGTGCATCGTCGTACACGGGGGCAAATTGCTCCGGCGGATGCGCACGTTCGAATCCGCCGATTCCGATGCCGATCACGCCGGTCTCTGACGCCACCTCCTTGATCGCGGCGAGAGTCCTGGCAGTTCCATTCGGACCGCGATCACGAACGAGGTCAACAATCAGCGCAACTTCGACGCCGGCCACGCGATCGAGTCCTGCTCGGATCGCCTTGGCGATCCCCTGCGGCTCCAGACCATGCCGGCGGAAGTCGCTCGGAGAGAAGAACGCCTCGACGTAGACGATGTTCTGTGCCACGAGATGGCGGGCGACGGCTTCTGCCGCGAACTCGAAGTCGTCATGACAGCGCAGAAAGCCGTTCATCCACTCCCAAGTCTCCATGAAGTGAGAGAAATCCCGGTAGCTGAACCACTCGGCGAGCTGCTCCTGACTCTTGATGATCGCATCTCCACCATGGTGCTGGATCAGCTCCCACAACACCGGCACCGGGATCGCACCTTCCAGATGGAAGTGCAGTTCGGCCTTCGGCATTGTCGCCCAATCGCGCATCCGGCCATTCAACCAGATGCCCGAACATCGTGAATGCCGACACGCGGAACACACGCGCGATGTGACCCTGGTCCCTGGTCGCGGGATGATCCCTTGCCTACGGTACGGCTATTGGAAAGGACGGTAGATGCAGCTTTCGTATGCGCAGGGCCCATCGGATGTTCCGCTCCTCACCGAGACGATCGGCGAGAACCTCGAGCACACTACGGCTCGATTCCCGGACCGCGACACGTTGATCGTTCGCCATCAGGGAATTCGCTGCACGTATCGGGAATTCGACGAGGCAACCGATCGGCTGGCCAAGGCGTTCTTGCGACTCGGTGTCGAACTCGGCGATCGCGTCGGCATCTGGAGCCCGAACTGTGCAGAGTGGGTCGCTGTTCAATACGCCACGGCGAAGATCGGAGCGATCCTTGTCAACGTGAACCCGGCCTACCGGACGTCCGAGCTCGAGTATGTGATCAACCAGTCCGGGTGTCGCTTCCTCATCTCGGCCCCGTCGTATCTGACGTCGGACTACCGCGCCATGATCGAAGCGGTCTCCGACTCTACGTCGGGGCTCGAACGGGCGATCTTTCTCGACTCCCCCGAGTGGAACGAACTCTTCGATGCCGGGGACGACGTTCCGGACGAGGAGCTGTGGCAGCGCGAATCGCTGCTCGATGCCGACCAGCCGATCAACATCCAGTACACGTCGGGCACCACCGGATTTCCGAAGGGTGCGACGCTGACCCATCGCAATATCCTGAACAATGGGTACTTCTGCGGAGAGCGCCTCGGCTACACCGAGCACGACCGGGTCTGCATTCCCGTCCCGTTCTACCACTGCTTCGGAATGGTGATAGGGAATCTTGCCTGCACGACACACGGGGCTGCGATGGTCGTGCCATCACCCGGCTTCGACGGCGGCGCTGTCCTCGAGGCCGTGGAGATGGAGCAGTGCACCAGCCTGTACGGCGTTCCGACGATGTTCATTGCCGTCCTCGAACACGACGACCTCGAGAAACGGGACGTGTCGACGCTTCGCACGGGCGTGATGGCCGGCGCACCGTGCCCGATCGAAGTCATGAAGCGGGTGATCACCGATCTGAACATGGCTGAAGTCACGATCGCATACGGCATGACCGAAGTGTCGCCCGTGGCCACTCAGACGTTGCGCGATGACCCCATCGAACGACGGGTCTCTACGGTCGGCGTCGCCCACCCCCATGTCGAGATCCGCATTGTCGACCCTGATACCGGAGACGTCGTTCCTGCCGGCACGTCCGGTGAATTCTGCACGCGCGGCTACTCGGTCATGCAAGGTTATTGGAACGACCCGGAGCGGACGGCAGAGTCGATCGATGGGGACGGCTGGCTGCGATCGGGAGATCTGGCAGTGATGGACGAAGACGGGTATGTGAAGATCGTCGGCCGCCTGAAGGACATGATCATCCGCGGCGGCGAGAACGTCTATCCGCGGGAGATCGAGGAGTATCTGTTCACCCACCCCGACGTTGTCGATGCCCAGGTGATCGGAGTCCCCGACGAGCGCTTCGGCGAGCAGATCATGGCATGGGTGCAGAAGCGGGACGGATCGGCTCTGTCCGAAGCCGATCTCATCGAATTCTGCAAGGGAACGATCGCCCACTTCAAGGTACCGAAATACGTGCGGTTCACCGACGAGTACCCGATGACGGTGACGGGCAAGGTTCAGAAGTTCAAGCTCCGTCAACAGGCGATCACCGAACTCGGCCTCGAATCGATCGCGGGCATCGAGACCGCTTGACGTCAGTCCCCGATTGCGGTCGGCTCCACGACAACGTCCTGGAGGTCGCGAACCGCTGCCGATAGATGTCCGAGCGCCTCGATATAGTCGGTCTTCGTTGCCCGCCCTGTGCCGATATCGATCGCGACGTCCTCCGCGGCCGCTTCGAGTCGATACAGTGCGTCGCGCAGATGCTCCCAGGTTCGTCGAGTGATGAGAACGTCGTCCGGTCCGAGTTCTCTCCGCCTGGCCTCGCGCCGTGCTTCGTACGCTCGCTGGCGGTGCGACTTCCGGCAGTAGCGCTGCGGACGTCCCGGACCCGGGACAGCCTTGAACCCTCCCCCACACCAGGCGCAGTGTCGAAGTGGTTCTGCCACAGTGATGCAATCCTACGCGATGCGCCGCCTTCAGCCGGGGATCACGTCTCCCGACGTCCCATCAGAACGAAACTCGCTGCGATCGAACCCATCGACAGGATGATCGTGGAGAGAAGCGATCGCCAGTAGGCGAACTCCCCGCCGGCGATCAGGGCATCGAAGCTCCCGACGAGGTTTGACGGGAGCCACTGATCCACCTGCGGGATCAGGCCGATGATCCCGAACACGATCAGCGCCCCGACCGATATCAGAGCGGCGCCCGTGACGCTGCGGACGAACGACGCAGCCAAACCCGTCAGCGCAACCACGAATGCGAGGTACACGGCAAGGAGCATCGAGGCGACAAGTGTTCCGCCGAGTCTTGGTGCGTCGATGAGGACCGCCGTACCGACGTACGCGACCGCCGTCCCGATGACGAACGACGCGATGGCCGCGACCATGTTGACCGTGTATCGCGGGGTCAGAATCCGCTGAATGGTCGCTCTGGTGCGCAGGTACACGGCCATTTCCGGCTTGGCGTCGAAAGCAAGCGCTGCCGCGGCGACGAACGCGACGGCGAGGATCCCTATTTGAAGCGCGTTCCCCAGATACCCCGCCATCGCCAACTCGGGACTCGGCGGGGGAACCGAAATCTCGATCCCACCCCCGAACGCCGCGACGATCTCCGGGAGGAATCGAGCCGTGAGAGGACCCAGCACTCCGAACGATGTGAATACGGCGAGCAGGATCCACAGCCGATGGGTTCGGAAGAGGCGGAGGATCTCGAGACGCCACAAACTCATCGGGTCACCTCGAGGAAGACATCTTCCAGACTCCGTTCCAGAGGGGCAACCGAAACAACGCCAATATCGATGCGGGCGAGGCAACGAACCAATTCCCGTTCGATGACGGCCGCACTGCCCGCCGACACGATCACGGTGTCTCCCCCACCCGAGACGTCGGTCACCCAATCACACACCCTGAGAGCATCGACGACTCGATCCCCGTTCCCCCGTACCCGAACCCGATACGAGGGAAGACGCGAACTGCCGCGCACGAGTTCCTCGAGCGTTCCCTCGTACACGATGCGACCCCCGTTGAGAATCCCGATCTCGTCGCACACTTCCTCGACGTCATCAAGGATGTGGCTCGAGAAGACCACCGTCGACTCACCCCGGAGATCGTTCACCATGTTGAGCACTTCTCTGCGCCCGGCGGGATCCAGAGCGGCCGCCGGTTCGTCGAGGAGGAGCAGCTCCGGATTCCCGACGACTGCAGCGGCCAACCCCAGGCGCTGGAGCATCCCTCGTGAGAACCCGCCGACGCGCCGATGGGCGACCTTCAAAAGACCGGTACGGTCAAGGATGGCATCGACGGCGCTCGGGTCGCTCCCTGGCAGAACAAGACTGAGCGACAGGTCGACCACCTCGCGGGCCTTCATCCATGGATCGAACTTCGGGGTGTCGGGGAGCACCGCCACGCGAGAAGCGTCGACAGTGAACGAACCTTCGGTCGGTGTTCGGAGCCCTGCAAGCACTCCCAGGAGTGTCGTCTTGCCTGCACCGTTGGGACCGACGAGTCCGTACACCGACCCACGGCGCACGGACAAGCTGACGCCATCGAGCGCGAGCGTCTCGCCGTAGCGTTTGGTGATCTCCGTGGCCTCGACGACGTTGCTTCCCATACCAGCAGCGATGTTACCGCTCCGCGGTCTTGCGATCCGGCGATGGCGAATCCGCCCTCTCCGCTTTCGATCGAGAGAGAATCTCGAGCGCCAGTTCCTCGAGATCAGCCTCGGAAGCTACCGTGTATGCAACTAGCGGTTGGCCGGCCAATCCGCCATTGCCGGTAGTCGACCCTCGCTCGACCAATTCGTCACTCCACACCCACATTTCGACCTCCCGGGCCTCAGCACCATCACACCTGCCAACCGTACCGCAGCTGTCAAATGATGCCGACCGGCCGAAACACCGCGGTGTGATTCACTCCTCTATCAGGACGGTGTCCGGTTGATACGTCGACCATGAAAACCAGAACGTGTCGAGATGCTCGACCCGCTCCAGGCGGGAGCCGTCGAGCGGCCCGGAGATCGCCTCGCCGCTTATGAGCCAGACACTTCCTGTCTCTTCGTCCACGAACTGCTCCCCCTCGGCGATGAAGGTCAAGGAACGCCCGTCAACGACTCGCGAGAACACACCGACCGAACCCACGTCCCGGCCTTCATCCAGCACGCCCGTGTCGAGGGCGGACGCTTGGCCGGCCTTCCAGAAGATCGCCAGATCCTGATCGGCGACGGCGATGTTGGTCGCGGTTGCCGCTCCGTCGCTGAGCAAGTTCAGGTCGTAGGCCACCGCTTCGTTCTCCACTGCAATGCCCACGACCCTCTGCTTTGCCAGTCCGCGGTCGTCGAGCGCTCCCCTGAAGAGGAATGGCTGGGTGGTGTCGTCGTCGTAGCCCTCGTACGGGTTCCTGCCGTAGTCGCGGCTGAACCCTGTCTCGTTCCAGTTGAGAATCTTCCCCGTCGGGTAGACGGACCGGAAGTCCCCCCACGCCATAAGGGGAGATCCGATCGCTTCAAGTTGGGTACCCGTGAGGACTCCTACGACGGCCTGCCCGTCGAAATGCGTCCACAGTGACTCGGTAGCGCGATCGTACATAACAAGAGCCGAAGCGAACAGCCTGCCTGAAGTTCCGAACGTCGTCTCGACTCCATTGATCTCCCGACGATAGGTGACGGCGGAGTTGCAGAGCGGGCAGTAGGTGACCGATACGGGCACACCGCCGACCGTGTCGTTCACGATCTCATGCCAGATCATCGCGCGGATCGGATAGGCGCGAGCGTCGCCGTTGATCTCAAGCGCAACGACGGGTTCGGCAGGATCGAGAATCTCCAAGTGGTCGGCAATGTCCAGGAACACCGGTTCATCGATCGGCGGGATACCGTCGGGAGGTGGCCCACCGGAGATGATCTCAGCGAGCGGCACAAGGGGCTCAGGGAACTCCGACGAACCGGAATCGGTCAGAGCAGACGGACCGGTCGGGAGTGCGGCACTCGCCGCATCGTCGGTCTCCGTGGTTGAGGTCGACGCGGTAGTTGACGAGGCTGTTGTTCCGGCCGCTTCCTCGGCCATGGAGTCATCGGTTGCTGCTCCGCACGCGGCAGCGAAGAGTGCGATCGCGGCGAGCAACGCCAGCATGGTGGTTCGAGTCACGGAGGATTCCTTTCCCTGTTGCTCTATCGAACACCTGCGTAGGGCATAGTCTTCCCCTCTGTCGGCAATCGGACAATGTCACGCGGTCTGCAGCCATGAGTGCACCGTCGGACGGCTCAAGAGCCGGCACCTAGCCGATCCCTCCGGCGAGCATTCGCGACTCGGGGTATTTGCGAAGCCTGATCATCGCGAGGATTCCGACGATCGGCCCCAATGCCAGCCAGGGAAACGCCCACTGCTATCCGAACGCTTCGGCGAACGTAAAGAGCTTCCGCGCTCCCACCGAGTCGGCCAGTCCGGAGAGCGCAATGGCAAACGCGCACCGACGACGAACCCGATCTGGACCGCCAGGCTAAGCCACTATGATTGGCCGACGGAGAGACCCCATTGCTCGCGAAGTTGGGGAGCAACGGCCGCGGCGGAGAACCACAGGGTCAGCACGAGCAACTGGGAGAGGGCGATCCCGACGAGAGCTCGTCGCTGACCGTAGGCCGGAATCAGGCCAGTGGGGGCGCCGTCATTCATCGACGGACATCGCCGGTTCGGACAACGGTCGCCCGGTCCGCCGTGATGCGAGCGTGACAATGACGGCTGCTTCGATGATCGGACACCAGGACGCCCAGGAGTTCACAACCAGGGGCCTCCCCCCGTAGTCGGCAAACGTAGCGGACGATCCATCGAACATCGCGAGCTCCGAGTCGGGTGCCAACTCGCGTTCGTCGACGGCAACTGTCGTGATCAGTGGCTCGTCAGCCAGCGCGGTATCTGCATGTGCATCGGACCCGGAGCACACCGCGGCGACCAGCGCGAGAGCCGGTCCCAGCGAGGTGAGCGTGAGCGTTGTCATAGACCGTGGAACCCTCGCCATCGCATCCCAACCGCGAAAAGGTCGCCTTCCCGACAATTCCTGCCGGCTTCGTTTCGGCATCCGCGGAGACAGTCGGTCCCGTCACACCGCATCCACAGCGAGCGCCGTGAGGGGAGGTAGAGTCGGTATCGATGACATCCCGGGGCGAAGGTCCCAACACTGAAGGGTCCCATGCCCCTAGGGCTGACGCGCGATCGGTGCTTCGATAGGGAGGATGCACGAACAGCACGTCCAGCACTACAAGGCAGTTGGCGTCCCCTTCGCTGTCGTTCGCCGGTTCCTCACGGATCAGTCGCTCCCTGCGCTTGATGCACCCCGCAGAATCGGCGTGGACTCGGATGCACGAGGTAGACACCCACCTCGACCTCGATGTTGCCGGACTTCACCTCATCAGAGATGTCTGTTTTCGCGTCACCGAGTATGCGGACGTACCGAGTCCGTTGCCCATGGGTCGCATTCAACTCTCGTGGGAACCCGTCGATCACCAGGACATCTATCCAATCGTCACCGCCGATCTCAGATCGAACCGATCGATGATCGCCGGACGATGGTCTCGCTGCTCGCCTCGTATCAACCGCCGCTCGGCCGTATCGGTGCAGTGGTCGATCGGGTGGCGATGCACCGGCTCGCAGAGTCGGCACTGCGCAGGTTCTTCGAGGGGCTTCTCCTAGAGATCAAGACGAACGCGAGAGCCTCGTCCGCGTAGTGCGGTGAAGGTTCCCCGCGCGGCACTCACTACCCCTCGAGCACGAAGCGGAGCCTCCGGAACCCTCTTCCCTTCGACTCCGTCTTTGTGATCCGAATGGGTCCGACCTCTCCCGTGGAGTCCACGTGGGTTCCCCCGTCTGCCTGGCGATCGAGCCCGACGATGTCGATCACCCGAACCTCGGTCAACGAGGAGGCAGGAGGCTCGCTTTCGTTCTGATCAGGCTCGGATCCTGATCGGCTTCGGCGCGGTCGAGGAAAGACACCTCGATCCGCCGGGCCAGGTTGAGCTGGCGGTTGAGTTCCTCCTCGGATCGGTTCTCGGTCCTCCGCATCCCACTGCGGTATCTCGAAATCGAGCCGACCCTCTCCAGGGTTCATGTTCCCTCCGGTCACCGGGCTCTGGAAGCGATTCCAGATGACACCACACATGGCATGCATCGCTGTGTGCGTCCTCATCAGGGTATAGCGCCGCTCCCAGTCGATCTCGCCATCCACCACGGTACCGACCGGCGGGAGGCGCCTTCGAGCCAATGCCACACGCCGCGTGAATCCTGGGTCACGCGAGCGACTTCGAGGCGGTCATCGCCGATGACGAGCTCTCCCACGTCGTGCGGTTGGCCTCCCCCACCGGGTAGAACACCGTCCGATCGAGAAGAACGCGACCGTCGTCCCGGTCCACCTCGACGACCCTTGCCTTCATCGCTCGTTCGTACGCCTTGGTTGAGTAGATACGCTCTGTCATCGATCCTCCCTACTTGAAGACCATACCCGGTCGCACGACGCGGCCCGATACAGCGGTGTTGCAGCGCTACGGTGCGACCACTCACCAAGGAGGCCACGTTGAGTCAACTGCTCCCGTACACCGAAGACGAGGAAGCCAACGACCTACTCGAGGATCAGCCGTTCGCTCTGCTGGTCGGAGTTGTGCTCTACCAGCAGATCCCGATCGAAACGGCCTTCCTCGGTCCCCGCCGTTTGCAGGAGCGGCTCGGAGGAGAACTCGACCCTTCGCAGATCGCAGGAGCTGGACCCAGAGTCGTTGGAGACCGCTTTCAAGGAGAAGCCGGCAATCCATCGATTCCCCGGCAACATGGCGAAGCGTGTCCAGGCAGTCGCCCAGTTCGTCGCCGGCGAGTACGACGGAGACACCAGCGCTATCTGGCGGGACGCCATCGACGCGGACGACCTCATGAAGCGACTGACCTCCATGCCTGGATTCGGCGAGTACAAGGCCCGGATCTACCTCGCCGTCTTGGCACGGCGGTTCGGAATCCGTCCGACCGGCTGGGAGACCTACCTACCGGACTGGCCCAACATTTCCGAGATCGAGACGCCCGATGATCGGGTCGACCTCAAGCTCCGGAAGAAGGAATGGAAGGCGAAGCAGAAGTCGTAGGTCGAGGACGTCGGGCCGTGCTGACGACGAGACTCGGAAACCCGATCATGATGATCAAGGCGAAGACGAACCATTGGATGGCGTAGCTGAGATGCGGCCCCTCGCCGATCTCCGGCGGCGGGAGAGGGATAGGGAACGCTCCCTGCGGTGGATCCTGTGCTTCTAGCTGGACATACACACCCGCGAGTCCTGGTCCCCATTGAGGTTCCAAGAGTGCAAGGTC
This sequence comes from uncultured Actinomycetota bacterium, assembly GCA_963715255.1. Lineage (GTDB taxonomy): Bacteria > Actinomycetota > Acidimicrobiia > Spongiisociales > UBA5794 > JAHEEL01. Next base: position 156,270 of record CAVQRN010000003.1, on the reverse strand, counting down.
CAGACGGCCGATGTTGTCGTAGGAACCATCAGGATTCTCCACCCCGGTCGGACCCCGCTCCTCGGAAGTGAGCAGGATGCCGGTGACGACGACCTCCCCATCGGGCGGACGAGCCGTCGGCACGGGCGGTCCCTCACTATCAATCGGCACCCAGCCGCGGTTGACCGCAACGACACCTCCTTCCCAGGTGAGTGGCGTCACGACGTTGTGTCCGGAGCGACTGTTGAGGGTCCGCGCTTGCAGGATGATCTCATCTTCGACACCGTAGATCCCGGCGACGGTCACCCGCCGGTACTCGAGCACTTCGGGATCGACTCCGTTCTCGGCGAGAAGAACGCCGAACTCGATCGGTTCGGCGGCCATCCTCGCCTCGACCGTGGTGTTCAGAGCCTGTCGTTCGTCGAGTCTTTGGAGCTGCCACATCCCCAGGCTTGCGAAGAGGATGACCGTGAGGAACGCGATGAGCAGTCCCACGATCCACACGCCCGACCTCAGGAACGTGTATCTGCTGCTCATGCGCTGCTTCCGGTGTTTTCGAGTGAGGACCGAGTGAGGCCGTAGTTGAGCCGGTCCACGAGGCGACCGTCCTTCAAGTAGCCGTCGCGGGCGATGCCCTCCAGCACGAATCCTGCCTTCTCTGCCACCCGAGCCGAGGCCGGGTTGTTGAGAAACACTCCGGCTTCAACGCGATGGAGATCGAGATCCCTGAAGCAGTATTCGATGAGTCGCCCAACCGCGATCGGTGCGATGCCGCGTCCCACCAGCGGGGCGCGAGCCACCATCCGATTTCTGCTGAGCCCGTGACGATGTCGCTTCGGGGCTCACAGCCGACACCACCGGCTACGACTCCTGCGACGAGGATGACGAAATTGGTCGGCGGATCTTCGTTCGTACAGAGGGATATCCATGCATCGGCGTCGTCCTCTGTGTAGGGGTAGGGGAATTGGTCGGTCATGTGGCGCGCGATACGCTCGTCATCGGCGGCCTCGAGCAGGCCGGCCCGATGTGCGACGGTGAAGGGGGTGAGCGTGACGTCAGGATGCTGGGTATGCAGTGTCGGACCGCGCTCAATCGCCGTATCGGAATCGTCCGACGCAGCCTCCGGTTCCAACGGGAGATCGGACGGGAATCGCCCGCCGCTCCGCCAGTAGATGCCCCCGGCCCGGGTCATGATTCCTTCGTCGATGAGGTAGCGGCGGAGCGCGGCATAGTCGTCGTTGTAGCTTCGGAGTTGCTCGCTCACGGCCTTCTCGTCATATCGGATCCCCGGCTCGAAGTCTTGGGCAAGTCGCTCGAGCACGATCCGGCGCTTCAATCGATGGATGGGGATCTCGTTCAATCGGTCCCCGGAAAAGAAGGTCTGCAGGACGCTGCGCTCCTCGTCGGACCAATCCCCTGCTGTGATGGCGTCGGAAGCGACTTCGGGTCGCGGGAGGGTTCCGGCGATGCTGTGCAGACCCTCGTGCACAAGAGCACCGTCGACGGTGATCAGTCCCGCGAGCCTGAGGTCGGCAATCGCCTCGAGCGCGTCTCGCCGCCGGACAGCCATCGCGCCGGTCAGCACATCAGGATTCAGTGATCCTTCGGCGGCTCGGCCAAGAGCGGCCAATCGCACAGGATCGAGACACAGGCGAGCGAATTCTTCGTAGTTCACGTCAGTCGAAGCCGCCGCGAGCCGTGTCGCCGCTCCTGCGCGAGTCCGCAGCGCCGTAGAGCCCGGCGATTGGATCGAACACTGCCGCCTGCACGCCGCCGAAGTACATCGCCAAATCCGGGAATCTGCGAGCGGTCATCCCGTCGAGTGAGCGAACGTCGAGTCCGGGTTCGTGAGCGATCATGGGCTTTCCTCCGAACACCTCGACGTGCAGCCTCGGGTGAGCCACCGCTTCGCTGAGCGACATTCCGAGATGAAGGAAGTTGAGGAGCACGAGCGCAACCGCGGTAGTGATGCGTGACGCTCCCGGACTGCCGATCGCCAGGACCGAACCATCGGGACGGCGGGCGAGCGTTGGAGCCATGTTGGAGACCAGACGTGTCCCGGGGGTGAGCGTGTGGTAGTCCTCCGACATGAGCTCCACCTCGCCGAGCGAGTTGTTGAGATACATCCCTGTCTCAGGCACAAGAGCTCCCGCGCCGTAGCCCGCGGACAAGGTGATGGAGCAGCCGTTGCCGTCGGTGTCGGCCGTCGAAGTGTGAACCGTGCTCGGCGACCGCTGAACTGCCGATAGATCCCCGTCGTGGGCACACGCGAGGAGCCGCTCGGCGGCCTCGGCCCTCGTGCCGTAGTCATCGAGTTGCTCGGATCGGTAGCGGAGCACGGCACGCTGGATTCGTGCCATTCGATCGATCTCACCCGGGATCCACCCCTCGAAGGGAGGCGACGACGCGAGCAGGAGAATCGCACTCGAGACAACTCCACCGACCGCAGGTGGTGGATTGGTTGCGATCTCCCACTCGTCGAGCTGAAACCGGATCGGCTCTCGAACCTCGACGCGATACGACGCCAAGTCCAGTTCCGTGAGGATTCCTCCCCCCGAGCGAACCGCGGCGGCCATGCGTCGACCGAGTTCCCCTTCGTAGAGGACCGACGCTCCGGCCTCGCCCACCCAACGAAGCGTATCCGCCAGATGGGGAATGTCGATGATGTCCCCCTCGCCGACGGGGCTGCCATCCGGGCGGTGCGTAATGGAACGGCTGGTCTCGTTCCATCCGAAGACCGACCGGTGTGAATGGTCGAGGTACTCGGCGGAGGCTCCAGAGACAGGGAATCCCGCGTCGACGATTCTCGCTGTCGGCTCAAGGATGGCGTCCCACTCGACCGAGCCGAACCGACGATGTGCCTCCGCGAATGCGGCGAACGCGCCCGGCGTCGCAACCGAACCCCATCCAACGATGGTCCGAGTGTGACCCCCGTAACTCATCTCGACTTCGCGTCCACCCCCGCCGAACTCCCCGACCGGGAGGCCGCGACCGGGCATCTCCGCGTAGCCGTCGATCACGATCGGCTCGCCATCGCGGGGCCACACCGTTATGAAACCGCTGCCGGCCGGAGCAATGATCCCGATCTCTGTGCATGTCGCCGCGATCGACGCGCCGATGGCGGCGTCAATTGCGTTCCCACCGGCGTCTGCGACGGCCGCTCCCGCGGCCGCCGCGAGGGCCGTCGCGGAAGCGATCTGCACTCTCCTCATGCCCGTGAAGGCTAGACCGGTGCCGGATCCTCCACCATCACGGGACTGAACGAGGCGGTTTCGTCGAGATTCGATTGGTTGCCACGCTGGACGTGGTGAGCGACCACCTCGATGCGACTCCTCCGGCTGTGGTCGTCGCTCCAGAATCGACGCTGGACCGAACCGGCGATCCAGATTCGATCGCCACGCTCGAATCGGGTTGCGTTTTCGTCTGCATCCCAGAGCACGGCGGGTACCACATCGATCCGCCTGCGCGGTTCCTCCGTTCTCGTTGTCACGAGGTAGCGGACAAGCGTGGAGCCCCCTTCGAAGACCCTGATCTCGGGTGCTGCTGCGAGTCGTCCTGCGATGACGACAAGGTTGAGGTCCATGACATCTCCTCTCGATTCGAGGAGGTGCGGGGTAGTCGACGATATGGGTCGTCTGTGACAGATTCGCGTCAGGAGCCGCGGGCAATCTCCTGATCGAGTTCGTCCAGTCCTGGGAACGAAGGATCGTTGAGCACGATGGCGTCCGCGATCCTGCGGGCGGTGTCGGTGTTGTCGTTGCGAGCCGCGGCGCGTGCTGCGATGTACCAGACGCGAAGGTCGGCTTCTTGCGCATTCGGCCCTACCCGGTCGGGGCCCGTGAGTTCCCAGGCCGCGCCGGCGTCGCCCTCGTCGAGGAGATACGATCCGTAGACGACCTTCCCCTCCTTCCAGACTGCGGGTCGAACATCGGCCTTCTGGAGGGTCTCCCACGCTGCCTTGACATCCTTGCCGCGACCCTTTGCTCGAAGAACGTCCATCTCGATGGGGAGATGCGAAGCATCTCCTGCCATGCGGCGGTAGGCGCGGAGCTCTGCGAGCGCCGTATCCCAGTCGCCGATCCGATAGGCGGAGAGCCCGAGGGTCTCCCGTATGGTCGAGTCTTGGGGGGCAAGGTTCTTGGCGCGCTTCGCGTCCTTGACCGCAGCGTGGTAGCGCCCGTCGTTCATCGCGGCAGAGGCTTCGCCGAGCGCCTCGAGGGCGGGGGCAATCCGGTCCTTGGGTGTCACGCGGACGAGGGCTTCGACGATCCAGTTGGGTAGATCGACGGCCGCTCCCTGAAGGTCACGCCGACGCTTCGTCTGGTGACCTTCCCAGTCGGCCTTCTCGCCACCCTTCGAAGACCGCCGGTCGTCGCTCCCGTAGGACCGCCCTGATGACCCGCCAGAGCCACCATATCCACCCGATCGCCCAGATGAACTTCCAGAACGACCGGTACCACTCGACTTGCGACTCGATGAACCACCAGACGAACTACCCGACCGGCCCGACGAACCACCAGATGAGCCGCCGGACCGCCCAGACGACCCGCCCGACGAACTGCCGGAACGCCCAGCGGTGCTTCCAGAACGACCGGAACCACTCGACTTGCGACTCGACGAACCACCCGACGAACTACCCGACCGGCCCGACGAACCACCCGACGAACCGCCGGAACGCCCAGACGACCCGCCCGACGAACTGCCGGAACGCCCAGCGGTGCTTCCAGAACGACCGGAACCACTCGACTTGCGACTCGACGAACCACCCGACCGCCCGGATGACCCACCGTTGCCGGACCGGCTTCGGTCGTTCTTCTTGTCGTGGTGACTGCTCATTGCTGTAATACCCCAAAACGGGCTTAGGCCGCCCCAAGGGGGCGGCCTAAGCTTAATAGTGTTCGGCGGCGACCTACTCTCCCGGGGCCCTTCGGCCCAAGTACCATCGGCGCAGGCGGGCTTAACTTCCGTGTTCGGAATGGGAACGGGTGGGACCCCGCCGCCATGGCCACCGAAACCTTCTGAGCGCTCTTTGAGCACTCCATAGCGAGTACGAGTTGCCGTCGCGATATTCATAGTCAAGCCCTCGGCCTATTAGTACCGGTCAGCTCCACACATTGCTGTGCTTCCACTTCCGGCCTATCAACCTGGTCATCTACCAGGGGCCTTACCCGGTTAATCCGGTGGGAGATCTGATCTTGGAGGCGGCTTCGCGCTTAGATGCTTTCAGCGCTTATCCGTTCCGCACGTGGCAAACCAGCCATGCTTTTGGCAAAACAACTGGCACACTAGAGGTGCGTCCATCCCGGTCCTCTCGTACTAAGGACAGCTCTCCTCAAATCTCCTGCGCCTGCGACGGATAGGGACCGAACTGTCTCACGACGTTCTAAACCCAGCTCGCGTGCCTCTTTAACGGGCGAACAGCCCGACCCTTGGGACCTGCTTCAGCCCCAGGATGAGACGAGCCGACATCGAGGTGCCAAGCCCTGCCGTCGATATGGACTCTTGGGCAGGATAAGCCTGTTATCCCCGGGGTACCTTTTAGCCGTTGGCCTCGGCGCACCCACATGCCGCCGAGGGATCACTAGGCCCTTCTTTCGAACCTGCTCGACTTGTAGGTCTCGCAGTCAAGCTCTCTTGTGCCCTTGCACTCAACGTCTGATTGCCGACCAGACTGAGAGAACCTTTGGGCGCCTCCGTTACATTTTAGGAGGCCACCACCCCAGTGAAACTGCCCGCCAGACACTGTCCCTGATCCGGGTAACGGATCGAGGTTAGAAGACCATTATGAGAAGGGTGGTATTTCAAGGTTGACTCCACGATGGCTAGCGCCACCGCTTCACGGTCTCCCACCTATCCTACACATCACATAACGAACTCCAATGTCAAGCTGCAGTAAAGGTCCCGGGGTCTTTCCGTCCTGTCGCAGGAAGTGAGCATCTTTACTCACACTGCAATTTCGCCGAGTCTCTGGTTGAGACAGCGCCCAAGTCGTTGCGCCATTCGTGCAGGTCGGAACTTACCCGACAAGGAATTTCGCTACCTTAGGCATGCTTGTTACTTCGCACTTCACGTGGAATTCATTACGTGAAGCAACGGGCCCGGTCATTTCTGCCGGGCTCCCCATGTCGCCATGAGGATCGGACTGTATCATCACCGCTACTCATTGCGGCGCCTGGCGTACAGTCTCTGAGGATCCCTGCAGGACGTCACCTTTCGGTTCGGTCCGGGGACCAGTGCTTCCTTGGTGGCATCGATCTTTCGATCGGTACGTATGCCTGGAGGCAAGGTCTTCCACGCACAACCGTCGAATCGTGTTGGTTTGTCTCGGAGCGCCGGCTTGAGTCGCCGACATCCGATGAGTCGAACGGCTCGCACAAGGCGATCGTCCGACGATCCGCTACGGATCGAGTGGTTGTTTTGTGGCTTTGGTTTCCTGCTGATTGTCCGCACCGATCGGATTGTCACTGTTCATGTCCGTTGGTATCAACTACCTATGGACCGAACGAGTACCGTCGGATACTCGGATGTTCCAGCATATAGCCAGGTTTTGTAACCGCCATTCAGATGTCTGTCTAACGGTTATAGTTACCGCCGCCGTTTACTGGGGCTTGAGTTCAAAGCTTCGCTCCGAAGAGCTAACCTATCCCCTTGACCTTCCAGCACCGGGCAGGCGTCAGAGCGTATACAGCGTCTTGCGACTTCGCACGCTCCTGTGTTTTTAGTAAACAGTCGCTTGGGCCTGGTCTCTGCAACCCCATCGGGCTTCGGACGCGAGGTCCTACACCCTACCGGGGCGCTCCTTCTCCCGAAGTTACGGAGCCATTTTGCCGAATTCCTTAACCAGAGTTATCTCGCTCGCCTTAGTATTCTCTACCTGTCCACCTGTGTTGGTTTGGGGTACGGGCACCACAGGAGCTCGCTAGAAGCTTTTCTTGGCAGCATGGGCGTTCAGCGGCTTCGCCTAAATCGGCTCGGCTTCGCGCCTCGGACTTCGTGAGATCCGGATTTGCCTAGATCTCGTCCTACACGCTTACCCCGGGTCAACCATCGCCCGGGTCCGCTTACCCTTCCGCGTCACTCCATTGCTGGCCTACTACCAACTGGGTCGGTAGGCCCCGAAGGGCTTTCCTTAGCAAGTTGGATTCAGCCTGGGCGCGCCTGTGGTGGTACGGGAATATCAACCCGTTATCCATCGATTACGCCTCTCGGCCTCACCTTAGGTCCCGACTAACCCTGGGCGGACGAGCCTTCCCCAGGAAACCTTGGACATCCGGCGGAGGAGATTCTCACTCCTCATTCGCTACTCATGCCGACATTCTCACTCGAGTGGCCTCCACGGCTGGCTTCCGCCGCCGCTTCGTCGGCCACACGACGCTCCCCTACCGCTCCCATCCCCTGGACCTTCTCCTGACGGATCAGGCCTGGGTTAACGATGAGAACCCGTAGCTTCGGTGCAGAACTTGAGCCCCGTTACATTATCCGCGCGGGATCACTCGACCAGTGAGCTGTTACGCACTCTTTAAAGGAATGGCTGCTTCTAAGCCAACCTCCTGGCTGTTTGGGCAACTCCACATCGTTCCCCACTTAGTTCTGACTTTGGGACCTTAGCTGACGATCTGGGCTGTTTCCCTTTCGACCATGAAGCTTATCCCCCATGGTCTGACTGCCGTACTTAGCGCATTGGGATTCGGAGTTTAACTGGGGTCGGTAAGCTTGTTGGCCCCCTAACCCAATCAGTGCTCTACCCCCAATGCGGAACATACGACGCTAGCCCTAAAGCTATTTCGGGGAGAACCAGCTATCGCCGGGTTTGATTGGCCTTTCACCCCTATCCACAGATCATCCCCCCAGTTTTCAACCTAGGTGGGTTCGGGCCTCCACGAGGTCTTACCCTCGCTTCACCCTGTCCATGGATAGATCACCCGGCTTCGGGTCTATGACATGCGACTAGACGCCCTATTAAGACTCGCTTTCGCTGCGGCTCCGTCACTCGACTTAACCTCGCCACACATCAATAACTCGTCGGCTCATTCTTCAAAAGGCAGGCCGTCAGGACCACAAGTGATCCCTCCGACTGCTTGTAAGCTAATGGTTTCAGGTACTATTTCACTCCCCTCACCGGGGTGCTTTTCACCTTTCCCTCACGGTACTAGTCCGCTATCGGTCGTTCGGAAGTGTTTAGCCTTACGAGGTGGTCCTCGCAGATTCACACGGGATTTCACGGGTCCCGTGCTACTTGGGAACACCCTCTGGAGACTTGACAGGTTTCGGCTACGGGGCTGTTACCTCCTGTGGCTCCGCTTCCCAGCGGATTCGCCTACCTGCAAATTTTGTAACTCCATGACGGCTTCGACGTACCGTCTGAAGGGTCCCACAACCCCGACATGGCAACGGCGTCGACCTTTGACACCATATCGGTTTGGGCTCCACCCGTTTCGCTCGCCGCTACTCAGGGCATCGCTGTTGCTTTCTTTTCCTCGGGGTACTGAGATGTTTCAATTCCCCCGGTTCCCTCTACCGGTCCTATGTGTTCAGACCGGAGTGACTGGGCATGACCCCAGTCTGGTTTTCCAATTCGGACATCCCCGGGTCAACGCTTGCTTGACAACTCGCCGGGGCTTATCGCAGCCTGCCACGTCCTTCATCGGCTCCGAACGCCAAGGCATCCACCATCAGCTCTTAGTAGCTTGAAAATATTTGAATACTTTGACTTTAACTCGTACTCGCTATGCAGTTCTCAAAGAGCCGGAGAGGTTCGGCAGCACCGCTTTCGCGGCGTCACCGGACTCCCTCACGACTGAACAGCGTGTCCGACCTGATCCCGAGATCCGGTCCGTCGGTTCGCATCCACCCGAAAGTGGTGCCGTCCGACCGGCCGGCGCTCATCGCCGGGCCGAATAACCAATGGATTGACTAGGAACATCGAGATCATCGTGAATGATCTCTCAGTCGCTCCTTAGAAAGGAGGTGATCCAGCCGCACGTTCCCGTACGGCTACCTTGTTACGACTTCATCCCAGTCACCGATCCCACCTTCGGCAGCTCCCTCCCAAAAAGGGTTGGGCCACTGACTTCGGGCGTTACCGACTTCCGTGATGTGACGGGCGGTGTGTACAAGCCCCGAGAACGTATTCACCGCGGCTTTGCTGATCCACGATTACTAGCGACTCCGGCTTCATGGAGTCGAGTTGCAGACTCCAATCCGAACTGGGGACGGCTTTCAGGGATTCGCTCACCTTCGCAGGTTTGCAGCCCGTTGTACCGCCCATTGTAGCATGCGTGCAGCCCTGGACATAAGGGGCATGATGACTTGACGTCATCCCCGCCTTCCTCCGAGTTATCCCCGGCAGTCTCCCATGAGTCCCCACCATTACGTGCTGGCAACATAGGACAGGGGTTGCGCTCGTTGCGGGACTTAACCCAACATCTCACGACACGAGCTGACGACAGCCATGCACCACCTGTCATGGGCGCATAAGCACCCCATATTTCTACAGGTAGACCCATGATGTCAAGTCCAGGTAAGGTTCTTCGGGTTGCATCGAATTAAGCCGCATGCTCCGCCGCTTGTGCGGGGCCCCGTCAATTCCTTTGAGTTTTAGCCTTGCGGCCGTACTCCCCAGGCGGAACACTTAATGCGTTAGCGACGGCACGGCAGATGTCAATGAATCCGCCACACCTAGTGTTCATCGTTTACGGCATGGACTACCAGGGTATCTAATCCTGTTTGCTCCCCATGCTTTCGCTCCTCAGCGTCGGTACCGGCCCAGTGAGCCGCCTTCGCTACTGGTGTTCCTCTCGATATCTGCGCATTCCACCGCTACACCGAGAATTCCACTCACCTCTACCGGACCCTAGTCACAACAGTTTCGACCGGCGTCCCGGGGTTGAGCCCCGGGTTTTCACGACCGACTTGTTGAACCGCCTACGAGCCCTTTACGCCCAATAAATCCGGACAACGTTTGGCCCCTACGTATTACCGCGGCTGCTGGCACGTAGTTAGCCGGGCCTTCTTCTGGAGGTACCGTCATTTTCGTCCCTCCTGAAAGCGGTTTACAACCCGAAGGCCTTCATCCCGCACGCGGTGTCGCTGCATCAGGCTTTCGCCCATTGTGCAATATTCCCTGCTGCTGCCTCCCGTAGGAGTCTGGGCCGTGTCTCAGTCCCAGTGTGGCTGATCGTCCTCTCAGACCAGCTACCCGTCTTTGCCTTGGTGAGCCATTACCTCACCAACAAGCTGATAGGCCGCGAGGCCATCCCGAAGCAGCGGACCATTTCCTCAACAGACCATGTGGTCCAAAGAGGATATCCGGTATTAATCCGGGTTTCCCCGGGCTATCCCGGTCTTCGGGGCAGGTTCCTCACGTGTTACGCACCCGTTCGCCGGTTTCCCCAGCCGCGCCTTACGGAACGACTGGTTCTCCCTCGACTTGCATGCATTAAGCGCACCGCCAACGTTCGTCCTGAGCCAGGATCAAACTCTCCATCGAAATGATGGGAGAAAGAGTTCCTGATCTCGCTGAGATCTGGAGATCGATCTCTCAAAGGGTGGCCGCGTCGGGACGGGGGTCCCTGATGACGCAGCCTTGTTTTGTACGCGCTCCTCCAACCTGCACCGCGAACGGTGCCGACGGGTCGAGCGCACATTGGCTTTTGACACGCTGTTCAGTTGTCAAGGAGCCCGGATCCCTGCTCGTGCGCACGCGTGCGTACGCCCGAGGTGGGGGGCCTCACAGTATAACACCGCTAGAAGCTAGCGGGATAGACCACCGACCGGAACGGCCGGCTGAAGTAGGTATTCAAGCACGCTCCCGCTGTACTGCAAATCACATCGGTGGTTTTCTTCGCCATTGGGCGGGAAATCTCCAGGAGCTCGTCGGGGCCTGCGTCAGCGCTGGTCGTCGACCCGTCCTTTGAGCCAGATGAACAGCGCGACGAGTGCGATAACGACGAGGATCCCGCCGATCGACATCGCCGCGATGATGTGCATGAAGGCGCTCAAACCCCAGATGATCGGGCCGGCGAGGAGGAGGATCGCGATGACGATCATCCAAGTTGGGAAACGGTTCTTCGATGTGGATGTCACAGAGGTCCTTTCACGTTCGGTACCCGACGATAGCGCTGCCGGGCGTCCAGCTACTCACCCGCGCACGATGCGAACAAAACGACGCTTCCCAACCTGGACCACGGCGTCGATGAGATCGGAGGAATCGACGAACTCAGCGTCGACTCGATCGCCGTTGATCTTCACCGCTCCTTGTTTGATCATCCGCCGACCCTCTGATCTCGATGCCACGAGACCGGTATCGCCGAGGAGGGCGGGAAGAGAGATCTCCCCCACCGCCGAAATCGCATGAGCTTCGACGTCGTCCGGCACCTCGTGGGAGCGGAACAGCCGGTCGAACGCTGCCTCCGCTTCGAGAGAAGCTCGGGCATTGTGGTGTCGGGCCACAATTCGCCGACCGAGTTCCCGCTTCGCCTCACCGGGATGGAGGGAGCCATCGGAGAGGCCTCCCTCGAGGGCTTCGATCTCCTCTTGCGTTGCCCCGGCCGCCAGTTGGTACCAGTCGGACATGACATCATCTGGGATCGACATGACCTTGCCGAACATGTCGGCCGGTTCGTCACGGACCGATATGTAGTTGCCGAGTGACTGGGACATCTTCTTGACGCCGTCGGTACCGACAAGGAGGGGAACCGTGACGACGGACTGCCCGCGCTGACCGCGCCGCTCTTGGAGATCTCGTGCAACGAGCAGGTTCCAGAGTTGATCCGTGCCGCCGATTTCGATGTCGGATCGAATCGCGACCGAGTCCATACCCTGCAGGAGGGGGTAGAGGAATTCGATCATCGAGATGGGCTCGTGGGCGTCCCACCGTTTTGTGAAGTCGTCACGGTCCATGATGCGAGCCACTGTGAACTCCGACGTCAACTCCAACACGTCCCTCATATCCATCGCGGCAAGCCACTCCGAGTTGTACCGAATCTCGAGCCGCTCGGACCGGAGTTGGGTCTTGATCACTGGAAGGAGACGGTCCGCGAAGCTGCGCACGTCGTCGGCACTCAGGCGTTTCCTGGTCTCGCTCTTCTCGGACGGATCCCCAACCTGAGCGGTGAAATCCCCGATAATGAGAACGGCGGTGTGACCCATGTCCTGGAATCTCCGCAGCAGGTCGAAGACCACGCCCCATCCAAGTGTGACATCCGGTGCGGTCGGATCGACGCCGAGCTTGACCCTGAGGGGACGATCTTCCTCGAGGAGGTCGAGGAGCGCTCCCTCCGGCAGCGTGACATCGACGGTTCGCGTGATGTACTCGAGTTGTTCGCGGGCCGGCTTCATGTGGACGTCAGGCTAGACCCGCCCGCGACCCGTGCAACGAACCTCCAGGGACGGTCGGTCGCCGTCTTGATGCCGACGCGAGGTCCCGAGTCGATCGTGGCGCCCTCCGGCAGCACTCCTCTGATCAGACGGACAGGTCCGTCGATGACCGACGTGCCGTCGTGGTCGCCGGTGATACCCAGAGCCGCGCATACCTTGCCTGGGCCGTCGGACAGGTGATCGCTGCGACCCCTTCGACGCTCCATCGCCCCGATGCCGATCGCGGGAGCACCACCTCGCAGCAACACGGCCGAGGCCTCCCCTTCGAGGCCGGCAACGATATTGGCACACCAGTGAACGCCGTAGGACCGGTAGACATAGAGTGTCCCCGGTTCTCGGAACATCGAGGCATTGCGCGCGGTACGTCCTCGGTAGGCGTGGCTTGCCGAATCCTCGCTTCCCCCGTAGGCCTCGACCTCGTTGATGACGATCTCTGTTGTCCTCCCGCCGAACTCAGTCATGAGCCGCCAGCCGAGGAGTTGCCTGGCGACGTCGACAACGTCCCCTCCAAGCAATCCCCGAATGTCTCGGGAAGCCGTGGCGTCTTCGGTCACACCGATCCGCGGAGCGTTCCACCGGTGGCCGTCTCGACTGCTTCGACAATCGCCTTGCGAATGGGTGCCACGTCTTCGTCGCTCAGCGTGCGATCAGGAGCTCGAACGGTCAGATTGATGGCGATGCTCTTGCGGCCCTCGGGGATCGGATCCCCTTCGTACACGTCGAAGATCACCCGCTTCTCGACCATACCTTCGCCGGTTGCGTCAATCGCTGCGAGGAGAGCGCCGGCCGGTACGGTGGAGTCGAGTTCAAAGGCGAGGTCGAAGACCTGGGGCGGATAGCTCGAAGGTACGTCGAACATCCACAATTCCCGTTCGGTGACGATTGGATCGACCTCCACTTCACCAGCGATGACGCGGCCTTCGATTCCGTGTGCAGCAACAACGGCAGGGTGGATCTCACCGACCACACCGATGATCTGCCCTTCATGAGCGATCTCTGCTGCTCGTCCCGGATGGAACGGAGCACGCTCCGTGGCCAACAGCTCAGCCCCTTCGAGGCGCATCGATCGTACGACCAGCTCCCACAGTCCAGTCGCGTCGTATACGTCGTAGCCCCGAGCCTTGCCGTCCCACGTCGGAGTTCCACCCCCGGCCGCGACGAATCCGAGGCGATCGGGTTGCTCGGGGAGCACACCCTCACCGGGGAGGAACACCTTTCCGATCTCGAAGATCCTCACGTCGTCGACTCGTTTGGCGAGGTTCGACGATGCGGCCTTGAGAAGTCCGGGCAGGAGCGTCGTGCGCATCACGCCTTCCTCCTCGCGTAGTGGATTCACCACCGTGATTCCGGTCCTTGCCGGGTCGGTCGGTGGAAGTTGCAGGGCGTCGAGGTCGGCGGCGCCGATGAACGAGAAGCTGAAGATCTCGTCGTAACCTGCTCCTGTCATCACCGATCGCAGTGCCCTGACAAGACGGTCTCGCACGGGCAACCCGAACCCGTTGCCGAGTCGCAGCCGACCGGGGATGTTGTCGTATCCGTAGAGGCGGGCAATCTCCTCGATTAGATCCGCCGACCGGAGTACGTCGGGGCGGCGTGTGGGGACTTCAACGGTGAGTGGATCGTCGCCGGTCACTCCAAACCCGAATCGCACGAGCAGCGCAGCCGCCGATTCGGCGTCTAGCCGGATGCCGAGCAGTCGTTCGATCTCGCTCATGTGGAGTTCGATAACCCTCGGTATCGGCGGCGCCGGGTACTCGTCGACGACGCCGGCCACGGTGCCGCCTGCCGTCTTGACAAGGATCTGGGCGACGCGATCCGCCGCCGGTCTACAGAACTCCGGGTCCATGCCCCGTTCGAATCTCGCCGATGCTTCAGAACGCAAGCCGAGTCGCTTCGAGGTCATCAGCACACTCGGCGGATTCCAGTAGGCCGCCTCGACGAGAACGTTCGTCGTTTCGTCGGTGACCTCGGTGTCCGCCCCGCCCATCACTCCTGCAATCGCAACGGGCTTCCCGCCGTCGGCGACAACGATGTCGGATGTTTCCAGTGTGCGCGTGACATCGTCGAGGGTCGTAATCGGCTCGTCTGCTTCGGCGTGGCGGATCACGACGGTGTCCCCGAGCTCATCGACGTCGAAGGCGTGAGTGGGATGACCGAACTCCATCATCGCGTAGTTGCTGGCATCGACGACGTTGTTGATCGGCCGAACGCCGGCAGCAGTCAATCTCGCTCGGATTTGATGGGGCGAGACGCCGACCCTGATCCCTCGAACCTCGCGCCCCACGAACCGAGGGCAAGCCACGTCGTCCACGATCGTCACGGATGTTGCCGCGTGTCCTCCGGGGAGTTCGAGAGACGGTTCGACCAGCGGAATGTCGTAGAAGGCCGCCAGCTCACGGGCAAGGCCGTACACCGACATGCAGTCGGGGCGGTTCGGTGTGATCGTCACTTCGAAGACAACGTCGTCTTCGGGGAGCAGGCTCGCGAAGTCCTCTCCGAGCCGCTGAGCGGCCTCCGGGTAGTCATCGTCGAGCACCATGATGCCTGCGGCGTCCTCCCCCACTTCCAGTTCGGACTCTGAGCAGATCATTCCATTCGAGGTGATGCCACGGATCTTCCGCCGGGTGATCTCGAAGTCGCCCTGGAGCACCGCACCGGGCACCGCAACCGGGACGACGGCCCCCGCCTCGAAGTTCCAGGCACCGCAGATGATGTCGAGGACCTCATCACCGACGTCGACCTTTGTCACACGGACCTTGTCGGCGTTGGGATGGGCACCGACCTCGAGCACTCGGCCGACCACGACGCCCTGAAACCGACGAGACGTGCGCTCCCATCCATCCACCTCATGGCCGAGACTCTCGAGCGCTTCGGCGATCTCTTCAGGATCGTTCGTGGGGAGGTCGACGAACTCCCGTATCCAGTCGAGTGTGAACTTCATCGGTACTGCTCCAGGACGCGGCGGTCGGGATCGAACAGGTGTCGGAGATCGGTGATGCCGTGCCTGACCATGGCGAGCCGGTCGACACCCATGCCGAACGCGAATCCCGTGACCTCATCCGGGTCGTATCCGACCGCTTCGAAGACAGCCGGGTTCACCATGCCACAGCCGATGAGTTCCATCCAGGCACCGTTCGTATGGACATGCATCTCGGCCGAAGGCTCCGTGAATGGGAAGTGGTGTGGTATGAACTTCGTCGTGATCTCGGGGCCAAGGAACTCTCGGGCGAAGTGGTCGAGAACACCCTTCAAGTCACCAAACGTGATGTCCGCGTCGACGGCGAGCCCTTCGATCTGGTGAAAGACCGGCGAGTGTGTCGGGTCGAGTTGATCCCTCCTGAATACCCGCCCCGGGACCACGAGGTAGACCGGCGGCTTGTGCTGCTCCATGTACCTCGCCTGCATGGGCGACGTGTGCGTGCGCAGCAAGACCTCCTCGGGAACGTCGCCGTAATCGAGGTACAACGTGTCCGATTCGAGTCGCGTTGGGTGGGCGACCGGGAAATTCAGAGCAGTGAAGTTGTAGAACTCGGTCTCGACCTCCGGCCCGGTGGCGGCCGTGTACCCCATCGCAACGAAGATATCGACGATCTCGTCCATCACCTGCTGGATCAGATGCGTCGTCCCCCGGGGCGGAACGCGACCGGGCAGGGTCACGTCGACTCGATCTGTCTCCAGCGCCTGGGATGCCTCGACGGCTTCGAGCGCTGCTCGACGTGCGTCGATCAGAGCATTGAGTTCGAGAGCGACGTCGTTGAGTGCGCGGCCGAGGTCGCGCCGTTCATCGGGTGGCGCACTTGCGAGCGATCGACGGCCGGCAGCGATCGGTGACCGTTTGCCGGTGACCTCGGCAGCGAGCTCCTCCAATTCGACAACCGTTGCGGCTTGTTCGATACGTGCCGGCGACTCTGTTCGCAGCTGTTCGAGTATCTGGTGTGTTTCCATGGGTTCCGAGAGGTTAGTGGTGGGCTCCACACCTCTCGCTCCTGTCGTTCGGGGGAGTCTGTCGAGGACTGATCTAGGAGAGTTCCTGCGCCGCGGCCTTGGTCTTCGGGGCGGTCTGGAGAATGGCCACCAGGCCGAGATAGAGAAGTGGCACGCTGAAGTACAGCGCAAGGCTCAGTCCAGGCACCGCGTCGGCGACGAGCATCGCCAATAGGTAGACGACGATCGGAGCGGCAGCCAGGAGGTTGCCCAATCTGTTCGCCTTCGTGCTCTCCCTCTGCCATAGCAGCGCAGGGTGTCGGTTCAGATACCAATAGAGCCAGATGCGGACCAGCGTCGCGGCGATGAGGACAGCGCCGTAGAGGTGCAGCGCCGTAGCGTCGTCCGGGTACTCGCCCAATACCGATGTGACGAACGGGATCACCGACACGGGGAGCAGGTACAGCAGGTTGATCCACAGCGCGCTGGTATCGACGTAGCGGACCTTCGCGAAGATGCCGCGATGCCATGCCCAGGACATGCCGACGAGCAGAAAACTGATGACGAAGGCAACGAACGTCGGCCGCATCTCTTCGAGCGATGCGCGAAGTGATTGACCCGAACCCAGATCTGGGACCTTGAGCTCGAGCACCAGGATCGTCACCACAATCGCGAAGACCCCGTCGGTGAAAGCCAAGACCCGATCCGGGTCGAGCTTCCGTTCTACCTGAGGGCCCAACTCCGTTCCGATACTCTCCGCCACGTTCTTGCCCCTCCACTCTCATGCGGTCCAACCAGCAACCTACACGTGTCGGAGCCGTCGCTTCAATCCGACATCGGTACGAAAAGGACGTCCGCTTCGGACACCGACAGGCGACGCTGCCCCCCTCAGAAGCACGATGGACCTACATCGGCATCGTTTCGTAGACTCGAATGCCGGTGACGATTGGGCAGGTCTCGGCTATCGCTGTCGCCTCGTCGAGATCGGCCGCGTTGATGATCACGTAACCGGTGAAAGCATCCAGATCCAGGGCCAGGTCCATCGTACCGGCTCGTGTGATCTCCCTTCCGGCCCCGGACGGTCCGCCGGCGTCAACCATCTTGTCTCCGATAGATGCGAACCAGTTGCCCCAGGCCTCCATGATTTCCGGGGTCGGTGGCACGAATCCGTAGGTCAGGAATACGAACTTCTTCACTGCTTCTCCTTGTCGTTCACTACTCCTGGGAGATCGCTCCAACCTGCCGTCCCGGCGACACGAAACTGAACCGTGCCGAAGGTACGACCCTCCCCAGGTCTGGGCGACAACGCTATCAGTGTTGTCGCCGCCGTGAGGGCCTGATTTGACCACCCATGACGAGGCCTGTGAGCGCCCAGGCAGCCGCAGATTGGTGACTCGTCCGGATGCCCGTTCCGACCCTCCGGCGATCCATGCCGGCTACTCGGACAGGAAGTCCAACGCGGCGAGCGCTGCTACGGTCGGCGTAAGTCCAGGAGGATCAACAATCATGCATACGGAGCGTCGCCGCATCCAATTTGTGTCCGACCGCCTGGTCGAGCAGATCATCGACGGAGCGAAGACCGCGAGCGTGGTAGCGCTCGACGAGGTCGATGTGGACGAGGATGACTACAACCACGCCCTCGTGGTCGGCAGGTGGTACGACGTCCACGACCTTGGGAGGGTGAACCGCTGCACTATCCGGATCACGGCGATGGAGTTGTGCCGCTGGGATGCCATCCCCGAACGCCTGTGGCGTGGAGAAACCAACGGGAGCGCCGACGAATTCCGGGCCGACCACATCGACTACTTCGGGAACCCTGCCGGCGACCTCGAGTTCGTCGCGTACTACTTCGAAGTCGGGTCCCCCTAGACCGCAGAACGTCGATTCAGGTTCCGCGAGCGGCCGTCACGAACCGGACGAACTCGAATCACCCGAGGACGAACCAGACGAGGACGAACCAGACGAGGACGAACCAGACGAGGACGAACCAGACGAGGACGAATCGCCCGAGGACGAGGCCCGACCCTCTTCCGGTGTCCGGTACACGGAAGGCTGCTTCCTGCTGAGACTCGTGTGCTTGGGACAGGATGCGACCGTTCCCGGTCGCCACTTCCCGTTGCAGAAATGGCTGGTGGCCACCAACGGCCTCCTTTCGAAGCCCGCATCGTACCCGGCATCGAACCTTGTCTACATCGCGGGGCCGACGGCTCGCTGCGGTCACGGTCGTGGCCGAAAGGTCTCCGAGTCCGTCATACCCACTTCGTCACCGGACCGCACCGGTCGCGCTCCCTGATTCCGACGCGTAATCCACTGCATGCCTCCGCGATACCTGCGATAGCCGAACGAAACCCACGCCGTCCGGATATTCCGGCGTTGGTTCGGTTCGCGTCTCTTGGGTCAGGTTTCACGGCTGAACGAAGAGGTCAGAAGGAACGTCTCGAAGCATCCGATAGTGCGCGATAATTGTGCACCCAACCCAAGGAGCAGCTCATGAAGAGCAAAGGCACCGCTACATGGAACGGCGACCTGTTCAACGGATCAGGAACCGCATCACTCGACTCGGGCGCTGCCGGGCCCCTACCGGTCAGCTGGGCGAGCCGCACCGAAGCCGCGAAGGGAAAGACCAGCCCCGAGGAACTCATCGCAGCAGCACATGCAGCCTGCTACTCGATGGCGTTCAGCAACATTCTCGCCGGCGCCGGTCACGTTGCAACGCAGCTTGACACGTCAGGTGTGGCGACCTTTGCAAAGACCGACGCCGGAATGCGCATCACGACGATGGCGCTGTCGGTGGTCGGTCAGGTCCCCGGTATCGCCGCGGAGACGTTCGCCGAACTCGCCGAAGAAGCCAAGCTCGGCTGTCCGGTCAGCAACGCCTTGGTCGGCAACGTCGAGATCACGCTGGAAGCACAACTCGTGTGACCAGGCCCCGGTCGTTGGTCCGGCCGCCACGGGCGGACCGTCCGGCATTGATGACTGAATCTTCGCTGGGTGGTCCCCAACGCATTGCTGAGTACACTGCTCAGCAATGCGACTCGAGCTGAACAAACGAACCGATCTCGCCCTGCGAGCCATGCAGACGCTCTGCTCGTACGGAGACCGGCTGCCCGGCACCGCGCTCGCCGAGACGCTCGCGACGACCCACCAATACCTTCCCCAGGTCATGTCTCCCCTGGTTCGAAAACGCTGGGTCTTGTCAACACCAGGGCCACGCGGCGGGTACGAACTCGTTGCCCAACTCGACTCGATCTCGGTGCTCGACCTGATAGAGGCCATGGAGGGCCAAACCGATACCGGCACGTGCGTTCTCAGCGGCGAGACCTGCGATGCTTCCGCCCCGTGCGCCCTCCACGGGGCGTGGTCACAGGCTCGCGATGCCCTGCTCCGTGAGCTGTCGTCGATGTCCCTCGCCGACACGTGGGAGGTGTGCTGACGGCGAGGGGCACCAACGCGACCGCTTCTCTCAGTAGATGTCGTTCGCGGTGTTGTAGACGTTGAACTTCCCGGTCGGTGTGATGAGCCAGTCGCCTGTGATCCGCTCTTTCTCTGTCAGGGTCTCATCGTCGTAGATGACGATTTCCCCGTCTCCGTCCCACACCGAGACCCACACCTCGTCACCTGCTCTGTTGTACTCGAAGTGCACGACGCGACCGTGGTCCGCGACCTGGAAGCACTTCTCGAGCACCATCGACGCCTTGCTGTACACACACGCCTGCCGAGTCTCTTCGACCACGTTCGACAGTGGAGTATCCATCCAGACCCAAGGAGACTCGGGATGAGTCTTGAGGAAGAGGCTCCCGGTACCCGGCAATTCAATCTCCCTCACAACCTTCCACGCGTTCTCGGGGCTGCCCTCCGGATCTGCGCCGATCATGGTGAGCTTCCCCTCACCGATGTGGGTGGTGGCATACACCCATCCGAACTCTGGATCCACCCAATTGGCACCGCGGCCCGGATGGGGCGTGTCCCCCGTCTCAACCCCCGCGACGAGCTCTTGCGTCTTGACGTCGACAATCATCAGCTTGTTCTGCGCGTTCGCCGCCGTGATGAAGTAGCGACCCGTGTGATCCCATCCGCCATCGTGGAGGAAGAGATCGGCCGGGATCTTCTTCACGAGCGGGAAATCCGGCTGCGAGTAATCCACGATGCCGACATAACCCGACTCCTTCAAACCCATGACCCAGACGGGGTCGAAGTGCGATGCAACAATCGCCGCGACTCGCACCTCTTCGAGCTCCTTGCCGTTGATATCCGGGCTCAAGACGTCGTGGACGACCAGTGGTTCGAGCGTTTGGCCATCGAAGACGACATATTGCGGCGGCCAGTAGCAGCCCTCGATGATGTACTTGTCTTCGTAGCCTTCGAACTTGCTGCCGTCGACACTGCGGGCATCGAAGCAACCCTGGACCTGGGCGACGATCTCCGGCGTCTCCGTCCAAAGGTCGATCATCGTGACCCGGCCGTCTCGGCCAACCGCGATGAAGTAGCGACCCGTAGCCGAGGACCTGAGGATGTGTACGGCGAATCCGGTTTCGATGATCGCAGCGGTCTCCTTC
Organism: uncultured Actinomycetota bacterium; assembly: GCA_963715255.1. Taxonomy (GTDB): domain Bacteria; phylum Actinomycetota; class Acidimicrobiia; order Spongiisociales; family UBA5794; genus JAHEEL01. The sequence goes on along the minus strand of CAVQRN010000003.1, from coordinate 135,433 downwards.
GTGTCGCCATCGATGACGGCGACCTGCCCGGCGTCGCGCAGGATGACCCCGGTGAAGTTCTCCCAGTCATGGGAAGTCTGCGGCTCGGTGGGTCGATCGGCGACGGGAACGACCAGATTCCAGGATTCGGTGATCTCTGCTAGGTCCAGTGGTGGCGGCGTCGGGGGATCAAGTTGGACGAAATTCGCCATCAACTCGATCTCTTCCTCGGTGAGGATCCCAGCCTGCCCCCACGCCGGCATGCCACCCGGCAGGCCGTTCGTAAGAATCGTCTGGATGCCTGCCGTGCCGATCTCAAGTGTCCGGTCTTCCGGCTGGATGGCGGGCCCGGTGGCGCCTGCTCGGAGGGTGCCGTGACAACCCGCACAACGGTTGAAGAAGATCCCAGAGGCCTGATCGAACTCAGCGGCGCTGAGCTGTCGTGGCCCCTCCGGTGCGGCGCTTGGGGCTTCGACATCGCTTGTGGATTCGAGATAGGTGATCACGTCGTCCACCTCCGTTGAAGACAGCCCGGGGGCCGGCATTCCCCCGGTGAAGATCGCGGCCGCATCCGCGTCGACTTCGGCGAAGGCGGCCGGATCGGTGATCCACGTATGCAGCCAGGCCGTGTCCCGCCGTTCCGTCGCACCTGCGAGATCCGGCCCGACAAGGGTTCCCCCACCGATGGTGTGACATGCCGCACAGCGCTGATCGAAGATCGCCTTCCCTGCGACAGCTTCCTGACTCATCTCCACGGTCTCGTTCGCAGAATCCTTGTCCCTCGACGGCGAACTGGTGCAGGCGGCGGCCATCAGGACAATGGCGAAGATCGCGGCGACCCAGGTCGCAGTGACTCGGTGCAGTATCAGCCCACGCATCAGATCTCCTCTCGAACCGTTGTCCCTATTTCGTGGTCGACGACAGCCTATGATCGAGTTGCAGAGATGTCCACTCCGCAACTCGATATCTCGATCGGATGGGCCCCTCACGCCCCAGGCGGCACCGCATACATTGCGATCGCACCTGCCACCGCTGCGTTCATGCTCTCCACGATGCCGGTCGTCGGAATCGTGACGACCTGTTCACAGGCGTCGATCACATGCGCAGGCAGTCCGTGGGACTCGCTGCCGATGAACAGTGCGATCGGAGACTCGGATTCCACGGTCTCCGGCGCAATCCCACCCGCTACGACGGTCGCGACGGTCGCGAATCCGACGGCGGCGACCTCCGAGAGATCGGCGATTCGGACGGGTGTCTCAGCGAAGTGCGCCCCCGCACCCACGCGAAGCACCTTCGGACTCCACGGATCTGCGCCTCCGAGGAGCGCGACCTGCCAGCCGAGCGCGGCTGCGCTTCGGATCAGGGTCCCAAGGTTCCCCGGATCGGCGATCTCTACAAGCACGACAACGCGCCGAGCGTCGAGCGGTCGCGCTTTCGGCACTTCGATAACGGCTACCGGATCTTGTGGTTCGACCGTCGTGGCGATCGATTCGAGAACCGTCCGACTGGTGTCGACCACTCCGGTTCCCGCGGCTTCACAGCGGTCGACGATCGGCCCCCGATCGACGGTGTACACCTCGAGCGGTACGACACCAGCCTCAAGAGCTGCCTCGATGAGGTTTGGTCCCTCGAGGAGCGTTCGACCCGTCTTCTGCCGCTCTCGCCCCCTGTGGAGGCGGCGTACTGCCTTGATGCGCTGGTTCGTCGTCGACTCGATTCGCATCAGACACGCGGAGACCCCGCAGATGCGGGGCCTCCATCGGAGCGATCACATCGTTCGGCTGGACTCACTCTGCGCTCGCGGCTCCGGCGACCTCTACGAGGGCCGAGAACGCGGCCGGGTCGTTGACCGCCATCTCGGCGAGCATCTTGCGGTCGATTTCGAGATCGGCGGACTTGAGTCCGGCCATGAACCTCGAATAGGTCGTCCCGTTGAGGCGGGCAGCTGCATTGATGCGCTGGATCCAGAGGCGGCGGAACTGGCCTTTGCGCGCGCGGCGATCGCGATGCGCATATTGCATCGAGTGCATCACCTGTTCGCGAGCGGTCCTGTACCGACGGCTCCTTGCACCTCCGTACCCGGAGGCGCGATCCATCAACTTGCGGCGCTTCTTCTTCGCGTTGACTGAACGCTTCACACGTGCCATTGCATGACTCCTATTTGCCCAGCAGGCGGTTCATGCGCTTCTCATTGCCGCCGTCGAGGATCTTGTTGCCCTTGACTCGGCGCCAGCGCGAGGTTGACTTCTTATGGCGGTTGTGCCCGCGCCACCCCTTGGTGCCACGAATCTTCCCGCTACCGGTGCGTTTGAAGCGTTTCGCAGCACCCTTGTGTGTCTTCATCTTCGGCACGATTCCACTCTCCTACTCGTCCGCATCTTCAACGACGAACTCATCGGCGTCGGATTCGATGTCGTCGTATGACCGCTCGGATGACCGCACCGGGGCGAGCACCATCGTCATCTGCCGTCCTTCAAGCCTTGGTGCAGTCTCGACCTCGCCGTAGGCGGCGACGCTGTCGCGCAGACGGTTGAGAATCTCGTTGCCAATCTCGGGGTGCGTGACTTCACGTCCCCGGAACCGCATCGTGACCTTCACCTTGTCATGCTCTTGCAGGAACCGCTCGACCCGCTTCCGTTTCACCTCGAAGTCACTCGCCCCGATCTTCGGACGGAACTGCACTTCTTTGACCACGGTGCGGGTCTGCTTCTTGCGGGACTCTCTTGCCTTCACGGACAATTCGTACTTGAACTTGCCGTAGTCCATGAGACGAACAACTGGTGGCCGGGCGTCGGGAGCAACCTCCACGAGGTCGAGCTCCAACTGCGATGCGAGCCATCTCGCTTCCTCGATCGGCTTGATGCCGATCTGTCCACCGTTCGGGTCCACGAGGCGAACCTCTTTGACTCGAATCTTCTCGTTGACCCTGGGCTCCTTGATCGGAGTACCTCCTGCTCGTATGTGTTGACGAAGCAGGCGCCTGGTGCCATAACAAAGGCAGCACGACGCGAGTGCTGCCTGGTAGTGCGACCCGGTCCACCTGAGACGGTGACAGGGTGGGAAGCAGGCGCCTCCGCTTTGTCAGTTGTGGGCAGAACAGTAGGCGTCGGCGTCGCGTACTTCAATCTCGATCAGATGACCGAGTAGCTCGGTAGCTGGGTAGCCGAGTAGCTGGGTAGCCGAGTGACTGAGGCGCTGAGTAGCCGCGGAGCCGGATCACCGTCCGATGACCTCTCTGCTACTCCGCTACTCCGCTACTCCTGAGCCGTTTGAGGAGACTCGCCGTCCTGACCGCGGCCTCTGCTGCCTCTCTCCCTTTGTTGTGTTCGTCGGGGGCGCTTCTTGCGAAGGCGTGCGCGGGTTCGCGAACGGTCAGGATGCCGAAGCTGACCGGGACACCGGTGTCGAGCATGACTCGCATCAGCCCTTCAGAAGCGCGGTGCGCGATGTGCTCGTAGTGGTCGGTCTCTCCTTCCACAACGGCACCAAGGACGATGACCGCGTCGTAGCCGTCTTGGGCCATGTTCTGCGCCACGAGCGGAGCCTCGAAAGCCCCTTCTACGTCGATGACGGTGACGTCGTCCGCTCCCGCTTCATCGAGGAGGGCGAGCGCCCCGACCAGGAGGCCATCGGTCACCGGCCGATTGAACAGGGAACGCACCACGCAGACACGAAGATCGGCCGCATCGAGGTCCCCACGAAGCTCCTCGGTCATGACGTCGAACCCAGGTGGCCGAGTTTCGTCGCCTTGGTTCGGAGGTAGAAGCTGTTGTGTTGATTCTCACCGACCCACAGGGGAATCCGTTCGTCGACCTCAACGCCGAACGTGCGCAGTTGCTGGATCTTCTCCGGATTGTTCGTGATGAGTCTGACGCTCGAGACCTTGAGATCGTGGAGGATCTGCGCGTCGACGCCATAGTGGCGGCTGTCCACGGAATGCCCGATCTGCACGTTCGCTTCCGCCGTGTCGAGGCCCTGCTCCTGAAGCCGATAGGCGGCCAGCTTGTCGATCAGCCCGGTCCCCCGGCCTTCGTGCGTGGGGTTGTAGACGATGATCCCTTCGCCCTCTTCCGCGATCAGGTTCATGGATTCCGCCAACTGCGCTCCACAGTCGCAGCGCAGGCTCCCGAACACATCACCGGTGAGACAGACCGAATGGAGTCGTGTCAGCACACCTTCATGGCCGGCAACGTCGCCGAGCACGAGAGCAATGTGTTCCGATCCGGTGTCCTTGGCCCTATACCCGATCGCCCGGAAGTCGGCGACGATCGTGGGTATCGAAGCCTCGGATTCCCGCGTCACGAGTGCCTCCTCCCGCCACCGGTACGAGACCAGATCTTCGATCGTGATGATCGAGATCCCGTGCTCATCGGCGAACGTCATCAGGGACTCACCCTTTGACATAGTGCCGTCGTCGTTGACCACCTCACAGAGGACACCTGCGGGGCTGAGTCCTGCGAGGCGAGCAAGGTCGACTGCTGCCTCGGTGTGCCCGGGCCGGACGAGTACCCCGCCCGGTTGATAGCGGAGAGGGAACACATGGCCCGGTCGATTGAACTGCACGTTCGTCGTCGACGGGTCAGCGGCGGCGCGAATCGTCCTGGCCCGATCTGACGCCGATATTCCCGTGGTCGTGCCGTCGGCAAGATCGATCGACACGGTGAACGCTGTCTTGTGGGTGTCGGTGTTCTCGCGCACCATGAGGGGCAGTCCGAGGTCGTCGAGTCGTTCACCGGTCATCGGCAGACAGATCAGACCGCTCGTGTATCGGACCATGAACGCGATGTGCTGGGCCGTAATCTTCTCTGCGGCGACGATCAGATCGCCCTCGTTCTCGCGGTCCTCATCGTCGACGACGAGGACCATCTCCCCGCGTGCGATCGCTGCGATCGCTTCCTCGATCGTCGCGTACTTCATCCTCGTGCCTCCATCAATCGTTCCACGTACTTGGCAAGAATGTCCGCTTCGAGATTGACTCGATCACCCACCGTCTTGAAACCCAAAACGGTGACTTCCAGCGTGTGCGGAATCAGGGCGATCTCGAACCAGGGTTCACCGACTGCGATGGCCGATACCGCTGTGATTGTCAGACTTACGCCGTCAACCGTTACCGACCCCTTCTCGACGAGATATCGTGCGAGCGTGGGTGGTGTCGTGATACGGATACGTTTCGATGATCCCTCGGCGTCGATGCCTCGGATAACGCCGACGCCGTCGACGTGTCCTTGCACGACGTGACCGTCGAAGCGCCCGCCGGCAGCTTCCACCGGTCGCTCGAGATCCACGAAGGATCCGACGTCGAGATCACCGAGAGTGGTGCGCTGAAGCGTCTCTGAGATGGCCTCAACGGTGAATCGGTCTCCGTCGACGGAGACTGCGGTGAGGCACACTCCGTTGACTGCGATCGAGTCACCGATGGAGAGTCCATCGCACGTAGCCGGCGCGTCAACTTCGAACACGGCGCCGCCATCGGTGGCCTCTGCGCCGACCAGACTGCCGAGTTCGCTGACGATTCCGGTGAACATCACGTCTCTCTTTCGATCGTCGCTTCGATCCTGATATCCGATCCGACGGTCGTCACCTGTTTGATGGTCACCGCTTGAGCGTCGGTAATCGTCCGGAATATGCCGGTGAACGCCGGCAGACCCGTGCCGACGCCGAGTTTCGCTCCGTAGTGGAGAATGATTCGATCGACAAGTCCGGCTCGCAGCGCCGCGCCGGCGATCGTGGGTCCACCTTCGATGAGCAAGGCAACAACACCTTCCCGACCGAGGTGTTTGATCGCCGCCGGGAGGTCCACCCCATCTGGACCAGGGGCAGCGACCTGCTCGATATCTCCGAGGCCCGGCTGATCGGAACCGCTCGTGAATACGATCGGATCTCGAGCGAGGAGTGCAGCATCCAGAGGGATTGGGCGCCGTCCCGCGACGATGACGGGACGGGGTTGACGACCGTCGTATCCGTCGATGCGGACATCCAGGCGCGGGTTGTCCGAGATCACCGTGCCTGCCCCAACCATGACGGCACCACTCTCCGCCCGCAAGCGGTGACCGTCCTCCCTGGCCTCCGGTCCGGTGATCCATCGTGAGGTGTGGTCCGCTGCCGCAGCCTGGCCATCGAGCGTCAGGGCGGACTTCAAGGTCACGAACGGCAGTCCGGTGGAGCGATGGTGGTAGTACGCAGGGTCGTTGGCGCGCACTGCGGTCTCTTCGATGCCGGTGAGTACTTCGATACCGGCTTCTCTGAGTTGTGCGATGCCCCTGCCTGCCACGCGAGGATCGGGATCAAGTGTTCCCACGACGACTCGTGCGACGCCGGCGTTGATGATCGCATCGACACAGGGAGGCGTGTTCCCGTGATGCGCACACGGCTCGAGGGTTACGACAACGGTCGTGCCAATTGCCCTTGGCCCGGCATCGGCGAGCGCCGCCGCCTCGGCGTGGACGGTTCCGGCTCGGAGGTGAGCGCGTTCAGACACGACCTCCCCATCCGGGGCAAGCACGATGGCACCGACTCGCGGATTCGGATGCGGCATCGTGCCAATGGTGAGTCCAATGGCACGGCGCATCATCTCATCCGCGCGGTGCGCAGGGAACAGATTGTTCTCAACGCGGCGCGTCACACGCCCTCCTTCTCCCATCCGGACTGTCACCGTCGGTCCCGGAATTTCACCGGGTCAACCCTTGAAAGGGTTCGCGGACTCTCACCGCCGGTCGGGAATCGCACCCTGCCCTGAAGGGGGCACGTGTAAGGGTAGTGGGGATCGCGCCGTGGCGAGCCGGGAAACGAGTAGCGGAGTAGCGGAGTAGCGGAGGCAGCAACCAGCTACCAGCGGGACAGCGGGCTACTGCCTGCGGTCTACTGAGTAGGTCGATCCCGGCTGCCGTTTCGCGAATTCCTTCATCTCGGAGGCGATCGCCGAGGCTTCCCACTCCGAGGCAATGGCTCGTTCCTGGTTCGTCACGACACCCATCGAGAACGACACGATCGGGAAGGCGTGACGTTCGCCCCGCCGATCGGTCACCTCGATGTAGCCCTGAACCGCGTCAGCCGTGTCATAGAAGTCGAGAATCCCATCGTCGAAGTTGTGGATAACCGTGGTGCAGAAGACATCGACGAGTTCCGGATCAATCAGAGCGATGTAGTCGTCACCGCCGACGTGGCCCACGAACGCGTCGGGATCGCCGCACGACGCGGCAGCATCAACCATCATCTTGGCGGTGAACTTGATGACGATGTCGCCCCGCATGAAGCCGTAGTGGTCGTTGAAGGCCTTGAAGTTGTCGAGATCGCCGTAGACGACCGCGATCGGTGTCCGTTCGCCGATCCGTCGTTCGAGTTCCCCCGCAATCCGGAAGTTGCCGGGGAGCCCGGTGAGCGGCGAGACGTCTCGCATCTGCTGGGCACGACGGATCACGGTTCGTACACGAGCAATGAGTTCTTCCACCGCGAAGGGCTTCGTGATGTAGTCATCCGCTCCAAGATCCAATCCCTTCACGCGATCTTGAGCGAGCGCCCGTGCGGTGAGCATGACGACGGGAACACTGGCTGTCGGCGGATCGTTCCGGAGGTGTCGCAGCGTGGTGAGTCCATCCATTCCCGGCATCATCACGTCGAGGAGCACGAGGTCCGGGGGATTCTCCGAGGCCACCTTGAGCGCGTCGGTTCCGTTCGAGGCGGTCTCGGTCTCGAAACCCTCGAGTTCGAGGTTCATCTTCACGTACTGGAGGATGTCCGGGTCGTCATCGACGACGAGGATCCGATCTCCCATGTTCTCTCTACTGACCGATCGCGGGTCTCAGTTCTCGCACGGCGAGCACCGGGTCGGGGGCTCGGAATACCGAGGTCCCGGCCACGAACACGTCCGCTCCCGCCTCACGCGCGGGTCGGATCGTGCCCGAGTCGATTCCACCGTCGATCTCTATATCGGTCGACAATCCTGCTGAATCAACGAACTTTCTGATCCGTTCCAGCTTTGGCAAGACAGCCTCGATGAACGTCTGCCCACCGAACCCGGGGTGCACCGACATCACAACGACCATGTCGGCCAGTTCGATGAAGGGTTCGATTGCTTCGAACGGTGTCGGCGGGTTGATGACGATCCCGAACCCGAGGCCCACGTCGCGCGCGAATCGAAGCGACCTCCGTGGGATCCGGAAACACCTCGATATGAACGGTTGCGAGATCCGCTCCCGCCTCCTTGAGCGGCTCGAGGTAGTGATCGGGATTCAGTGTCATCAGGTGGCAATCGAGCGGGAGATTCGTGACCTTCCTCAGCGAAGCGATCACCGGCATCCCGAGCGTCACGTTGGGGACGAAGTGGCCGTCCATAACATCGACATGCAGCAGGTCGACATACTGTTCGATCCGCTCGACTTCGTCGGCGAGGTGAGCGAAGTCTGCGGCCAAGATGGATGGGGCGATTCGGGGTGGCTTGATCACGTGAGTCGATTGTATCCGCTTCTCGATCCCGCGAAGCGGAACGGGTCGAGGTTGATCAGCGGTCGATCACAGCAATGAACATCCCGTCCGACGCGGTGACATGCGGAGCGAGCAGGACACCCCCGACCATCTCGACGCCAGGCAGGCTCTCCGGGGCATGGGAGTCGGTACCTGCGACGACGTCGACCGTTTCTTCCGGCGTAACCGTGCAGACGGAATAGACCAGCCGGCCTCCTGGGCGCAGGAGCGACGTCGCTGCATCGAGCATCTTTCGCTGAACACGACCCGACTCAGCGGCGCTACCGGGCAGGATCCGATGGCGGATCTCGGGGCGACGGCGGAGTGTCCCCAGACCCGTGCATGGCGCATCGAGAAGGATCCGGTCGAAACTGCTCGGTCCGAACGGCGGCGACGTCGCATCGCCGATCACCCAGGGCACGTCAGCGCCCAGTCCGAGAAGCCTTCGCCGTGCGGTTGCCGCACGCCCTGCGTGTCGGTCCATCGCGACGATCGAACCCTCTCCCCCAATGATGTCCCAGAGATGGAGGGTCTTTCCACCCGGCGCTGCGGCAAGGTCCAGGACCCGATCTCCCGGCTGAGGATCGAGGGCGGCGGCAACGGCCGTCGACGAGGGATCGGCCACCACGAGATCGCCAGACGCGATCGCCTCACGGTGAGCAGTGACGTCGTCGACCAGATACGCATCCTCGATTCCCACGATCGCCTCGCCCGGTACCTCGCCGCGCCGTCTGCGCACACCGACCTTCGTCGGCTGGTTGGACGACTCGAGGAACGAGATGGCGGTATCCGCCCCATAGGTCCCGACAAGATCTTCGTAGAGCCAGAGAGGAACGCCGAGCCGTAGCGCTTCCCCCTCTGGGCCGCCCGGAAGAGGCGGCTCCCCATCCCTGACTACGTTCCTGAGGACGCCGTTTACGAAGCCTGACGCACGAGGGCTGCCGCCGATACGCACTGCCTCGACGGCGCTGTCAACCGCAGCGTACGCGTCGGCGTCGGTGAACAGGATCTCGGCGATGCCGACTCTCAGAACGGCTCGTACGTCGTCGTCGACTGGACGCGAGATCCTTGCGTCGATGGTTCGGTCGATCCGATCGAGGTACCGGATGGTCGTATACAGAAGGCGTTGAACGAACAGAGCGTCTCTCCGCTGCAGGTCTGGTGTCGCGGTCCGAACGACGATGTTCGAGTAGGCCCCCTCTTCGAGGATTCGCCGCAGGAGTGTGGCAGCGACAACGCGCGCCTCGACACCCTGCTTCATTCGTTCGGCGGGTCGATACGACCGCCGGCACCGCGCCGTCCGTTGAGCCAGGCGGTCCCGGTCATAGTCGCCTTCCCTGCGGGTTGGACCAACTCGAGAGCGATGCTGCCGCCTTCGAGACCGAGCACCGCAATACCGTTGAAGGGCGCGATTGCTCCGGGCGTAACGGCTTCGTTCGCGAGAGACGCCCGGTGGACACGACATGGCGCTCCCTCGATCGAGAACCACGCACCCGGACGGGGGTTGAACGCTCGGATCGCGCGCTCCGCATACGCTGCAGTCCACGACGGATCGATCCGTCCTTCGGAGCGATCGAGCCGCTTTGCAATGGTCACTCCCGCGCTCAGCTGTGGCGCCGTGTCGAGCCGACCGGCAAGCAGTTCCGACATGGCGTCGTCGATCAGCATGCCCCCCAGATAGGCGAGCCGACCGGTCAGCGATCCCCCGGTCTCATCGGGAGCGATCGGCGTCTCGACGGCCGCGATCACCGGACCGGTGTCGAGCCCATCGTCGAGCTGCATCAAGGTCACTCCGGTCGAATCGTCACCTTCGAGGATCGCTCGCTCCACCGGCGCAGCGCCTCGCCACCGGGGAAGGAGCGAGAAGTGAACGTTGACGAAGCCCGCCGGTGCCGATGCCAGAGCGGCGGGCGAAAGTATCCGCCCATAGGCAACAACAACGCCGACGTCGATCGAAGCCCCGTACAAGATACGGTCGAGTTCGCCACGGCTCTCGGGCTGGACGACGGGCAGCCCCCACTCCATCGCTGCGACTTTGACGGGCGGTGGAGTCGGCTTCCCTGAACGGCCTTTCGCTCGGTCCGGTCGTGTCACGACCACGTCGACGTCGGCTACGTCGATCAGTGCGGCGAGACTCGGAACCGCCGCCGCAGGTGTACCGAGAAAGGCTGCACGCATCAGGATCCTCCGAGTGGTGTGGAAGTGCGCATTTCGCTGAGCGCTTGCGTTCGCAGGCGTTTCGGAAGGCGCTCGAGGATGAGCATGCCGTGCAGATGATCGATTTCGTGCTGAAGCAGACGACCCATCAGCTCATCCCCCGCGTACTCGATCGGCTTCCCGTCGATATCGAGACCGCGTGCTCGCGCGAACGCCGGACGATTGAACTCCCACCAGCGTCCCGGAACCGACAGACAGCCTTCTTCGAATTTCCACTTCCCCGATGTCTCGACGATTTCGGGGTTCACCATCACGAACGGACCGTCACCGACATCGGCAACGAACAGCTGCTTCGAGATTCCGACCTGTGGTCCAGCGAGACCAACGCCTGGGGCTTCGTACATCGTCTCCAGCATGTCATCCACCAACCGCGCAAGGTCGGACCCGAATTCGGTAACGGGTGTCGTCGGAGCACGCAGCACCGGGTCGGGGAACACACGGATGGGGTAGATCGGCATGAGGACGCAGGCTACCGGTTCGACTGCCGGGAGGCCAGATGGAGCCCCACTACAAGTCCACAGGATCGGCGTCGACGCGCACCCGGGCGCCCCCGTCTCTCAGATGCTGCACAGCCGATCGGAGCCTGAGACGCACCGTGGACAGGTCTCGACCCTGGATGAGCCAGCGTTCTCGATCTCCTTCCTTGGCAGGGCCCAGGAGAGCGGCATCCCCGACGGCTTCCGCGAGGACCGGGCCCGCGTCGGTTGCGTCTGTCTCGAGAGCGATGAGATCTCCGACGGGCGGGAAACCGCTTCCCTCCCGTCTTCGCAGAGTCTCGTCCATGAACCCGATCGGGTCGCCACTGCGAAGGGCCTCGAATACGCGGTGTCCCGACATCGACGTCTGCACCAAGGCGCGACGCCCGTGGCCCGGCCGTGCCGCCAACACGGCGCGTGCCAGAAGCCGCAACGCGGTCTTCATCGGCTCGATAGTTCGGCGCAAGTATCCCGGGATCCGGATCGACGACGACAACGAGATCCACGGGAGGAAGACCCACGAGATCCCGCTCGGTTCCGACTGACAATTCGGCGACCCGAACCGGCCGCACCCACGTCGCTTCCGAAGATCCGCCCAAGATCGTCACCGACGCGAGACACTCCGCCTCCGAGTGCCTCGAAGCGCACTCCTCCGCATGCGACGCACTCAGGGAACGAGCGGCCGCATCGAGCACACGTTCCGGATCGTTCGAGGATCGCATCACAGTCCGGGCACTTCCGAAGTTCGCGGCAACGAGAACAGCGGAAGCTGGCTCCCCTCCTGGCCACGAGCACGAACACCGTTGCCAGGTCTCCGAGCGCGGCGATGGCGTTGCGGGCACGATCCCCCACCGACCCATACCCACCTTCCTCGTCAGATCGGTCGACGATCTCCACGAGCGGCCAGACCCGCCTTGTTATTTCGATGACCTCCACGCCGGCAGAGAGAGCCTCCGACGTCGGGACGGGCCCGGTCAGCAGCAGCGAGAAGCGCTCGATGGTCGAGCGTCTCCTGAGCACGTCCCGAACGTGAAAGGTCGGCGTCTGAGGCGACTTGTAGCCCCTCCGCCCTTCGTCAAGGACAACGGCGAGTCCGAGACCATCCGCACCCCAGAACGCAACTTCCCGGGTTCCAACGACAAGCGAGCCGGTTCTGGACGCGATCTGACTCCATGCCGTTGTTCGGACCGCGGGGACTCATCGCTCGTCGCCAACAGAACGCGATCGCCGAACACCATGCGCAGCGTGTCGGCTGCGGCGTGTGCTTCAACCACGGTCGGTGCCGTCACGATCACGTTCTTTCCCTCACGGAGAACGGGCACAATCGCGGAGGTCACCGACGGCAGCGGATCCCCCGTGAGCAAATACGCGGGACGGGTTCGGCCCCGACCGGCTTGGCGCTCCCCCCATGCCGTCAGCACGCCTCCAACTTCGCGAACGGCGACCTCGTGAATGTGCGGCTTCCTGCGAGGCAGGTTGGGAGGTGCACATCGGGCAAGAACGGTGGAGAGAGGAGCGACGTAGTGCGTGGCGGCCCAACGCAACGATCGAAGCATGGCTGCATCGAAGGTGCCGCGATTCCCGACCGGCTGGCGATCGGCCGGAGCGATCGTTCGGGTGTGCCATCGGAAACATCGGTCACGTATCCCCGGACTCTTCGACCGCCGAGTGGGACCCTGACCATGTCGCCAATATCGATCTCCGGCAGCGCCTCCGGCACCTCGTAGGCAAAACCATCGTCAACGGCGAAGGACGGGACGTCGGGAACGACCTGTGCGATTCGTGTCAGGTCGACGTTCCTTCGCCTTTGCGCAGCTCAGCGATCCGATCCCAAAGCCGTTCCGCTACTTCAGACTTAGGCATGAGACTCCATGGTTCGGTCGATCCGTCAGGGAGAACGATCGTCACCTGGTTGGTCTCCGTGCCAAAGCCCGAGCCGGGCGCCGTGACGTCGTTGGCAACGAGTAGGTCGACGCCCTTCCGTCGTGCCTTCGCCACGGCCTCGTCGAACGCACCGGTCTCCGCTGCGAAACCGACAAGGAACGGGCGAGGGATCATCTCGGCGATGCCGCCGAGCACGTCGGGTGTCGGCTCGAGATCGATGACGGGTGGTCCCGCGCTGCGTCGCAACTTGCCGTCGAACGCTGCGGCAGGCCGGAAGTCCGCAACCGCTGCGGCCATCACGGCGATGTCGGCCTTCTGAGCGATTCGCCATACGGCCTCCGCCATGTCGGCGGCGGTCTCGACCGGAATCACGGTCACACGGGGATGTTCGATGCCCGGTCCGGCGGTGACCAGGGTGACGTTTGCTCCGCGGCGCGCCGCTGCTGCGGCGATGGCGTTCCCCATCTTCCCTGACGAACGATTCCCGAGGTAGCGGACTCGATCGATTGGCTCTCGGGTGCCTCCAGCGGTGATCAGCACTTCGACGTTGGTCAAAGGACCTCCGGGCAGAACGCCCGCGACGGCGTCGGCGATTCGTTCCGGATCGGCAAGGCGTCCCAGACCGGTGTCACCGCCCGCTAGAACTCCGGCCTCGGGTGACACGATGTGGTATCCGAAGGATTCGAGCCGCTCAACGTTCGCGATCGTCGCCGGGTGCTGCCACATCTCGGTGTGCATCGCAGGCGCGATCACGACGGGTGCAGCGGTGGCGAGGACCGTGGCCGATACCGAGTCGTCCGAAAGGCCGTTCGCCAACCGTGCGAGCGTCGCGGCAGTCGCCGGGGCCACGACGACGGCGTCGGCCCAACGGCCGAGCGTCGTGTGAGGGCTGACATCGTCGGCGTCGAACAATCCGACCACCGGCCGAGTTCCGGTGATGGCCGCAAATGTATGAGGACCGATGAACTCCGTCGCCGCGTCCGTCATCACGACGCGAACCGCTGCGCCGCGCTCGACCAATCGACGGGCGAGGTAGGCAGCCTTGTACGCGGCAACCCCACCGGTAACACCGAGCACAACGCGTCGCCCGGCGAGCATCGCCTACTCCTCGGTGGGTGCGACGACGACCTTACCTTCAAAGATCTCTTCGAACGCAATAGAGAGCGGTTTGCGGGAGAGGCTGTGGACCTGTGGCGGGATGTAGCCGCCAAGCCCCTCACCGAGTTGATTGAAGTAGGCATTGATCTGCCGTGCGCGACGAGCCGAGAGCACGACGAGTCCGAAACGGGACTGGGTCTTCTCGACAAGGGCGCCAATCGGCGGCTCGGTCATCATTCGGTGTCACTCCTGGTGGTTGCGGTATCCCCGCCGGCTCGGAACGCGTCCGAATCCTCGTCCGAGGTGACCGGTGCCTGAAGTATAGAGACAATTTGCGAGATCGCGGCCTCCAATTCGTCATTCACCACGAGGTGGTCATAGTGCTCGCTGGCATCGAGGATCTGCGCGTCTGCTACTCCCAGACGTCGTTCGATGTCGCGCTCCGCGGTGTCGCCTCGGCTCCGGAGTCTCCGTTCGAGTTCGTCGCGTGATGGCGGCATGAGGAAGACGAGCACTGCCGATGGACATGCCCGTTTGACCTGGTGCGCGCCGTCGTTCTCGATATCGAGGACAACATGGATGCCGCGATCGAGTACCTCGAGCACGGGCGCTCTCGGCGTCCCGTAGCGGTATCCGCCGTACTCGGCCCACTCCAGCATGTCACCGGCTCGGACCAGATCGGAGAACGTGTCCTGGTCAACGAATCGATAGTCCTGCCCATCGATCTCTCCTGGGCGGGGTGCTCGTGTGGTTGCCGAGACCGAGAATCGTGCGCCGGACCGCTCGAGAACGGCGTCGATCACACTCGATTTTCCGACCCCGGAAGGACCGGAAACAACGAGGAGTTTCCCTTCAGGCAAATGTCTTCCAGGAGGTCTTCACGCTGGCGTGTTCCAAGGCCGCGGATCTTGCGATTCTCCGCGATGCTCAGGTCCTCCATGAGACGCTTCGCCTTGATCTTGCCCGTGCGGGGCATCGAAGCGAGGAGGGGATACACCTTGGTGCCGGCAACGATGTCGTCGGTCTCCGATTGTTCGAACACTTCGGCAAGTGTCAGGGATCCGGTCTTGAGCAGCGCCTTGATCTCGGCGCGCTTCCGGCGGGCCGCGACAGCCTTCTCGAGCGCCCGGGCTCTCTGTTCATCGCTCATCGGCGGGAGGTTGTTGGTGGAAGTCATGAGGGGACTCTATCAATCCGGGGAGCGAGCGGCTTCGACCTGGAACGCGATTGCAGCCGCCGCTTCTCGCGGACTGGCGGCTGCAACGATGGGGCGGCCGACGACGAGCAGATCTGCGCCTCTTGCGACGGCCTCGGCAGGTGTCATGGTCCGAGCCTGGTCGTCGTCTCGACCAACGGGACGAATCCCCGGTGTGACCCTCAGCAGGCTCGGCGCAACATCGGTAACGATCGCCAGCTCCTTCGGGGAGGACACGACTCCTTCGCACCCGGCCGCGTCGGCAACCCTTGCCATGCGAGCGACGAGCTTGCCCGGAGTTCGATCGATGCCAACCCGCGCCAGTGAGGCCTCATCCAACGACGTCAGCACCGTCACCCCGAGAATGCCTGCCGGCGCTGCACCGGCACCAGCCTTGAGTCCTCGAACCGCGGCTTCGAGCATCACCTGTCCACCACCAACGTGCGCCGTCACCCACCGGGCGCCATGCTCGCCAAGGCGCCGGGCAGCGACCTCCACTTGCGAAGGGATGTCGTGGAGTTTGGCGTCGGCGAAGACAGGTCTTCCCAGAGCGACCAGAGCCGAGATCAATAGCGGGCCCGGTCCGTGGAGAAGACCCAGGCCAATCTTGAAGCCGACGACATGATCAGCGACCTCCTCAGCCATGGCAACCGCGGCCTCGGCGTTGGGGAGATCCAGCGCGACGATGACTCCCCTCACCACGGTTCGGCCGCTCCGACGAGTTCCTCGATGCTGCTGATGCCGTTGCGTGTCATGTATCTCTCCAGTTGTCTGATGATTCGTCTGCCGATCCGCGGCTCGGCGAAGTCCGCGGTGCCCACCGCGACCGCCGATGCGCCGGCGAGGAGGTACTCCACCACATCGTCTCCCGAGCGCACCCCTCCGCAGCCGAGGATCGGCAGTTGAGGAAGCGCTTGGGCCACCTCCCAGACACATCGTATGGCGATCGCCTTCATGGGTGCTCCGGAGTAGCCCCCGACGACTGTTCTCAGCTTCGGGCGGCGTGTATTGACGTCGAATCCGGCTCCCCAGACGGTGTTGGTGAGCACAACCCAGTCCGCACCGGCTTCCTTCACCGATGCGGCGATCTCGACGATGTCGACCACATTCGGAGACAATTTCGCACCGATCGGCAGATTGGTCGATGAGCGAACGGCACGCACGACCTCTGCCGATGCGTACGGGTCGAGAGCGAAGAGATGCCCGTCGTCGAGATTCGGACATGACAGATTCACTTCGATGGCAGCCACCCCTGCCGACTCGAGGCCGGCCGCGACCTCTGCGAATCCCTCCGCATCGTGACCGACCGCCGAACCCCACACCGGCACCGGGACATGGTTGATCCGCGGGCCGATCTGTCGAATCCATTCCTCAATGCCCGGATTCTGGATCCCAATGGCGTTCAACATGCCCTCTCCTGATGACGCCAATCGCGGGGGGTCACGTCCAGGCCACGGATCAGAGGACACGGACTTCGCTACCGCGGCGCCGTACACCCTGAAGTCGCCTGCATCCGCGAAATCCACCACCGAGCCCACAGTCCCGGAAGCGGCCACGATCGGACTCCTCAACCTGACGGGTCCGAGAGTGGCAGCGAGGTCCACATTCAATCGACTCACCGTCGTCTCTCCATCAACGCCATGGGAGTCTTCATGGGCATCAACCCACGGGAATGCCGTCGCGGGCGGTGACTCTGCCTCGGTACACCGTGGCGATCACCTTGCCCCGCAGTGGCAGACCGAAGTACGGGCTGTTCTCGGATTTGGAGACCGTCGCCGACGGCACCCATTCGACCGTCGGATCGAATACCGCGAGGTTCGCCGGGCCGCCTTCGGTCAGCAGCATCCCTTGGCCGTTGATCTGCCCGATGCGGGCCGGAGCGACCGAGAACCGGTCGTAGAAGGCAGCCTGATCGAGATCCGTGAACGTGTTCACGACCGCGGCCGCCCATTCGAGACCGAGCACACCGTTCGGCGCGTATTCCCAGGGAACCTCCTTCTCGTGGGCGGCGTGTGGTGCATGGTCGGTCCCCACGATGTCGATGGTTCCGTCCTCCAAACCCCTTCGCAGTGCGTCACGATCGTCCGCCGACCGCAACGGCGGCATCATCTTGTACGCCGGATCGGTGGTTTCGGCTGCCGTGTGATCGAAGGCAAGGTGATGCGGGGTCACTTCAGCCGTCACCGGCAGACCCTTCGCCTTTGCCGCAGTGATCAGGCCGACAGCGGTGGCGGTCGACAGATGCTGGACGTGGTACCGAGCACCGGTCATCTCGACCAGTCGGATATCGCGGGCGATGATCACGTCGTCAGCCGCCGACGGAATGCCATACATGCCAAGGAGCGATGAGACACTCCCTTCATGCATGAATCCGCCGCTCGACAACCCAACATCGATGGCATGCTGCGCAATCACGCCGCCGCGTGCCGCGAGATAGTCCATCGCCTGGCGGAGCAGTCCTGCGTCGGCGACAACGTCGCCGTCGTCCGAGAAGACCCGCACGCCCGCCGCCCATAGTTCATCGAGATGCGCCAGTTCCTTGCCCGCACGTCCTCTGGTCACTGCTCCGACCGGTACGACCTCCACCAATCCGACCTCGGCGCCTCGATCCATGACGAACCGGGCGACGTGGCCGGCGTCGATCGCGGGTTCGGTGTTCGGCATCGCGAAGACGGCGGTGTATCCGCCGGCCGCGGCGGCTCTCGAACCGGATTCGATATCTTCCTTCCACTCCTGGCCGGGCTCGCGGAAGTGTGCGTGGAGATCGACCAGGCCGGGCCCAACCCAGGCGCCGCGGCAATCGATCGTCTCGTCGCCTTCGATGCCGGGGCCGATCTCGGCGATCAGACCATCGAGGATCCGAACGTCCGCTTCTTCGGTGCCGTTCGCGGTGAGAACGCTGCCTCCCGCGAGAATCAGATCACCCATGATGCTCACCTCCGAGCAGTCGGAAGAGAACGGCCATCCGCACGGCAACTCCGTTGAACACCTGATCGAGGATCAAAGCCCTCGGATCGTCGGCGACCGCGCCTTCAATCTCGACGCCGCGATTCATCGGACCGGGATGGAGAACGATCGCTTCCGGTTTGAGACGAGCGAACCTCCCTTTCGTGATGCCGTACCGACCGGTGTACTCAGACAGCGAGGGGAACACGGAGGCACCACCTCTCTCTGCCTGGACGCGCAGTACGTAGACAACGTGGAAATCTGCCAGGACTTCGTCGAGATCTTCGGTCTCGGCAGCACGGAAGTCCAGGCTGTCGACGGGAAGGAGTGTTCGCGGAGCAACCATCGTCACCTCGGCACCCAGTGTCGCGAAGGCTTGAATGTCGGAGCGGGCAACTCGTGAGTGACGGATGTCGCCGACAATCCCGATCTTGAGTCCGTTGAGCGTCCCGAAGTGCTGCCGTATGGTGAGCGCATCGAGCAGCGCCTGGGTTGGGTGCTGATGCGCACCGTCACCAGCGTTGAGAACAGGCTGTTGGATCCACTCGGCGATTCGCCACGGGGCACCGGTCGCCTTGTGGCGTACGACCATGGCGTCTGTCCCCATCGCCTTGACGGTGAGAACAGTGTCCTTCAGGCTCTCACCCTTCGAAAGCGACGAGGTCCCAGGAGCAAAGGACATCGTGTCGGCGCTCAGTGCCTTCGCTGCCTTCTCGAACGACATCTTCGTCCGGGTCGACGGTTCGAAGAACATGGTCGCAACGGTCTTGCCGCGCAGGGCGGGGACCTTGGGAATGGGCCGGTGCAGTACTTCGACGAACTCGTCTGCGTCGTCGAGCAGACCATTGAGATCATCGGCCGTGAGGCCCTCGATGGTCAGAAAGTGATTCATGTCTGTTCCCTCGACTCGATGACGACTCCGTCGTCGCCGTCCCTCTCGACGAGTCGAACGGAAACGCGTTCTTCTCGCGACGTCGGCACGTTCTTCCCGATGTAGTCCGGTCGAATGGGAAGCTCGCGGTGTCCACGGTCGACGAGAACAGCAAGCTGGACAGCGGCTCGGACGTCCGATGTCGGCCAGTGCATCGAGCGCCGCCCTGATCGTTCGGCCCGTGTACAACACGTCGTCGACGAGGATCACGGTCTTCCCACCGATCGGGACCGGAACGGCGGTGGCACCCAGTTCCGTCCTCGGTCGCTGATCGAGGTCATCGCGGTACAGCCCGATGTCCAGGCTGCCCGCCGGCACTGCCGATCCTTCGATGGCTTCGAGCGCCAGGGCGAGTCGCTTTGCCAGGGGAACTCCCCTCGTCTGTATCCCGAGGAGTACGAGATCATCAGAGCCGCGGTTCTTCTCAAGGACCTCGTGAGCGATCCGCCGGATGGCCCGGTCCACGTCCCCCGCATCCATCACGCGCGCCATGGGTCGAACCTCCGAACATGAGAAAAGCGGCTGACGGTTCCTACGAACCCGTCGCCGCTTTGGGCGTCGCACATGCTATCTCCTTCCTTCCCGGCCTCGCTGGACCGGCTTAAAGGTTGGTGTCGATTTGCGGGCACGACGCTACGCGCGTTCACAAGCACAGATGCAAGGAACCCAAGTTCAACCACAAGACGGCTCCGTGCGGACCGGATACGACACCCGGTGGGAGCGCGTACGCGCCGCTGAGAGACCGATGATGACGTTGGGTGGCGTCGATCACGGCCGGGCAGAGACACGGGCAAAGCACACCCGGGCACACGTGTCTAGGGCACCGCCCATATCGAAGCACCTATGGGCGCGTGGGGTCGCCCGCCCCGTTGATATCCTCAGCGCGTGATCGGATTCATCGTGCTCGGCGTTCTGGCGACAATTCTGGTACTCGGTTTCGTGCTGAATTCTCGCTGGGCTGCGAAGAGGGGTTGGGTCTTCAACAGGCATAATCCACGGCCGCGCGGAAGCGGCATACCCATGTTGCTCGACCAGATCTACCAACCGAGCATTGAGCATATGATCGAGGAACAGACCTCCGAGTCGATACGGGCCGACCAGGACGAGTCCGGTGATAGGCCCAACATCGGCCAAGGGGACTAGCGGATGGGTTTGCCGCAAGCGGACTCTGGGCCGGGGAGACACCCATGGGCATCCACGAGCCGGGGTTCGCAGTCAGAGCGGTTGTGGTTGATCGGCGGCGGGATCCCGCTCTTTGCGGTGCCATACGCGGGACAGATGGATCTCATCGACTCAACCGCGTTCTCCAATGGAGCCGTCCGGCCGATCCACCAAACGGTATGCGAAGGGATACGCTGAATGTGGACACCGGGTTTGGATCCCGAGACTGAGCCGCTCCCAATCGCCACCGGCGATCTGCCGGCCCAGGTCACGCCGATGTGACAAGATGGGACCGACCGCCGTTGCGGATGGTCCGAGAGGAGACATGATGGCAAACAAGGACAAGGGCGGGAAGAGCACCAAGAAGGTTGCGTCAAAGAGCCTGAAGGAGAAACGCCAGGCCAAGAAGGCCAAGAAGGTCTAGGCCGGTGGGCCGGCGCCGCAGTGAAGCCGCTCAACAGCTCATCGGCGGGGAGTCGAGTCTCCGACAACGACCTGCTTCCTCACCGCACCGCGGTTCGCCGATGGGTCGGGCATGGCCGACGAGGAGCGGAACCATACGGCACCGCCAATGCTTCGCGTGTGGCCGACGGTTCAGCCGCGGCCCGCAGCCACGCTTGCCAGGACTCCGTTGACGAAGCTTCCCGACTTCGCCGTCGAGTATCGCTTGGCGAGCTCGACGGCTTCGGAAACGACGACGCCGATGGGTGTGTCCGTGTACTCGAGTTCGTAGACACCGATACGCAGAATCGTCCTGTCCACAGCAGGCATGCGGGCGATTCGCCAACCCGTGGAGTGGGCATCGATCGTGGCATCGATCTCCTTGAGGTGTTCCTGGACACCGGCAGCGAGACGGCCCGCCCGCCCGGTTGGCTCAGCCTGGGCGGAGTCTGGGGCGAGGTCGACGGCATACAGCAAGCCGAGGGCTTGCTCCCGTGCGTCCTGCTTGCTCACGACACCCGCGTGATGTAGTTCCCGGTTCGGGTGTCGATCTTCAGCACGTCACCCACGTCGATGAACAGCGGTACCTGAACGACGAGCCCGGTCGAAAGGGTCACCGGCTTGGTCGCGCCCGACACGCGGTCGCCTTTGACGCCCGGTTCGGCATGGGTCACGTCGAGCTCCACCGCCGCACCAAGCTCGATTCCGATCGGTTTCTCTTCGTACATGGAGAGACGAACCGTCATTCCGTCGGCGATGTACGACGCAGCCTCCCCGACGGCCTCCTCCGAAAGGGCGATCTGCTCGAACGTCTCACCGTCCATGAAGGTGAAACCCATGTCGTCTCGGAACAGGTATTGAAAGTCACGACGGTCGATGACGGCTTTCTGGAGATTCTCGCCGGCCCGAAACGTGCGGTCGATCACGGCACCGGAGATCTGGTTCTTGAGTTTCATCCGAACGAAAGCCTTGCCCTTGCCCGGTTTCACGTGTTGGTATTCGACAACCTGGAACAGTCCCTCTGGGAGGTTGAGGGACATGCCGGGTTTGACGTCGTTCGTCGAGATCATCGGTGGGGGCTCCTCGTCTTCAATCGATGCCGATCGCATGCAGCGCGGCCCGAACGGTAGCGTCGTCGGGGTGTACGACCCGGGGAACCCCGAAGTCCTCCAGGACGACGAATCGGATGCCTCCGGTGTCCCGCTTCTTGTCGAGCGCCATGAGCCGCTCGATCTCGACCACATCCACATCCGGCGATCGTGTGGGAAGGCCGAGTGAAGCAATCAGCTGCTCCTGTTCGACGCGACGGCTGAACCCGACCGTGTGCTCGCCTACCACACCGGCAGCCACCATCCCGATCGCTACCGCTTCGCCGTGGCTGGTCCCGGCAGCGACCTCTACTGCATGGCCGACCGTGTGCCCGTAGTTGAGAACAGCGCGAAGCCCGCCTTCGCGGAAGTCCTGAGAAACCACCCGTGCCTTGACCCCGATTGCGCGTGTCACGACCTCGTCCAACGGTGCGTCGATGCCATGCTCGCGGTACAACTCGACGAGCTCAGGATCTCCGACAAATCCGGTCTTGAGCGCCTCGGCGGTCCCTTGCCTGCGCAGATCCGCAGGGAGCGCCTCGAGCACATCGACATCGACGAGGACGCGTGAGGGATGACGGAACACGCCGACAAGATTCTTTCCTCCAACGTTGACTCCGGTCTTTCCTCCCACCGCGGCATCCACGGCACCGAGGAGTGTGGTCGGTGCGAGCACACACTCGACGCCGCGCAGGTACGTGGCGGCGACGAACCCTGCTGCGTCGGTAACGGCTCCCCCTCCGATACCGAACACGGTGTCGTCGCGCGTCAAACCAAGCCGGTTCAAGTCGCGGGCAACGTCCTCAATGACCGAAAGGGTCTTCGCTGCTTCTCCGTCCGGCAACGAGTTCACCGATGCATCGATGCCGTGATCGAGCATCGATCGAGCGACCGCATCGGCATGCGCGCGAACGGTCGGTTGGGTCAGGATCGCAACCTGTCGGCGGTCCTCTCTCTGCGGCAGATGACGCGCCGCATCCAATAGCAGGCCGCGCTCGATCAGGATCTCGGAGAGAGCGTTGTCCCCCTCGGTGATCACAACACGTTGCATGCTGCCTCCACACGATCAACAACCTCTTCGACCGAGCCGTCCCCATCAACAACAATGTCTGCTGCCCGTCGATAGCTCTCTGCTCGAGCGCTCGCGATCTCACGCACCAGCCGTTCGGGATCCCCCGATACCATCGGTCGGTCGGCGGCGTCGGCGACCCGAGCCACGAGTAGGTCGACAGCCACATCGAGCAGCACGGTCGTCCCGCTGCCACGCATGAGTTCGACGTTCAACGGATCGAGCACGACCCCTCCCCCGGTCGAGACGACACCGTCATCCTGCGGCGCAATGGCCCGTACGGCCCGGCGCTCCATGTCGCGGAATAGCGGTTCTCCAGAGTGCTCGAAGATCTCAACGATCGGCATGCCGGCATTGGCCGCCACGGTTGCGTCCGTGTCGTAGAAGGGCAGTGCCAGGCGTCCGGCGAGCGCTCGACCGACACTCGTCTTCCCCGTCCCCATCATGCCGATCAGCCAGACATGTCCCATCAGAACTCAGCGAGACGTCGTCGATGAGCGACGTCGGCATCCGCGAAAGCATCGATGGTGTCGCCTCCGTACACACGCTGCATTTCACGGGCGATCACGATGGCCATCATCTGTTCGGCCACGACGCCGGCTGCGGGAACCGCACACACGTCACTCCGCTCACGGAAGGCTACGGACACTTCTCCCGTGATCACGTCAACGGTCGCCAGCGGGCGCATCAAGGTCGAGATCGGTTTCATGGCCGCCCACGCTCTGATCACATCGCCGTTGCTGATCCCACCTTCAATGCCGCCGGCACGGTTGGTTGCCCGCTCGTAGGCACCGTCGACCGGATGGATTTCATCGTGTGCAACCGAACCGGGTCGTCCCGCCGACGCGAACCCGTCACCGATTTCGACACCTTTGATCCCCTGAATCGACATGAGCGCGGCAGCGATCGCGGTGTCGAGGCGGCGGTCCCAATGGACATGACTCCCAATCCCGACGGGCACACCATACGCGAGAACCTCGACCACCCCTCCAAGCGTATCCCGATCCTTCTTGGCGAGGTCGACCGCTGCAACCATGGCGCGTTCGCTCTCCCCGTCATTGCATCGCACGGGTGAGGCGTCGATTCGCGACAGATCACTCGGTCCTGGAGCACCGGACGTGGCGACCACCGATCCGATCTGCACCACGTGGCTCACGATGGTGACACCGACCTCAGCGAGCAGCATCTTGGAGACGTAGCCGGCGACCGTTCGCGCCGCCGTCTCTCGTGCCGAGGCACGCTCGAGAATGTCCCTGGCATCGTGAGTGTCGTACTTCATCATCCCTGGCAGATCAGCGTGGCCCGGACGGGGGGCCGTCATGAGTCGGCGGGATGAGCCCTCGCCCGGCGCCATCTCCTCCGACCAGCGTTCCCACTCCGTATTGCGAATCAGAACCGAGATCGGTCCACCAAGCGTGCGCCCGAAGCGGACGCCCCCGAGGATCTCGATCTCGTCCTTCTCGAGGCGCATGCGGGGCCCACGGCCGTGACCGAGTCTGCGCCGCGCCAGTTCTTCTGCGAGGCCGGCGGAGTCGATCACGAGACCGGCGGGAGCGCCCTCGACGATCGCTGTGAGTGCCGGACCGTGTGACTCGCCGGCGGTGAGGAATCGAATCATCGGGACATCGTGGCAGGGGTCCGCGTCGTTGTCACGTCCCACCGTCCAGGTACCAGGAGGCGATGGTTGTGGCCCAGGCGATCGCAACGTACGCCCCGGCGACGAGATACGGACCGAAGGGGATGGAGTCTTTCCGATCCTTGAGCCGGAACACGATGATCACGAGCGAAACGAGACCACCGAGGAGGAACGCCGCGAACACGGCCACGATCAGTGTCTCCCAAGATCGATACGCGGTGAACAGGCCGAGGAGGAAGGCGAGTTTGACATCGCCGAAGCCGAAGGCACCCCTCGCAGCGAGAGCAACGACCAGAAGGACGAGGAAGTAGACGGCGCCTCCGGCGAACGCCCGGAGGACCGGTCCGCCCTCGATGAGCGCTCCTGCGGTCAGCAACACGGCACCGACGACCGTTCCGGGGAAGAGAATCCGGTTCGGAATGAGCTTCTGGTCGAGGTCGGTGAGTGTCAGGGTCACGGTCACCGCAACGAACCACAGATAGGAGGGAAGCACCCAGTCCATCCCAACCAACAGCGCCGTCACCGGGAAAAGAGCGGCTGTGGCGACGGCGACGTAGGGTGTGCGACCGGGTTTCGCCACGATCGCCTCGAAGGAGCGATCAGTGGCGACTCGTTCGGCAAGAACGCCGACGACGAGGCCAAGCGGGACCAACAGCAGAGAGAGCATCGGCTGGGAGCCTATCCACTTCCCCGCCGCACACCCGGCATCATCGATACCCTTGGCCTCGGGGAACCAACGTCGGCCACGGACGCGTCCGACCGACATGGCTCGTCTCCTGCCGCTTCTCGTTCTCCTGCTCTCGGCATGCGGCGGTGCCGTCGTTGCATCGACGACCAGCGTTCGTGCTAGAACGCTGAGCGCATCACGTCGATGGGTGCCTTGACCCCCGTCCATATCTCGAACGACACGGCGGCCTGCGCGAGCAGCATGTCCCGGCCATCGGCCACAGGAATACCGCGGGCCCGGCAGCGGGACACCGAAGGGGTTTCTTCGGATCCGTAGGTCAGATCGATGAAGCCGGATGCTCCGGCAAGAACCTCCTCGGGGAGTGACTCTCCATTCATGCCCAGCGGCGTGGCGTTGACGACCACGGCGCCGTCGACCGCGGTACCCCAGGGCACAACGATGCCATCGACTCGCGTCCGGGCGAGCAGATCCGCAGCCGCCCCGGGCCGTCTCCCTGAAACCGCGACGGTCACGTGGGCCAGAGCCACAACGGCACCCGCAGCCGCCCCCCCGCTCCCCATGATCAGCAGCGGCGCGGTGTCCGGGAATCCTGCCGTCTCCCAGACCGCTCGAATCCCGTCGACGTCGGTGTTATGGCCCCAGACCTCTCCTGCGATCCGGGCGAAGGTGTTCACCGCGCCGGATCGGAGGGCAACCTCTGCGACACGGTCGGCGAGTTCGAACGCCAGGTGTTTGTGAGGCATGGTCACGTTCGCCCCATCGAGGCTCCCGTATCGAATCTCATCAACGGCGTTCACCATGCCGGCTGCGTCGACGCGGCGCGCTTCATAGGTGCCTTCGATGCCTGCGAAATCAAGAGCGGCACGCTGGATCGCCGGCGAGCGGGAGTGGCCGACCGGGTCGCCGAGCAGGACCAACCTCATGGGAGCACCCCGTCCTTCTTCGCTTGGGCGATCTTCTCTTTGTGTTCCTCGTAGGTCGTGGAGAAACCATGTCGACCGTCGGGAGACACAAGTACGTAGAAGAGGTAGTCGGTCGCCGCCGGCGCAGCCGCTGCTTGGATCGATTCCATTTGCGCCGTCCCAATCGGAGTCGGCGGCAATCCTTTCACCCGATACGTGTTCCAGGGCGAATCGATCTCGAGGTGCTCGGCGAGGACCCGACCGGGATTCTCGCCGAGGGCATATACGACGGTTGCGTCGATCTGGAGCGGCATGCCCGCTGCCAGCCTGTTGTAGATGACCGATGCGATGAGTGGGCGATCTGCATCGACCCCGGCTTCCCTCTGGATGAGTGACGCCACAATCAACGCTTCGTAGCGCGTGATTCCCAGTTCTTCGAGCCGCGACCAGTCAACCGTGTCAACACGCCGAACGGTCTCGTCGGCGAGCACGGTGAGAATCTGGGCGGGCGTCGCACCCTCCGGCATCTCATACCGGGCGGGGAAGAGCAATCCCTCCCAGCGTGTGAGTTCATCGACTCCCTCAGGCAATTCCGTTGGGAGGAGAGGTGACGTGACCTCGCCGCTGGTCAGCGCCTCTTCGAAGGCCTCGACGGGGTAGCCGGTCTCGGCTGCGAGGCCTGCGAGGATCCGCCGAATATCGTGGCCTTCGTACACGATGATGCCGAATCCGGTCGGGGTGTCAGGACCCGTGAGCAGCCGTTCAACGACGGCTTCCGGAGTCATCAACGTCTCGAGGAAGTACGTCCCGGCCTGCAACTGGGATGCGACGCCGTTCTCCTCGACCACGGCACGGAGGTCGCCGGCGCGCACGACCCCCGCCTGCTCCATGGCCGCGGCAATCTCACGAGCAGACGACCCGGCCTGGATCTCGACGGCAACGGCGACTCCCGGTTCGACGTTGAGGGCCTGATCGCCGGCTACCGCTGTCGCGAGAAGTCGGGCGAGGATCACCAAGACGACAACACCGATGACGACACCGATCGCGATGAACAGCGGCTTCTTGGAACGTCCTTCAGTTGGTGTCGCTGCTGTTGATTCGGTCACCCGAGAGGTCCTTGCGATCGAGATACGTTTGGAGAATCACGGCGGCGGCCACCTTGTCCCGGACGTCGCGGCGCTTCGTACGCCGCACGCCGCCTTCGAGCAGGGCCGCCTCGGCGGTCACGGTCGTGAACCGCTCGTCCTGGTACTCCACCGGGAGCCCCGTAGCCTCCGCAACGGTGGCCCCGACCGTTCGCGCGGCCTTCGCAGAAGGTCCTTCGACCCCTGAAAGGCCGGTTGGGAGTCCAACCACGATCCGTTCCACACCGTGCTCCTCACACAGCGTCCGCACGGCGTCGGCGAGTTTCACCGAGCGTCGGTCGATCACAGAATGTGGTGAAGCAATGGTACCGGTGGGGTCCGATAGCGCGACACCAACCCGCCGCTCCCCCGGGTCCAACCCGAGGATTCGGGTCACGATGCGGCGACCGCCGACCTCGCCGCGGTGCGAGCCACCTCGAGGGCATCGTCGAGTCGATCACCATTGGGTCCGCCGGCCTGAGCGAGACGCGGATCGCGACTCCCACCACCGCCCAATAGCTTCGCCGCTTCCCCGATGACATCGCCGGCAGAGATTCCCTCAGCGACGAGGTCATCGGAGACGAATGCGATGAGCGCGCCCTTGCCGTCGGTAGCCGAGCCGAGCACCCCGATGCCGCTCCCGAGTCGGTCGCGGATTTGGAATGCGAGGGCGCGCAGGGCGTCACCGGCGAGGCCCTCCTGGCGGGCGATCAGCATGTTCCTTCCATTGTGTTCCTCGGCCTGTCCGAGGAGCTCCTTCGCAGCTACAGAGCGTGACTGCTGCTCGAACTCTTCGATGCGTTCCTCCTGCTCTTTGAGATGCAGCGTCAGGGACTGTGCGGCCTCGACGACGCGACCGGGTTGCGTCCCGAGTGCCGATGCGGTGCGTTCGAGGTCGGAGCGAAGCGTCGCCAGGTACTCATATCCGGCCGTCCCGGTCAGGGCATCGATCCGGCGGGTGTTCGCGGCGACTGATCCCTCCGACACGAGGATCAGCGGCCCGATCTGCCCGGTGGTTGGAACGTGCGTGCCGCCACAGAACTCGGTCGAGTAGTCCCCCGCTCGCACCACGCGCACCTCTTCGCCGTACTTGTCGCCGAAGAACGCGATGGCACCCATCTTCTCTGCGTCGACTTTCGACGTCTCGATGGTCGTGACGGCCGAGTTCTCTATGACCCGCTGATTCGCTGCGAGTTCGACCTCGCGCAGCTGCTCGGGAGCCATACCCTGGTAGTGGCTGAAGTCGAACCGCAGCCGGCCGTCGGACACCAGCGAACCAGCCTGGTGAACGTGCTCGCCGACGACCTCACGTAATGCCCAGTGCAGGATGTGTGTGCCGGTGTGGTTCTTCCTGATGCGTTCCCGTCGTTCATGGTCGATCGACAGCGTCGTGTCCTGGCCGAGTTGCGACGGATCCCGAGGTCACGACGCCGCGATGGCCGTGGAGTCCGGGAACCGCGAACTGCGTGTCCTTGACTTTGACCGAGCCGGTCGGGGTGACGATGGTCCCTGCGTCGCCGATCTGGCCGCCGGACTCGGCGTAGAACGGCGTACGATCCAGGAAGATCTCGATTTCGCGGCCCTCTTCGGCACGTTCTACCGCCTCACCTTCAGACACGATCGACAGGATTCGTCCCGTACCGTCCTCAAGGTCGTAGCCGGTGAAGTCCGTCTGGTCGACGCCTCGTAGAAGCGTTCGATAGGCATCAGCACGGGCGGCGGCGTCCGCGCCTTTGTACGCAGCACGAGCACGCTCCCGTTGCGAATCCATCATGCGGTTGAACTCGGAGAGGTCGACCTGGAACCCGCGCTCTGAAACGATCTCCTCGGTGAGTTCCTTGGGGAATCCGAACGTGTCGTGCAGTTTGAACGCGGCCTCTCCTGAGAGCATGGCTCCCGGTTCGAGGTCCCGCAGTTCCTCGTCGAGCAGTTGGTGTCCCGATCGGAGCGTCCGTCGGAACTGCTCCTCCTCACGGGTGACCATCTCGATGATCGCGTCCTGCTTCTCCCCCAGCTCCGGGTACGCCTCGCTCATCACCGCAACCGTGGAATTGACCAGCTTCGGAATGATGAGACCCTCGGACCCGAGCAGGAACGCGTGCCGTACCGAACGGCGGATAAGTCGCCGGAGCACGTAGCCGCGACCTTCGTTCGACGGCACGACTCCGTCTCCGATGAGGAAGGTCACCGCCCGTCCATGATCGGCCATGATCCGAAGTGAGATATCGGTTCGTTCGCTGTCACCGTACGAGATGCCGGTTGCTCGCTCGGCTGTAGCAACGACCGGGCGGATGACGTCCGTCTCGAAGATGGTGTCGACTCCCTGGAGTACGGTCGAGATCCGTTCGAGTCCCGCACCGGTGTCGATGTTCTTCGCAGGGAGGTCTCCGACCACGTGATACGGCTTGTCCTGGACATTCTGCATGAACACGAGGTTCCAGATCTCGACATGTCGCTCGTCGTCAACGGCGGGCCCGCCGGCTTCGCCGAACTCCGGTCCCTTGTCGAAGAAGATCTCAGACGACGGGCCGCACGGGCCGGGAACACCCATCTGCCAGAAGTTGTCCTTGTCGAGGCGCTGCACGCGATCGGCGGGCACGCCGACGCCGTCGATCCAGATCTCCGCCGCTTCGTTATCGCTGAAGTGAACCGTGTACCAGAGGCGCTCCGGGTCGATCCCGTACCCTTCCGTGACCAGATCGTACGCCCACGGAATCGCCTTCTCCTTGAAGTAGTCCCCGAACGAGAAGTTGCCGAGCATCTCGAAGAAGGTGAGGTGGCGCGCCGTCGTGCCGACAATGTCGATGTCGACCGTTCGTGCGATCTTCTGAACGGTGGCCGCGCGCAGGTACGGAGGGGTCTCCTCGCCGAGCATGTACGGCTTGAACGGCACCATGCCGGCGTTGGTGAGGAGGAGCGTCGGATCGATCGGAATCAACGATGCAGACGGGACCACCGTGTGGCCGCGGTCGGCGAAGAAGTCCAGGAATGTTCGTCGAATCTGGTTGGAGTCCATGGGAGCGGGAGGTTAGCCCGAGTCGAGTTTCACGCCTTCAGGTTCTTCGGCCTCGAGTTCTTCCACCGCCGCCGTGGTCTCGGTCACCAGCCCGGCTCGCTGCATGCGCCGACCGGCGGCGCCCATGATGCCTGCCGCAGTCGACACCCCGGCCCGGGTCATCGTCTCCGGGGTAATGCGCTCTCGAGCCTGCTTCACCTTTGCGCCGAGATACGCACCGGCGCCGATCGTTGCGACAGAACCGGCGGCGAACCATTTCAGTCGGGTGAACATGGTTGGAGAGGCTAGCGCCCCCCGCTCCCCCACAACCCCGTACCCAGGGTTGGTGTCCCCGGGGGCGGCGCTCCGGCCCGCGGAACCCAACAGTCCCCGTACCCAGGGTTGGTGTCCCCGGGGCGGCGCAGTGGGCCCGTGGAACGGACAACGGCGCGAACCCTGGGTATGCGGCGCTAGCGGTTCTTCTCGAGAATCCTGTCGATGCGGGCGAGACGTGCGGCGAGTTCGGCTTCCTCGCCATGCGCACCGGGCCGATACAGGATTGCCCCGGTCGCTTCGGCCGGGAGGTACTGCTGGGAGACGACGCCGAGCGCATCGTCGTGGGGGTAGTCGTAGTCCCTGCCATGCCCCATCGATCGCTGGCCCGCTGTCGCCGCCGATCGCAGATGCATCGGAACGTCGGCGCCGGGCGTTCGTTCAACCGCCTCTCTGGCCGAGGCGATCGCCTTGGCCAACGAGTTCGACTTCGCCGCGCTTGCGAGATACACCGTGGCGTGAGTGAGGGCATACGCACCCTCGGGGAGCCCGATCACTTCCACCGCCCGGAACGCATCGACCGCGATCCCAAGGGCCTTGTGATCGGCAAGTCCGATGTCCTCCGACGCCAGGATCACGAGGCGTCGGCCGATGAACTTCGGATCCTCCCCCGCCTCGATCATGGTGTGGAGCCAGTAGAGGGCGCCGTCGACATCGGACCCACGGACGCTCTTGATGAACGCGGAGATGATGTCGTAGTGACGGTCACCCCCCTTGTCGTATCGGATCACCCTTCGCTGAAGAGCCTCGCCGACTTCCTCGACCCCGACCCTCTCCTTGTCACGACCCGCGGCGATCGTGACGGCGAGTTCGAACGCATTCAGAGCGAGTCGCGCATCACCTCCAACCCGATTGGCGAGATCGTCGAGTGCTTCGTCTTCGATCTCTGACCCGGGGATACCCCTCACCGGATCGGACATCGCGCGCTGGATAAGATCGATCACGTCGTCCGGCGCAAGCTCCTCGGTCCGGAACACGGTTGAGCGGCTGATGAGCGGAGAATTCACCTCGAAGAACGGGTTCTCGGTCGTTGCTCCAACGAGGATGATGATGCCGTCCTCGACGCCGGGGAGCAGGGCATCCTGTTGCGCCTTGTTGAAGCGATGAATCTCGTCGAGGAAGAGAACGGTCCTGCCGTCTCCGTCCTCGACGCGCCGTGTCGCCATCGCGAGGACTTCGCGTACGTCCTTCACACCTGCCGAAGTCGCCGAGAGTTGTTCGAAACGAGCGGCGCTGTTCACGGCCACAAGGCGGGCGAGCGTCGTCTTGCCGGAGCCAGGCGGACCCCACAGGATCATCGAGACCGGGCGACCGGCCTCCACCATCGTCCGAAACGCGGCGCCGGGAGCGAGCAAACCCTGCTGTCCGACGACCTCGTCGAGGCTCGCCGGGCGCATTCGCGCGGCAAGCGGCGCAATAGCGCGTCGACGTTCGGCACGCTGATCGGAGAACAGATCGGACTCAGTCACCTGCCGCCTCGCCGGCGGCCCACACGGCCCTGATCTCGGGGCGCACTTCGATGCCGAGCTCGCGAAGCTGTTCATCTTCCACCCGTGCCGGGGAGCCGGTCAACGGATCGGCGCCACTCTGCGTCTTCGGGAACGGGATGACCTCACGGATATTCGGTGCGTTCTGAAGAATCGAAACGAGCCGATCGATCCCTATCGCGAAGCCCGCATGTGGCGGCGTGCCGTAGCGAAGCGCTTCGAGGAACCAGCCGAAACGGCGCTCGGCATCCTCATCGGAGATGCCGAGCGTCTCGAAGACCTTCGCCTGCACTTCCGGGTCATGGATCCTCACGCTTCCGGAACCAAGCTCTGAGCCGTTCAGTACCAGGTCGTACGCCTTCGAGATGGCGTGGCCGGGATCCTCTTGCATCTCGCGCACATCTACCGGAGCGGTGAACGGGTGGTGGAGGGCGACGAAGTCGCCGTCCTCGTTCCGTTCGAACACGGGGAAATCCACCACGAAGAGGTATGAGAGTTCGCCGTGTCCGTCGGGTTGGCCCACTTCGAGACGCATCTGTCCGAGAGTCTCCAGCACGGTGCGGGTCTCGTCTGCGACAAGAAGGAGCACATCACCGGGCTGCACTTCCAGAGCGGTTGCGATTCCCCCCAGCTCACCCTCGGAAAGGAACTTGACGACCGGGGAGCGCAACCCGCCATCCGCCTCGGCGACCATCCAAACGAGCCCCTTCGCCCCAAGCTCCTGCGCCCGAGCGGCGAGACCGTCCAGGCCGGAGCGAGAGAGTCCGAGTGGTCCGGCGTTGATGCCGCGGATCGAGCCGCCCGAAGCCAGAACACCCGAGAACGCTGTGAAGTCTGTCTCGGCAAACACTCCGCTCAGATCGTTGATCTGCATCCCGAAGCGGATATCAGGCTTGTCGGTTCCGTAGCGTTCCATGGCCTCATGCCAGGTGAGTCGCGGGAACGGTTGGTCGAGATCAATGCCGCGAAGCTCCTTCGTCACTCTGATCGACACCGATTCGAGCGTGTCGAGCACGTCCTCCTGCCCCCAGAACGACCCTTCGAAGTCCAGTTGTGTGAACTCGAGTTGACGATCCGCCCGGAGGTCCTCATCCCGGTAGCAGCGGGCGATCTGGTAGTACCGCTCGACGCCACCGATCATCAAGAGCTGCTTGAACAACTGTGGAGACTGTGGCAGCGCATAGAAGCTGCCTTTGCGAAGCCGTGACGGCACAAGCATGTCGCGAGCACCTTCCGGAGTCGACGCGATGAGTGTCGGGGTCTCGATCTCCATGAATCCAAGATCACCCATCACGTCACGCATCGCCCGGATCGTCTTGGATCGGGCGCGAAGGTTCTCCGTCATCGACGGCCTTCGAAGGTCGAGGTACCGATATTGAAGCCGTTTCGCCTCGTCGACTTCGATCCGATCGTCGATCTGGAACGGCAGGGTTTCGGATGGGCTGAGCACGGTCATCGATCTCGCAGCTACCTCGATCTCGCCGGTCGGCAGATCCGCGTTCGCCATGTCGGGCGGTCGAAGACGGACCGTGCCCGTGATCGAGATGCAGAACTCCATGCGAAGGCTGCTCAACTCCTGCTCGGACGCCGGGGCATCATCAGGGTTGAGAACGACCTGAACGATCCCACTCGCATCCCGGAGATCGAGGAAGATCACACCTCCGTGGTCCCGGCGGCGGCCGATCCACCCGGCCAGGGTGACCTCGGATCCGGTGTTGTCGGCCCGTAATGTCCCGGCGCCGTGGGTCTTCATCGTCTGAGCCATGTCTCGATCTCCTCTATGGTGACCGAACGTTGCTCGCCGGTCGCCAGATCGCGCGCGGTGACGCGACCTTCGTCCCATTCATCACCGACCACGAGGGCATCGGCTGCTCCCGCCCGGTCGGCTGCCTTGAATTGTGCTTTCACCGACTTCTCCCCTGCCGTCGCGTCGACGCGAAGGCCAGCTTCCCTGAGTCTCCGAACCAGAGCAGTCGCCACGGTTCGACGCTCGGGACCGGCGACCACGACGAATGCATCGAGCGAGGGAAGGGTCTCCTTCTGCTCTCTGGCCAAGAGGATACGGTCGAGGCCCATAGCGACTCCCACCGCCGGCGTCGGCTTGCCGCCGAGTCGCTCGAAGAGCGGATCGTACCGCCCACCACCCCCAACGGAACTCTGCGCCGCTTCGAAGTCGAGGGGCACGTACTCCCAGACGGTCCGGTTGTAGTAGTCGAGGCCCCGCACGAGCGTCGGCGCGATGCGATATGGGATGCCGGCCGCTTCGAGGCCCTCGCGAACGGCGGCGAAGTGCTCCGCTGCATCGGTCGAAAGGTGTTCGATGGGCGTCGGTGCATCGGCCACGACGGCCGTGTCGACTTTCGAGTCGAGGACGCGGCAGCGGATTGTCATGGATTCGCCGGAGCGCATCGCTCGAGAGTTCCTCACGGCGGCTCACGAGATAGGAAATCAACTCCGACCGATACGCGGACCGATCTGCCGCATCGCCGATGCTGTTGAGCTGCACCTCGACGTTCGGCACTCCCATTTCTTGCAGGTAGCGGTATCCGAACTCGATGACCTCGACATCGGCACCTGGTGCGGCCTCGCCGATGTACTCGATGTCGGCTTGCAGGAACTGGCGGGTGCGGCCTTTCTGGGGACGCTCGTAGCGAAACATCGGTCCCCAGGAGCTTCCCTTGAATGTGCCGACGACTCCTCCTGCTTGGATGAGCGCACGTACGATCGAGGCGGTCGCTTCCGGTCGGAGGGTGATCGACCGCCCCCCTTTGTCCGTGAACGTGTACATCTGCTTCTCAACGACTTCGGTGTCTTCGCCGACGCCGCGAGAGAAGAGCTCCGTCGCTTCGAAGAGTGGCGTGAGAACATGCCCGTATCCGAAGCGCTCTGCAAGATCGAGGAAGGCGCGCTCCGCCTCCACCCAGACAGCGGAGTCGGGCGGCAGGACGTCGTATGTGCCTTTCGGTGCGCGGTAGGTCATGACCCTCCGGTCATCGGACGAACCGCAAGGGTAGTGATACTTGAGGTCCAGGGTTCGCGACCTTCTCCGTAACCCAGCGCGTTCGGGGTACTCCAGTCGCGCCGACCATGGATCGTTCCGCGGGCTGGGAGCGCCGCCGACGGGGACACAAACCCTGGGTACGCGGCCCTGTTCGTTCCGCGGGCTGGCAGCGCCGCCGACGGGGACACAAACCCTGGGTACGCGGTGTCAGGGGTGGTCCATCCACTCCAGAATGAAGGGGTTCGACATGCGCTCGCGCCTGATCGTTGTCTCCGGGCCGTGACCCGGCAACACCCGCACATCGTCCGGGAGCGTCATGACCTGCGTGCGCATCGACTCCATGAGATCCTCCCAACTCCCATAGGAGAAATCGGTGCGCCCGACACCCCCGGCGAAGAGCTGATCTCCGGAGAACACGATCCCCTCGTCCTCGATCACGAAGATGCAGTGTCCCGGCGTGTGTCCCGGCGTCTGCCGAACCTCGAATTCGAAACCGGCAAGATCGAGTCGCTGACCGTGCGAGAGGTCGACGAACCGTTCCGGCGGCGCGAACGCCTCGGCACCTTTCGGTATGAACCCGAAGAGAGAACGGATCTGGCCCACCGGGTCAGAGGCAAGGAAGTCGTCGTCCGGGTGGAGATAGGCGCTCACCCCGGTCCGATGCACCACGGCGCCCGCACCGCCGGCATGGTCCACGTGGCCGTGGGTAACGAGGAGCGCCACCGGGACGAGGTCGTGCTGCGTCAGCAGCCGGACGACGGCGTCAACATCGGGAGGTGCGTCGACGATGACTGCAGCTCCGCCCCGCTCCGGAGCGATGACGTAGCAGTTCGTTGCCGCCGCCCACAGCTCGGCCGATGTCAGGATCATCGTCCGCCTCCAGGAACAAGTCGATATGCCTCGTACACGCCGCCGACCTCGCGCAGATCCGAGAGCACCCGTTCGAGTTGCGCCGGGTCGGAGAGTTCGACTTCGTACCGCAGGAACGCCACGCGGTCACGCCCCGCGACCGACGACGACGTGTGGATGTTCGCACCGTGGTCCGAGAGCACCGACGTCACGTCACGCAGCAAGCGGGGTCGATCGAGTGCTTCGACCTGTACCCAGACGAAGAAGGAGTCGGATTGGTTGGGTGCCCATGCCACCTCGATAAGCCGCTCGGGCTGCTCTTCCAGCGCTCCGATGTTCGCACAATCGGTTCGGTGCACCGAGACGCCGCGACCCACCGTGACGAACCCCATGATGGGATCGCCCGGCACCGGCCCACAGCATCGCGCCAGGTTGACGAGCACATCGTCGAGACCCTCGACGATGATGCCTCTGATCGGCCGATTCCTCCTCCGTTCGGGAGAGACCAATCGATCGAGGATTTCGCTGGTCTCGTCTTCCTCCTCAGGTGCGATCCTCCGTTCAAGACGCCCAACGACGGTCTTCGCTCCCAACCTCCCCTCGCCGACCGAGGCGTAGAGATGATCCAGGTCGCTGAAGCCCAACTCCGCGGCGACCCCGAGCAGATGCTCGTCGTGACCCGAGAGAGCCAGCGATCGACGCCGCAGCTCCTTCGTGACTTCGTCGCGTCCATCCGAGAGCGCCGTTTCGCGGCGCTGCTTCACGAACCACTGTCGGATCTTCGCTGCCGCCCGCGATGAGGCGACGAAGTCGAGCCAATCGCGGCTGGGATGGGCATCCTCCGACTTCGACGTGATGATCTCGACGATGTCGCCGGATTCGAGCTCCGTCGCCAGCGGTACGAGACGTCCGTTGACCTTGGCTCCGACGCATCGGTGGCCGACGTCGGTGTGAACGCGGTAGGCGAAATCGACCGGTGTCGCTCCTCGCGACAGCGTCAGCACCGCACCTTTTGGTGTCAGGGCGAACACCTCGTCCTGGTACAGATCCAATTTCAAGGCTTCGAAGAACTCACCGGCGTCCGCGGTGGCACTCTGGAGGAAGTTGATGTCCGCCACGAGGGGCATCTCGGATCCATCGCCGCCCTCTTTGTAGCGCCAGTGAGCGGCGATCCCGGCTTCGGCCCGTTCGTGCATCTCCATCGTGCGAATCTGCACCTCCAGCGGCTTGCCATCCGGTCCAACGACGGTGGTGTGCAGCGACTGATAGAGGTTGAACTTCGGCATGGCGATGTAGTCCTTGAATCGCCCCTGAATCGGTGCCCACATGGAGTGCACGAGACCCAGTGCCGCGTAGCAGTCCCGAACCTCAGGGACGATGATGCGAATCCCGATCAGATCGTGGATCTCGTCGAACTCCAAACCCGAGTCGACCATCTTTCGATAGATCGAGTACACGAGCTTCGGTCGGCCGGTGATCGTTGCGTCGATGTGTGCCTCTTCGAGCGCCTTGGTCACCTCCGCCATGACCTTCTCGAGGTAGATCTCCCGCTCGGGAGCCCGCCGCTGTACCTGCTCCTCGAGATGGTCACGCCTCGCCGGATAGAGAGTGGCGAAGCTCCGCTCCTCGAGTTCGTGCTTTATCTCTTGCACACCGAGCCGGTGCGCAAGCGGGGCGTACACATCCAACGTCTCGGAGGCGATCCGTTTCCGCTTCTCTTCCGGCAGCGGGTCGATCGTCCGCATGTTGTGAGTCCGGTCGGCGAGCTTGATCAGCAGCACCCGGATGTCCTTCGCCAGCGCCACTGCCATTTTGCGGATCGTGGCGGCCTGCTGCTCCTCCCGACTCGAGAACTTGATGCGATCGAGTTTCGTGACCCCGTCCACGAGGAGCGCTACCTCGGAGCCGAACTCGCGTTCTAGATCGTCGAGGGTGAACTCGGTGTCCTCGACGACGTCGTGGAGGATGGCTGCGACGATCGTCGCGGAATCCAGTCCATACATGGCGAGAATCTGGGCCACGGCAAGCGGGTGGACGATGTACGGGTCGCCCGTCCGTCGGAATTGTCCCGAATGGGCTTTGGCGGCGACCTCGTAGGCGTTCCTGATCGCGTCGACATCCGTCCCGGGATGGTGTTCGAGGGCGGTCTCGATGAGATCGTCGAGCATCTCTTCCGGTGACTTCACGGTCGCTGGGGGTGCGATGGCCGCTGCCATCCGGAGAGTCTACCGACGCTTCTTCCGCTTCCGTGGAGCGCGAGGAGCCGCTCCAGACGCCCCGGTCGGGGCCATCGGTGCTGCAGGGACGACCTCAACAGACGACGGGGTATCTTCCGCGATCGCCATGCTCACGCCACCGCTACGCCGTCGCGCGGCACGTTTGCGTGCGATCACCCACTCCTCTTCGCGTCTCCTTCCAGATCGACAGCAGTGGAGCGGCCACGAAGATGGAAGAGTAGGTCCCGATCCCGATCCCGATGAACAGCGCCAAGGCGAACTCCCGAAGGGTGTGAGCCCCGAAAGCGAAGGATCCCACGAAGAGCAGAGCACCGACCGGCAGCAGGGAAGTCAGCGACGTATTGATCGAACGCATCAAGACCTGGTTCATCGAGGTGTTCACGATCTCGGTGTACGTATGTCGGTCGTGCATGAGTTCGACGTTCTCGGTCACCTTGTCGAACACGACGACCGTGTCGTACAGCGAGTAGCCGAGGATCGTCAGCAGAGCGATGACGGTCGCAGGGGTTACCACGAACCCGACCGCAGCGAAGAACCCGGCCGTGATGATCAGGTCGTGGAAGAGAGCAGCGAGGGCGGCCATCGCCATCTTCCACTCGAATCGCCAGGTGATGAACAGCGCAACGATGAACAGGAACACGACGAGCGCTTCGACGGCGGCCCGCGTCACCTCGGCTCCAAAGGTCGGCCCGACCGCGTCGATCGTGACCGAGTTCACTTGGGTTCCGGCAACCTCTGCCGCGACCTGGATCAACTCGTCCTGGGTCGCGGCGTCGAGAGCCTCCGTCTGGATGAGGATGAAACCCTCTCCCGTGAGCTGCACCCGTGCACCGGCTTGACCGATGTCAGCGAGCGATGAGCGAACAACGGTGATGTCCGCGCTTGCCTCATTCTCGACCGTGACGATGACACCGCCGGTGAAGTCAATGCTCAAGTTGAGCGGTCGAAGAACGAGCAGCAGGAGCGACAGCACGATGAGACCTGCGGAGACGAGCAACATCCTCTTGGATACGGCGACGAAATCGAAGTGCGTCTCACCTCGGTACATCTTGGTGAACACACTCACGAGGTCACCTCCACTGATTCAACGGAGAGCGCGGATTGACTCTTCTTGCCCATTGCTCCACGGATCGTGAACCATCCGCCTTCGCCGAGCGCCGAATGGGCCACCAACCACGTGCCGGGACGTGTGTAGTAGTAGGACACGAAGACGTCGACGATCGTCGCAATGCCGAGCGTGAGGGCAAATCCCTTCACGGGACCGACCGCGAGGAGCCAGAGCAGCACAGCGGCCATGAAGGTGACGGTGTCACCCTTCAGGATGGTGCTGAACGCGCCTGGATAGGCGTGATCGATCGACGGACGAAGCGGACGCCCGGCGTGGAACTCTTCCTTCACCCGCTCGAAGTACACGACGTACGAGTCGAGTGTTATTCCGATCGAAACGACGATACCGGTCACACCCGCCAGTGTGAGCGTCGTCCCCTGGACCTCGCCGAGCAGGATGACCGCACCAACGAGTAGTGACCCGAACACCGTGAGACCGACCATGGCGATCACACCGAGGATCCGGTAGTACATGATCATGTAGACCGCGACGAGTGCCAGACCGATGAGTCCTGCGATGAGTCCGGCCTTGAGCGAGTCGGCGCCCAGCGAGGCCGAAACGGATTCGACGCGCTCACGCTCGAACGTCGTTGGCAAGGCACCGTAGTTGAGAATGGCTGCGAGGTCCTCGGACTCTGCCTGGGGTTGGTCTGACGATCCGATGGTGATGACGACCTGGTTCGGATCGAGTCCTTCGGCGGGGCTTACGC
Organism: uncultured Actinomycetota bacterium; assembly: GCA_963715255.1. Taxonomy (GTDB): domain Bacteria; phylum Actinomycetota; class Acidimicrobiia; order Spongiisociales; family UBA5794; genus JAHEEL01. Next base: position 95,419 of record CAVQRN010000003.1, on the reverse strand, counting down.
CTGCTGCGACTTCTGGTGCCGATCCGACGACACCATCGACCACGATCGCGAGACGACGCTGTGGAGATCCCACCGTATATGCTGCGAGCTCGCCGGTCGCACGTCGGAACTTCTCTCCACCGGCGTCGGTGAATTCGGGAACGACGACCCACCCGCCTGCTCCACCGAGACCGCTCGTACCGCTGAACTGGGCGCGACCGCCCTTCATATCGGAACCGGTGAGGAAGGCTGGACCGACGACGTAGACGAAGAGGCCGTCTTCGCTTGGGAGGTAGGCGATAGGCGATTGCACGTCATCAGGGTTGGAGAGACCGGTGACCGGATCGAGGTTGTCGGGATGGTCGCCTTCCGGATCGGTCAACGCCGGGCTCTGTTGAACGAGGTCGAGCACAGGACGGAACGACATCTCTCCGGTGGTCCCGACTGCCGCGAGCGTGCGCTCGCGGTCATCGACCCCTGGGAGCTGAACGACGATCGATCGCTCGCCCTGGACCGAGATCTCCGGTTCTTGCACGGATCCGAGTTCTTCGATCCGGCGGCGCATGATCTCGACCGCGGTGTCGAGTGTGTCGGGGTCGGTGCCTTCCGGGCCAACGAGCACGACAGCGAATCCACCCTGTAGATCGAGACCGAGCTTCGGCGCCCACCCGGCGAGCAGCATGGCTCCGATCGACCCCCACGCAATGGCGAGAGTGACCAGCAGCGTGACGAGCGCTTTCTTTCGATTCACTCGGGATCGTCTCCGACGCGGTCGGCAACGGCGCGCTTGGAGATACGCATGGTGGTCCCGCCGCCGAGATCGATCACGAAGCTCTCACCGTCTTCGGACCGGACTGTGCCGTAGATGCCGCCGATGGTCCTGATCTCATCACCGATGCTGATCGAGTCCCGGAGTTCCTTCGCCTTCTTGGCACGCCGGCGTTGTGGCATGACGAGAAGAAGGTAGAAGAGGCCTCCAAGAATCGCTATCGGCAGCAGGAACCCGAGAGCACTGCCGCCGCTCTCGGTCTGAGCGAAGACGACAGCCGGAATGCTCGACAGATACAGCACTGGATCCTCCGTTCGAAGCCCGACAAACATTGCCGGTGAAGCGACGGAATCCTAGCCGTCGACCAGTCCTACTCCCCCCGCTCGGGCCGCAACGACACGCTGTCGAAACTCATTGAAGCCGCCATCCGCGATGGCCGTCCTCGCGCTTCGTAGAAGATCGAACGTGTAGGTGAGGTTGTGGAGCGTGAGGAGCCGATCAGCAAGGGGTTCGTTCGTCGTGTAGAGGTGGCGCAGGTAGCCACGGCTGTATCGCCGGCAGGTCAGACATGAGCACGCGGCGTCCAGCGGCGTGTTGTCCTTCACCCACTCGGCTCGCTTGATCGAGATGTCTCCGTTCCGCGTCAATGCCTTCCCGTGTCGAGCGAGCCGGGTCGGGATGACACAGTCGAAGAGATCCACACCCCGTGCAATCGCCGCCAGCATCCCCTCGCTGTCGCCGAGACCCATGACGTAGCGGACACGATCGAACGGGAGGTGAGGAATCGCCGCGTCGAGTGCCAGATCTCTCTCCTCCGCGGTCTCCCCCACAGCGAGACCGCCGATTCCGAAACCGGGAAAGCCGAGGGCCGCGATGTCCTTGGCCGCCTGCTCGTGGAGATCCGGTTCGGCCCCACCTTGCACGATCCCGAAGAGTGCTCGGTCGTCGCGCTGCTTGGCTTCGAGGGCTCGCTCGGCCCACCGGTGGGTCCGGTGCATCGCTTGTTCGACCGCGGATCGCGGTGACGGCAGCGGCACGGGAACGTCGAGCGCCATCGCGATATCGGATCCGAGTGCCTCTTGGACGGCGACGGCGCGTTCCGGTGTCAACTCCACGCGGGCGCCGTCGTAGGTGCTGCGGAAGACGAGCCCGTCCTCGCTGATCTTCGGATTCAGCGAGAGCACCTGATACCCGCCGCTGTCGGTCAGAATCGGACCGTCCCAGGCCATGAATCCGTGAAGCTCACCGAGTTGCGACACCACGGCCTCCCCCGGCCGCAGCATCAGGTGGTACGTATTGGCCAGAACGATCTGAGCGCCGACCGTCCGGAGATCCTCGACATCCATCGTCTTGACCGTGGCACGCGTCCCGACGGGCATGAAGTTGGGTGTTTGCACATCGCCGTGAGGTGTCGACATGACGCCGGTTCTGGCCACTCCGTCAGTTTCGCCGAGCTTCCATGACACGGCGGTCATGGCTCGACCTCGATGAACATGGCGTCTCCAAACGACAGGAAGCGATACCCGTACTCGAGGGCGTGATCGTAGACGTCGCGCCAGCGCGGTCCGATGAGCGCAGCGATCATGACGATGAGGGTCGTTCTTGGTGCGTGGAAGTTGGTGACGACCGCATCGACAATCTTGGTCCGGTATCCGGGGCCGATGAAGAGATCCGTAGATCCAGGACCAGCCGACAACCGGCCCTCCTCGTCGGCCGCCGTCTCGAGCGTTCGAACCACCGTCGTGCCGATGGCGACTACCCGCGACCCGCTCCGCTTCGCGTCCGCAACGGCGTCCACGGTCGATGAGGGAACGGAGTAGCGCTCCCGGTGCATCTGATGGTCCGAGATCGGGCCGTCGTTCATCGGTCTGAACGTGTCGAGTCCGACATCGAGTTCGACCTCCGCGATCTTCACGCCGCGAGAACTCAGTGCATCGACGATGCCGGGCGTGAAGTGCAGGGCGGCTGTCGGCGCGGCTGCGGATCCCGCGGCCCTCGCGAACATGGTCTGATAACGGTCGTCATCGTCGAGCGTTCCGTGGAAGTACGGAGGGAGAGGGATCTCCCCGACCTCGAGCAAGACGTCGTCGACGTCATCGTCACCGTCGGCGAAGATCTCGACGACCACGACGCCTCGATCGGGGTCCGTCATCACCGTCATGCGCAGCGGCCCGATGCTCATCTTGGTCCCCGACCGGATTCGCCGTGCCGGACGGACCAGTGCTTCCCACCGCATCTCGTCGATGCGTTTGGTGAGCAGCACCTCGACGGCCCCGCCGGTCTCCTTCATAGCGCGAACGCGCGCCGGGCGAACACGCGTGTTGTTGACGACGATGAGGTCTCCGGAAGAGAGCAGGCTCGGGAGATCGCTGAAGACCCGATCGTCAAGAGACCTCGCGACAAGAAGCCGTGCAGCATCTCGAGGCTCAATCGCCGCCTGAGCGATGGCCGAGGCCGGAAGGTCGTAGTCGAAAAGGGAGGAATCCATGTCATCGGTGACGATAGGAGGAGGAGAGACGTGAGACATGAGATGGAGGGGTTCCGGTCTCAGACCGTGTGTTCCTGTTCACGGCTCGCACGGGATCGGGACCCTTCTGACGCCGTCCTCTCCGCTACTCCGCTACTCAACTACTCACCCAACAGCGTCCCCTGAGGTGACGAAACCACTTCCCGCTCCATCCCAAGATGCCGATACGCCCGGTCGGTTGCAATGCGACCGCGGGGAGTGCGCTGGATGAAGCCCTCCTGAAGGAGGAATGGCTCATAGGCGTCTTCCACCGTCTCCGTCTCTTCGCCGACGGCGATGGCGAGCGTCGAGAGCCCTACCGGTCCTCCGCTGAACTTGTCGACAATCGCGTAGAGGATCGCTCGATCGACCTTGTCGAGACCCATCACGTCGACCTCGAACACCTCGAGTGCACGATCGGCGACGACTTCGTCAACATGCCCGTTGGCGCGCACCGCTGCGTAATCGCGCACCCTCCGCAGCAAGCGATTGGCAACCCGCGGCGTGCCCCTGCTCCTGCGCGCGATCGTATCCGACCCCTCTTCGGTGATGTCAACGTCCAGAATCGCCGCCGACCGGTGAAGGATCGACGAGAGATCCTCGGTGTCGTAGTAATCGATCCTGGCGACGTATCCGAAACGATCTCGAAGCGGCGGAGCGACGCGACCTACGCGGGTTGTTGCGCCCACCAGGGTGAACGGGGGCAGGTCGATCTTGATGGACCGCGCCGCAGGACCCTTGCCCACCACGATGTCGAGCTGGAAATCTTCCATGGCCGGGTAGAGCACTTCTTCGACCTGGCGCGGCAGGCGGTGGATCTCATCGATGAAGAGCACGTCGCCGGCCTCGAGGTTGGTGATGACGGCAGCAAGATCGCCGGGCCGGTCGAGAGCGGGTCCCGATGTGCCTCTGAATTGCGCTCCCATCGCTGCTGCGAGGATTCCGGCAAGCGACGTCTTGCCGAGACCGGGCGGTCCAGAGAAGAGCACATGGTCGATCGCTTCTCCGCGCCCTTTCGCAGCCTCGATCAAGATGGCGAGCCGTTCCTTGAGAGCTCCCTGCCCGATGAATTCCTCCATCGTCCTGGGTCGGAGGCCCGATTCGATCACCTCGTCTTCGGGTGTCGTTCCCCCGGTCAGGAGCCCCTCTTCCCTCATTGCTCACTCCGTTTGCCGAGCGCCTGGAGGGAACGCCTCAGCAGCTCCTCGATCGGAAGATCGGAGGGGAGATCGCGGAACGCACCACTGATCTCATCCGACTGGTAGCCGAGTCCATCGAGCGCCATCCTGAGCTCGCCGAGCGGTCCGGAGGCCTGCAAGTCACCATCGGCCACGTCGAGCTTCGGACGGAGTTCCAACAGTAGTTTCTGTGCCGAGCGCTTCCCGATGCCGGGGACGGCGGTGAGCGCCACCGCGTCATCGGTCGCCACGACCCTCCGCAAATCGTCGGCCGTCATCGTTGCGAGGATCGCCAGCCCCACTTTCGGACCGACTCCCGAGACGCCCATCAGCAGCCGGAACAGATCGCGATCGTCGGCCGTCGTGAATCCGAAGAGCGCCATCTGATCTTCACGGACGTGGAGATGGGTGTGCAACACGATCTCCGACCCGATCCTCGGAAGCGCTCCGAACGTACGCCCCGTGACGGCGACCTCGTATCCGACCCCCCCGACGTCGACGGTCACAGCATCAACACCGGCAACCAGAAGCTCGCCTCGGATGCGACCGATCATGACATCCTCGCGATCAGCGACGCATGCTGAATATGGCACAAGGCCACTGCGAGCGCATCGGCCGCGTCGGCAGGGGTTGGCGCACTCGGGAGCCCCAAACGCATGGCGATGACTCGCTGCATCTGTTGTTTGTCGGCGATCCCCGAGCCCGTCAGAGCCATCTTGACTGCAGATGGTGTGTATTCGGCGGTCTCGAGGCCGGCTTCGGAGAGCACGAGGAGTGCGACTCCTGACGCTCGGGCGACCGAAATGGCAGTCTGTCGGTTCTTGTTGACGAAGACCTGCTCGATGGCAGCCATCGTCGGCTCGTACTCGGCAACGATCTCGCGAAGATCCCTTGCGAGTTCGACGAATCGCTGTCCGAGCGGGTGCGATGGCTCCGTGCGGATCACACCTGCGGTCACCGCCTTCTCCGTTGCACCGGACGTCTCAATGATCCCGTAGCCGGTGCGAGTCAGACCGGGATCGATACCCAATACGAACATATGTTCTACAGGGTAGCGGGCCACGGTGACAGAACCCAACGACCGGTGCCCGCCTACTCGAGTTCGGCGAGGACGTCGTCGGGGATGTCGAAGTTCGCATGTACGGCTTGCACATCGTCCAGATCCTCGAGCACGTCGATAAGGCGCAAGACCTTCACCGCGGTCGCTGCATTGAGCGGAACAAGCATCGCCGCGATCTGCGTCACTTCCCCCTGGTCGACCGAGACGTCGGCCTTCACCAGGGCCGCGCGAACCGCGGCGAGGTCTCCGGCGGCACACGTGATCTCCCACTGATCATCCGCCGCCTCAACATCGTCGGCGCCCCCTTCGAGAGCGGCCATCATGACCGTGTCCTCGTCCCCGGTGACGAGGAGATACCCCTTCTGCTCGAAGAGGTAGGCGACCGATCCCGGTTCTCCAAGGCTGCCGCCGTTCTTGGTGAACGCCGACCGCACGTCGGCCGCCGCACGGTTCCGGTTGTCGGTCAGAATCTGGACGAAGAGGGCCACACCGCCGGGGGCGTAGCCCTCGTACCAGATCTCCTCGTAGTCAACGCCGTCGGCATCGCCGGAACCACGGGCGATGGCCCGGTCGATGTTGTCTTTCGGGACGGACGTGTCCTTCGCGTTCTGAATCGCCGTTGCGAGCACGGAATTACCCTCGGGGTCGGCTCCGCCGGTCCTGGCTGCGGCCTCGATCCCCTTGATGAGTTTGGCGAAGAGCTTCCCTCGCTTGGCGTCTTGACGCCCCTTGCGATGTTTGATGTTGGCCCATTTCGAATGTCCGGACATCAGCGCTCCTTGGCGAGATCGATCAGCATGGTGTGCAGACGGTCGTCGCCCGTCAACTCGGGGTGGAAGGAGGTTGCGAGGATACGCTCCTGTCGCACCACAACCGGGTGTTCTCCTCCCCCACCCGAATCGGCCACCGTCGCAAGGATCTCCACGTCGGCTCCCACCTTGTCGATCCATGGCGCTCGAATGAAGACGGCCCGCATGGGCTCTTCAAGGCCGATCACGCGAAGATCCGCCTCGAACGACTCGACCTGCCGGCCGAACGCGTTCCGCTCAACGATGACGTTGAGCACTCCGAGCTGAGGCTGATCGACTCCCGTCGTGCCGGATGCCAGGAAGATCATTCCTGCGCACGTTCCGAGAACCGGCATGCCGCCGGCGATGCGCTCGCGGATTGGATCCATCAGCCCGTAGATCGTTGCGAGGCGGCCGATCGTTGTCGACTCACCTCCTGGGATGATCAGAGCGTCGACTCCTGCGAGTTCGTCGGGGGTCCTGATCTCGAAGCCGTCATGGCCGAGTCGGTCGACGACCGCAAGGTGCTCGCGAAAGTCACCTTGGAGGGCAAGGGCACCGACCTTCACTTCAGTCGCCCCGGTCCTGCATCCGTTCTTCGGCGGGCATGGTGTCGATGTTGATCCCGACCATGGCCTCACCGAGACCGGCGGACACCGAGGCGATCTTCGCCGCGTCCTGGTAGAACGTGGTTGCCTCGACGATGGCGCGGGCGCGAACGTCAGGATCGCCGGACTTGAAGACGCCGGAACCTACGAAGATTCCGTCACAGCCGAGCTGCATCATCAACGCGGCGTCGGAGGGTGTCGCGATACCACCGGCTGCGAAATTGACCACCGGCAGTTTGCCCGTCGCCGCGACTTCCTTGACCAATTCGAAAGGAGCCCGCAATTCCTTTGCTGCGTTCATCAACTGGTCGGGTCCGAGCGTCGTGAGCCACCCGATCTGGGTGTTCATGAGGCGCATGTGCCGCACCGCTTCAACCACGTTGCCGGTGCCCGGTTCGCCCTTCGTCCGAATCATCGCTGCACCCTCACCGATACGGCGGAGCGCCTCTCCAAGGTCCTTCGCCCCGTTCACGAACGGCACGGTGAAGGAGCGCTTGTCGACATGGAATTCGTCGACCGGTGTCAGCACCTCCGACTCGTCGATGTAGTCGACGCCGAGCGATTCGAGGACACGCGCTTCGACGAAGTGGCCGATTCGTGCCTTTGCCATCACTGGAATCGAAACTGCGTTGATGATTTCTGTGACCTTCGCCGGGTCTGCCATGCGAGCCACGCCGCCGTGGGCACGGATGTCGGCGGGGACGCGCTCGAGCGCCATCACGGCGACTGCGCCGGCTTCTTCAGCGATCCTCGCCTGGTCGGCATTGACGACGTCCATGATGACGCCGCCCTTCAACATCTCTGCCAACCCTCGCTTCACGCGATCGGTCCCGCGCTCGGCCGTGGTGTCCATGGTGCTCTCCTGGGTGTTCTGACGGTCAAGTCTACCGACGCAATACCCGGTTGAGCCGTCCGTTGGAGAGCTCTATCGGACGGCGATCGCATCCTCGTATGCGGCGACGTAGTCGGCTGCCACCGACGACCCGTCAAAGCGACGAACACGTTGGGCGGCAGCTGCCCCGAGCGCGGCCGCCGAGCCGGGATCAACGAGGAGCCCAACGATCTGTTGCGCCAGTTCATCGGAGTTGCCGGGCGCTGCGAATCTGGCGGTCGAACCGGCCACGTGCTCGAAGGCAGGGATCGACGACGCCACGATCGCGCATCCTGAGGCCATCGCTTCAGCCACGATGATGCCGAAGCTCTCTCCTCCGAGGTTCGGAGCGCAGAACACGGAGGCAGCCCCGAGTTCGGCCTCCTTCGTCTCATCACCGACCCATCCGAGGAACTCGACGCCCGCCATCGATTCATCACGTGAGGCCCCAAGGACGCTGAGCGTCGCGCCCGGCACCGCTGCCCGGACCGTCGGCCACGCATCGAGGAGAACGGGCAACCCCTTCCTCTCATCGTCACGACCCAGAAAGGCGACCCTTCCCGGGATCTTCGGACCGGTCTCGTACTGAGAGACGTCGATTCCGTTCGGGATGATGCGGTACTCGACAACACCGTCGATGGAACTTCCTGCGACCGGACTCACCGCGGTGATGACCGCTGCGTTGCGAACGGCAAGGCGAACACCGCTGCGGCCGTGGCGGTAGAGACGTCTTACCCAACGGGGCGGGTCGGCGTGGAACGTCGCAATCTTTGCCGGGCCCTCGACCCTCAGCGCCCCGGGTGACACAGCGGGCATCAGCGGCTCGTGGACGTGGATGACATCCACATCGGCGAGGGCCGTGGCGAGTTCGCGGCCGACTCTTGGACTGAGTCGAATCGGGGTCTTCGCTCGATTCGCCGGCACAACGGTGGTGGGTCCAAGCAGTATCGCGCCGTCGGGTCCCTCGGTTCCCGGCCCGACGATCACCGCATCGTGCCCCGCGTTGCGGAGCCATCCGGAGAGGCGGATCACCTGGTCCTGCACGCCACCCGGTCGACCAAGGTCGTAGGGGGAGACGAGTCCAATCCTCATCCTTTCGAGTCCCCCACCATCCGGTCCGACGGCCAGTTCGGCGAGAACAGGTGCCAGTCGGTCGGCTTCTCCCGGATCAGGCCCTCATAGGCTTGGGCGAGCGCCTGGGTGCCGAGTCGAACTCGCTCCGACCGATCGTCATCTTCCGGAATCGAGAGCTCCGGCTGGCAGGGGAAGAGATAGTTCGCGCCGTCGAAATAGGAGCCAATCGGGAAGATGGCGGCCCCGGTCATCAGTGCAAGCGACACGGGTCCGGCGGGCATCGTGGTCGTCTCCCCGAAGAACTCGACCTCGACGCCTCGCCCGGTGACGTCCCGATCCGCGACGAGCGCCACGACCTGGGCAGCTCTGAGAGCTCTCACCAGCGGCGCTGTTGTGGACTCCCGTCCGGCGACAACGATGTCGATGCCGTACGCTGCGCGCGTCTTCACGAACCAGTCGGTGATTCTGGGATTCGGCAGGTCTTCGGCGACGGAGAGAACGTTCAGTTCGAGCGACTCGCCGAGGGCCCCAGCGACCTCCCAGTTCCCCATGTGTGGCACCGCGAAGATGATCCCCCTCCCCTGCCGCTTGGCCTCGAAGACGTCATCAAGACCCGTGACGCGTGCCCGTCGGATCACCTGGCCCTTCCTTCGCGGTCGGAACCAGAACACCTCTGCCCAGTACCGCCCGTAGGAGGCGAACATCTCGCGGGCGGCAGCGTTGATCTCGTCCTCGCTCGGATCGGGTCCCATCACCCTGCGCATGTGACGTCGGAGGAGGCTCATCCTCTTCCCCGCGACATACGACAGGCCGGTACCGACGGCACGTCCGGTGACCCGGACGGCCGACGCGGGCAGGAGTCCGAAGAGACCGGACAGCACCCGGTAGAGCAGGTAGCCGGAAAGTCCCTTCACCCTGGGAGCTGTTGCCAGGTCTTGCGGATCCGCTGCACCACGGTCAGACCAGTCAGGATGACGAAAACCCAGAGCATCGGGATGAGCACCGGAAGACCAAACCCAGCCAGAATCATGCCCAACACGGCGACAATCATTCGCTCCGCCCGCCCCATCCAGCCGCCGCGCCCCTCGGCTCCCCAGGATTCAGCCTTCGCTCGGACATAGGGCACGAGTAATGAGAACGCGAGCGCAACAAGACAAAGGATCAGCCCCACCGGATCGTCTTGGAGATACACACCGAGCCCGACCCAGACGGCGATCTCACCGAAGCGGTCCGACATCGTGTCGATGAACGCCCCGCGGTCCGAGGCCGTGCCTTTCAAGCGAGCAAGCGGCCCATCAAGCGCATCGAGGAGCACCCCGAAACCCGCGACAAGGCCACCTTGCCACAGCAACCCATCCGCGATCATCGCGGCACCGCCGATCGTAATGGCGAGTCCAAGGACGGTGACCATCGTCGGTGTCACACCGATCTTGGCGAGACCGCGGGCGATCGGCTGCAGGATGGGCGCCACCTTCTTGCGCGCTTTGAGATCGATCACCAGGGGCCTTCCGACAGTGGCGATGGTGCCACACGAACCGAGCCAGTCTACGCCCTCTACAATGCCTGAAGGAGATGACATCGACGGCCAGCCGATGCGACGCCACGAGAAGGATGTGATGCCATGACCGATCGCTACGCTCAACTGAGTTTCGACGGCAGTGAGTACGAACTCCCGATCGTCGAGCCGACCATCGGAAATTCCGGATTGTCAATCTCGAGCCTTCGCGCAGATTCCGGAAATGTGACCTTCGATCCGGGATTCGCGAATACCGCAGGCGCCCGTTCAACGATCACATATATCAACGGATCTGCGGGGATTCTCCAGCACCGCGGGTACGCCATCGAGGACCTTGCGGCGAAGGCTTCGTTTCTCGAGGTCGCCTATCTGCTGCTCTTTGGGAAGCTCCCGAACCGAGTTGAGCTGGACGAGTGGGCTGACTCCGTTCGAATGCACACCCTGGTGAACGAGGAGATGAAGCGCTTCTTCGATGCGTTCCCGAGGAGCGCGCACCCGATGGCAATCCTCTCATCGGCCACGAACGCCATCTCGACGTTCTACGAGGAGTACCACGACCCGACGGACGCAAAGGCGTTCCGGGAGAGCGCCGTCAGGCTGATGGCAAAGATGCCAACGATCGCTGCCTGGGCATACAAGAAGTCCACCGGGATGCCGTATACCTATCCCCGCAACGACCTCGAGTACGTCGAAAACTTCCTTCACATGATGTTCGGTCTCCCGACGACTCCGTCAGAAGTCGACCCGGTGATTGCCAGAGCCGTGAACGTGCTCTTCGTCCTGCATGCCGATCACGAACAGAACTGCTCGACGGCGACGGTCAGGGGCGTCGGGTCCAGTCAGGCGAATCTGTTCGCCTCGGTCGGGGCCGGTATCGACGCCCTGTGGGGACCGCTCCACGGTGGGGCCAACCAGCGGGTCATCGAGATGCTGCAGACGATCGTGGACGATCCCGATGCGACGGCGAAGAGCATCATCCTTCGGGCGAAGAATCCGGACGATCCCTTCCGCCTCATGGGCTTCGGCCATCGCGTCTACAAGAACTACGACCCCCGTGCGCGTGTGCTTCGCAGCTATGCAGACGAGGTGCTCGCCGCGGTCGGGATCAAGGATCCGCTGTTCGACATTGCGAAGGAGCTCGAGCAGGCCGCGTTGGAGGACGACTACTTCATCGAGCGCAAGCTCTTCCCAAACGTCGACTTCTACAGCGGCTTGATCTTCCGGGCACTCGATTTCCCGACGAGGATGTTCACAGTTCTGTTCGCGATGGGGCGACTGCCCGGTTGGATGGCACAGTGGAAGGAAATGACGGAGGACCCGGAGACCCGGATCATGCGTCCCCGACAGATCTACGTCGGCGATATCGACAAGGTGTACGTGCCGCTGGATGAGAGATAGCCGGTAGTCCCGTAGCCCTCAGTCCGTGAAGGGCAACTGCTCCTGCTGACAGCTGGTAGCTGGTAGCTGGCAGCTCGGGTCTTCTGCTCTGCTGCTCCGCTACTCCGATCTACTCCGCTACTCTACTGCTACTCCGCTGCTCCGCTGCTCGGCCGCCCAGTCCTGCACGTCCTCGATCCACGAATCCAGAACGTCCCCATCTACTCCATCGACGCGCACAAGACCCTGTTGAAGCGGTGGATCTTCCGCGCTGAAGACCAGGACGTTCCACACGGGGCGGGCCCGCCATCCGATGAAACCAAGGGTCATGGAGGCGTGCCCGACCGGAAACCCGACCTCGCGATTGGCCGCTTCGAGGGCCTCTTCTTCCCTGACGGCCAGACTCCATCCTGAAGCCAGGTGGTAGCCGCCGACGACGCCGAGAACCACCACGGCGGTCCACCACATGGTGTTCGGAAGATTCCCGATCACGATGAGCGCGGCGACGACTACCGCACCGACGAGATAGACAAGCCCTACTCGACGCCGACGATTCGTGTCGGGGATGTGATACTCCCCGACGGCATTCGGTTCGAGGTCACCCGCCGCGGGCGACGGCTCCGCCTGGCCGCCGGGGACACCGGCCGACCTCTCGTCTTCGTTCACCTGTGGGTCTCTCCGAGGGCATGTTCAACCCGTTCGACATCGAGGGATGCCTCGCCGCGCCGACGGTGCCATCGATCCCACACCACCAGCATCGAAGGCAAAACGAGGATTGCCGCAAGGAGCGATAGCAGGATCGTGTAGGCCGTGACGAGTCCGAACTGACGGAACGGGATCGTCGTCGACGTCATCAGGATCCCGAAGCCGAAGATCGTCGTCATCGCCGACCCGGCGAGCGCACCACCGGTGTGGGTGAGTGTCGATTCGATTGCGTCATTCTCGTTGTCGTTGCGAATCCGGTCTTCCTCGTATCGGTGGGTGACATGGATCATGTACGGAATCCCGATGCCGACCGCCAGCGCCGCGACCGTTGCTGTGATCGGCCCGAACGGGATGCCGATGGCCCACATGATCGCAAAGTTCAGCAAGACGACGAGCACCACGGGGAGCGTGGTGATCGCACCGAGCATCGGGCGTCGAACCTCGAACCAGTAGTAGACCACGAGGAGGATCAGCACGGCGACAAGCGTGTACAACAACGACGAGAGCTGCGAACTCTGAAGCGTGTTGATGATGACCTCGGAAATGATGGCCGTCGATGTGGGTATCGCATCGAGGCCGGCGTCCGTCACCGGAAGGAACGCCTCGTTCAGATCCTCCTGAAGCTGGCCGGCTCCGGCCTCGCCGGCCTGGGTCTGGATCGAGAAGAGCGCCGATGAATAGGAGCCATCGTCGCCCCGGTAAATCACTGAGGCCGCCGCCTCGGGATTCGCCGAAAACAGCGCCGCATACAACGTTGCGACGTCCGCGGTATCTGAGACCTTCAGGCTCGTTGCCGTCATGCCTGCGGCACCGGCCGCCTCGGCGACGGTCGGGTCGAACGACGCCGAGTCCGGACTCACGAGCTGCAGAACGAGCGCGACCGGAGAATCAGCGGCGGGGAGCGGCCCGAACTGAGTGACGTTCTCGACGCCTGTGAGATTCGTTGTCGAGTCAGCCATCGCGTTGTACGCGGCCGCTGTCGCCACATCGCCCTCGATGAGAACCTCAGTCTCCTCGCCGAAGCCACCCCCGTAGTTGGCGATCAGCGTCTCGAAGGTGACGCGATACGGCGAGGTGACGGGAACGAAGTCGATGAAGCTGAACCTCGCTTCGAGCCGGCTCGTGCCGAATGCGCCGAGGACTCCGAGAACAAGCGCCACAATGAGGGTCGGGATTGCGGCGTGTTTTGCGAGCCACGCGGTCCGCCCGATCATGCGCGGCAGGAACCGGGCGTCTCCGCCCCGCAGTGCGTCGCGATCCAGTGTGCCCCTGCGTTCGCCTCTGTTGTCGAGGAGGAGACGCACGGCAGGAACGAACGTGAGCATGACGAAGAACGATGCGGTGATGCCGATCGCCGCGAGAAGTCCGAACTCGCGGAGCGCCGGAATGTCGTTGAGGAGGTTGGTGAGGAACCCGACGGAGGTTGTGATCGTCGCGAGCACGAGCGCGATACCGACCGTCCGGACGGACACGGTGACCGCAACCGGGACGGGGTCACCCTCCGATGCATCTTCGCGGTAGCGAGACGTGACGTGGATCGAGTAGTCCACACCGAGGCCGATCAGCAGGATCGGGAGGATCTGACTCATCGGTCCGGCGTCGCCGTAGATCAGGTAGCCGGCACCGTTCATGATCATGATCGCGAAACCGATCCCAGCCATGGTCACCAACGTGTCCGCGACCGTTCTGCGCAAGCGCCCGGTCGAGAATGACCAGACGGCGAAGACGAGCGCGAACACCGAAAGGGCACCGATAAGCAGCGTCGACGTCGACCAGTCGGCAACGCCCGACGGGAAGAGGTCCGGGAAGCCCTTGGCCAGACCCGGCAGCACGAGCATCGCAATCGCTCCGAGCATGGCCGCAATGCCGACACCGGCGATGATCTTGTTCTTGCGCTTCTTGGGAAGGACGAGGAAGACGGTGGTGAGGACCAGCAGAATGATGAATCCAGCGCTGGCAAAGAGGCGGCCGATCTCGGCCTGGAATTCGTCAGTCCCTGCGAAGATCAGCTCCATCGAGAACGGCTCCGCTTCGTAGCCGTCGGGGAGCGGAATCGCTGCAATGGCATCCGCCGTGGCCACCACCGCGTCGACGAAGACCTGATCATCGAATTCTCCAATAGAGAACGAGATAACCAGACCGCTCGGCGAGACCAGCCCGGCCCGGTCAGCGTCGGCCGGTAGCATTCCGTCGAGGAAGCCTTGCTGTTCGGGAGGGGTCTGACTCAGCGCCAATGTGTAGAGCGCCTTGAGCTCCGCGTCGGTGGTGGGGACCGGCGCACCAGCCGCGATCGCCTGATCCACCGGGCTCATGTAGGAGACCACCGGCGACTGACCCGGCGATGTGGAGAGATACCCTGCCAGCGGCCCGGCAACGATCGTCTGTTGGATCGCAGACGTCGCCGCGTGGCCATCGACGGTGATCACGTCGCCGCCGATCGACGAAACGATGATCTGCATCACGCTCTGACTGATGTCCGCACCGAACTGGTCACTGATCGTGTCCGCTGCGGCAAGTTCCGGAGCATCGGGAGCGAAGCTCTCGTTCTGGTCTTCGGACGGCTGGAATTGCCCGGCGAAACCACCGAACACCAACGCGACGACCACCGTCGCGACGATGACGGCCCACGGCGCACGGCGCACGATCCGCGACAGAAGGTTGACGAAGCTATTCACGTTCTCAGTTCCTTTGGTTCTGGATCTGCGTCCTGAAAGGTCGCAGGGAGATCAGATCTAACGCGGCGGAGCGCACCGCTCTACGAGATCCGCTACGACATCGTCGAGCGGAAGCCCGCGCTGCTCGCCTGCATCTTCGCGAAGCCTGAGTCCTACCGTACGCAATTCCACATCGTTGTCGCCCACGACCAGGACCGCAGGATGCTTCTGCGTGATCGCATTTCGGATCTTCTCACCGACGGTCTCGTCTGCGGCATCGACCTCGGTGCGTACCCCGGCCTCCTTCAGGATGGCCGCAACCTCGTACGCATACTCCTCGTGCCGATCGGCGACGGGGACGATCGTCGCCTGCACGGGTGAAAGCCAGGCTGGGAAGGCGCCGGCATAGTGCTCCACCAGCACAGCCACGAAGCGCTCCACCGAACCGAGGAGCGCCCGGTGAATCATGACCGGTCGCTCGCGCACATTCTCCGCGGACGTGTAGGTGAGGCCGAAGTTCTCGGGTTGAGCGAAGTCGAGTTGGATCGTCGACAGCTGCCATCGCCGTCCGATGGCATCTTTGACGTGGATATCGATCTTCGGGCCGTAGAACGACCCCTCTCCTCGAGCCACCTGATAGGGCAATTCGGCAGTCTCGAGTGCCTTGGCGAGGGAAGCCTCGGCCACGTCCCAGAGCTCGTCTGATCCGATCGACTTCTCGGGGTCCCGTGTCGAGAGATCGGCTTCGAACTCGCTGAACCCGAAGTCCCGGAGCACCATCAACACGAAGTCGAGGAGGCTCTGAAGCTCATTGGGCATCTGGTCAAAGGTGGTGAAGATGTGGCTGTCATCCTGGGTGAATCCGCGGGCCCTCAGGAGCCCATGGACGACTCCTGATCGCTCGTACCGGTAGACGGTCCCCAACTCGAAGAGACGCATCGGCAGCTCTCGGTAGCTCCGACTCCTCGACTTGTAGATGAGGATGTGGAACGGACAGTTCATCGGCTTCACGTAGTACTGCTGTCCCCCGTCGAGCTCCATTGCCGGGTACATACCCTCGGCGTAGAACTGGAGGTGGCCGCTCGTCTCCCAGAGGTCCGCCTTGGCGACGTGGGGGGATACGACATAGTCGTACCCGTTTGCGAGATGGGTTCTCCTGCTGTAGTCCTCGATCTCCTTGCGGAGCAGACCTCCTTTGGGATGCCACACCGCGAGTCCGCTCCCGAGATCGGACGGGAACGAGTAGAGATCGAGTTCGGTACCGAGTTTGCGATGATCGCGCTTCGCAGCCTCCTCGAGCCGATTCAGGTAGGTGCGCAGCGCCTTGCGGTCTTCCCATGCGGTCCCGTAGATGCGCTGGAGCTGCGCCTTGTTCTCATCACCGCGCCAGTAGGCACCTGCCGAACGCATCAGTTTCACGGCCTTGAGACGCCCGGTCGACGGGACGTGTGGTCCCCGGCACAGATCGACGAACGCGTCGTTCCGGTAGATCGAGACCTCACTGTCCCCGGCGCCTTCGGCCTCGTCGACGCCGTGGATGATCTCCGACTTGAATGGGTGATCCGCGAACAACTCGAGAGCGTCGTCGATCGAGAGCGACTCCCGAACGAACAGTTGGTCGATCTCAATGATCTCCTCCATACGAGCCTCGATCCGCTCGAGGTCCTGCGGGGTGAAGGAACGACCGATATCGAAGTCGTAGTAGAAGCCGTCGGTGATCGGTGGTCCGATGGCAAACGTCGCACCCGGGTACAGATCAAGGACCGCCTGGGCCATCACATGCGCAGCCGAGTGGCGCAAGACGAATCGACCTTCTTCAGTGTTCTCGGTAACGACGGACAACGCGCCGTCACGATCGATCGGTCGGTTCAGGTCGAGCATCTCACCGTCGACCGTGACCGCCACGGCAGCGCGTGCGAGACCGGCGCCGATGGAGGTGGCGACGTCGAGACCGGTGGCGCCGTCCTCGTAGGAACGAACGGAGCCGTCTGGAAGGGTGAGTTGGAATGACATACTGAACACTCGCTGAGTATCGGGGCCGCCAAGGCTACATCCTTCCCAATGTGATGCGACCCGTGCGAGAATGGTGCCGGAACAGGAGAGAGGGATCATGGACGCGTATGCACTCGCGGAACGTATTGCCGCAGGGGATCGATTCCAGGATCTCACGCGCCCGACGAAGTCACTTGCCAAGAACCATCACTATCGGATCTGGCGGAATGGAACGAGCGTCCTGCTCAAGGTGTACGGCACTCCGGCTCGTGAACGCCGCGAGTCGCATGCGATCGAGGCTCTTCGCGATCTCGACATCGTCCCCGTCCGGATCGATGGAAGCGCAACCGAGGAGCCGGCGTGGGCGCTGTTCAAGGATCCGGGTCAGTGGAGTCTCGGATCCCTTCCCGGCGGTCGCGACGCCGCAAGGAGAGCCGGCGAGGTCCTACGCTCGCTTCACGAGTTCGAACCGAAGGCCCTGTCGAATCTGGCCCGCGGCATCGATAGCGAATGGGTCAAGGTGGATTTCGCATCCACGATGCGACGTCTGGCCCGATATCGGGGACGGGTCGGCATTGGTTCCGAGTTGTACGCTGCAATGGCGGCGGTACCACCGCCGAAGGCATCGGAGCCGCGTGCCGCCCATACCGATCCCACGCCGGAACACTTCCTCCTCGACGAATCGGGAGCTGTGACCCTCGTTGATTGGGAGTGGGCGACACTGGCACCACCTGAGTGGGATCTGTCCAAAGCCACTTGGCTCCTCCGAATTCGTGCCGGCTCCGCCGCTGCCGATGCCCTCCAAGAGGGGTATGGACAGACGCTCGATCCGGTCGAGATGAAACGCTGGATCATCTACCACGCCGCCATGCTTCTCGTCTACGAGGCCGAGCAACTCATGTCGGTTGCCGGCGCCGATTCCTACGCGGACACCGTCGAGGAGATTCTGCGAGTTGTCGAGGGCGCCGCGTCCTGATGGCCTGAAGTTTTCTCGCTGCAAATACCGGGAGATTTCGCGCTCTCGTCATATGATCCACTGGTCGTCGGAGCCAGGAGATTCAGATGTTGGAGATTGCGATCGCGTCCTTGTTCATTGCTGTTGCTTTCGTCGCCGTTGGAACATCGTCCCGACCGGTGATGTCGGACCGTGTTACGGAGATTCTGCCGTTCCTCGGGACCGAGGACTCGTGGGCCGATCTCCCCTGCCCGTGGTGTCTTGCACAGACCCGCGAGGATGACCCAAACTGCCCGGCGTGCGGGCAACCGTTCGGATAGCCGCTGCCCAGTTCGTCGCTATGAGGGCAGAGCGAGTTCTCGCGTTCTGAAGTCCTCAGACAGACCGAGTGATGCGTAGAACCGAACCGCCGCCTCGTTGGATGCGTCGACCCACAGGCTCACCTTCTGAGCGCCGTGCCTTCGGAGCACTTCGAAGCCCGCTCCGGTCAGTGCTCGACCGATGCCGGATTGCTGATTCTTTGGATCCACGGCGATCAGGAAGATCTCGCCGGTCGCATCCCCCTCGTACTTCGTGACACAGATTCCGACGACTCGCTCCCCCATCTTGGCCACCAGGACACCATCTGAATCGAACCATGTACGCTCGACGAGTGAGGTGAAGTCCTCCTCGGTCTTCGCACCCTGTTCCCGATGTCCCAGGAATGCTCGATTGTTGACGGTCACGATTCCGCCGACGTCATCCGGTTCCATCGCACCGATGGTGACCCGCGGTGGAGCACCACCGATGTCTTCCGGTATGAGTCCGCTCATCCTGAGCACCACCCTGATCTCGCGGTAGCCGAGGCTCTTTGCCGCCTCGATCTGACCGGCACGGAACGCCCAGACGGTGTGCGGCACGGAGCCGGGCACAAGATCGGTTGCCACGCGGATCGCGACCTCCTCCATACGGGGTCCACGCTGTTCAGGCGCAACTGCGATCTCGACCGCCCAGTGACCGCCGGCTTCGTGGAATGCAGCGATACCAACGACGCACATACCCGTCCCGTCCGACCATGTCCCGACGCTTGACTGCGTGTCACGAGAGGATTCGAGCTTGTGTTCAGAGAACGGCGGATGCCCATCGGCTTGGGTGATGGCCTTCAGCAAGCGAGTGACTGTTGGCTCGTCGTATGGCACCGGACGCATGCCGCCAGCTTACGGTCGATGGAAGTGGCCGGCGCACGCCGTATCCTCCCCACATGAGTTCGGTAGGACTGGTACTCGGTGGTGGTGGAATCACAGGCGCGTCGTATCACTTCGGGACCCTCTTCGCTTTGCAGATGGCGACCGGCTGGGATCCGGCGGATGCCGAGGTCGTCATCGGCACCTCGTCCGGCGCATTCATCGCAGCGATGGTGCGCGGTGGTGCCCTGAATCTCGACACGATGGTCGGCAACTCCCGCCGGGACGAAGATGTCATCGATTGGCTCTCCAACAACGTCTACCGGCGCATCCGACCCCGAGGCCTGGTCCGCTGGGTCCGTACCGGCATTCTTCCAAGTTTCACCCGCCCTGGTCTCGGCGTTGTGCTCGGTAGTCCGGGGATCTACTCGACCGACGCCATGGTGGGATGGGTCGAGAACAGTCTTGGAGATCTCGCCGACGGATGGCCCGATCGTCCGACGGTCATCGTCGCCCACGATCTGGAAACCCGCAGCCGGGTGCCGTTCGGCACCGAGGCGGCCCCGATTGTCCCGCTCAAACATGCGGTCGCAGCATCGAGCGCGCTGCCGTTCGTGTTCGAACCGGTCACCATCGACGGCCGCACGTACGTCGACGGCGGCGTGAGCTCCGGTACCAGCGTCGACCTGCTTCTCGCGAATCCGACGCCGCTGGACCTCGTCATCATCGTGGCGCCGATGGCCGCGACGGGAACGCGCCGCAGTGGTCGGTTCTATGAGGAGATCTTCGATCGTGCCGGTCGCACCGCGCTCGCCGCCGAAGTCGATCTCCTCACGTCGGAATGGCCCGACACCGAGGTGCTTGTTCTCCGGCCCGATCAACGGGTCCTCGAAACCACCCGCGGCAATCCGATGTCGGTTGAAGCCGCGATCCCCTCATTTCTCGCCACGCTGCGCTCGATGCGTGACGAACTTGCCCACCCCTCGACGTGGTCGATGCTCGAGCGCCACATCGTCGACACCGTCCACGCTTGACGCTCTGCGTGCGATGATCGGATGCGCTCCCGGGCCATGTCTGGCGAGGGGACCGGCGCACCGTCGACACCCTCCGTCGTGGATGAAGAGCGAACATGAACCACGCACGGTGCCGGCCTCGGAGGCCGGCACCTGCTCAGATCTCTTCGAACCTTGCTTGGAAGAACCTGAGTGAGTCAGGTTCGTAGGTGAATCGGAGGCCACGAATGTCGTGACGATGCTGATACACCTCGATGACCGACTCCGCAGTGACGTCCATGTGCGACTGGGTGTAGACCCGCCGCGGAATCGTGAGCCGGACCAATTCGAGCTTCGGGTGGCGGTTCTCACCCGTTTCCGGGTCGCGACCGGCAGAGACGTTGCCCCGTTCCATGCCTCGCACGCCGGAGTCTCGATAGATCGCAGCGGTGAGCGCCTGAGCGGGAAAGTCGTCCTGCGGAAGGTGATCGACAATCTCGGTCGCATTGAGGAAGACACCGTGACCGCCGATCGGACGGATCAGAGGAATCCCCGCTTCGATGAGCTTCTCGCCCAGATAGACGACCTGCCCAACCCGTGCTCGGACGTGGTCATCGGTCGCAACCATCTCGCGAATGCCCTCAGCGAGGGCTTCCATATCGCGCCCGGACATGCCGCCGTATGTGTGCAGTCCTTCGAACGCGACTAGCAACGCTCGCGCCCGGCGAGCGAGTTCCGGATCGCGGAGAGCGAGGAATCCGCCGATGTTGACAAGATTGTCCTTCTTGGACGACACGGTCGCGCCGTCCGAGTATGAAGCGATCTCACGCACGATCTCAGCAATCGAATGATCCGCGTAACCCTCTTCACGCTGCTGGATGAAGTAGGCGTTTTCGAGCGCACGCGTGGCGTCGAGCATCACATAGATGTCGTTGGATCGGCAGTATTCATAGACCTCGCGGATGTTCGCCATCGAGGCGGGCTGACCGCCGGCCATGTTCACATTCGTCTCGAACGACACGTAGGGAATCCGATCGCTGCCGTGTTCGTCGACCACGGCACGGAGTTTGTCCATGTCGATGTTCCCCTTGAACGGGAACTCACTGGACGGATCATGCGCCTCGTCGACGATCACGTCCACGAAGATGCCACCCGCGTACTCTTGATGGAACCGCGTCGTCGTGAAGTACATGTTGCCAGGGATCACGTCGCCCGGCGTGATCAGGATCTGGCTCAACAGGTGCTCGGCACCACGACCCTGGTGGGTCGGAATCAGCTCCTCGTAGCCATAGACGTCGTGAACAGCGTTGACGAGTTGGTAGAAGCTCGTCGCTCCGGCGTACGACTCGTCGCCGAGCATCATTGCCGACCACTGACGATCCGACATCGCCGACGTTCCCGAGTCGGTGAGGAGATCGATGTACACGTCGTCTGCCTTGAGGAGGAACGTGTTGAACCCGGCGTCCTGGATCGCGCGCTCGCGCTCCACTCGGGTCGTCATAGCGATGGGTTCGACCATCTTGATCTTCCAGGGCTCCGCCCAGCTTCGCGGCATGGTGATCGTCCTTCCGTCAGACCGCGTCGAGCGCGGTCGAGATGTCGTGGATGAGGTCGTCAGGATTCTCGACGCCGATCGACAAGCGAACGAGCGCGCCGTTGACCCGAAGTTTCTTCTTCTCATCGGGATCGAGACCCGAATGGGTCATCGTCGCGGGATGCTCAACGAGCGTCTCCGTGCTGCCGAGGCTGACGGCGAGGTGGATCAGGCTGAGGGAATCGAGGAACCGGAACGCCTCTTCCTCGTCCCCGTCGATCCAGAACGTGATCATCGCGCCGGGTCCCTCGGCCTGCTCTTTGTAGATCTCGTACCCGGGGTCGCCCTCTTCGAGGAGTCCGAGGTAGCCGACGTCCACCACCTTGGGGTGGGAGACGAGGAACGCAGCGATCTTCCGTGCACTTTCCGTCTCTCTGCGCATCCGCAGGTCAAGGGTCTCGAGGCTTCGCATCATCAACCATGCGGTCAGCGGAGTCGCCATGCTCCCGAGCACGTTGCGCATCCCGGCGACGGGCCTCAACATGTCCTCGCTGCCGAGGACCGCGCCGGCGATGAGATCAGAGTGACCGCCGATGTACTTCGTAGCCGAGTAGATGACAAGGTCGGCTCCGTGTTTCAACGGGTGCTGCCAGAGCGGCCCGAGGAACGTGTTGTCGACGGCGACCGGAACTCGGCGTTCACCGCTGCTGTGGCGATCGGCGATCCGACGGGCCATCGCGATGCCAAAGAGATCGTTCGTTGGATTGGCGGGGGTCTCCATGAACACGGCACCGAGACGCCTCCCCTCGAGCACCGCCCCGAGGGCCACGTCGACGTCCCCGTCGGACATGTCCGGTTCCCACTTGACCGTATGGATACCGAATTCGGGCAGAACGGCGTGGATGAAGTGGTCGGTCCCGCCGTAGACCGGGGCGGTGTGCAGCAGCACGTCGCCGGGGCGGAGATAGGCAAGCATGGCGGTGGTGATGGCAGCCATCCCCGAGGCGAAGACAAGACCGCACTCGGCACCATCCCAGAGCGTGAGGCGATGCTCGACGATTTCCAGATCCGGGTTGTTGAGCCGGCTGTAGATGAGTCCCGGCTTCTCCCCGTCGTCGGCTTCGCATGATCCTTCGGCAAGTTCGAAGAAGCGTTTGCCCTCGGCGGCGGTCTTGAAGACGAAGGTCGACGTCTGGAAGATGGGGCTCTTTATCGCGCCCTCCGACCATTCCGGCCGGTAGCCGTAACTCATCGCGAGGCTCTCGGGTGAGAGCTTCTTCCCTGCGATGGTGTCGTCGTACTCGTCTCGCACTGCGTTTCCTTCCGTGCGCCGTACGCCGATACGGGTTGTTCCCCGTACAGACAACCTGCCGATGACGACATTGTGGGGTATCGTGCTAGAAATTGCTACCCGATCCGGAGAGGATTCGCAAAATGGCCGAACTGCCGCATCTCGACCGCACAGATCGCGCAATCATCGCCCTCTTGCAGGACAATGCGCGGCTCTCCAACAAGGAGTTGGCAGCCGGCGCAGGCATCGCTCCCTCCACGTGCTCGGAACGTATGCGCCGACTTGAGGCCGTCGGCGTGTTCTCGGGCTTTCACGCCGCTGTCGACCCCCGGGTCCTGGGAATCGGGCTCCAGGCGATGATTGCGGTTCGACTGCGGCGTCACGCGGCGGAGGAAGTCGAGGCCTTCGGACTCCACGCGAGAGCTCTTCCCGAAGTCATCAGCCTGTCACACGTGACCGGACCGAACGACTTTCTCGTCCGGGTTGTCGTCCGCGACGCCGACCATCTCCGTGATCTCGCGGTCAGCGGATTCACCACGATGCGCGAGGTTGATCACATCGAGACGTCCCTCATTTTCGAGCACAAGGAGAAGGGCACCTTGCCGGATCTGAGTGATTGAGTGATTGAGTAGCCGAGTAGCCGAGTAGCCGGATGCCGAGTAGTGATACGGGTTAGGGACCGTTGGCGGCGAGTTCTTCCACGACGCGATCTACGAGTTCCTTTGTCGACGCCTCCGCTACTCGGTGCAGGAATGCCTTGTCGATGAGTCGACCCAGTCCTCCGAGCGGCGGGTCGTAATGGCCCTGGATCTTCACTTGGGTGAGTTCGTCGCCGACGCGTGCGATCACAAGTTCGGCGTCCATCTTGGGGAAGAGACCGGGTGTCCCCGTTGCTTCCCAGGTCAACGCGATGCGGCGAGCGTCCGACGATACGACGACCTCGCCAATCTGAAGGTGCACGGTCTTGGCGACGAGCGATGCCTCGCCGCGGGGACCGACCTTTGCGCGGATCGCTTCACCGTCCCGATACGACGACTGTGCCCAGCCCTCGAGTTGGGTCAACACCGCCGGGCAGCGTGCAACGACCTCGCCATAGGAGCGTGACACCTCGCCGTAGTACTGCACGAACATCTCATCTGCCCATCTCGGAGGGACGCATCCAAGCCTGAGCGACTCTCGACGGGTAGGGTCGAACGGCCCTCATCCCTGAGGCTCGACGGCTGCGCGGTCTGCTGCACCGACACATCGACGGCCGAGCTGAGTTCTCGACCGTCCGGGCGGGGGCTCATCCGTCGACGATCGACCCGATGAACTCGGACACGACGCGCACCATCGACGGCGCCGACCGGATCGATGGATCGTTGTGGTCGACACCGACGACCTCGTGGATCGGGGCCCCGAGCGCTTCGGCGATGGCTCGACTCTGCTCGATCGGGACCGTTCTATCCGCCGTGCCGCCGATGACGAGTGCGGGCACACCATGGATCTCGCCCCGTTCGATCCGCTCAAGGGATGGATAGTGATCGCGAACCAGCGTGCCGACCGGCAGCCATGGGTAGTGGTGGCGTCCTACGTCGACCAGGGAGGTGAACGGCGACCCGAGGACGAGCGCGTCCGGTGGATCCACCGAAGCTGCGCCGATCGCGACGGCGGCACCGAGCGACTCGCCGAAGTACACGACGCCGGCATCGCCGAAACCGAGAGTGCGCGCCGCCCTGGAAGTGGCCAGGGCGTCGGCGATCAGTCCGGCCTCACTCGGTGTCCCTGGGTTGCCGCCGTAGCCGCGGTACTCCATCAGAACAACGCCGTATCCAGCACTCGCCAACCGGTTTCCAAGCGGTACCCGCCCCGACCGATTCCCAGCGTTTCCTGGGAACACGATCACGAGGGGTCGGTCGACTGCGGCATCGTCGACGCGAAACCATGCCGAGAGTGCAAGGCCGTCGTTCGTCTCGACACTGCGCTCCTCCCACGAGTCGGGGGCCGGGCCGGGGTCGGGACCGGGGAAGTAGATGAGTCGATCCTGAAGCATCCACAAACCTCCGACGGCGAAACACGCCACGACGAGTCCGAAGCCGATCACTCTTGCCAGCTTCATCCCCTCACGCTACCGAATGCGCGAGACTTGGGGAATGAACGGGACCGATCTTGCGCTCGTCGCCATCTTGGTGGTCCTACTCGCCGCCGCCGTGGTACTCGGCGCGGCTGAGGCATCGCTGCTGCGCGTCCAGCGCGTACGCGTCGAGGTACAGGCTGCCGACGGCGACCACCGCTCCGCAAGGCTCCTCGGACTCCTCGATGATCTTCCCCGCGTCCTCAACACCGTGCTGCTGGTGGTGCTCCTCGTCCAGATCGGCGCCGCGACGGTCACCGGGGTGCTCTCGGGCCGCCACTTCGACAATCTCGGGGTCACCGTCGCGTCCATCGCTCTGACCGTCGTTCTCTTCGTCTACGCCGAGGCGATACCCAAAACCTACGCCGTCCGCCATCCGTACAGCGTGGCACGGGCGACCGTTCGCCTCGTGACGGGCCTCGCATGGGTGCTCCGTCCGGTCGTCACCGTGCTGGTGGCGTTCGCAGATCTCCAAGCACCGGGCACCGGTATCGCGACGTCGACGGTCGTAACGGAGCAGGAGCTGCGCAGACTGGCGTTGGAAGCTGCAGCTACCGGATCCATCGACGAGACGGATCGAAATCTCATGGAGCGCGCGTTCGATCTCGGGGATCGGACCGTCGACGACATTCTCACGCCCAGAACCGAGATCGTCGCCGTGGGGATTGAGTCGACGATCAGTGAGGCGCTCGAGATTGCGATCCATAGCGGGCACCGCAGACTCCCCTTGTACGAAGGAGGACTCGACGACATCCGGGGTGTGGTCCGTCTCCAGGATCTTGCGGCAGCTGTCATCGAGTCGCCGGACACTTCGGTGCTCGCGGTCGCGACCGAAGAGCTCGTCGTGCCGGAGACGAAGCGGGTCATCGACCTCCTTGCCGAAATGCAGCACAGCGGAGTACACCTCGCCGTCGCGGTTGATGAACACGGTGGAACCGCCGGGATCGTGACGATCGAAGATGTCGCCGCGCAACTCGTCGGTCGCGTGTCTGACGAAGGTGAGGTCCTGCCACCAGCGTTGCGAAAGACCGGGGCCGGCCGGTGGCGGCTTGACGCCGCGACGGACGTCGAGGACCTCGAAGCGGAGACGGGGGTGGCGCTGCCGTCCGGCGACTGGCACACCGTTGGCGGTCTCGTGGTCGGGATCGCGGGACGTATACCGGAGCGGGGCGAGGCGTTCGACGTCGGAGGCTTGTTGATCACGGTCTTGGATGCCGAGCCGCACCGGGTCGTGACACTCGACGCAGTGAGAAACGATCAGGATCGATCAAGCTGAGCGGCGAGATCCCCGGGTGACTCCGCCGGGAGATCGCAGACGAACCCGCGGCACACGAACACGCGGGCACCGCTTGCCGGCATGCGACCTTCGAGCAGTGGTACGGCGCTTGCGATCCCGTCACCTGCGGCGACCACGGTATCCGGCCGGAATCGTCCCCACACGACGTCGAGGAACGGTCGCCGGCCGACGGGCTCGCCGACGACCGCGATCTCGAGGGCTGGATTGGCCATCCACACACCGAGCATGTGCCCGTGCGCCCAAGGATGCGTCGAGAGGCTCGGGCCGACACTCTGAACCGTGCGTTCAAACCGGGTGTACACCTCTCCACTCCCCGTGAACGCGGCGAGGGTCGAGAGCGCCTCGGCAGCGAGGGCGTTGTCGGACGGCGTCGGATTGTCGTGCACGTTCTTCGGTCTGGCGATGAGTGGGGCCGCGTCGGCAGCGGTAGCGAAGAACCCACCGGAATCGTCAGCGAACTGATCGACCATTACCTGCGTGAACTGTTCGGCGTGGCGGTACCAGCGTTCCTCTCCCGTGGTCTGATACAGAGCGAAGAGGCCGATCGCGACGGCGGCATAGTCATCGCAGAACCCATCCGGCCCTCCCCTCCCTTGCCGCCATGACCGGAGGAGTCGATCGCCGTTCAGGACCGGGCCGGTGAGGAACGCTGCGATCCCCTCAGCGACCGTCAAGTAGCGGTCACTGTTCAAGATCGCGGCGGCTTCTGCGAACGCCCGAAGCGCAAGTCCGTTCCATGCCGTGACAACCTTGTCATCGCGATCAGGGCGAACCCTCCTTGACCGTCGCTCACGGAGGAGATCGTCGATACGTCTCTTCCGCTCCCGTAGCTCGTCCTCGGTGACGCCAAGCCGCGCTGCGACATCGATGACGGGATCCGGAACATGCAGGATGTTCGCTCCCTCGAAGTTCCCTTCCGGAGTTGCACCGTAAATCGCTGCGCCGACATCGACCTCTTCGCCAAGGACCTCGACGAGGTCGTCCCATGTCCAGACGGCGAATGATCCTTCCCGACCTCGGGCATCAGCGTCCTCCGCCGAGTGGATGCCTCCCGACGGGTCGATCATGTCGCGAGCGAGGTAGTCGAGTGTCTCGCGTGCCGTGTCGAGCATCCAGGGTTGTCCGATCACCTGCCAGGCCCGGAGATACAGCCGGGCGAGCAGGGCATTGTCGTAGAGCATCTTCTCGAAGTGCGGTACGAGCCATCGGTCGTCCACGGAGTAGCGGGCGAAGCCGCCTTCGAGGTGGTCGTAGATCCCGCCCCTCGCCATCTTGTCAAGGCTGGTCTCGACCATGGCCAGCGCAGTCGCTGATCGATCGCTGTCCGGGCGGAGAACGCCGAATCGGAGGAGGAACTCGAGCGTCGAGGGTTGGGGGAACTTCGGCGCCCGGCCGAATCCGCCGCCGGATGGATCGAACGTTGACGCAATGGCGTCGACGGCGAGTTCGATCTCCCCGGCCGACGGCGCATCCGAAGACACGCCGGATTTCTCGGCGATCAGGCGTGTGATTTCGTCGGACTGGCCGATCAGTCCATCGCGCCGGTGAGTCCACGCGTCGTCGATCGCACGCAGAACGTCCACGAACGACGCCATGCCGTGACGCCGTTCCTTCGGGAAGTAGGTACCGGCATAGAAAGGCTTGGCATCAGGCGTCAGAAACACCGTCATCGGCCAGCCGCCGTGGCCCGTCGTTGCCGTGACGGCATCCATGTAGATCCGGTCGACGTCCGGTCGTTCCTCGCGGTCGACCTTGATGCTCACAAACCGGTCATTCAAGAGACGTGCGGTGTCCTCGTCCTCGAACGACTCGTGTGCCATGACGTGGCACCAGTGGCACGCGGCGTACCCAACCGAGAGCAGAACCGGCACGTCACGTTCGATAGCTTCAGCAAACGCTTCGGTCCCCCACTCCCACCAGTCGACCGGGTTGTCGGCATGTTGGAGCAGATACGGCGAAGAAGCGGCGCTGAGGCGGTTCGGCATGCGGACAACGCTACCCGACACGCCACGTTCGTGAACGCAACGCCGCGGTCAAGAACGCTGTTGCGAAGGCGTTGGAAGACCCTCCTGCCGGTACCGGAGGAAGGGACCGTTCGCGCCGGCGGCAGAGGCAGCGATGCGTAGAGTGGTTGGGACGGGAGGCCCATGGCGGATCCGGTGGTGCGCGTCGAGCACCTGCAGAAGCGATACGGCAGCGTCGTAGCTGTCGAAGACGTGTCGTTCTCGGTCGCCCGAGGTGAGATCTTCGGGATACTGGGGCCAAATGGGGCCGGCAAGACCACCACCGTCGAGAGTCTGCAGGGTCTGCGTCGGATCGATGGCGGCTCGGTGAATATCCTCGGATTCGATCCGATCCACGATGCGGGCGAGATCCGACGCCGGATCGGTTCACAGCTCCAGGAATCGGCGCTGCCGGATCGCATCAAGGTGTGGGAAGCCCTCGATCTCTTCTCTTCGCTCAACAGACAAGGCAGCGCCTGGGAAACGGTCATGGAACAGTGGGGACTCTCCGAGAAGCGCACCGCTGCGTTCGGGACCCTGTCGGGAGGTCAGCAACAGAGGCTCTTGGTTGCCCTCGCACTCGTGAACAATCCGCAGATCGTGTTCTTGGACGAGATGACGACCGGACTCGACCCTTCGTCGCGGCGCATTGCGTGGAATCTGATCCGGCAGATACGCGACGGCGGAACAACGGTCGTGCTCGTGACGCACTTCATGGACGAGGCAGAGAGCCTGTGTGATCGCCTGATCGTGATCGACCGGGGAATGGTCGTTGCCGAAGGAACTCCGCAGGGCCTCATCGGCCGTTTCGGCGGCGGTGTTCGAGTTCGGTTCACCTTCGATGGGACCGCCGAGGTGAGGTGGCTGGAGGCGGTGCCTTGCGTCACCGCAGTCTCCCGGGACAGGGACAGGTACGAAGTACGTGGCAATGGCCCCGTGCTCGCGTACGTGGCTGCGGCCCTCGTCGAGCACGGGATCGTTCCGGCGGACTTGCGCGTGGAGCGAACGACCCTCGAAGACGTCTTCCTCGCTCTGACTGGTGACGAAGGAGTGACTTCGTGAGGATGCTGGCAAAGATGTCCTGGCTCCAACTGAAGCTCTTCATCCGTGAACCGATCACCGTGCTCTTCGCCGTGGCATTGCCGCTGCTCGTTCTCTTCGTCATGGGTGGAGTGTTTGGCAACGATGTCGACGGGGATTTCTACCGGGGTGTTGGCGCGATGGACTACTACGTGCCGGCCTATATCGCCCTCGTGACAGCGTCCGTGGGCCTGATCAGCCTCCCCGCACACATCGCCGGCGACCGCGAGCGGGGGGTGCTCAAGCGTTACCACGCCTCGTCGATGCCGGCGTGGGTGATCGTCGGATCCGAAGTGATCGTGACTTTCGTGATCGCAGCGGCCAGCAGTGTCGTGCTGATCGCCGTGGCGGTGCCGGCGTACGACTTGGGCGGACCCGATTCGCTGCTCGTGGTGCTGGGCGGGTTTGCGCTAACCGCGTTCGGCATTCGCGTCCCTTGGGGTGCTCCTCGGGGCGGTGCTTCCCACAGCACGGGCTGCTCAAGCGCTGGGTGTGATGTTGTGGTTCCTGATGCTGATGCTGGGTGGCGCCGGCCCACCGCCGGAGGTCCTCTCCGGGGCGATGGGCACGGTGGGGGATCTCACACCGCTCCGCCACGCGATTCGTGTGATGCAGGACGGCTGGCTGAGCCTGGATGCGGGCCTCTCGTGGTTGACCCTGGGCCTGATCTTCCTTGCATCGGCGGTACTGGCTTCGCGCTTCCTACGGTGGGAGTGAGAGAACACATCCAACATGGACATCGGCACGTGTCGGGTATCGTCGACCCATGCTCCCAACCGAGATCCGAGCGCAGATACTGGGTCCCATGAGGAAACGTCGGTGAGACCGAGGATCGGCGTCGTCGGTGGCCTCAACATGGACATTCACCTGTTCGGAGGTGAACACCGGACGGAGGACGGTGCGTACCTCGCCGAGCGCTACCTCATCGAGCCGGGTGGGAAAGGCGCGAACCAGGCCCGTGCCGCCGCTCGCCTCGGTGCTGACGCCGTGCTCGTGGGGTGCGTCGGTGACGACGAGTTCGGACGCCTGTGCGTCCATGCAACGAACGGCGACGGTGTCGACGTGACTCATGTCGTCACAACAAGCGAGCGACGGACCGGTTTCGTCGTGATCCAACTCATCGAAGGCAGACATCGCTCGCTGGTGTTCACTCCGGGTGCGAATTCCCTCCTGGCGTGGGACAATGTCACTCCGGCACTCGACGCCCTCGCCTCCTGTGACATCGTGATCACCCAGAGCGAGGTTCCGGCAGACACGGTCGATCGACTGATCGACTGGTCGCAAGAATCGTCCGTGCCGATCTACCTCGATCCAGCGTCCCCCGAGCAGGCATCAACGCACTCCCTCGTCGGGGCGGACGTAATCACCCCCAACGCCCTCGAAACCGAAGCGCTCACCGGACGGTCTCTCCATGACGAGGCCACTCCAATGCTTGCTGCTCGAGACCTGATGGCGATGGGTGTGCGCAGGGCGATCCTCAAGCTGGGACCCGCAGGCGCTCTCTTCGCCTCCGACGGTTCCATGAGGTCGATCCCGACCGCAGCCGTTGAGGCGGTCGATGAGACCGGGGCAGGGGACGTATTCGTGGCGGCGCTCGCCGTCAAGCGTGCGTGGGGAGTCGACTGGATCGAGGCAATCACCTTCGCGAACGCCGCAGCAGCAGTGTCGATTTCGCGCAGCGGACTCGCACTCCCGGAATTCGACGACGTGGCCGCCGTTGCGGCAACAATCGGTCTGCCGTCGGAGCTTCTCTAGCGCAACCATCCGCCGCCGCAGCTCCACGTCGGTTTGGGCCCCGTCGGATGAAGATGATGTGCCGGGGTTCTCTGCGGTGGCGATCTCACCGGTACGCTCCGTCACCGAATGAGCCAGATCCTCGCACTCGCTTCCGCCGTCTTCTACGGACTCGGGGACTTCCTCGGAGGTATCTCCACCCGACGCTCGTCGGTCTGGACCGTGACGGCCTGGTCTCAGACACTGGGGCTCGGAGTGCTGATCATCGGCCTCATCGTCGTTCCCGCTGAGACTGTGACCACGGCCGACATCCTGTGGGGAGCGCTGGCCGGAGTGATCGGTCTCGCCGGTCTGGCTGCGCTCTACTCGACCCTTGCATCGGGTTCGATGACGATCGTTGCGCCGATCGCCGGAGCAACCACTGCGGTGATTCCGGTCATCGTCGATCTCAGCCGGGGAGCTGAGATGTCCCCACGGCATTGGATCGGGATCGGTCTCGCTCTCGGAGCGGTGCTTCTCATTGGCATCAACCCGGCAAGTCGAGGCACCGACGTCCGGATGGTCGGTCGTGCGGTTCTGGCCGGCGCCGCATTCGGCATCTTCTTCATCGCATTTGCTCAGACGTCCGAGGCGTCCGGCCTGTGGCCGCTCGTCGGCGCTCGTGGCACGACGATTCCCATCGCCTTCGCCATCGCAGGGTTCAAGAGAGTCGCTGCGCCACCCAAGGGACGCGATCTCGGCATGCTCGCCGTCCTGGGGAATCTGGATATGGCAGCGAACGTCGCGATAGCCCTCGCTCTCCAGCGGGGGCCGCTCGGCATCAGTGCCGTGCTCTCCTCGCTCTACCCCGCATTCACTGCAGTCACGGCCGTCATCGTCCTCCATGAACGACCGCGCCCGGGACAGACCGTGGGCATCGTGCTGGCAATGGGGGCCATCGTCGCACTCGCCTTCTGATCACCCGGACGCGGAGTTCTCGGATCGTGGGTTCGGGGACTGGGCCGGTCTAGCCGCCTTGGCCACCCAGGCCCCGGCCACCCTGACCTTGGCCTTGTTGGCCATGGCCGCTCTCGTCACACGCTCCGTCACCGTTGCGACCTGAACCGTACGATCCGCCGCGGTCCATCCCCGACCCGAGGATCGCTCGATATGCATCCTCATTCATGTGCGTGGGGGCACGGTCGATACCCGCCAATTCGAGTTGTGATACGAATGCCCGAAGGTGGTTCTCGGATCCCCGCAACAGATTCTCGTAGACCCGGACGATGTCGGCACCAGTCGTCCCGGCGAGGCGCTCCTCAAGATCAAGGATGTCGACTTCCTCGATGATCGCACCGACTTGAAGCGCGGCGGTCAGATCCACCGATCCGGCCGTGATCAGATCGTCGTACAGCTGCTGAAGGTCTGCATTCTGGAACGTCCCGATTTCGTTTCCGTCCGTCGGGTCGTCAAGACCATGCGCCTGGATGAGTCCGAGAACTGCCGTCATGTGGGTCGTCTCGGCGGAGGCAATATTCGAGAAGATCGGCCGACCGTAGAGATCAGCGAACGTCACATACGCGTCGTGGGCAAGCTTCTCCTCTTCACGCATGAAGACGATGCCGGCGGCCTCGTCTGCGGTGAGGGAACCGACAGGCGCTTGTGTAGCAGTGGCGGTCGAAGCGGTCGCTCTCGCGTCGGAGTCGGACGCCGCGCCGGCGGCGACGGATGCGACGCCGATCACGGCCACCAACGCCCGCGGCACCAAGCAACAAGGCTTGGGAGGAACGGAACTTCACCTTCATTGGACTTCTCCTTGTCTCGGGTCGTGCTCCAAGTGAAGTCGCGCACCATGAATGCCGTACGACGCGGCGGATGAAGATCTCGTGAAGCTCGCACCTCCGGCTGATTCTTTCGATATGGGCCGGGAACTGTTTGAAGGCGTACGATCGTCTCATAGGTGACACTTCAACGGAGGCAATCGTGAGACGACTCGTAATCGGACTGGTGGCCGGGGCAGCGATCCTGGTCGCAGCATGTACTCCAAACGTGACGGTCGAAAACACCGGAACCGAAGGCGCGGCGGCGAGCGGCATCGCCGTATCCGGGCGTGGGGAAGTCTTCGGGACTCCCGACACGCTTGAGATGTCGTTTGGCGTGTCGGTGCTCCGTCCAACGGTGAAACAGGCGGTCGCCGACGCAGCGGCACTCGCCGACCAACTCATCTCGACCCTCGAATCATCCGGTGTCGCGAGCGATGACGTTCAAACGGCGAACTACTCGATCTACCCCGAGTACGACTATTCGAGTGACGAACGCAAACTTGTTGGGTACCGCGTGAGCAACACCGTCACAGCGAAGATTCGCGATATCGACGCTGCCGGATCCGTAATCGACGCCGCTGTTGGCGGCGTCGGTGACGAGATCCAGGTCTCCGGCGTTTCCTTCTCGATCGAGGACGATGAGGAACTCATCGCCGCCGCCCGAGACGCCGCGTGGGAGGATGCTCGCTCGAAGGCCCAGCAACTCGCCGATCTCGCCGGGTTGACGCTGGGTAATGCCGTGATGATCAGCGAGTCGGTCGCCGGGACACCTCCGCAGCCGCTCTACCGGGAAGCATTCGATGAAGCGGGCGCCATGTCGGTCGAGACCCCCATCGAGGCCGGCCAGCAGCAGGTGGCGGTGACCCTCCAGGTGCGCTTCGAAACCAACTGACCCCCGTACCCAGGGTTCGCGTCCCGTATGAGGCGCAGACAGCCCGCGGAACGGATACCGCCCGCAGCTTCCCATTTGATCGAATCGGAGAGACGGCGATCGCGTCTGTGCCAGAACCCGTTGACGGCACTCAGTCGGACAGTGTTTCGGCATGGTGACCATGGTTGAGATCGGGCACCACTATTCGACCACTGCGTTTGTGCAGAACTCGGGGGAACACGACGGTGTCAACAAGGGCGGTACCGATTCAGATTCGGGGTCGCGGGGTTCTGCACGTTCCGAGCCTGACTCATCGCTTGTGTAGGGTTCTGAGGGGCTGATCGCGGGATTGATCGCGAAGGGAGAGAACCGCTGTTGACCGGTGCGACACAACGGAGCGAGCGTTGGGAGACCATGGCGCGAGTCGTGCCGATGATGCGGTGGCTGCCGGAGTATCGGCGCAGCCGACTCCGCGGCGACCTGTTGGCGGGCGCGGTCGTTGCGGCGCTCCTGGTGCCGCAGTCGTTGGGCTACGCCCGCATTGCCGGTGTACCGGTCCAGGTCGGGTTGTACGCCGTGCCGCTTGCGCTGCTTGCGTACGCAGTATTGGGTTCGTCGCCGCAACTGATCGTTGGTCCGGCGTCCACCGTCGCAATCGTCTCCGGGTCGCTAGTCGCCGACATCGCCCGCGACAACCCGCAGGACGCGGTCGCGATCACGCTCCGCTCTGGCGATCGCTGCCGGGATCGTCCTCGCGGCGATCGGTCTGTTGCGGGTCGCGTGGCTGGCCGAGTTCTTGTCGAAGCCGATCGTGACGGGCTTCGTCTTCGGTCTGACGGTGACGATCATCATCGGCGAACTGCCCGACGTTGTTGGGCATTCCCAAGCCGCCCGGCGACCTGATCGGTGTACTCGTTCGCACGATCCAGAACATCGACGAGACCCATGTTCCGACTGCGATCGTCGGTGCGAATCGCGCTTGTCTTGTTGTTCGGTGGTCGGACGGATCTCACCCCAGGCTGCCGTGGGGCCTCATCACTCTCGTCGCAGGCGTCGCAGCGTCGCAATTCCTCGATCTCGCAGCGAAAGGGGTGGCGGTCGTCGGTGACGTTCCCGCCGGCCTGCCGCCGATCGGCCTGCCGTTCATCCCCGGACACAATCTCGGAGCGGTCGTTGTCGGTGGCGTGTCGCTTGCTCTCGTCGCTTTGGCCGAGGGACTTGCCGCGACCCGTCTGTTCGCGACGCAGTGGCGGCTACCGGGTCGAAACCGAACGAGAGCTGGTCGGGATGGGCGTCGCCAACGTTGCCGCCGGCCTGTCCGGGGGACTCGGCGGTGGCCGGCAGTCTGTCGAAGACGGCTGCCGCCGAACGAGCCGGGCGCCGAAGCCAGGTGACGGGCCTCACCGCGGCCGGCCTCGTCTCGTCGGTGCTCGATCGGCGTTCACCTGGTTCTTCACCGATCTGCCGCTGGCCGTGCTCAGCGCGATCGTCGTCGCTGCAGTGTGGGGGCTGATGGATGTCACCGCGGTACGTCGGTACCGTCACGTCCGCAACGCCGATTTCGTGGCCGCCGGTGGTGGGGATCGCATCCGGTCGTGTTGTTCGGGCCGCTCTTCGGGCTCGGCATCGCGATCGTCGTCTCGTTCCTGGCGATCATCTACCGGTCGAGTTCGCCGCGCATCGAAGTGCTCGGCAAGATCAGCGAGGAGAAGGCGGCGTGGGGCCGGGTTCGTGGCCATCCCGATCGGCGCCGGTCGCAGGTGTCGTGGTCGTCCGACTCGACGCGCCGTTGTTCTGGGCGAACGCGACGGCGATCGAGGATCGGCTGCTGGCCGAGGCCGAGAACTGGCCCGACACGCGGGCGCTCGTGCTCGACCTCGAGGCCACGACGCAGCTCGACACGACGAGCGCCGACGTCTTGCGGCACCTTGCCGACGAGCTGACGAAGCGCGACATCAACCTCTATCTCGCCCGGGTCCTACACCGTGTCGAGCACGTTCTGGAACGGTCGGGCTTCGTCGACGCGGTCGATCAAGAGAGCTGCTTCTGGCACAGCATCTCCCAGTGCGTGCGCGCCGCACGCCGGGACACCGAACGCGATGAGAGCCAGCCGCGACCACACGAACCCGTTCCAACGGACGACAAGGCCGATTCCGGCGTCGTGGCGTCGTCAGTCGCTGGCGTGTTCGGCGAGAACGGCGAGATGGAAGGGGGCGTCGAAGTCGAGGTACTCGACGAAGACCCAACCGACCGCGATGCACCCGATCAGGCGTCCTGACCGACGAAGCAGCGCAATCGGGATCGCCCGCCCGGCAACCGCCGAGTCTGAGTTCTCCGACTCCATCCCCCAACACTCTGAGTGCAACGGTGCCCGCGTTCACCGAACCGGATCTGAGCCCAAAGCATCCCGATGTTTCCCGATTCCCTGCAGCAACCGTTCGGGAATCGAGGAAGCCCCTCGTCTGACTGCGTTCCGCGACCACACCAAGGACTCCCGTCTTGTGGGCCCTACAGGCGTCGAACCCGTGACCCCTGCCGTGTGAACGCAGGCCCACCACCACCGGTCATCACCGAACACTCAGTGACAGCTGAATCCACACCACCGGTTGTCACCGGTCGTTCCGGTCACCTCGGGATGTCATGAGGTCGCTTTGTGTTCGTGGACACGGACCAGGAATGCGGGGCGCCACCTGCAACGCCCGTCGTGCCGGGCGAGCGTGGGTTCGCCTTTCCGCTACTCCTTGAGCATGGCGAGGCGGATCTCAATCAGGCGACGCACGAGAACCTCATCCGGCACCCGGTCCACCGGAAACCGCAGCGTGCCCCTCGACCAGTCGTGGCCCTCGAGCAACTCCGGCTCGACGTGCGGTATAACAGAACCGGAGTGGGGGAAGTAGCTGCAGTGTCGTTTGGCGTGGGCGTAACCGGCTACGGCCTTCCCGCCGATCTTGAACGCAGGGACACCGTAGGAGATGCCCTCCTCTGCCTCCGGAAGGATCGACGCGAGCATCGCGCGAAGTTGGGTCAGCGTACTTCGCTGCGGCTCGGGGGCGGCATCAACGTACTCGTCCACGGTCATGACGCAGAACCTACGTCTTCACCGACCCTTCGGCAAGCTCAGGTTGGCTGCTTGGCGAGGAGTGCGTCCGTCTGGCTGAGCGCCTGTTTGAAGCCCTCTTCCATCCCCATTTCGAGCACCTGCGCCATCGCCTCGGAAGACGGAAAGTGGCTCTCGATGACCATCCGAGTGATCCCGGCTCCGGTGTCTTCGATGGAGACCACGGTCCTCGTCTGCGGCAGGTCGGCATTCTCGGCGCCGTCTTCATCGGCGAAGAAGTCCTCGAACTCCAGCGTGGACGGAGCCTCAGCGCAGACAATCCGCCATCCGCCGTGATACCGCTCCTCATCGGGACCGGTCATGTAATAGCGGACCACCCCACCGGCCGCGAGATCATGCGCTGTCACCGTCGCTGGAAAAGCAGGCGGCCCCCACCACCGCTCCAACTGCTGCCAATCCGCCCATAGCTGCCACACGAGAGCTGCTGTCGCCGGATACTCAGCCACGACGGTCATCGAGCAGCGCTCGGGATCCTTCGTCACGGCGGTCACGGTCATGTCTGATCTCCTTCCGTGAGCTGGAGAGGATGTCTCCGAGTCGGTCGAGCCTATTCCGCCACATGGCTTCGAGGCGGTGAAGGACATCGCGAACAGTAGCGAAAGCAGCCGTCACGCTCATCGAATAGCAGCGAGCCGTCACCGATATCGGCGAGTTTCCCATAGCCGCCCGCACCCCGGGGTCACGACGGGCGGCATCCGCCAGGGCGCGGAACAGTCGGTGGACCTCCGCGTCGGTGGGCTGCTCTACGTCCATTCGGTTGTACGTTGGTTGTGGCAACCGGAGGGGTTGTCCCTGGCGGGTTGGCGTGATCGGGTGACGAAGGTTTGGCGGCGATCCACGCATTGGAGGACTACCGCCATCACCCCGTTCACCAACCTGGTCCGACACCTCACGGGCACTCGCCCGCCGGGAGATCGCACGCCGGCTGATACCAGACGTCGCCCGAGGTGGGATGCTCGAGACTCCCTCGCGGGAGATAGCATGCATGGGTGTTGCCACGACTCACGATCAGACCGCTCGACGAGTTGACGTGGCCGGCCTTCGCCTCCCTGGTGGAGAACTGCGACGGCTTCCCGAGTGGTTGTTGGTGCATGGCGTTTCACCCTGAGGGCGTCGGGAAGGACACCACCGCGACCCTGAACCGCGAGCGCAAGATGGCACGAGTGCGTAGGGGAACTGCACACGCTGCGCTCGTGTTCGATGAAGATGCCTGCGTTGGATGGTGTCAGTTCGGTTCGCCCGACGAATTGCCGAGGATCAAGAGTCGGGCCGCGTACGAGCGGACGGCGACTGCGCCGCCGGTTTGGCGGATCGCGTGCTGCTACGTCGCGAAGGGGCATCGGCGTCAAGGAGTGGCCACTGCGGCCGTTGCCGGTGCGCTCGATCTGATCGCCGGCTTGGGAGGTGGGTTGGTCGAGGGCTACCCCGAGCCTGCCGGCTCGGTTCCTGCCGGGTTCCTCTTCAACGGGGCGCTCTCGACCTACGAGCAGCTGGGCTTCACCCGAGATCGGATGATCGGCAAACACCGCTGGGTAGTCACCCGGTTCGTCGACCCGACTTCCTGAGAATTGATGCCGACGCCTGTCGACCAGCTTGCTCGGGTGGACATCGCACATCGACACGTCCGCGGGCGGTGACGCGACCGAGATGGCACAATTGAGGTCATGGACGAGCACGATCCGAACGAGGCCGCGGAAGGCATGGTCGACTGGCTGCTCGGACGGCGACCCTGCCATCCGCTGGCAGGTGCTCCAGCGACCTCGGGAACGCGTCACCCGAAGAGATCGCGGCCGAGCGGGCCCGGGTCGAGCGCGAGGGCTGGGGCGCGCGCCTCCTCGCGCTCGAGGGTCCCGACGGGCTCTGGGAGGGCGGCGCCTGCTTCCCGGCGTCCTACACCGGCGGTGAACCGGGGCAGCCCTGGACGGCCACGATGCACACGCTCCAGACGCTGCAGCTCCTCGGCCTCGACCCGGCCTCGGAGTCCGCCCGCCGGGCGATCGCGCTCGTCGCCGAGAACGGGCGCTGGGAGCACGCCGGGCAGCGCTACTTCGACGGCGAGGTCGAGCCGTGCATCAACGGCCGGACGATCGAGACCGGGGCGTACTTCGGGGTGGACGTCGCGCCGATCGTCGAGCGGATCCTCGGTGAGCGACTGGACGACGGTGGCTGGAACTGCGAGGTCGAGAACGGTTCCGTGCGCTCCTCGTTCGACACCACGATCAACGTGCTCGACGGGCTGGCTAGAGTTCGAGCGAGCGACCGGCGGGTCCGCCGACGTGCGCGCGGCCCGGCGCAGCGGTGAGGAGTACCTGCTCGAGCGCGGCCTGTTCCGCCGCAAGAGCACCGGCGAGGTCGCCGATCCGGCGTATCTCGAGTTCGCGTTCCCCTACTACTGGCGCTACGACGTGCTGCGCGCGCTCGACTACTTCCGCCGGTCGGGCGCGGACCCTGATCCCCGGATGGCGGAGGCCGTGGAGGTCGTGCGATCGAAGCGACAGCCCGACGGCCGGTGGCTGCTCGACCGCATCCACCCGGGTCGTGTCCACTTCGACCTCGAGGGCGGCGTGGGCACGCCGAGCCGCTGGAACACCCTCCGCGCCCTCCGGGTGCTCGACTGGTGGAACGCTGCCGTCTGACGGCTCTGCCGCGGGAGGCGAGCGCATTGCCTGGGGTTGATCAGGTCGGTCCGACCCAGAAGTGCATCGGCCGAGCACCGGTGTTCCTATACGACGAACTATGAGATCGCGGCGAGATCGAACACGGTCGGACTGACGCCAAACGGCACAGAACCTTGGAAGACGACAGCAGCGACGAAGGCCTTTTTCCGTCCGGTCAAGGATCTCGCAGCAGTGAAGAAGTTGTACGGAGCGCTGCTCGGCATGCCTCCGTTGATGGACCAGGCGTGCTACGCCGGGTTCGATGTCGCGGGCCAGCACGTTGGTCTGGCTCCCAACGCCCGGCGGAGTCGCATGACGAGCCCTATCGGGCACCGGATGTCGACGACATCGGTGGGAGCCTCAGGCAGCTTCTCGATGCCGGCGCACAAGCCAATCACCCGGTCAGGGTTGCGGGTGGCAACGAACTGATCGCGACCGTGGAGGATCCCGACGGTAGCGTCATCGGGCCCGTCCACGAACCGGTCGCCGACCGGACTCCGTTGGGGCGCGCCAGGAGACGTTCGGACCCCGAGGTCGTTCACCCTCGCGCTGGTGAGCGACACAATCTTCGCCCGGCAGCCGGCATGTTGCTACGGCCCTTCGATTGAACTGGTCATCGATTCCCTGATACCGCGACACTCTCCAATCGGGTTACTGAAGGACGACCCCGCTCTGCGATGTGGGAGCGGAAGCGTCAAAGGGCAGACATCAA
The DNA here is from genome assembly GCA_963715255.1 of uncultured Actinomycetota bacterium. Classification (GTDB taxonomy): domain Bacteria; phylum Actinomycetota; class Acidimicrobiia; order Spongiisociales; family UBA5794; genus JAHEEL01. The sequence continues at coordinate 55,020 of CAVQRN010000003.1, read as the reverse complement.
CGGGAGCTCGCACATGGCCGGAGGCCGACCACGGACCTGGACGAGGGAAGCCGGTCGAGATACCTCACAGCCGGCTCAGATTGCCGGTTCGGCTCGCAACGCGTCATCGGCCTCCACGCAGCGGCCCGTGCCCTGCCGCACCACGTGCCCCGAGATCCACCTACATCACCCCACGGGACGCTTCCACCAAGCTGGTTGCGCAGACGCAGAAACGGGACACATCAAGCCGAGGAATCCGGCCGTAGGATGAAGATGTTCGGAGGAACCGCAGCGGCTTCTCCCATCGTCAAAGGGGCGTAAGGTCGGAACAACCTGGGCCCGCCGGCAGAGATCAGGGCGGGGATCTCCCGCTCCACCGCATCGAAGCTCGGCACCCCGAGGAGGGCAACATGAAGCGTGCGATCGCCATCGCACTTGCCATTGTCCTGAGTGTCTCAGGATGTGGCGGCGACGATGACAACGATGAGCAAACAGGAGTCGCCAACCCGGCATCAGTATACTGCGAGGAGCAAGGCGGCACCCTAGACATACGAACGGATGACAGCGGCAACCAGACCGGCTACTGCGTCTTCTCGGATGGAACCGAGGTCGAAGAGTGGGCCTACTACCGGGGCGAAGCGGAGCCGGCGGTCCCCTCCGAGTAGTCGCCCACGATACTTGAACGCAACCGAACGGCACCGCCCGAGCGGCGGTGCCGCTTCTTCGGTTCCGTCTGACGGTCGCGTGGCACCGTTTCTGGTGGATGGTGATCGGTGTGTTGTCGGATTCTTACGGACATCGTCCCCGTCATGCGGACATGTCGCCAGGGGAAGCATCGAGCGCAAGCGCCGATCCGGGTAGCCACATCGCCGTCGATCAGGTCCTGGAATGCCTGTTCCATCAGAAGCCGGACGAGCTGCTTCGTGCCGCGATCACCGAGACGTGGAAACACATCAGCGAGCGTTGACACGTGGTCATGGCGAGTCATCGCGTGGTGTCACATTGCGACTTCGTAGCTGAACCCGCTGAGAGTCACACGATGGCCCCGCCAGGTGAAGGACCTACCCCAATGTCCACCACTTCACAGGACACTCATTCGGGTGGCCATCGGCTGCGGGGTGGCGAGCTCTTCCGACATCGTTGGCGAGGCCGGTCTCACTTCGTCTTCGAAAGCTGTGCGACGCTGCTCAGCCCCGGAGTCGATGACGAGGGAGCCGTCGATCCGCAGCATTGGGCGGACCCGGTCCGCGGGGGCGACACTGCGGACGAGAAGCCAACAAACTGAGGCACGATTCTTCCTCCTCGTGTGTCCTATTTGTGATGTAATCGAATGAGGCACGTGGGAGAGACGTTCGATGACCGACCCGATCGAGGAGTCGCAGATCTTCGCAGACTGTTACCCGGCGCTCCGGCGGTTCACAGCCGTGGTCGGGCCGGTCGAGTGCGATCCCGATGACCTTCTCCAGGAGGCGGTCGCTCGGGTCTTGAGACGTCATCGACTCGACGAGTTGGACCACCCCATGGCCTACCTGCGCCGCACCGTCCTGAATCTCGCCTCGAACGAGCGGCGCCGTTTCGCCATCCGTCGCCGGGCCCTGAGACGGCTCGCAGCGGATGGGCGGGACCGAAGGGACGACTACCCCTCCGACCTCGGGGATCTAGAGCGCCTCTCGGCAGCAGAGCGAGCGGTGCTGTACCTGAGCGAAGTGGAGGGTTATCGGTTCGCCGAGATTGGTCGCATGCTCGGCTGCAGCGAGGCCGCTGCCCGGAAACGAGCGATGAACGGCCGTCGTCGGCTATATGCGGCGCTGACAGAGGAGATAGCCCGTGGCTGAGGAGCTGACGAGGACGCTGGTGCGTCGGGCGGAGCGGGGTACTCCCCGAGGGGCGGCCGTCGTATTGACTGCGGCACAGCGGCAGGTAGCCGCCGACAGGGACGGGCATCCCTTGTGGCGCAGAGGCCCGGCAATCGCCTTTGCCGCCGCTGCGGTCACGCTCTTCGTTGGCGGCGGTCTCCTCCTGGCGACGCGGCTGCTGTTTCCCGACACGTCGCCGATTGCGACGATCCCCGAATCCCCGACGGTCCTATCGACGACGACCGTCCCAGTGCGCGGTGGCGACGTCGGCCCAACGGATCAGGTCTTCGACGTGGCACTGGCCCCCGACGGCAAGCTGTGGGCCGCCACCGCCGGCGGTGTCGTCGAGTGGGATCTCGAGTTGGCGTCGCCCACGGTGTTCTCGGAGGTGGACGGGCTGGGCGGCCGGAGCGTCTACAACGTGGCCATCGCCGCGGACGGGACCGTGTGGGCGGCGGGCGACTGGTGGTTGGCGCACTACGACGGGACGTGGACGGTCGTCGGCGATGACGTGCTCCCCGACCTGCCGAGCCCCGTCGCCGATCTGGCGATCGGCCCGGATGGGGCGGTGTGGGTGGCAGCCGAGACCGATGTTCTGACCCGGATCGATGCCGGCGGGGCAACGACCTATCAGGTGCCCGAGGCGGGGCGCCTCGCCTGGCCCGGGATAGGGTCGATCGCGGTGTCCTCCACCGGCACCGTCTGGGTGTCGACGAAGCAGGACGGGGTGCTCGCCTTCGACGGCGAGTGGCACCATTTCGGCGTCGACGACGGCCTCCCCAGCGACATCGCCGGCAACGTCGCGGTGGCACCGGACGGCACGGTGTGGGTGGGTGGTGGCGGGTTCATCGACCGATCTTGCTGCGATCCCGCGGTGTTCGACTCCCCCGCCGGCGGCGTTCTCCGCTACCGGGACGGCACCTGGGCGGTGTACACGACCGCCGATGGCCTGCTAGACAATCGCGGCAGCGTCACCGTCGGCCCATCGGGCGCCGTGTGGGTGGTGCACGATCCGCTGCCTAGCTCATTCTACGAGGAGTCCGGCATCGAACTGCCGGACGGCATTTCCCGCTTCGACGGTACCGGTTGGCGTGCGTACCCGAAAGCGGATGGACGGGGCGTAGGCGCGGTCTCCGCCGACGGCACCTTGTGGCTGCCTTCCTCACAGGGAGTCGTGGGGTTCGATGGCACCGATACGACATGGCTCGTTGTCGGTCCCGAGGCCGTGCCCCCGGTGGCGCCGGCCGGGGATGCGATGCGCCTTGAACCGGTCGAGGTGTTGACGCTGGCGGCCCACCCCAGCGGAATGTCGGCGGTGGCGTGGAGCCCTGACGGCACCCACCTGGCCACCGGCAGTAGCACCACCGAAGGCAATCGGCAGGCCGAGTGGAGTCGCGACACCGTGAAGGTCTGGGATACCACCACCGGCGATGGAGTGCTACTCCTCGAACAGATGGACGCGAGGGTTGCAGAGATGTCCTACACCCCCGACGGCACGCGCCTCGCTGTCGGTGGGTTTGAACCGGCTGTCTACGATGCGGTCACCGGCGAGGGACTCCTCGGCGATCTCGGCGATCGGTTCCTTGCCTACAGCCCTGACGGCACCCGCCTCGCCGCCGGCGGAGCGTGGGGCTGGTCGGCGATCCTCGATGCCACCACCGGTGACGAACAGCTCACACTGCCCCCGTGCCCTGGTCCCTATTCCTGGGTGTGGGACGCGGCGTGGGGCCCTGAAGGTGCCCGCCTCGCCACCACCTGCGCGGCGAGCATCAAGGTCTGGGACGCCGCCACCGGCAGCGAACTGCTGACGATCAGGGGTAATGCCGAGGTGACGGACGTGGCGTGGAGCCCGGACGGCACCCGGATCGCCACCGCCGGCTCCGACGGGACGACCGTCAAGGTCTGGGACGCCGCCACCGGCGACGAGCTGGCCACCCTCACCGGCCACAGCGGAGAGTATGGCGGAGTGTGGGCGGTGGCGTGGAGCCCGGACGGCACCCGGATCGCCACCGCCGGCTCCGACGGGACCGCCAAGATTTGGGACGCCGCCACCGGCGACGAGCTGGCCACCCTCACCGGCCACACCGATCAGGTGACCGACGTGGCGTGGAGCCCGGACGGCACCCGGATCGCCACCGCCAGCCTCGACGGGACCGCCACGATCTGGCAGGTGGACTGACAGCGACCCACACGTGGACGAGAGGAGGAGCGAGATACTCACCGAGGAACGCACCGAGGAGATCATCGACAAGTGGGGACCACTGGACGAGTTGACAACTGAAACGGGAAGGCCATGAGGTCGGTGACGACGAGAATCGTTGCTGCCGTGTTCGTCGTGTGCTTGGTGGCGGCGTGCGGGTCGTCCTCAGCAACGGAAACGGCCCCTTTCCATGCCATACCTGCCGACGCGGTGGTGGTGTGGGGTACGGCGGCCTGCGACTTCACGATGGAGGGTGTTGACCCGGAGGGAGGAACCGGTTTCCTCGTTACGTGCGAGCTCGACATGTCGGACCCGAGGGTCAGCGGCACTGAAACACAAGACCGTTTCCACTTCGTCGTCGGGAGGGTCGGAGTTGGCACGTTATGGGTTGCGGAGGACGCCGTCATCACCAATGCCGAGGGCACCTGGCGCGGTAGTGCTCAGGCCGCAGAGAACAACGAGGCCATACCGTCCGGTGAAGCGCAGTACGTAGGCGAAGGCGCATACGAGGGTCTCGACTTCCACTACTACTTCTTCCACGCCAACCTGGATGACAAGGCCCAGCTGCCGCGGATGGATCTCAGGCGGCGGGTGAGTCCGACCCGGGATGAGGTCGCGTCGGCCCGCAATGCACCGACCGCGCCATTGATCGATCCGACACCATGATTCGGGGCTATTGGAAGCGCAGTCGCTGATCCCGGTGCCGCCTTGGCCGGACCGGCACGCCGAATGCGATGAAGGCTACGCCTCGACCGCCACCGGAAGTGGCTGGCGGAACTGCCCACTGGGCACCGGCGCACCGGCGCGAATCAAGGCGAGGTGCCAGGTTGGCGATGAGCCGAGGGACCAGCGAAGGAAACTCGACGTCAGTTCTCCCATCCTGATCGCACCTGGAACGGCCCGAACTCCGAGCAGGCGAGCAGTACGTGGCGGGATGGTCGCCGCCGCCGCTTGGGCGATGAGCTTATAGCCGGGCTTCACGGAGAGCGGGAGCGGTGGGGAGCGAACGAAGTCGACGGTCTCACGCATGCCGGGTGACGCTTCCAGGTCACCGTGGTCTGAGATCCACCGGTGGAGAGCGTCTGCGGTCTGCGGTATCGGATCAGCTCCGAGGAGGCGCCCGATGCGGGCTTGTTCGGCAACAAACTGATCCTGCTCGTCGGGGCTCAACGTTTCCGGTCCGAAGTGCAGGTACGCCTGGAGAAACGAATCGGTGAGGGCATTGTGCACCCATGCCGCGAGGGCGGGAGCGTCGGCCGTGTACTCGATCGATCGATGAGACATGCCCCTGACCGGCCGATGGGCACGGCGGACGATCTGGATCGCGTGTTCGACTTCTGGCGTCGCTCCAAACGTCGTCGCCGTGACATACGCGGAAGTGCGGGACAGGCGGCCAAGTGGATCCTCCCGGTATCGGGAGTGGTCGGCGACACCGGCGGCGACCTCGGGGTGGGCGGCTTGGACGAGAAGGGCTCGCACTCCACCGAAGAACGCCGAAGGATCGCCGATGACCCTCCAGCTCACCGAGTCCGGTCCGCAGAATCCCGGATCACCCTGATAGGCGAGTGTGTTCGCGAGGGGATAGCTGGCGTGCTTGAACAGACCCGACGTGGTGCGGGCGACACGATCTCTGATTGCATCGATTGGCTGATGGAGCATGCGGTCTCGCCAGTATGGCTTGGTTCCTGTTCTTGGTCGGCGTCAGGCGAAGTGACCGACGGAGCGCCGGATCGCTGTTCCGGTGAGTGCCGCCGTGGTCGTCCCCACGAGCGCGGCAATGCCGACTCCACCGGTGAGGCCGAGCACGAGGAGCATTGCCAGTCCGGCGGCGAATCGCGCGACCGTGACTCTGTTCCTGCCGACGGCGCCCGTCCGACGGTCGGTCTCGGACATCGGCGTCCTGGCTGGGACAATCAGGACCGTGGCGGCGACGGCAAGGCCAACGCGACCCATTCCGCCGTGGTCGGGGTGATCCAAGTGCGTTCGATCCCGGTCACGGCTGCTACCGAGGCGAACGCGATCGCCGCTGCCGCTGCGATGGCGAAGCCCCTTCTCTGGTGGCCTTCGCTGACGACGATCCCGACGGCGATCACTGCAACACCCACCGCTCCGGTCAGGCCCGTGCCCAGGGCTGCGGAGAGGCCGACGATGCCAACGATGTCGAGGAGACGGAGCGGAGTGCCGACGGTTCCCGCGGTCAGGCGGAGTCCGAGAAGGACGGCGGTGGAGACCAGGAGCGCTGATGGGCCAATCGTCAGCGAGAGGGCGAACGAGACCGGGATGGCGATTGCGGCCGACGCTGGATGATCGGGATCCAACTCTCGAGTGATCGCCCACGCCAGAAAGACACCGACAGCCACAACGATGGGTCCGGCTTTCGGGTCTGCACCGAGCAGCGCCGCGGCTCCCACGGCAAGGCCGGCCACTACAGCGCCGATCAGGACGAGTCGGTTCGAGGGATATCGCGGGTCAATCACCCGCACGAGCGACGTGACATGTTCGGCATTCATTCGAACCATCTCCTCAGAGGCGCTTGCCGCCCAACCCTGTTCGAAGCCGACGAAGACCTCGGATGCCGTCTGGGTCCTCTCGAACCGGGAAGCGACTGCACCTAGATCACTCGGTATCGCGCTCAGTAGACCAGATCGGCGGGCTGGCCGTCCTTGCTCTCTCACGCAACCAAATGTGAACTTCGCCATCTTCGTCGCCTGCCCAAGATCGAGGACACCGAGAAGCGGTTCCTCTCCCCTGACAAGATCACCGAACTCGCCGACACCGTCGATCCCAGATACCGGGCCCTCGTGGTCACCCGCCCGGACCCGACGGCCTGATCTTCACCGCTCCCGAAGACGGACCCATCCGCCGCAACACGTTCCGTAGCCGCTTCTGGCTCCCCGCCGTCGCAGACACGGGCCGACCCATGCGGTTCCCTGACTTGCGCCACAGCCGCGTCGCCCTCCTCATCGCCCAAGGTGCCCACCCAGTCGTCATCGCCCCCCGACTTGGACACACCAGCGTCAAGACCGTCCTCGACGTCTACGGATACCCCTGCGAAGGCATCGACCGCAACGCCGCCGACACCCCCAAGCCGCCCTGGGGCCCATCCGATGTGGACGTATTGTGGTCGCGACACACACGGGACAGGGACGACGGACGGGGACTGACCTAGGAAACCCAACAACCACAGGGGATCCCGGCCGTTGACGCTACTGGGATCGAACCAGCGGCCTCTGCCGTGTGAAGGCTGATTCGGGGGTGCCCCGACCGGCGGGTTGTCGCTGAGCGTCATACACAGCAAGGGTTTCAGCTGTCGACAGTTCTCACCACTTCCCGTTGTTCCTCGCCCTTGTGCGGGGTTGGTTTGGGATTGGGAGCGCCCAAGCGACACATCTGACGCGGGATGCTCCTGGCAAGCCCCTCCCCCAGGATCCGGCTGACCGAACCCCGTCAGACATCAACATCGACGCTGCTCGGCGGGTGGTGTGGCCCAGCGACGACGCCCAGGATTGCCGAGTCCCCCGACCAGGCAGTGGCCCCGTGACGGTTTCAGTCTTGAGGTCTTCTGGATCGATGGGCGTCAACGCAATCGGACGCAACTCATCAGATGGCTACGACGACCTGGGCATTCCCGACATCCTTGGCACGAACGACGGTCTTCCCGAAGGGAACGAGCGCAAGACCGGCCATCTTGAACGAAGCAACGCCAAAGGGAATACCGATGATTGTGATCATCAGGAGCACGCCCGTGATGACATGGCCGATGGCGAGCCAGATTCCACAGAAGATGAACCACAGCACGTTGGCGATAGTGGAGAGGGCGACATCGCTGGACGGATTCCGCACCACGACCCTCCCGAACGGCCACAGCGCAAACCCTGCGAGCTTGAACGCCTGCACTCCGAGGGGTATGCCAATGATGGTGATGAACATCACGACTCCGGCCAGGACATAGGCCATTGCCATCCAGATACCGGCAAGTATGAGCCAGATGATGTTCCCAAGCGTCTTCACCAATCCACTTCCAGTCCCTCGACGGTCTTCACGGATGGCGCAGCATATCAACCCTCTGCCAGCGCTTCGAGAACTGTCCTATCTGGAAGGGGGTGTTGGAAGAGTTCGGGAACGTGCCGGTGGTCGACTGCGATGAACCGCACGACAACGAAGCGTATGCCACTTTCAAGCTGCCAGACGGTGCGTGCCCCGGCGATGATGCAATCACCGAACAGGGTCTTGACGGGTGCTTCCCCCCGTTTGAAGGCTTCGTGGGCAGACCATACGAAACGTCCCGTCTCGACATGTTCCCGACAACCCCACTCGCCGAGGTATGGGCAGATGGCCATCGGGAAGTCATCTGTGCTCTCTACGACGTGAATCTCGCCAAGGTCACGGGTTCGATGCGAGACTCAGGCGAATAGGCCGATTGGGGACCGAGCACCGCTGACCCGTGCTGGGATCTCCGATTCGTGCCGTGAGCGTGCCGCGTGGGATCGGTGTTGACATCCCGTGCGGCTGCTCTCGGCTACCCGCGCTGAATCGACGGTTCCCGGCCACACCCGGGCTACAGAACACGGTGTGGCCACGTGGTCCCCGATGTACCGAGTGGTCTCCGGCTCGAATCGAAGTACTTGAAACGCCCTTGCCGTTGCTGCGTTTCGCAGCGTGCCAAGGGCTTTCGACCGTGGGCACTGGTGGGTACGCACCCGCACAACTGCCGTGTGAAGGCAGGGAGGCGGACCGCTACTACTGGGCCGTTGGCCGCAATTCCACTGGGCCGGTGGCCGCATTTCCTCGCGGTGTGGAGGTTTCGGTGCCCGCTGTTCGGATTTGGAAGGTCAGTCGGCCTCGGGCAGTGTGAACTCGAATGTGCTTTCGCCGTCTTGGTACCGGTAGGAGAGGTCGCCCCCCATGAGACGGGCGAGTTTGCGGGAAATCGCAAGCCCCAAGCCAATCGATCCCGTGCGTCCGGGGATGGCGTGTGCAGTTTCGTACGCGTGGAAGATACGCTCACGATCGTCCTCGGGCACGCCGGGTCCGTTGTCGCACACCCGCAAAGTCGCGACGTCAACGCCGCGAGAGATTTCGACTCGGATGGTGTCGCCTCCGTACCGGATGGCGTTGGTGATGAGGTTGCGAATGATCTGACGGACTCGATCGGGATCTCCAACTCCAGTCACCGAAAGTTCGGCGAGTTCGATGTGAGTACCGGTGTTCTGGTGAATTGCTTCGAGAACCTGTGCCGCTTGGGCTCGCAGGTTGACCCCGACTCGACTGACGGTCAACGTGCCGGAATCCGCCTTGGCGGCAGCAAGAAGGTCGCTGACGATGTTCACGAGGTCAGTCCCTTCCGCAACGACCATGTCGAGGAGTTCGGCGCGCTCGTCGGGCGAGAGCTCAAGTGACTCGTCACGGAGTAGCTCGCTCGATCCCACCACCGCCGTGAGCGGACTCCGGAGTTCGTGGCTCACGCTTGCCAGGAACATGTCCTTGGAGCGGATGGCGTCGAGAAGGGCGTCGCGAGCGCCGTCGCGTTCCCAGTAGGCGCCGATCATCGTGGCCGCGGCAGCGAGCAACGTCTGGTCTTCATCGGTCCAGTCCCGTACGAATTCGCGTTCGGCAAGGCCGATCAGTCCCGCCCACTCCCCGTCGACGAAGATCGGAACGTCAAGCTCAGACATGACTCCGAACGGATCTTCGGCGTAGACCTCGAACTCAGGACTCTCCAATTCGGACGGGATGAGCGCAATGGATTCGCCCGCCTCGAGAGCTCTCCTGGATGTCGGCATCCGTTCCCACGGAACGACGGCCCAGAATGCATTGGTGATGTCGTCACTGGGAATGCCCGACTGTCTGGCCTCGGCGACGGTTCGTGAGCAGAACCCCAGTTGGGGATCCATCACGTTCCGCTCAACGAAGATATCGCTTGCTCGGGTTGACACAAGCAGCTCCTCGATCGCCTTGTTGAGTCGGAGTTCACCGCCGCTGGCGAGCAGAGCCTGGGCGCATCGAGCAAGTGCCGAGTGGTACCGGACGCGCCGTTCGCGTGCGATCGCGTCGCGCTCGATCTGGAGTCGAGTGCGGACGTTCTCCTGTGCGCCGCCGAGGATGTTGGCTGCGGATCGGAGGAAGTCCCCTTCGTTGGTCGTGAACTTGCGCCGCTTGCCGGTGTGCACTCCGAGAACACCATAGGGTCCGAGTTCTCCCGGGATCACCACGCTGATACCGCTTGTGACGCCGTGATCGGTGAGCAGCGGAGGCCCCTCAAACCGCTTCTCGCTCGTCAGGTCTTCGACAAGAACCGGTTCTCCGCTCATCAGCGTGTATCCCGCCTGGGAGCCGTAGTCCGCTCCCACGGTCGTCTCGCCGAATCGCACGTGATCACCCCAGCCTCGGCCGGCCACGACAGTGAGAGGTTCGCCCGACGACTCCTGACGGAGAACCTTGACGAACTCGACATCGAGGACCTCTGTGAGCAGTTCGACGGCCAGGTCGAAGAGGGCGTAGATGTCGAGGCAGCTGAGCGCCGATTCCGCCAGGAAAGCGATCGCGGCCTGCGGAGACAGGCTGTCGGCGAGACCCTCGCGCAACGTGGTCGAACGGAGTGCCGTTGCCTGCTGAGTTGTTGAGTCCATCACGTCTCCTGAGACCCGATTGTCGCGCCCTTCAACAATCGGTCAGGTAGTGCCGGTCCTTGAGGACGCTGCGTCTGCCGGTTCCCGACCGAGCAACGTCACCTCTTCCCGGGGCATACAACTTCAACGATCTGACCCCGACGCCCCAGGCAAGGGTGTAGGTTGCCCGCGGCACGCCAACGTGCCTCGATACGGGCGGGGTCAGAGTCTCTATGAGACACGGGGCGTTTCAGCGACGTCGCACGCGACGAGCGCAGCACCGATCGTCGACGCGAAGAACGACCGAATCCCTGGAGCGCTCGACTCCTCCCGCTCAAAGCCGGAGAGGAGGTCGTCGTTTCTGACCCAAGACATGAAGGACCGGAGCGGCCGGCGTCAACCCCGGTCCCTTCCTTCGTCCGTTGGGCTTGGATCGGTCATCGATGCGCGCCGGTCACGCAGGTGCCGGGTCTGCGTCTCCTCCACTCTTCGCCGGCGCGGCGTCCGGATGGTCATCGGCTGAGTCGTAGTTGGATCGGTAGACGACTTCGTAGGTCTTGCCCGTGTTCTTGATCAAGGACGTGATCAGCGCAGCAACCGGAAGGGCGGCGAACGCCCCCATCGGTCCGGCGATGGCGCCGCCGGCGAGCGCGGAACCGAACGCGACCCCGCCGTTGATCTCCATCGTGTTCGCCGAGATCTTCGGCGATAGGTAATAGTTCTCGACCTGCTGGTAGATCAAGACCCAGACGAGCAGAATCAACGCCGCCGTCAGTCCCTCGACGACCAACGTGAGAGCGATCGGGACCGCTGCTGCGATATACGTCCCGACCGCCGGGATGAATTCGGCGACGAATCCCTCGAAGACCGACAACGGCAACGCATACGTGAGCGGCATGCCGACGAGCAGCATCGCAATGAAGAACAGGCCGCCGTTGATGACCACGAGAATCATGCGAGAGTAGAAATAGCCCCCGGTCTGTTCGATCGCGGTGTCCCATACCCACCCCGTGACCCGCTGACGATCCGGTGGCATCCGCGACAACAAGGCTCGTTCGATACGCGGCGCGTCGGCCGCGAAGTAGAACGTGAAGAGCAGGATCGTCGCCATCTGGAAGATCATCCCGATCCCCGACGTCACCGCACCGAGGATGTTGTCTGCCCAACCTGACATCGCGGATCCTGCCGACTCACCAGCGTCGGTCCCCGACTCCTGCTGGATGATGTCCTCGCCGATCAGATTCTGCGAGTACTCGTTGATCTTGTCCGCATAGTTGCCACCGTTCGACGAGACCTCGTCCGCGAAGCTGGTGATTGCCGGGATCAACACCAACACCATCAAGACGATGAACAACAGCAACCCAGCGTAGATCGCGCCGACCGCCAGGCCGCGCTTCCATCCCCAGCGCTCGTGCATGTACTTGACCGCAGGAATCATCGCCAGCGCAAAGAAGAACGCGACCAAGAGCTGGCGCAACAACGTCTGGGCGCGATACACGATGATCAGGAAGAACAACGTCGTCAGAACGACGGCGACCACCTTCCACAGCGACTGCCACACGAACTTGTCGGCCCACCCCGGCCGTCCGGTCGTCGACTTCGCCGGCTGAGCGGCAGTTGCCTGCGCAGCGGCCACAACATCATCTGGAACCGTTACCTGCGCACGTGCCCAGGCATCATCGGCACCCGTGCCGTCCTTGCCGGTCATATTCGTCCTCTTCTGTTGGGTGTGCATTCCATTCAAGCATGCCGAACGGAGCGGTCCGCTTCAACACCCGAATCGGGTATCAACCGGTATGGGATTCACTCAACGGCCCTCGACAGCCAGTGGCCCCCTTCCATCGTCCCAGACAGCGCCATCGAGCACGGCGTTCGAGAGATCGGCCTGGGTGAGCACCGTCCCTGCGAAGTTCGCTCTCGTGAGATCGGCTCCGGCGAAACGGGTCCCGTACCGTGACAGAATGCGCTGTGCGAGCCTCCGGCCAAGGAGGTCGCGGTCGTCCTTGGCGAGGGCCCGCCTCGCGACCACCACCAGAATGATGGTCACCACGACAGCGGCAAGGCCACCCTGGACGCGGCCGGCCGCGAGACCACCGACGATCGAGACTATGCCGATGGCCCATCCGCCAAAGACACCTCCGACGACGCGACCCAGGACCCCGGCCACGGCCGCCGGTCCGAACAGCAGGATGAGGCCGACTGCCGGCAGGCCGTCGCGGTATTGCGGCTCTCCGAAGATCAGAACAACGACGAAGTCGATGGCGACCACGATGACGGTGACCACGAAGAACACCTTCAACGCACGCACAATCCCCCGCGTCACGAGGAAGTAGAGATAGAGCACAACGAGTCCGAGCAAGATGATGCCACCCGTCAGGCGCTGCCACTCCGTGGACGTGAGTCGTTCGCGCATGCCGTCGGCGAGGAGGCCAACCACCACGCCCGCGGCGATGCTTACGACCATCGCTGCAACGAGAATCAGCGCCCCGGTGAGGGGCTTCACCCCGATGCGGGCGTTGGAGAAGTCAGCGTCGACAAGGCTGGCGCCGGCAAAGTCGGCGGTACGCAGGTCGGCACCGGTGAAGTCGGCGCGATCGAGCGCTGCCCCCGCGAACGACCTGCCGCGAAGGTCCTGGCCGTGGTAGTCGTTCGTGTCTGCCAACGGTCGATTCCCCGCTCGGTGTCGTTGTTGGCCTCTTCACCGACTGCGGTTGCTGCGTCGGCGGCGTTGCGGACCGTATCGTAGATCCGGTGAGCTCCGACCTCGCCCGTCGCACCGGAGACCTCGAGGAGCTTGCGGGTGCCTGAACGGACACGGACCAGAGCGAGATCCACGCCGTAGCGCTGCGCGTGACGGAATGGGCGGGCGGTGGCAGCGCCGGGGCCATCGACGAGGAATGCCTCTTCAGCGTCGATGACCGGCTTGGGCGAAAGTGGGTCCTTCACAGGGGTGTTGTAGACGAGATTCGGGCTCACCCTCACACGGTCTCTTCGTCACGGGTGCACGAACGACCGTCTCCGAATCCGGCGGGATCTCCCACACGCTGCTGGAACCTTTTCCCAACAAAGCCGCCGCTCGAGCGATCGGGCGTGAGCAGCCGACACCGGATCTCCGGGATCTACAAGGAGGGGGCGCCCGCTGTACGCGGGAGCCCCCTCCACCGGTTCGTGTCGATGTGCTGGTCTCGTCTCAGCGTCGACGGGCGACGCGCCGTGATGTGCGTCGTGCAACTCTGCGGGGTGCTGGCATGTCTCGACCTCCCTTTCCCGGGATTACCTACGGTCCTGTGTTCTACAGCGCGTCTGAAAGCGCTTCGTATTCCTCTGCCTCTGCTTCAGCTACCAGACCGATCGCAACGAGGTCGATCGGATCGATGAAACCGTCACTGATTCGCACACCACCGGCGCTCGCTACCGCGTCGCGTAGTCCGACGGCCCAGTGGTGCTCGATCAGGATGAGGGCTGCAGCGGAGTCGTTCGGGATGTCGTCGATGACATCCCACGCGTCTTCGTCGGAGAACACCTCGAGGCCTTCGGCCCCGGCTTCGGCGCCGAGGACCGCACCGATCTCCATACCTTCCTCACCTTCGATTCCGAGGCCGACGAGTGCGCCAACAACGCTGCCGATCTCAATCGCTTCTTCCTTGGTGAGGTTGCTGAGGTGCGCCACCTCGATGTCGCCGTCGGCGTCTTTGTACACTGCGAGGGCGTCGATCACTCGGATCGTGCCGCTCTCTTTGAGCCGGTCGAGTTCGGCGATGATTTGCCCGTGGAAATCGGGGCGGTCAAAACCGAGCACGAAGAGCTGAACCGGACCTATCGCCATGATGTCTCCTTCTGAGTACTCATGCAGGGAACGTTGACGATCTCTGCGGCTCCACCATGATAACGCTCGGGCAAGCCAGTCTGTCTGAGAGGGAGCTGAGAATGCGGCCGATTCGTCCACCTCCCGCTTGGTGGTTCGGGGCCTCGGTTCATCGGAAGGAATGAACAACCCGGCTCGGTGTTCGTCGACGGCGAGACCGGCCGAGAGACGCCGCAAGCCGATGCGTATCCGAGCCCCGGATAGCGCCGCCCCTCCGAAATGGTTCGTTGGTCTCCTCGGGATCGACGGCATCCTTCCACCGGGTTTGGCCACGCCGCGACCCGATACCGTGCGGCCATGAGTCGCCGCTTCTTGTTCCGCTGGGCACAAATGCCCTTCCATGAGTGAGCGGCACGGAGTAGGAAGGAGGATGTGACGTACAAGGCTGGCATCACCGTCGATTCACTGAGCCGGGCACTCACGGAGGCAGGCAACGACTTCGCTTGGATGCTCCGACGGGTGAGGGACCCGGATCGCCCAGCTATCGGGTCATGGACGGTGGGTGAGACCGCCGCCCATGTCGCACGCAGCGCCGGGTACTTCCTCGAAGTAGCGAAAGGAGAGACGACGCCGATAGCCCTCGACGACGTGGCCGACCACAACGCCGAGTTCCTCGCAGACAACCCCGAACGCGACCCACACGTCCTCGCGGACCGGTTCGAGAACGACGAACTCGCCCTTCTGACCCACGCTGGATCGCTCGACAGTGACGCTTCTGTGGAGTTGTTCGACCGGGTCGTGGTGCCGGTGTCGACGCTGCTCGCCGTCGAACTCGGCGAGGTGCTGGTTCACGGCTACGACATTGCCGGCGCTTCCGGCCTGGATTGGCCAATCGCCTCGGATCAGGCCGCACTCGCCGTCGGCGGACTCCTCCCCATCCTCCCCCATGTGATCGACCCGGGCAAAGCCGCCGGATTCGATGCCCGCATCGCGTTCCGTATCCGCGGCGGCATCGAAGCGACGCTCATCTTCGAAGACGGTGTCCTCCGGATCGAGGCCGCCAACGAACAACCCGTCGACTGCCGCCTCTCGGTCGACCCCGCCACCTACCTGCTCCTCAGCTTCAACAGGATCAACGCGACGTTCCCCACTCTCCGAGGCAAGATCGTCGCGTGGGGTCGACGACCCTGGCTCGCGGTCAAGATGGCGTCACTGTTCAAGACCATCTGAACGACAAGTCCGCGAGGAGACAGACCACCCACAGCGGCAGTCTGCCCGGTCCGCTCAGCGACCAATCCCCCGGCATCGCCCACGACGTGACCCGGCGATGACGCTCGGCGGGTCCCATCCCGACGGTGCAGTTTCAGCGAAATCAACCGCGCTCGCCGATCCCGTGTCGCCAACGCCGCGAGGTCCGATTCGACACACACAGGGTGCACGGTCAGAACGGTCAGACGGCAACGAGATGCCCGTTGCGCACTGCCAGCGGCGGCGACTCGCCCAGGTACGCCTCCGGAAAGCCCTCGCCGAACATGTCGTGCCCGTCGAGCGGACCACCACACGTGGCGCACATGATCTCCCGGGTCGACACCGGTACCGGTGGTGTGGTGCGGGGCGCGGCTGGCTGCGGGATGTGCCCGTATGCGCCGCGCTGATGAGACAGGCTCATACCAATGTCTTCGACGCCCGGCGGCGCTTCCTGAAGGGCTTCCCCGACAGTCCTGCGGCCAACTCGAAGCCCTCTGGGCGGCGCAGTCGGGCACCCATCGTGGCCGCCCCGCGACGATCCGATAGATTCCCAGTCCCGCGCACGAGCAGTGGACCACGCGCGGCCGTGTCCGCGAGGGTTTCTGGGCCGCTGAGACGATGGGGTGGCCGCCCATGTTGCCCGCGTCGCACCACCGAGCAACGGCTCACAAGCCAGCTTCCGAGACCTTGGCGCTATCGTTGGAAGCGAGGAGGAGGAACGTGAGAGTCGCTGTCGCTGTCGGTGTGTTCATCGGCACGTCGGTCGTACTTGCCGTCGCTCTGAGCTTGATTGGCCTGGACTCGTCGACCGCCGGGGGGATCGAGATCATGGCTTCCATTGTCGCCACGATGGTGTATTGGAGGGCGACCGATCCCGGTCGGAAGTCAGACTCGACCGACGTGTAGGTTTTCGCGTTGCTCGACAACCCGGAGAGCAGTCTGCCCTGGGGGTATCTACGGGCGGTGCATGTCGGGTGTCATGCGTCGATCCGCGCCCGCCAGGATCAGTCGGTGTCGGTCGACGCGAAGCACCGGTGGCCTCCTCGATGCCAGTTTTCGTCTACTCGTCCGGCCACGGCGCGATCCGGCGGCGCAGACCGGCGGGTCCCATCGCGGCGTGGCAGCTTCTGCGAACTCAACCGGACTCCTCATCGCCGTCGTGTTCTGCATCGCACTCGTCCGATTCGTCGCATGGGTAGCCCGCTGGTCCGAACGCCCGTTGGCAATGACGGTGTAGCTGGACCACAGTGTCGTGTCTCCCTATCTCCGGTCTCGCCGCCGGGGTAGCGGAGTAGCCGAGAACAAGACAGGGCCTGGCCTTCGTGTTCATACCCCATCCAGCTGCGGTCGCCTCCTCCCCTGCTCTCCGACCTTCGGCCGGTGCCCGCCCGCCCACTTCGTGGTGGAGGCGGAGATGCCTTCGTCTCCCCCACCGTCTGGTGGAAGAGACGCGATCGAGCCGACACTCGATCGCGGTGTGGGCGGCCTGGGGGCATGCACAGGATGATGAGTCTCTTCACGCGTGTCCCTTTTGCTCGTTGCACCTGACTACTCCGAACACCCTCGCTACACGTGATTTCGGAGCATCAGCTCTTTCGGGTGCGGCGTGAGGTACGACGAATCGAGCAAGATCTGCTGATCATGTCGTCGGGCCAGATGTTGGATCAGCGTGGCCGGAACCACCAGCGGGACAAGACCTGCCCGATAGTCGGCGATGGCGTCGTGCATCTCCGCACGACCGATGTCATCATCCGCCCAACGGAGGAACGCGAGCATGTGCTGCAACACGTTGACGTGCTTCGCAACCGTCGCCGGACGTTTCATGATCTCCATGAACTGATCCGCGTAGTCGTCGGCGAATGCGGCGCGCGGCACGTTCTTCGCATCGGCCACGAGCTTGCCGAGCTCCCGATAGCCCCGCTCATCGTGGGCACGCAACAGGAGCTTCTCGCGTGTGTGGAACGCCACGACATCTCCGCGTGTCCAACGTGGCCGAAACAGGGCCTTCAACCTCCGGTAGGCGAAGATTCGCTCGACGAAGTTCTCGCGAATGCGGTCATCGTTGAGACGGCCCTCTTCCTCGACCGGCAAGTGTGGCATCCGCTGAATGAGCGCCGTGGCGAACAACCCTTGCCCGTGGCGCTCGACCCCCGAGTCGGTGTAGACCCTCACACGAAAGACACCGCACGTTGGCGAGTCCTTCTTCAGAACGAAGCCGTGGAGGCCTTCGTCGGCCAGTTCTGAGGATCGGGTCTCCGACAGGCGCCGCATCGAGGACGTCCAATCAACGTCGTTCTTGGGATCGATCATCCGTAGGTCGTCGCCCTTGCGGACAAGGCGAACGGTCGGGCGAGGTACACCCATGCCAACCTCGACTTCCGGGCAGACCGGCACGTATTCGACGAACGGGCCGAGCACGTCGGTGAGATAGCGCTGGCGAGAATGCCCACCGTTCCACCGTACCTCTTCGCCGATCACACAGCTGCTGACGCCGATGCGGATCGGATCGACGTCGGCCGGCCTGATGTCGATCGCCGTCACGCCCGTGCTCCGAGAAGAAACGACCGGATGTCATCCGTCCGGAAGGCGGCTATCGCTGCGTACAACGCCGTTCCAGCGTTGCCGAGAATCACAAAAGCGGGAAGCCAGAGAACAGCCACCCACGGAGATCCTTCTCGGAGGAACACCCAGCCGGCGAAGAGGGCTATTCCGACATAGATGTCGATGAGTGACATCCGGCCCCACGGATTCTCGAGGATCCATGAACCCTCACCGCTGAAATCACCCATGATCATCGCCACAACAATCGCAGCGAACATTCCGACGGTGAGGGCGACGGTGACGATGCGGATGGCGATCATTGGATTCTCCTCGTGGGTTGCGAATTCTTCGGTTCAGTCGGCTTCGCCGGATGTGGGGAGCGGCGCACCGAAGCGATCTTCGAGAATCCGCTGAAGCCGCCGCTCGCCCTCACCTCCGACGAACCACCAGATGCCAACGAGCAACGATGCGATCGTCATGCCGAAGAGGCCGAGGGAATAGGCGATGACGATCGGAATCGGTGCCGAAATCAGGGTGTCCCAACCGAACACGAGACCGAAGAGGTAGGCGAATGCCCCAATGACGGTGTAGAAGATCGTGACATACGAGAACCACGTGAAGCCGCTTCCGATCGGGATGGTCACGATCTTCGGGGTGCCGAGTTCGAACAAATAGGCGGCCTCGAGTTCCGCAGCGACGAGAATGCGCTCGCCAAGCTGCTTGTTGAGGTGACGCTCGAGAAAGGCGGCGTACCAACGGGCGAACATGAGGTAGGAAGAGTCGAATGCCGTCTGTACCGCGCCGATGAGCGCCACCACCGGCACAAGCAGGAACGCCGGCTCCACGCCGATCCATCCGACGACAAGCAAGACGAGGATCAGCACGGTCGTCAGGTTGACGTCGAGGAAGAACCGTCGGTGGTACATCGCCGTCATGCCCCGCATTCGGGAGAGTTGCATCGCCGCGATGTGTACTCGATCTTCCATGACTTCACCCTAGATGCGTCAGAGGCCGACCGTGTCTCCGCGCCCGGCCATGTCCCTACGCGCCCGACGCATCGCGCAAGTGCGACGGTCACGCACCTCGCACGTTTGCGGCCACGTCCACACGTCTCGGACATACATCACCGATCGCGCAGCGATTGCACTCCGGGCGTCGGGAATGGCACCACGTCTTCCCGATCTCCCACATCGGAAGATCGAGAGCGCCAGGTCGCTTCGGATTGGCGAATCGCGCTGCTCCCACCATGTGGTTCACTTCGTCTCGCTCGGCAAGACCCGTGCGGAGCATCACGCGCCGCACATGGACGTCGTAGGCGATGTCTGAGCCGGACAGCTCGCGTATGTCCACACCGAGCTGGCCGTTGAGGATCTCGACCGCCATGGCGGCTTTCTTCTGGCTGACGCCGACGAACTCGTTGAGTCGTGCCTGCAGCTCACGGGCGGTGGGTTGATCGTTCCAGACTGCACCGGCTTCGCCGGCGTAGTCGTCGATGACGCGTTGCGCTCCAGCGACGAGCCACCGGGCGCTCTGTGTGGGGAACCGGTGCAGCGCCGGTGGACCAAGGAAGGCCTCGCGTACCCGGTCCGGATCCTCGGCGATAAGCTCGACGCCCCAGCCGCCGAGCCGCTGGCTGAGGTTGTAGGGCACCGCCCACGCCCGTTCGGCCGGCATCTGATAGTCGCCAATGACCCCGGCGAGGAATGCCCAATCGTCGGAGACGAGGAACTCGTTCGCCATCTCGTTGTCGGTGAAGATCGGGTTCGTCCGGTTCGGATCGCGCGCCGCGAGGATTTCCCCGAATTCGAGGATCGCACGAATCAGAAACGGTGGAGAGCCGCGTGGCGTCATCTTCGGAACTCTACGGCGGTCGTTGGGATGGGCCGTGGTGGGGATGCGACGAATCTCTGCGTGAATCTGGGAACGGTCTGGACGGAACCGACCATTCCGCAGAGAATGAAGGACCGACTCAGAACGGGGGCACCATGTCCGACATTGAGTCACGGGAACTCTCCAAACAACCCACGCTGGTCATGAGGTTCGGACGCTCAGCGACAGACCCGCGGGTTCGGTGAAGACCTACGCAGGGAGTCGGCCGCACCGGCTTCCAACCGGAGGACTTCTGGGCCAGGTCCCGCTCGAGGCAGCCGCCCACATTGAATGTCCTGTGTCAAGGTGCTCTCGGGGTGAGTGCACAGGACTGGGTTGAGCGACACCGTCTTCGTGGCAGGCTCCTATGAGGTCACACCGCCCTGGCGGACAGCGGGTGGGGTCGACAGGTCACTACGAGGACGGCACCGGAATTGGTGCGTCAACCGGATACTGGGCCAGAACCCACCCGGGTCGCCATGCGGCCCGTGGCAAGTGCTTGAACGTTTGACGGGCGACGTAGCGTTTGAGACACCGCATGATCTCGCGAGTCAACGGGCCTTCGGCCCTTCGCCTCCTGACGTAGTTGCGGGTCTCGTCATCGCTGGACATGCGGGTCAGGACGATCCGCTAGAGCTCAGCGTTGGCTTGCCGGTCCCCGCCGTACTTCAAGCGAACCCGGCCATATCGCTGTCGCCTCAGGGGGTCATTGCGTCGCTTCGGCGGATTCCGGTCGCTGGCGTGTCGCCCACCCCCTGCGGTCGATGGTCTACTCAAGTGAAGGGCCTGACGAGCCTGACGAATTGAGGGAGTCCTCATGATGCGTTCGCGACCCCTACGTTGGATCACATCGCTTGCCGCAGTTGTGCTGCTCTTGCCGGGATGCGGCAACACCGACGACGCCGATGCCAACACGATGCTTGCGGCAACGAGCACGACCGTTCCAGCGACGACGACCACGGTCGGGGCGACCGCCACAACCCCCCCGGCCGCCACCGCCCCGCTGGAAGACCTCGGTCCGTTCGAAGTAATGACGACGGTTGTGTCGCACGAAACCACCCAAGAAGTCTCGGTGTGGGCACCCGACGCTGACGGTTCGTGGCCCGTCGTGTATCTGATCCCCGCAGCAGGGACGGGTCAAGACTTGGCCGAGATGGCCACTCGGCTGGCGAGCCACGGGACGGTGGTGTTCGCGCCCGACTATCGATTCGGCGATTCGCCGCTCGCCCAGGAACAAGACCTCGAGTGCGGCTACCGCTACACGAGGACCATCGCCCACGAATACGGGGGCGACCTCGATCAGCCATTTTCAGTCGTCGGAGACTCAAACGGCGCGTCGCTGGCGCTGTTTGGCGGACTCTCGGAGGCGACCTATGGCCCCGGCGGCAGCTACGACGTGTGCTTCACAGGGGCACCACGGGCCGACCTGATCGTTCCGATCGCAGGCTGCCACTACGAGTACGTGGGCGAGACGTTCCCGGAACCCTTCGTGGAGATGCTCGTCGATAGCACCGACGTGAAGAACCTCGATGCCGATCTGGTCTTGGTGGTTGGAGAAGACGACTCAATCTGCCAGCCATGGCAATCCGAGGACGCAGCCGAAGCTCTGCAAGCTGCCGGATACGACGCCAGAGTCGTCGTCGTGCCCGGCGGGGACCACGGCAATATGGTCTTCTGGCGCGTCGTCGACGGCGAGTGGATGACCGCTCCCAACGACCCGATCGGCAAGCAAGTCGTCCAGATCATCCTCGACGCAATCGGCGCTGCACAACCGTAGGAAGACCACACACCGCACCGGCCCATGTCGGCACCTATGGGCAGTCAGGCCGCGATGTGGGCGCGTAGGGTTGGATGCAAGATCAGAGGTGGTGGTCTACATGTCCATGCGGTCTGTGGGTGGCATAGTGATGGCATTGGTTTCGGCGGCGATGTTTCTCTTCGTCGACGATGTCGTAGTGGCAGTCCCCATCACTCTGCTCATCGTGGGAATTGGCCTCATCGCGGATGACGCTCGGGCACGTCGCAGCTAACCCCAGCAGCCATCCGGGGAGCAATGCAAGGACGCCCCTAGCAGCACCTATGGGCGGCCCGGATGGTCGGATCGGTGGCGTTGACTGGGCACCGAACAGTGCCGTTCGGTCTCCCAACTGTCCGTCCCTGCCGGGTTCGCTCATTGGACACCGCTGAGGAGCGGTAACTATGGTCGTTGCCGAGACGCACCCGCAGGCCGCAACTCCAGCGAGACGACAACTCTCGCCGTTGCCAAGTTAGCGGGTGCGCCTTTTCGTTTTCGGCGTATGGTTTGAGATGGCGCATCTGTGGCGATTGCGGCGCTGGGCAATGTCTCTCGCTTACCGTCACGGGTGCGCCCATCAGCGGCCGCTGCACCAACGCTCGACGTGCCGGGCCGTCAGCGCCATCGCGGTTGCACCGTCACGGCACCCCCAAGAACCCCCTCGTCGCCTCCACCCCTGATCATCGCATGCGACACACCCAGCCGAATATGGGCGGACAAGACCCGCTCAATCACTGTGAGCGTTTCGTGAATCCTCTCCTGAACCTCTGCCGAATCAGCGATGAAGAACGACGGCCTGATGGTTCGTCGCAGAGCGCGACCACCTCATCCCCCTCGTCAGTGTCGCCAGCGAGGTCCAGACGGGCGCTCCGTCCACCGTTGCTCCCTCGTTTGTCAGCTCAATGTCGGAGGGCGTGCTCAGTGCAGCGTTTCGGGATTCTGGCTAGGCATCGCGCTCCGCCAGCCTCTTGATCTCGAGCATCATCTTGCGGCTCATCACGAAACTGATCACTTCGAGAGGGAACCGTCCAAACGCGAGGCGGCTCTTCCAATCCGGGGTGTGGTCGTAACGGCCCCTGGTCAGGAGCCGGCTGCCGCCATCAGAGCCGGGCTTGACGACGAACTGCCAGGTTGACACTCCCCAGCTCTCCTCGCCACCGATCTCGACGGGTGACCCGAAAAGCACGAGGGTGTTCGGAGGATCCACGATCTCTATTCGCAGCGGCGGTGCGTCCGAATACAGGAGGATGCCTTCGCCAACCGCCGGATGCTGGTGGTCAGGAAGGATCTCCGTCGTGTTGGTGATCCTGCAACCGGCAATGTTCTCAAGCGTCTGATACGTGTAGAAACCGCCGCGGCCCTGTCCGAGTTGGGCGATCCAGGGCCACACATCCTCCGGCGATGCATCGACAACGATTCCCAGGGTGTAACCCCACTTGGGTTCGGGCACGAGCTCGTCGCCCGGCAGCGAATCAGTTGCCTCCGTTCCCACCGTGCCCCATCGCAGCCGTCTCTGCCCAATGAATGGGGTGGCGACCAGGTGCCACACGATGAGGGCGGCGCCCTCAAGCGCAGCCAGAACGCCGACACCGGGCGAGGGGGCCGTGCGATGTCCCAGCCGTCTGTTGTCCGAGTCCCTTTCGGTCGCCAGGTTGCCCTCCTTGATGTCGGTCCGATCACCGTACCGCAGCGGAGGAACGCCTCCCAGGGCCGGAAGTCTGTCGGAACAGCGCCAGCCACTCGAAGGCGGAGCAATCCCACCAAGCGAGCCAGTCCCGCCCATGACGGCGCATGCGACACACCCAGCCGGGTATGGTTGCTGGCACTCACCAGAGTGCAGTCACGCCGCCATCGAAGGGGAGTACCAGAATGAACCTCAGTGGATCGGAAAACCGCGTTGGCAGTGATCGGCATCGAGCTAGGGAACCCAAGATGGTGATCGACGTTGGCGAGATAGTCCATGTGATCGACCGGCGAGGATTCGAGGCCGATCTGCGTCGCCACTTCGTTGGAGTGGTTGAGCAGGTAGACAAGCTCGCACTACGTGTCGTCGGCTACGCGTTCATCTACGACACCAGCGATTCGACGTTCATTCGCCGTGATGAGAAGCGGACGAGGGTGATCCCGCTCACGAGCGGACTGATCATCAACGTCGCTCCCCCAGACCGACCTAGAGAACGTGCGCTACGCAGCGGACGAAAACGGACATGCCACCGTGACCGACGGTGGTGTCTTCACCCTGGATATCACGGAGTTCGGCCCGTTCCGGTGATCACGCATTCACCGTCGAGTTGGACAAGGAAGTACGGTCTCCGTAGCCGCGGAGGTGCATGACCCACGCATAGCGGCACCTATGGGCGTGCATGTTGCCTGTCGCCTCAAGGGGTCATTGGGGCGCTTGGTGCTGGGGCGGTGAGGCTTGATTGTTGGTGTCCGTCTGTCCAGCTCGTGTGGTGTCGTGTTTTGTGGTCATCGATCGTCGCAGTATTCGAATACTTCTTCGATGGTTCGGTCAAAGACTCGGGCGATGCGGAACGCCAGGCTGAGCGACGGGACGTAGCGTTCCTTTTCGAGAACGATGATTGTCTGGCGGGTGCATTCGACCCGGATCGCGAGTTCCTGTTGGGTCATCTCGCCGTGTTCGAACCTGAGTCGTCTGATGTCGTTGGCGATCTTGGCTTTAGGCATCGACGGTGACCTCTCGTCGGTATCCCATGACGATGCCAAGTGACCGGCCGAATGCGCCGCCGACAAATGTGCTCCAGAAGATCAGTTGGAGGTAGGCGATGGGGAGGACTCCTTCGTCCCAGTACACCTCGGTGAGTACCACCGTCCACGTCACGAGTGAGAACAGGACGATCATCGATTCGACGCTCAGTGAGCGTGCGAGGATCGCTCGGTCGCGTTCGTCGACGACTGCGCCGCCGGTGCGTCGTTTGATGACGTACCAGGAAGCGCCCCAGACGCCGAATCCGACGATCATCAGGAGCCAGAACAGCAGGCGTGCCGTCGTGTTCTCATCGACGAAGTCGGTCCCCGTCACTGCGACGAGCGCCGCAAGTCCGATGCCGACGACCAGGGTGACTCCTAGGCCGACCCAGCCGAGCCTCTCAAGGGGTGCTGTTGGTAATCCGCTCATCTCGGGTTGTGGGCGCAGTTTCCACACGAGTCGTCCAACGGCCCCGATGACGAGGGCGCTGCCGATGACTGCAAGGGTGATCCACACGGTTGACACGATTCCTCCTAGCAAGGCAATTCTTACATAGAGTAAGATAAATCATACGTCGTGTCAAGTCCGAATCCATCCCTGAATGGAGAATTGGACCGTCATGCGCGAGGCAATACCACCCGGTAGTGGAATCCTCACCGCCTCAGAGGACGAACAAAGACTTCTGCACACCTACAAACCCTCAAGAAGCGCCACCACCCGACACCAACAGGCCGTACGCATCGACACATACGTGCGGTTGGGCATTGGGACCAAGTCCTCTTCCGTCGGTCAGCGGTGCGTCGAAGAATGGTCCTGCGATAGTCCCATCGGACGAAAGGCATGGCATGAGCTACAAGGTGCATCGCCTCGAAATCAACATGGAAGACGATCCGGCGAACCTGGAGACGTTCCTCAACGGGCTGGCTGGGGAAGTAGTTGCGATCATCCCCAATATCAAGAAGACAACCCTCGCCCAAATCTACGGAGCGACCCGCAAGATCGACTTCCTGCTCATCGTCGAGCGTGCGTAGGCTTCGCCCGCCCATACCGACTGTGCTCTCCGGGGGTGGGCACAACACTCTCGGCGGGAGGCGTTGCCTCTTGTTGAGGAGGTTGTTGTGGCGGTGTTCACGGAGTCGGAGCGGGTCGAGGTGTGGGATCGGCGGCAAGGTGGCGAATCGAACCGATCGATCGATTGCGACTCGGGAGTTCGCCGGCGTCGATTCGGGCGTTCGAGGAAGCTTCGGGTGGGGTGCGGCCGGCGGTTCGGCACCGGTCGGTTCGGCACTTGTCTCTGGTGGAGCGGGAGGAGATCTCGCGTGGCGTCGCTGCTAGCGAGTCGCTTCGCGGTCCTGGCTCGCCGGTTCGGGCGTGCCCCATCGACGCTGAGTCGAGAAGTAGCCCGCAATGGTGGCCGTCACCGGTATCGGGCACATCGAGCTGACCGGGCGGCGTGGCAGCGCTCCCGTCGCGCGAAGCCGTACAGACTCGCTTCGAACCACGCGTTGCGTGCCATTGTCGAGGAAGTGGTTGCGGATCGGTGGTCGCCGCAGCAGATCGCAAGCTGGCTGGCTCGCACGCACCCTGACGACGTCCCGTGGATGCGTGCTGCCGCCAACGCAAACTGGAAGGAAGTGCGGGGAGGCGTGCGACCGAACGCCCAGTCGTTTCCGAGTTCGGCGTATGTGGCGGGCAGGAGACTCGCAAGGTCCGACATCTCTTGTGAGCAGTGGACCACGAGAGCCTCGGCCAGGGTCGCGTCGGGTCCACGAACCCGTTGCAGGGCCTTGACAGCGGCTGCACCGACCTTGCCGCCCCGGCGTGGCTCGGCGTTGACGCCGCCCAACCAGAAGCGGGAACGCATTTCCGAACCGCTGTCAGCGTGAACGATCGTGCAATGCACTCGCCTTTACTAGTCAGTTGACAACATGCTGTCGTTATGTCAATATGTTGTCACTCAACACGAGGGGACGCACACGATGAGGAACGAAACCATCCACGTTGGCATCTACGACACGTGGGCCGACTGGGAGCCTGGCTACGCCCTGGCGCATCTCGGCTCAGGCGACTGGCAGCCCGACGGGAAGAAGTACCGCATCGTCACCGTCGGCGAGACCATGGACCCGATCACGACCAAGGGCGGCATGACGCTCACCCCCGACATCACCGTCGAACAGCTCGACCCCTCCGACAGCGCCATGCTCATCCTCCCCGGCGCCGACACGTGGCTGGCGGGACACAACGCTCGATTCGTGGACGCCGCATCTCGATTTCTCGAGGCCGGCGTTCCCGTGGCCGCCATCTGTGGCGCCACCGTCGGACTGGCCAATGCAGGGCTCCTCAACGACCGCGACCACACGTCCAACGCGGCCCAGATCCTCGAGTCGGACGGGTACCAGGGCCACGACCGATATCGCTACGACCTCGCCGTCACCGACGGCGACCTGATCACCGCCAGCGGCATCGCCCCCGTCGAGTTCGCCAGGGCGATCTTCGAGCGGCTGGCGTTCTACAACCGGACCATCAACGACAACTGGTACCTGCTCTACGGACAGCACGACGCAGCCGGGTTCTTCGGGCTCATGGAGGCGGCCGGCCATGCCGGATGAACCCCGACTCGGCGCCGAGTTCACGCTGAGCATCTTCAAGGTCAACGGGCAAATGCTCGCAGCAGGCGAACAGCTCGCCCGCCCAGTCGGGCTGACCGTGGCATGGTGGCAGGTGTTGGGAGCCGTCCTGCGGCGGCCCCTTAACGCCGCCGGGATCGCCCGCGAGATGGGGATCACCCGCCAGGCCGTCCAGCGGGTCGTCAACCGGCTGATCGACGACGGGCTCCTTGAGGCATCACCAAACCCCGCCCACGAGCGATCGCCGCTGCTGTCGCCGACGCCGGACGGGCTCGCCGCGGTGCGGCAGATCGCCCCCCAGCAGGCCGACTTCGCCACCCGGCTGGTCGACGCGTTCGGCCACAAACGCTTCCAGCAGCTCGTCGACGACCTCGCCGCCATCTCAGAAGTGCTCGACGATGTCCGACCCTGAGCTACGCCACGCCAGGGCACAGCACGTCACACGGTGCGTGACCCGGTGGGTCTCATTCCGACTCTCCCCTGCAATGGGCCTAGCCCAGTGCCGCCGGTTCGAGTGGTGCTTCACTGGGACCTGCAGATCGGTCGCGGGCTGGGGTGAAGACGATGGGCCGGTGGCATGGAGAAGGCAACGCGCGAACGCTTCCCACTCGGGATCTGGGTGCCGTCGTGGTCCTGCTGCTGTCGATGGGGTCTGAGTCGCAACGGAGCAGAAGACTGGGTTGGGCGAACCACGCTGCGTGGCGCCCGGGCGGTCTGACCACCGATCCGGGACGTGCCGATCTCGCGCACTCGGCGCAATGTTCGTTTCTGCTCGGTATTTGGCGATCTGCGCTCGTTCGCTGCGGTGGGCACGTCGTGACGTTCTCATGGCTCGTCACCTGCGCTGCAGGAAATGGTTCTATGATCCGCGCATGGCAGTGCACCACCTCGACGACTCGGCTCCGCAACCGTTCTGGGACAACAGCGTTCCGCCGCGTCTCACCATCGGCCCCGGAGATACAGTGGTGATCGAGTGTGCGTGGGAACGGGACCGCTGCACGGGCGTTGTTCTGATCGGTTGTATCGAGAAGGTATTGACAACGTCTCGTGTCCTTTGTCGGTCTCACCCTCGCGACGGTTGCGGTCTGATGTCATGATGGCGGTCATGGAACAGCGCCCGCCCGTTACCTGGCCGTCTCCCGTCACCGCCGCGTGTGGGACCGGGCTCGACCTGCGCCGATGACGAAAGTGCGCGAGATACCCGACACTCCAGCGAGGCAGCCCGATTTCTTCGTAGGTTGGTGGGAGATTGTCTTCCACATCAGAGATGGTGAGCAGACAGACGTCACCGGCATCATCGAGCACGTCGACGCTGCCGGCAACTTCACGGTGTTCAGGGACGGCGAACGCATCGGCGCCGGCCACCACGTCGAGTTCACGGTCGATCCGGACGGGTTCACCAACGTGCAGGAGGTCGCTGGGGCACACACGCAGACCGGGCGCGAGCTTGCGGTCTACCGCTTCAGCGGGGACGTGTTGGAGGCCTGCAAGGCCAGCGAGCACCAGGGTCGTCCAACGAGCTTCGCATCGCCTCGCGGGAGCGGGTGGACCCACGTTGCGATCCGCCGGATCAGCGACGACGACCCACGTATCCGCGCTCAGCGCTGAGGCTCGCTAGGGCGATCGATATCGACAGCCGCATCGTCCTCGTCAGGAAGCGCGAGATCCGGCAATCCAGCAAACATCCACATTATCGGGAAACCACGTTGGGTGGCCGACCCGGCAGACCGTGACAGTGCTTGTGCCTGAGCCCGGACCCACACGGACAACGGTCGTTGCGACCGATCCCCGGACCGTCGTCCCGGGCTGTGCGGCCAGCTTCGATGCCAGCTTGACTCGCTGCGTCGGTGTCTCAAGCTCGGCTTCCCAGTGACGAAGATGTTCGCTTCTACTGTGAAGCCTCTCCTCTGCTGACGCCACTGCCCGTTCGCGACTCGCAACCTCAGTCTCTCGACTAGCCAAGTTGCTCACGTGCTCGCTGCGCGAACACCGGAGAATGATCGACCGCCGTCTCGTCCACCCTTGCCAGCTCGCGATGGATCAGAGCGACGATGGCTCGGCCCATCGAGATCCCAGCTACGCCGGCACACGCACCATCTGGAACCGCTCATCCCGCTCGAGTCCGGCGAGCAGCCGCCGATCGAGATTCGCTAGGGCACCCCGATCAAGATCCATCACGGCCTCCAACGTCTACATGTATACATCAGCAACTGTGTCGCACGTGCGGACCACGATACGACGGACAGCTCAGCGACAGTTCCGTGGGTGCGGTTGAGGCGTAGGCGGGCAGTCGGCCCGATTCGGCTTCGAGCCGGAGAATTTCTGGACCGGAACGGCGTCAACTGAGCCGGCACCGGATATGGGCGGCTCCGTCTCCTTGCAGCTCAATGCAGGAACGCCGCCATTTGGCCTCCCTGTGGGCATCGAGCGCGGTCGAAGGCCGCCACGTGTATCGCTTCGCACAGCCCACAGATCGTGGTCGTAGGATGTCGGCATGGAGATTCGATTCCCCCAAGTAGACGGGTCCAGCCTGTCTGGCACATCCCATCGACTCCCGGGCACGCTCGCGGGCGACCGCAACCTGCTGTTGATTGCGTTCAGGCAGTGGCAGCAGACCGACGTGGACACCTGGGTCCCGGTTGCCGAAGCACTTGCGGCGGAGAGACCTGAGTTTCGTGCGTATGAATTGCCGGTAATCTCGCAGATGTACCGACCCGTTTCTGGGTTCATCGATGGCGGCATGCGAGGCGGTATTCCGGATCCACAGGTCCGTGAGGCAACAATCACGATGTACATCAACCGGAAACAGTTCCTCGAGGACCTTCGGATTCCGTCGGTGAGTGCAATCGTTCCAATGCTGGTCACGCCAACGGGTGAGATCCTGTGGCGCACAACAGGTCGCAGAACCGCCGACACTGAAGCGTCCCTCCGTGAGGTTCTCGCACAGCGTTGACCGTGCGCACGCGAATGGCGCTCGAGCTCTACCTGCCCACTCACAAGGCAACCTCATCACCCACGCACAACGGCACCTATGGGCGGCGGCTCTCTACGAGTGCAGGTGGTCGGCGTATCCTGATCTTGGAGCACTCTCGGCTCCGGTGGTGCGGAAGGGGATGCAGCAAGGAGGTTTGCTCATGCGCCGAGTGTCCTCAACTCTGGCCGCTCTGATTCTGGTGTTCGCTTAGGTGGCTGCTCCCAGGAGGTCGATGCCCCGACGGTGACTTTTGACGGTGTAGACTGCCACGTATGAGGGCCCCGGAATCATCGAGATGGTGGACAGCCGTTTCTTGTTGAGTGTGGTCAACGACAGCGGTGTCGAAGCAGCCTTCATCACAACAAGACTGGCCGCCGACCATCCTCGGGAGGAAGAACTGGCTGCAGCGTACGAGGTACGTGAGGTCGCCGTCGTTTCTCTGCCACGGGAGGAAGCACATCAGGTCGAATGGGTAGGCGCAGGCGAATCCGCTGAAGGCGAGAGTTCGCTGCACGGCGAGATCACCTTCGAGGTGATGGATGCTGAGACGTTCAACGTATACCCAACATTCACCATCGTTCAGGTCATCGACAAGTAGCCGCCCATATCGGCACCTGTGGACGCCCGGTTCGACCGAGCATATTGACTCTCCTATGTGTGCTTTGTGTCAAGGTGTTCTCGGGTTGGGTAGACAGGACTGGGGTGGGCCACCCGGTAGGTGGGCAGGAGCAGCGCGATACGCCGAGGGGAGTTTGATCCGACGGGCGCTACTGGGATTGAGCTGCCGACCTCTGCCGTGTGGAGGCTCCTAGGGCGTTTCAGCGTGCCTTGCCGGCCAGCACGACGGCGCCAAACCCTCGGTGCCCCACTTGGTGACGTGGGTTCCATCGACAGTGAGCTTCTGGCCCCGGTGATTCAGTTGGTCGGAGACATAGACATAAGTCTGGTCGGGTCGACGCGACTCGAACTGGACTCAGCGTCTCGTGTCCTCGACCGCCACAGCGACGACGGGGGAATCCACCTCGCCCACGCGCAAAGCCTCGGCGAGCAGGGCCTGTAGTTGCTCCTTGCTCAGTTCCGGGCTCGGCAAGAAGTCACCGGTCAGTTTGACCCAGATACGTGCTCTGTATTCCTTGCGTGGTTCGGCCATACGATCTCTCCTCTTCGACCCATCCAACATACTTGAGGAAGAGACACGACGCGTCCGACTCAGCCTCAGAACAGCCTCGATACGCCGCCCATAACGGCACCTATGGGCGGCACGAATGGTCAGGCGCGACCGTTCATGTTGCCGGTTGTGGGTGGGTAGCAGGCTCTCTCAGCTATCCGGATACCGGTCGATCCAGAACTCGTCGTACCGGCTCTGATTCTCAGGGATGGCCCAGAATTCGGTCATCTTGCCGTCGCTCATGTGGAAGATGTGGACCACGTTGCCTTCGAACGTCTCGCCGCCGCGAGTTGCCGACATGGTGACGAGAGCGACACCATGCTCGTCGTTGGCGAGCATGTCATGGATCTCGTTCCTGAAGGAACCGCCGCTCTCTTGCATCAGCAGCCCGAAGAAGCCGAGGACGGCTTCCTTTCCCTTGTAGTCACCGGTCAGTACGTTGCCCCCGCCCGAGTGCCACACGATATTGTCCGACAAGAGATCGCTCACCGCCGCCAGATCGCCCGCGGCGAACGCCTCATACCCGACACGGGCTCTCTCAAGATTGGGATGGTCGGTCATGGCTGCACCTCCCGATGCTCTCTGCCGCCCCCGGTTTGGGGTGACCTGGTTCCGAGCCTACGCGTCGGTGATCGACGATCGGGGGGATTGTTCGACGCTCGGCAACAGCGAACCCCCATGAGGAACGCAACCCCTGCCAGCTCGACAACCCACCCTCAATCGGCCCGCCCATATCGGAACACATGGGCGACACGGACGGTCGCCTCGGTAGAGGGTTGGGGCTGCGCACCCGATAGAACCGTTCAGTCTGCCAACTGTCCGTCCCTGCCATGTTCCGCGCGTTGGCCAGCATGGGGGTGCGACGCCACGACTCGTGCCAGCGCACCCACAGGCCCATCCCCCACATACGGACAGGTCAGTGCGTGCGCCTCTTCCTCAACTCCCTGCGCCGAGTCGAACTCGATGCCCGCCCACGTCGCTGTCAGGCATAGCCGCAAGCACGCGCTGTGGATCGCTGGTCAGCGGCGACTACCGGCCCCGCAGGTCGCTTCAAACGTCCCTGGAAGCGGGGTCAGCCGGCCCGGATCGGCGACCGCGTCCCAGAACGTGCCTTCGGCAGTGATGTTGTCGCCGTCGAAGGTGGCGACGAGGTCGTTTGAACTCACGCTGATGGACGGGTTCTCGAAATCAGCGATGTCGTCGAGATGGATCCTCTGGACGACGCCATCGCCGGTCAGGCGATCCCCACCGCTGGCATCTTCGACATCGAGCTGCATCTGGACCTGGACGCCATCGACTTGGCCGATGAAGTTCGATGAGAACGAGAAGGTTGCGCTCTGCGTCGAGTTGTACCCGAAGGCGCACACGAAGCTGTCGAACTGGTAGGTGTGATCGCCGACGACCAGGGTGGCGCTGCCTGACCCACCGCTACTCGAAGCTCCCGAATCATCAGCCGTTCCATCGTCAGCTGCCTCTGCAGATCCGTCGACAGCGTTCGCCGCGGTTCCATCGTTCGCGGGCGAATCGTCGCTCGCATCGGTGGTAGCCGTGGTAGCGGTGGAAGCCGCCACCTCAGGTTCGGTGGCCGCATCCGCACCGCCGCAGGCCGAAAGCACAACCGCGCAGATAGCAAGCGCCATCAGCATCCTCTTCATTGACACGCGTCGACTCACAGAACCCTCCCCGGTTCGATACGCCCACGTCGAGCGGGCTGTCCTCGACGCTACGCCGACAATCGCCCTCGTGTGCGAATTCCCCAGGCGGGGATACCGTTGTGCGAGGACCGTCCGACAATCACCCCGTCATCGACCCATCACACCCCACCGCCAGGGACAACCTCTCCGGTCATCACCACACCTGGGCGTCGACCACATAGTCGGGTGATGCCGGCGTGGTTCAGGAGAATGTGTCGAACTTCGCAGCCAGGGCGAGATCTCTCGATGTCAGGGCACGTTCCGAGTGTGTCGAGAGAAGACATGTCACCCTATTCCAGCGGATATCGATGTCTGGGTGATGATCGGCGACTTCGGATGCTGCACCGATCCGTACGACGAATCCCAGGGCTTGGTTGAAGTCATCGAAGATGAACTCTCGTCGTATCGAGGCACCCTCAAGCACCCACTGTGGATGCTCCGAAAGGAATCGGGCGATCTGATCTGCGTTGAGATCCGTGGCCATGCGTCAACAATACTCCCT
The DNA here is from genome assembly GCA_963715255.1 of uncultured Actinomycetota bacterium. Classification (GTDB taxonomy): domain Bacteria; phylum Actinomycetota; class Acidimicrobiia; order Spongiisociales; family UBA5794; genus JAHEEL01. The sequence continues at coordinate 21,444 of CAVQRN010000003.1, read as the reverse complement.
GATCCTTGCGTCGACCCTGAAGACGATCACTCACAATCGTGTGGAGCCGCCCCCTACGAAGTGTCCCAGGACGGATGGACTCGGAACAGCGAGGTCGCCGCTCTCACTCCGCAACACAGCTACCCCCACCCATATCGGCACCTATGTGCGGCACATCAGACCGCACAGAATGCCGGTTAGGCGCACTTGGTTAGGCCGTGGCCTCCGCTGCTGCGGCGATGTCGTCGAGGTCAGCTGCAATCGCCTTCTTCATCGAACCGATGAACAGTCGTCCGACCGTGGCGCCAATCAGCCTGGCGAAAGCGCTAGTGGGGTCTGCGCTGAACTCCATGGACACGGTGCTCGTCCCATCGCCCGTGGCGGCGACGGACATGACGCTCCGGTAGTTGGATCCGTCAGGGTCAGCTTCGACCGTGTAGGCCTCACCAGGAGTGACTTCGATGACCTCCATTTCCTCGGTTGCGGTCCTCCCGAACATCGTTCTCGTTTCGCGCCATGCGAACCCGACGCCGAATGTCGTGTCGTCCGAGAGGATCTCCATCTTCTCGATAGCCGAGATCGTGTCGGCGGACCCTTCGATGTCTGTGAGTATCCCCCATACCACATCGGCGGATGCGTTCACATCGCGAGATACCGTTATCGCCTTCATGTCCGAATCTCCCCGGTCGACGCTGGTCCCATGGAACCTATCAGACTGACCGACTGATCGGATCGGTTGTTCCTGTCAGTGGCGCAGGTTGAGTCAGGACAAGCAATGTACCGGACAGCCCTGAGCACGCACAACAGCACCGATGCGTGCACCGCTCAGAAGGGTTGAGGTGTGCCCATTGGCCGTATGCCTCGGCTTCTGCAGACGCAGGGCAAATTCCGCTTGCGATCCACGATACTTCACCACTACGTTAAGTGTCGTGATAGGAGACAAACATGATCTGAACGCGGTGCTCAACGCCTTGGCGAACGAGCACCGCCGAGAGATGATCCATTCCCTCGCAATCCAACCCAGATCGATCAGTGAACTCGCCAACCTGCGCAACCTGTCCCTACCTGCTATCCACAAGCACATCCGAGTGCTCGAAGAAGCAGCGATGGTCAAGCGACGCAAGGTGGGGCGAACGAACTTCCTAGCGTTGGAGAGGGCACCGCTTCAGCTGCTTCAAACATGGGTGGAGCAGTTCCACCCGTACTGGGGAACCGAGGCTGAATCACTTGGCACATATGTGGCCTATCTCAACAAGACACGAGAAACGAAGGAGTCATCGTGAAGAGATTCATCCTTCTCGCCCACGGCGATATGGAACAATCACCCGAGTTCAGGGATGCCCACATGAAGTGGTGGTCCTCCCTGCAGGACCATGTTGTGGACTCGGGGAACCCACTGTTCAACGGTCGCGCGGTTTCAAAGGACGGCACCGTCGCCGAGGTGACCCCTAAAATGGCCCCCGCACTCGGCTATTCGATCGTACAGGCAGAATCGATCGACGACGCTGTCGCTCTCCTTGTCGACTGCCCGATGGACATGTGGGTCTACGAAGCGATGCCAATGTAGAGAGGCTTCACCCGCCCATATCGGCACCTATGGACTACCCGTCCTGCCGCACAGCATGCCGGTTATGGGCGGGCAGATTCCGGGGATTCGTCTGTCTGCTGGCAGGCGCTCAGTGTACCGTTGGAGGGACGGTGCCGGACAACGATGAGGAGTCCCACTGATGCAACCGCTCACCCTCCGCTGGCTGATCCCGTTCACCCTGGTCGTGCTGCTGTTGGCTGGTTGTGGCGACACCGGCCTGACGACAGTGCGGACACGACGCTTGCTCCGGTCACAACCACGGCGGCGACCACCACCATCACGATGCCGTCGACAACGACGGCATCTCCGACGACCACGGTGTCGTCGTCCGATAGCAGCGTGACCGTCACCAAGGACATCGTCTACCTGGAAATGAACGGCCACGAGTATCTGGTCGACGTGTATGTCCCGGCCGGGCACGGTCCTTGGCCGGTCGTGGTCGCCCTCCACGGTGCCACCGTCTACAAGAACAACTCGATTCTCACGGTGATAGCGAAGGCCGCAGCCGAGGCGGGGATGCTCGTATTCGCCCCGAACTGGGTCGCACAGTGGCCAGCCCTGTCCGCCGAATTCGTCCGGTCAGAGGGGCCCGTGCTGCCATGTGCGTTGGCGTTCGCCCAACAGGAGGCGGCAAGGTACGGGGGCGATCCGGCCCGCACGGTCGTCTACGGCCATTCAGGGGGGCCACGTCCGGAGCGATGTTTGTGCTTGGACCAACGCGCGATCTGACATCCGGATGTTTAGCTCAGACTCCGCCGGTGACACCGGCCGGTGCGGTCCTCGGTGACGCCGAGTACTTTCTGCACGGCAGCGGGTGGGACGGGGCATTCGATGAAGACCTAGACGAGATGCAGGCAATCGTGGCAGAGACTGTCGATCCAGCGTCCTGGGCCGCCGATCTGCCCGAACGTTTCCGTCTCTGGGCCGTCACAGATGGTTCCTTCTCCCGGTCGTTCGACGATCCATGGGATGAGGACGGCTGGTTCGCTCAACGTGACCCTGACGGCACGATCAGAGAGGACCTCCACGAACTCGGTGAACTCGACGACGGGACCATCAGCTACATAGATGAAGGACTCCTCCTCAGCACACGGCTACAGCAAGCAGGAATCGATACAACCTTCGACATGCTCTCCGGCGTTCATGAAGCCCACACCAGAGTCCCGGAGGTCGTGGTGGCATACCTCTTCGACGCAGCCGGGGACGGCTAGAAACCGACCATCCACACCCGCCAATATCGGCACCTATGGGCGAGTGGAGGTACCCGGTTCCCTATGACGATGGGGCCAGTATCAGCTGTTTCATCGCCTCGAACAGCGGCCACGCATCAGATTCGGTGTTGCCGAGCAGGGTCAACTCGATGTGATCGGCCACGAAGTGAACAGATGCGGAACGCGACTCCGGGATCTGCGCCCGTAATGGAGTCAGCGCGAGACCGCTCCGTCTTCAACCGCCATCCAGAGGCCATATCCGTAGTGGCGATCATCGTCGCTGCCGGGAGTCACGGCCATATGAGGATGCAGAAGCTGTGCGGTCATTTCCGCACCGATGAGTTGATGTCCGAAGAGTGCATCCCAGAACGACGCCATATCCGGTGCCGTCACGAACGCACCGCCGTCGGGCATTCCTCGGATCGTCACCTCATAGATGTTGCTGCGCCCATCCGCCAGATAGCCGTACGCAGTCCGTGCCTGGCAGATCGTTCATCTCGAAGAAGCCAGAATCTGCCATTCCTGCACGGGCGAACACGTGACGCTCTACATAGTCCGTATATGCCATTCCGCTGGCAGCCTCGATGGCGAGACCGAAGTAGCACGTATCCGCCGTTGTTGTAGCTGAAGCGCTCGCCCGGCGAGAACTTCATCGGCTCGTTCTCGAAGAGAGGCAGGAGATCTGATGGATCGCGTACGCGATAGACCGGAAGATCACTGAAGACCGGCACCGAAGTCAGCTTGTGCGTCCAACTCCTCCTCATCGAAATAGTCCGGCGTACCGGAAGTGTGCGTCAACAGGTCGTGGAGTTGTGATCGCAGGATCGAAACGAGGAGAAGGCGTACCTTGATCTACCACATCGACAAGCCGGGCCTCGGGCGATAGCTTGCCCGCTTCGATCAATTGGCATACCGCAATCCCAGTGAATGTCTTGGTCCCGGACGCCGTGCCAAAGACGCGTTCCAGTAGACATTCGGAACTGCATCGACACGGTTCGCGTAGCCGAAAGCCGTCGCGAACACCGTTTCGCCGCCCTCACGCACCTGAACCACGCCAGAGAACGGCTGCCGTGCGTGCTGTTCACGGACAACAGAATCGATCTGCGCAACATCCAACGGCACAAAGACCCCCTCCTCCGGAATCCCGATCCAGGAAGCAGCCTACGACACCCACGCGCATCCGACCCCGCGACATGCTGCCTCTCAGCGATGTCGTCCAGACCCGCCCATGACGGCGACTATTGGCGGCCACATCGGTCGTGTCGGATCGCCCATGTTCTCGGACAAGGGCGGCGCATGTTGCCGGTTCCGCGCTGCCGTTCGACCAGGGGGCAGACGTTGAAGAGATCGTACCGGGACTCACCATCGTGATCACGGAACCCCCGGTGAAACAGTTCCTGTCGGCGTTCACGTGGAACCCGCGGACCTTGGCGTGTCAGCCGTCTTGCCCTAGCGTTCCTCGCCTATGCATCCGAAGGCAACGACCACGACCTCCTTCAGCTCCGGCGGAATCCACGGTACGTCCACAAGATCGCTGCGCTCCGATGTGTCGAGCTCCGCTTGAGCGGCGAGACAGAGCTCAACCGCCTCCGCATCAACCGACCTCACGGCGAGTACCAAGTGGCGTTGACCAGATGTCGCCGGTGTCAGTCAAAGAGTCGAGTTCGTTGACGTAGGCCGCCAGTGCTGCCTCTGCGTCTGCCAGCCCGCCCATGATGCCCAGCGTGGCGTCGTGGAGGTCGCTCACGTTGCTGGGTGGGTCGAGATTCTCAAGGACACGGACAAACTCGTACCGAGCTGCCACGCGCTCATTCGCATATCGCCTGATCTGCTCAAGATCGTCTGTCCCTGACAGCTCGTCATCGAGCCTGTCGAGCTGACCATTCATCTCTCCGACCGCGGACTCGAGCTCGGCAGCGTATTCGGTGAGACTCGACCCGCCTCCGCACGCCGACAGCGCCAATCCCGACACAAGAACCGCTGCGATCAGTCTTATCACACGTCCACCACCGTTGTCACGTGACACCAGAATAGGCAGAGCCGATCGTTCCAGCGTGCCGCTGGCTGTCGGTGGGCAGTGTTCATCGCTGCGGCTATGAGAAGGCATCGCAGCGGTCCCAAGCGGGAGCACACTTCAGAATCGCACCCCGTCCACATCGGCACCTATGGGCTGGCCACTTGGCCGCTCTTGATGCAGGCCAACGGGGCCGTCCTCGTATTCCAGTTTACGCGGCGTGAGTGAACGGTGAGACACTGGACGCGACACGGTTGTCAACATCTCCGAAGCGATGGAGGACACGATGGATGATCAAGAGCGCCGGGACGCTGCGATCAAACGGATCAAGGACAAACGTGACTTCAAGATCCACGCTGTGAGCTACGTCGTAGTCAACCTCTTCCTGATCGGCGTCTGGGCAGTCTCGGGCAGCGGCTACTTCTGGCCTGGCTGGGTGATGGCGGGTTGGGGTATCGGCTTGGTGTTGCACGGCTGGCAGACCTACCGCGGGGAGAGGCAGATCACCGAACAAGACATCCAACGCGAGATGGGTGACTCCGGTTGAGTCACCACGCCATGCGGTGCCTCTAGTTGGCTCCAACGGGTCCAGATTGTTGGCGCCTGGCCCAGACGGCAGCCGCCCATATCGGCACATATGCTCGCCATCGGAGGTCGTGCATACTGCCGGCAATGGGCTAGCCATTTGGTGCAAATGGGTGTTCACTTGGGGTGGGGGAACAATTCGAGACGGAGGTGCTGGATGCACCGCAGGATTGTTTGGGCCTGTCTGTTCGGGCTGATGATCACCGCCACGGCTTGTGGAGATGCCGCACATGAACCTGACGAGCGTGCTGATCTCTGGTTCCAGTCGTTTGCGGATGGCGACGTTGAGGCGTTTCGGGATTCTTTGGCCGTTGATGCTGTCTTCGCTGGTCCCAATGGAGAATCATTCCCGATATTCAGGGACTACCCAACGTTGGAGGGGTGGGGCGTGGATGACTTCGATGGTGACGGTGCCACGTCGCATGCCGACCGGTTTCAGGCCGCACTCGCGCTGAGTGAAGTGACGCTTCTGAACTCTGAATTGAACTGCGTGACGGTGACCGAAGATCAAGCTGAATGCACCCTGACCAGTGCGAATGCGTTCGTTGAGGCAGTCGGCGGGCCACTGTACGTGAATGTGTGGCGGTTGACGTTCGAAGACGGCAAGGTCGCCGTTCTCGGGGAAGCGGGGCCGGTTGATCCGACATCCGACGAGCAGGCGTACAAGGTCGAACAGTCCGAGATGCGGGAGTACGCAGCCTGGGTTGAGGATCGGTATCCCGATCGCTACGACGCTCTATTCCACGGGCCTTGCTGCAGCTCTCCGATTGTCCGGCTTCCCGGCCCTATTGCTCAGCACGTCGAGCTGATGACGGAGTACCTCGAATCCACCGGATAGCGGACGGCCTACGCTCCAACACCCCGCCCATAACGGCACCTATGGGCGGCGTTGGTAGGTTGCTCCTAGCGCATCGAGGGAGGAACAGAATGGCTGAGCACGTTGACGAATTCGGACGGACGCACCCGCCACAGAACGCCGATGAGGTTGCCTCGGTTCTCGGTTTCCTCGACTACCAGCGTGCGACGCTTGCCTGGAAGTGCTCCAGCCTCGATAACGAAGGACTGAGTGCGACGACGGCAGCGACGACGATGACGCTGGGTGGTCTGCTCAAACATATGACATATGTTGAGGATTCGTGGTTCTCGGTATGGCTACGGGGCAATCCCAAAGCGGCGCCGTGGGACGAGGTCGATTGGGCCGCTGACGAGGACTGGGACTGGAATTCCGCCCGAGACGACACTCCTGACGAGCTGTTCAGCCTCTGGACGAATGCTGTCGAACGGTCACGTTCGCTAGTGAAGCAGGCTCTCACCGAGGGCGGGCTGGATGTGAAGGCGAAACGTACTTGGCCTGATGGCAATGCTCCGAGCCTGCGGTGGATTCTGCTCCACATGATCGAGGAGTACGCCCGCCACAACGGACACGCCGACATACTCAGGGAAGCGGTCGATGGGGAGACCGGCGAGTAGGCCGCCCATGTCGGCACCTATGGGCGGCACGTCCGGACGCACAGAATGCCGGCTACGGGCGGAACGAAGGGCGCGAGAACGCTCCGGCGGCTGAGTGATCTGGGCGAGCGATTCCGAACGTGCGCACATGTTCGCCGCATGTGGCGCTCAGCTGCGCAAAACCCCCGGCCGATGGCAAGCCTCGCTCGCTATCACCTGCGAGCGGAGGGCACGGCTCGACCTCGGAGGCTCTTCAGGCCAGGTGCAGCTAGGCGGTTGCCTTCTTGCCCTTCGCCCGCCTCTCAATCTCTCGCTTGCCCCACTCAAGATTCTTCTCCCAGCCCTTTCGCAGCATGGGGTCGAGGAAACGGCTGATCAAGGGGACGGCAATGCGGCTGTCCATTTCATGGGTCACCCTCGACCCGCCATTGTCCGGCTCGACAGTCTCCGTTTGGGTTCCCTCCATCGCTCCGAAGTTCCGGACCACCACTCGCTCGCCGGGGACGTAGCCGGTGACGACCGTGACCCCCTTGCGTGGCATGCCCAGCATCTTGAAGGTCCATTCGTACGAGGTGCCCACAACATCTGGGCTCTCGTACACAACCTCCATGGCCATCCCCGGTGCGGTGGCGGTCGAATCGAGGAAGAAGGAGAACACTTGTTCCGGCGTCGCGTCGATGTGCATGGTCTTGGTGGCTCTCATCAGTCGCACCTCCTGAGCGCTCAAGCCACACTCAATCCTACCGCGGTTGGGCAGGCTGGAAGAGGACTCCGTCCCCGCCGGCCCACAACGGCACATACGGGCGGTCACAAACTCGGCCGTGGCCGCTCACAGCGAGCCAAAGGGGGAGAAATCCTGGGCAACCCGGTCTGTCTCGCCCGGCAAGATGCATCGGCCTTCCCGTGGTAGTGCGGGATATCCTGCACTGGTCTGATCCTCGCCAACGATTGTCACCGGTCACTACGGCGGACGCAATCCTCTGGAGCTTCAACGCGGGGCAGCGCGTGCAGCGCAGATATGCATCGCGCCCCCGGTACATTTGCTCGATGGACGGCCGAGTGACCACCTTGCCACACCAGCCGGAGCGTACGCCCCCACCGCTCCGTTCGAGTCACAAATGGACCGGCGTGCTCCTCGCGACCGCAGGGATCGCCTTCGGCTTCATCATTGGCCAGGGCACCACCGGCGGCTCCTCACCGGTTGACACCCAACCTACCGAAGCGGTCACGTCGATGACCGCACCGACCGATCCGGTCGCAGCGCCCGAACTGCCGGCAGAAGAGGTCGTGACGTTCCCGGGGACCATCCTCGCTTCGGTGGAATTCGGCAAGGGTCTTGTGACATGGCCCGGGAATGGCAATCCGATCAAGACCCGGCTGGCCTCTGACGTGTCGGCCGCCGCGTACGACGCCGCCCAGGACCAGATCGCGATCACCCTTCCGGAGTACGACACCGATAGGTTCGCTCTACATGTTGGAAGTGTCGGCGACCTGCGGTTCGTCGCATCCGGCGTCACCGGTTTTGCCTGGCATCCGACGGATCCCAACTCCATCGCCTGGGTGGAGCAGTCTGAGGACGGCTTTGTGCTGCTGAAGGCCGACGTCTCGAACGGCGCGCTCATGGCTACCGAGATCACCGTCCTAGGCGACACGGTTCGACCGGTCGCGTGGGGCTCGTGGGGGTACGCCCTCGAGGGTGATGACGACCTCACGACACTCACCCCTTCCGGGGAGATCATCGCCACCGCCGATGCCCAGTTCGTGGCCGCAGGAAGCGACGGCCGTCTGATCGTGTCGAGACCGGCGGGTATCCCGCTGAGCAGCGATTGGGCGATCACCGGACCGGACCTGGCCGACCAGCAGGCCCTCGGACGATTCGGCGCTCTCGAAGAGCACCCGACGACAGCGGCGATTCTACCCATCAGCGGCCGCATCGTGCTCGTGAGCAACCGATTCGGTGGCGGATCTGATCTCGCCAAGATCGAGATCCTCTCCGCCGACGGCACCCGTGAGGCGCTGATCCGATCCGGCATGATCGCCGATTCGATCGCCTGGAGTCCCGACGAGGCCCGCTTGGCGGTTGGCGGCTACTACTACGGGTCCAACCAAGTCCGCTCAGTCGTCCTCCTCACCGACTCCGAGGGCACGGGTGAACCGATCGAGGTGCCGTTTGATCATCAAGTGCGCCCGCTCGGTATCCGGAACAGGACCAACGACCCCTGGTAGATCCGTCCTGCAGGGCACGAGTCGACAAGTACGCCCGTTCTAGTGACACCGAACGCCCATATCGGCGCCTATGCGTCCTGCACAGTCGAACGTTGCCCCTGGCCACGGTCATGGGTAGGTGAGACAATCCTCTCATGTTCGATCAACTTGTAGACAGTCCCACAATGCAACGCATACGACTGCGGACCCTCGTCGCCATTGTCGGTGCTGTCGCGACGATCACCATCGGAGTTTGGTTCGTGGTAGACGCACAGGGGAACATGACCAACGCGGGAGCGATCTATGGCTTGGCGGTGGTCGGAATTGCCGGAGCGGTCGCAACGCCGTTCTTGGTTGCCCGTGACTATCACGTATTCGCTGCGCTCGCGGCGTTCGTCGCGGTCGTGACCCCCGCGGGCTTCGCCCCTCTGCCCAACCTGCTGATGGTGGGAATCGGTGTGAACGAACTACGACTGGCTTGGAACCAACGCAGCAAATGATCGAGCGCCATTGCGAGCACGCATAACGGCACCTATGCGCCCTCTTCGAGCCGAACGCGTTGCCGGATATGGGCGGTGCTATGGGGCTATGCGAGGGGGAAAGAAGGTGGTCGCCTTGGTGACTTCCAGCTCCTCGCCCGTGCTGAACTCGATGACGGTGAGTGCGTCGAGGTTTCCGTCAATGGTGCCGGTCATGACGACCGTGTTGTTGAACACAAACGGAGGACGGTCGGTTGCCAGGGTGGCGTCGTGCGATGGGTGCGCGTTGATCCACTTTGCCAGCGAGCCGTCGGACACCTTCAGTGTCTGCCCACGGGTCGGGTAGTGCACGAGCCCGGTTTCGGCCATGTAGGACGCTGCCAGGTCGCCGTCACCAGCCTTCCAAGTCTCATACCACTCGTAGGCAAGACCGATCATGCGCACCTGTTGGACCGATAGTTCGTTGGCTCCAACGGTGATTGGTGGTGCTTGGGATGTGCTGGCAGTCGTCGTCAATGGAGGGATGGTCGTCGTTTCGTCTTGGAGGCTGCCTGACTCAGTGCTGCATGCCGCTGCGAGCACGACGACCACCGTCACAAGGAAGATGAACGACTTGGTCATACAGGCTCCTCTGGACAAGGTCGGTCGAACTCTGGTCAGAACTGCGGGGAGGGTGGGTAGGCGTGGTGGTCGAGAACTCGCAGGGAACCCTCGAGGCCGCGCAGGTGGAGGATCGAGAGGTACCCGAGGTGGCCGTTGAGGGTGAACTCTGTGACGACGACATAGTCGTCTTTGACTGCCGCAGGGTCTCCAGAGGTGTGCGTACGGGTGGCGCTGACGATGTCGGCTCCTGTCATCTCCCACCCCTCCTCGACGAACGCGGCCAGGTCACCACCACTCACGCCTTGGGTGCCGGTCGCTGGGCAGTAGTGACGCCCACCGGACGCCATCATCGAGAGGACGGCATCGCCATCCTCGGCGTTCCACAGCGGCAAACCACTCCTCTTGGACCACGCGCACCTCGGCAACGACATCAGGGTCTGCGGAATCGGCACCGAGCTCCCCCACCAACTGGGCTGCCTGCGCCTCGGAGTCGGCAAGTGCCGCCTCGGTTGATGCGAGCTCCGCCTCCAGCTGTCCGTACTCGGCAGTTGCCGTCGGGTCCTGGGCACACCCAAAGATGGCGGTTGCCGCCACAACGAGGAGCACCGGAATCTGCCGACCAATTCTTGACCTCCTGATGCGTCGCATGGCTATGCGCCCGGCTCCGCGATCCACACGGCTGCCGTCCAGCCATTGCTCTCGCCCCATTCCCAGCCGACTGCGACAAGTCCAAGGTCGATGACCGCTACATCCATCATCGCTGACGTCATGGGACCGCCGAAGGCCTCGTCAGAGGCATTCATCTGGGTCCACGTGACGCCATCGGCCGAGTACCAAGCGGCGGCGCGGTCGGCTTCTTGGCCAACGGCAACGAAGCCTTCTCCGGTGTTGACTACTCCGTTCATTCCTTCGTCACCGTTGAACAGACCGGGGTCGCTTGGCATGCGAGTCCACGTGAGGCCATCGGTGGAGATCCAGGACATGGCGCCATCGGCTGGAGTTCCGCCCACCGCAACGAGCCCGGACTCACCAACCGCAACGTCAAAGATGTCGGACCCAATCTCTGGCGTGCCGAAGACCGCTGGGTCATGCGGGACGCGTGACCACTCGACACCGTCGACCGACGTCCACACCGCAGCGTTCGGCTCGGGGCATTCCGCCCACATTTCGGGGTTCTCGGCGGAGCACCCTTCCACTGTCTCGATGGTTGCGTTGTACGCGCCGACCGCGACAAGTCCCGGCCCTCCCGGTGTGACGCTGTACATCGAAGCGACGGTCCCGAACGTCTCAGGGTCGTGCGGCACGCGTTCCCAGGTCAGTGCGTCGACTGAGGTCCACACGACGGCGGGACCGTCGATCACCTCACCGACGGCCACAAGGCCGGGCCCACCTTCGGTGACGCTCCACACCACGTCGGATTCCTCGAACACGCCGCTTGGCTGAGGAGTCGGGGACCAGTCGGTGCCATCCTCAGAGATCCAGACCTCCGCTCCTGGTTGTCCGCCGACTGCAAGCAGCCCGGATTCCCACGAGATGACGTCAAACCCCTCACCCAGGTCGTCCGTCCTCGCGGGCGACCAGTCGAGGCCGTCCGGTGAAGACCAGACGAAGGGCTGTCCCCAACCGACCGCCACCAGGCCGGGACCCCCGGAGGTCACGCCTTCGAGAGGCACCAGCGCGGATGACAACGTCTCCGACTCGACGCGGGACCACACCAGTTCGCGACGGGACCAAGCACTCCGGTCGGCGCTGGCACAGCTGCCTCCGTCGTCGCCACCGACGGGATTGTCGTGGCCGACGGCTCGACCGCGGTGTCGGTTCGGCCCGCGAGGAACAGGAGCGGCAAGGCAAGGACCAGCACCAGTACCACCGCGGCAGCCCCGGCGATCAGCACACCCCGGCCCACGCTGCGCTGCGACGCCGGCACCCGGTGCTCGCGGCATCAGCCCAGCAGGGTCGAACGGCGGATCGACTTCATCGAAGTAGGCACGGAGCTGTTCTCTCACGTCAGTCATCGGTCACCCCCAACGATTCACGCAACTTGGCCAACCCTCGATCAAGGTGACGTTGCACACTCGAACGGCTGATCCCCAACAGCTCTGCGGCCTCACGCTGTGACAACCCGTAGCCGTGCACGGTCACCACCGCGCTGCGCTGCCTCGGCGACAACATCCCCAACGCTGCAGGCAGACCCGGCTCCGCCACAACCGGGTTCACGATCCCGACCTCGGGGAACGCCACCGGATGCCTGCGGGCACGAGCCATCTTCTGCGCCATGCGATGCCCGACTCGATACACATAGCCCGCCGGGTTCCTCATCCCACCAACCTTGCTCCAACGCTGCCACGCATGCACCAGCGCCTCCTCCGCGGCGTCGCGACCCACCTCAACCCCGAACCCGGCCACCAACGCATGCCGAATCCGGTCCTGGTTCTCGCGCACGAACACGGTGAACGTGTCCTCCCGCCGATCCACATCTGCAACGGTCCGGCTGTCTTGCACCGGTCGCTCCAATGTCGTCTACCCCATAAGGGTCGCAAACCAGCCGACTGGATGACACAGGAATCCGAGAAATCTGAGAAATCTGAGAAACCTTCGACAACACCCGCCCATATCGGCACATAAGCTTGGTGCCATCGGGAACGGTCAGATATTCCCGCCCGACCATCCGGGCTGAACGGAGTGTCGGACGCAGACTGGAGTCATCGGACGGCCAGCTCCTCTGCACCAAGACTGCAGCTAGCGCCGCATCGCGAAGCCACCACCAAAGATGATGCCGAGACCGGCCCCCAGACCGATCCAAACAGGGTTGCTCGTGAGAGCGAAGAGAACGGTGCCGATCCCGGCGCCGAATATCAGGCCTACCCCAGCGGGAATGGCAGCTTGGGTCTCCCGGTCCTTCTTGTCAACCATGCGGCGCACCCTACAGGCTTGCAGATGGACGGTGCATGCCGTCGCCTTCGACACCGATGTAGACGATCCTACGACCACCTGAAATCAAAGCACCCATGGGCGGTATGGGGACTTCTGGCCCTTCTCACAATTGGCGCGGTAGAGCGACCATCATGTGAGATCGAACGGAGAATGACTGTGAATAGTGAAGGACAGACCAGCTCGGGTCTGGTGGATCGGGAAGTGAACCCACGTGTACTGCTTGCGGTGCTCTGGGTGTGTCACTTCATCCTGTGGATCTTCGGGGATATGTTCACACTGCTACAGGAGATGGGCAAGCCTGTCACCGACTCGATCGTCCTATTGGTGGCACCCACCACCGCAATTGTGCTGACTCTGATGGTCGTCTTCTGCCTGGTGGGGCCTCCGACCTACGTGCGGATGGCCAACCTGATCGTGGCCCCTGTGTATTTGCTGTTCAACATCGTCTTCTTCGTTGATGCGACCCAGGGCTGGGAGTACTACCTGGGGGTCTTCTACGTACTGTTCAACGTGTTGATCATCTGGCGTGCGTACACATGGCCCAAGGGCGAGCACGGTTGAACGTCTGCTCAGACCGCGCCCATGTCGGCACCGATGGGCGGTGTGGTTGAGCTTGGCCAGAGACCGGCATCAAGATTCCTCGAGACTCAATAGCGGCCTTCCTGTGGGCGTCAGGGCAGTGTCAGTAGCAGGTTCCTCGGATAGGCGATGTAGTCCGTCTCACGAACGACCTCGCCATCCTCTACAACGTGCAGGATGATCCCTCTGACCTCGACCGGTTCGAGGAAGAGGTCATCAGAACACGCCGCAAACGTGCAGGGTTGAATCCACACGAACTCGGTCACGGCGAAGTCCGGCCCCACGAAGATGTTGGTGTTCTCGATTGGTGATTCCGTGCTGAGGAATGCCCCGTACGTGAACTGAACCGAGGAACGACCCGTCACGGCCATACCGGCAGCCGGGTCCTCGTAGAAGGCGTCCTCTGCGAAGAACGCACCGACCGATTGGACATCGACGGCCTCGACCGCTGCACCCAAGCCATCGACGATCTGCTGGGTCGTCTCTAGATCCTGCTGCAATTCGGCTCCCTTTCCCGAATTGCCTATCGCCCAGAAGATGACGGCGGCAACGACGAGAGCCAATGCAACGACGGCTCCAATGAGAAGACGGTTCGCACGGGTGAGTCGATCGAGGTGGCGCTGATACTCTGCCCCATCGACAGCGCCAACGTGATCGGCAGCTGGCAACGACATGTGTACCTCCCGGTGGTATCCACATCATCGACAGGGTTCCAACACGTCGAGGCGCAGAGCCCTGTCCTCTGACGCATCTTCCATCATCCACCCAATCCGGAACCGAGGCAAGAGAGTTCCGCCCGCGCCTATGTCGGCTGCGGTCTCAGGGGGTGGACGCAACACTTTCGGTGAGAGCTGTGGTGTCTCATCGAGGAGGTTGTTGTGGCGGTGTTCAGTTGGTTGCCACGATCCAGACGACGATGACGACATTGATCACGATGCCGTAGAGGCCTTGATCCGGGAACGTCTTCACATCGCCGTCCCACAGCACAAGGTGCAACACCGAGACGACAATGGCGGCGACAAGAGTGACCGCTGGACCCCACCCGGTGCCCATAGCGATCCCGATACCCCCAGCGAAAAGCGCCGACGACGAGACCCCAACTGTGATCGCCGCTGAGACCCTCAACGAGGTGTCGGGGATCGCTGGAAGGAACCGGGCGCCAACGGGCCACGTCATGCCTTCGCGTAGCTCGAACCAACGGAGGGCTTGGCCAACGTACATGGCATGCACGAATCCATGCAAGGCGACAAACACGCCCACTGCAATCGTCATCTCCGGTCTCCTCACGGAGCGGACACAAGCCAAACTAGCAATCCTGCCCTCATCGCCATCGTCCACGATGAGGAGCCCCCCCTGGCACGTAGCCAGCCCAGCCCGATCCCTCAACCACAGACCGCCCATATCGGATATGTGCGTTTGCATTCACCGCATCGTCGTGTCGTCTGCAATAGTGCGAGCGAATCTTCGGCCAAGGGAGGAACGATGAAGAGGCGGCATAGGGTATGACTCCATTCTTGGATGGGGCGCTCCGCTGGGTCTACGAGACTGATCCGCCAAAGGTGTGTCGGGTCTGCGGATTCGACTGGTCAATCGATGCTGGGGATGCGCTGACTGTGATCGTGTCGAGCCCCGACCGATTCGAGGCTGCACTGGCCGGCAAGAATGGCATGAAGAGTCAGGCGGATGGCTCCTGGAATGCCACCGCCTACCTCTGGCATCTCACCGACCTGGCCAGAAGCTGGGCCGAGCGGTGGGTACAGATCAGCGAGACGCCCGGATCGCGACTCGTCGGCTGGGACCCTGATGAACTCGCCGAGGTCCGCGGCTACCGCTCGTTGCCCACTTCCGCAGGACTCTGGGCGGCGAGTTCGGCGGTCGAGACGTTCGGTGAGGTCACCGCCACAGTGGCCTTCGACACACCCTTTGAGCACGGTGATTGGGGAATGGGAGATGTTGCTGACGGGCTTCGCTGGCTTGGGCACGAGTTCCATCATCACGAGACGGACGTGGTAGCTCGGGCAGTGTGAGCAGCGGTGCAAGCCGCCAATATCGGCACATATGGATGGGCGTTTCCTACCGGGTCGGGTGCGGGGCTCGGGTCGGGGCTACGGGCCGAAGCCGGATGGTTTGCGGAGGCCGGGATCGAGAGCCCATCCGTATCCGTTCGCCATTCGCGATGTGCTGCGCCACGCAACTCGGGACGTCGACTTGGTCGTCGTGTATCGCGTAGGGGAAGGATACGAGTTCGATGTCCCATTCATCGCGCCACGGCTTCCTCCTATCGCAAGGAGCACCGGGTGCTGTGGTCGATCAGTCTCGCTTCGTCTCTCTGTTCCGTGCTGATTGACAAGTTGGTGAATCCCGCAGACTCTCGTCGGTTCTTCTTGTCCACTTCTTGTCCACATTGGTGGCAGAATCAGACATGTTTCGGCATGTCCTGGCATGTGAGAGGGGTAGAGACCGGGAACGCGGGAAACCCTTGACGTGACTGCGTTTCGCAGCCGAATCAAGGGCTCCCATTGTGTGGGCGCTGCTGGGATCGAACCAGCGACCTCTGCCGTGTGAAGGCAGGAAGGCGGGTCGCTCCCACTGGGCCCTTGGCCGCAATCCCTTGGGCTATAAGGGTTTCTGTGCGCAGTGTGTCGCGTTGTTTCGCGCTGTTCTCCACCCTCTTGCCTACTTCCTGCCTACTTCGGGGATTCGCACGACCGGATCCTCATCCCAACCCACGACCTCCTTCATCTCCGGCGGAATCCACGGTACGCCCGACGACCCAGCCATCGACGCGAGAAGTGCGGCACGCGACTGCGTCGATGTGAACACGGGATCAGTCGTCGGGTTGGTCGGGTCACGAAACCCCTTCATCGTCGATCGGCGATGTAGGGCCCTCGGGTTGGCTTTCTCCGCCACCCATTTCCGCCGTCGCCCTAGCCGTATGAGGGGTTCAAAGCGTTGCGGTCGGTTTGGATGTGCCCTTGCCCCGCAGCGCAATCTAGGCATAGCGCTGCCGCGGGAAGAGCATCAAGTCGATCCTCCGCTATCGGCGCTGTACAAGTGACGCAGAGGCCATAGGTGCCGGCCTCGATGCGAGCGAGGGCCTTGTCGATAGCGGCGCGAAGCCCTCTCACAGCGTCGGCTAGCCTCGCGGCTTCGTCATCGGTGACATCGCAGGACTCATGGTCCGCACGAGTGGCAGCTGCGGATCGTGGTTTCTGTAGCAGCGACCCCAACCGGTCGTTTTCGTCTTGGAGGCGACACTGCTGACGCCATTCGAACGAGGATCGCACCCTCATCGGCCGCCGCCTCTATCTTGGGCGGGAGTCGCTCCGACCGGTGTCTGCCCGACGTTGTGACAGCTCGTTCCCCAGGCGTGGTGAAGCATTTGACTGCATTCGACGCACATGGGCACAGTCGGCAATGCTCGAAGCCGCTGCAGCGGAATCCCCGCTCCACAATCTCGACAGCATCCGTACGTGCCGTCGGCAATCCGAGTCAGCGCCTGATCGATCTCCCAGAGACGCCGCTCGGCCCACTCCAAGAGGATCAGGTCTGTCGTTGCGTCGAAATCCAGCACAGGCGTATCACTGTCGGACAGATCGCTGCGATCACACTGGCTCATCGCCTCGGTGACTTCGGAGCGCAGAAGCTCCGCACGACGGATGACCGCGTCGCGACGTTTCGCCAGCGCAGCAGCCTGGGCTTGTAGTGTCGTCGCTGCGAACCGGTTGGTCGGGGCATTCGTCGCGTTCGCTGGACGGGCTGTGCCAGTGGTCGCCATCGATCGTCCGGCTACCACTCGAAGGTCCGTTCGATCACCGGCAACAGTCTGAGGCCGAGAATCAGCCCACAAACGATGGCAGCCGCCTTGATGACATCGCGAAAGGCACTCTTGGCCGAGGGATTGTGTGGCCGGTGGTTGTGAGCGACGCCATTCACGGTTTCGTTGGAGAGTCGCGGCGCCCGGGTCCCCTGATGGAGGTGCGAACTTCCGTTGCTCGGAACCATGTTGTGCGGCCCCTTCGTTTCAGAACACCCAGCGCGACATCCTGATCTCGTTATACGCTCATATTATCGTGCATTATGTGTCGTGTCAAGATGGTCGTATGCAAGTAGCACGCCCTCCCGCGTTGAGTTACAGCTGCCATCGGTCCGGTCCCTTGAGGGCGTGCTGGGGGCACGGCTCTTCCGGTGCGAGCACCGCTGAGATGCCGTGCCTTGATATCAGGGCAGCCTCAGCGCCATCCCTGCCGAAATTGGGGCCTCGCGGCGGCGCAATCAGCCAGGATGCCGACCGCCTCGACATCGGTGGCGGTGGCGATTCCGACATGAGCGCTGGCCCGGATTTGTGCCGCCGCCTCACGTGGTCAAATGACGACGCTGGATGGCTTCTTGCCGGCGCACGGGAGTAGGTGGCTAGCAGATCGGCAGATGGCAACGGGTCTTCTCGGCCTGATTCGTGCCTCGCGAAGAGAAAAGAGGAAGACAGTGGGCTCACCTCCTCATCCCCTCGTCGCGGTTGTACCGCAGCCCGCGCTCTGCGGAGCACCAGCCCTCCGGGGTGCCGTTTCGTGAGGATGTTGGGACGGGTTGGCCCGCTTGGCGTTCGGACCTCGGCTGGAAATGAACTCGACGAGCTGCCCGATCTCGATTTCGTTCTCGAGGGGGTGGCGCAGGTGCGCGTCAGGACGGAGGCTGTAGTGGTTGCGGCGCCCTTCCTTCTCGTGCGAGAGGTACCCGTCGGCTTCGAGCTCAACAACGATCCGCTGGGCGGCTCGCTCGGTGATTCCGATACGGGCAGCGATGTCACGCAATCGGATGCTGGGCGTCTCTGCAATCAAGATGAGTACCCGGGCGTGATTGGTGAGAAACGTCCATGTTTGGGGGTGTCCGTTGATCACTTCACTGCTCCGTCCGGTTGAAGCCTGACTGTGTTTGCATGATAGGCGTGTCTGGTGTTCCTGGCGTGTCGGCAGCCCGCCATTCGACCGCACGACCCGGCATGATCATGCCGGGCTCAGCGGGATGCTCTCGTTCGCCCTGGTAGCGCGACGATCGCGACGGGGATCTCGGTATGTTCGACGATGTAGTGGACCCGATGGCCGAAGAAGGGGCGGTCTGTGAGAGGACGGTTGGATGCCCCCACGACCAGTAGGTCAAAGGAGCCACCGTTGGCGAGCGCGACGATCTCGGCTTCGGCATTGGACGCGACATGGACCACGCCCTCAACGGCGACTCCGAGACGCTCGCCGAATGCAACAGCGTCCGCCGTCACTGCATGGCCCGCATTGAGAGTCCTGCCTTCGGTGATGCTGTCGAACATGATGCCCTGATCTTCGGGACGGTTCACGACGTGGACAGCGAGGGCGCTGCCGCCCGTCTGCTGAATGACGGCAAAGGCAAGCTCCTCAGCAGCCCTCGACGAACGACTTGCCACAACGGGCAACAGCACGCGGCTCGGTCGCTCGGTGATGACGAAGCCAGCCGGGAGGCGCATGACCACGGTGGGGATATCGACCAAGGCAAGGATCCGGTCAACCATGGTCGAGAAGAGTCCCGCTGTTTCCCGGTCATCGGCGGAAGCCCCCACGAGCATCAGGTCATATCCGAGGGAGGCTTCTCGGACGATTGCAGCCGCCGGATCACACGACTGCATGCGGACGACATTGTGACGAATCGAGCCCAGACCCAGATCCACTTCCCTGGGGTCGGCGTGTGATCCCGCGCGGCGGTGCCCGAACACCGAGCGACGGGCCGGGATATCAATCGCCAGGACCGTGACGTCGGGATTGTCGAACGCGCTAGCAAGGATCAGGGCCGCGTAGCGACTGTTGGCGCCCCCGCGAGTGGGGAGCAGGATGCGGTGACTTCCGAGAATCTCCGACGTGGAGCGCAGGGCCTCTTGGTCAAGACGGGCGGCCTCCTCGGCAGAAATCTCCGAACCATGCACGACCCAGCGAAGCAGTTGTGGCGCTGCGATCGACGTGCCGATCGCGACCAGCACCAATACGGTGTAGCCGGTGTCGCTCACGACTCCCACGTTGAGCGCCACTATCGCCACCACGATCCCCATTGCACCCAACGCGGAAAGCCCCGCCCCCAAGGCCAGAGCCTCCCTGCCGCGTACTCCGGCGAACCGGGCCCCGATCACAGTTCCAAACATCTTGGCGACAATCGCGGTCACCACCAAGCCAACGGTCCACGCGACTGCCGAACCCGACTGGAGCAAACCGATATCCACCCGCAGGCCGCTGAACGCAAAGAAGATCGGAGCAAAGAGTGCGGCAGTGACCGTCTCGAGAGTCCGGCGCACCTCCGGAAGCTGATGGCGGGTCGACGCCAACAGAATGCCGACCAGGAAAGCACCGAGGATGGCTTCGAGCTGGAGTGCCTGGGTCACGATCGCGCCGATGAATGCTGCCAACACGCTCACGGTCAACGCCGCGGTGACGCTCGACCCGCGATCGAGGACATAGCGCATCACCCTGTCGAGGATCCACCGCCCCGCCGTGATCCCGATCACAAGAAACACCAGGAAGCCGAAGAAGGAGACAGCCAGGAGATCGAGCCGGAACCCATCGAGAGCGATCCCCGTCAACGCTGCGAGGAGCAGCCAGCCGACAGCATCCATCGCCATGCCGGCCGCCAGCGTGATCTGACCGAAATTGCGCCGCAGCAGGCCAAGGTCGTGGAGGATCCTTGCTACGACGGGCAGAGCGGAGACCGACAGTGCGAGAGCAAAGAACCCGGCAAACAACTGACGGCTCGCCCCCTCACCCACGAAGGCCTCTGGCACGACGAGAGCGAGGCTCCCCATCACCAAGAGTGGGATCAGGAACCCACCGGACGACACCCACCCTGCGGCCTTGCGAAACCGAGCGATGATCGCGAGGTCGGTCTCGTAGCCGATGACCACCAGGAGCAGGATTACGCCGAGCCAAGCCAAGGCGAACACCACCGACTGAACCACATCGTCTCCGAACACCCAGTCGTAGGCATCTGGAGCGATTCGACCGAACAAGCTCGGACCCAGTAGCACGCCAGCCAGTAGCTCTCCGACCACCGGTGGTTGGCCGATTCGCTTGAACAGGCCACCCAGGATTCGAGCAGCGCCGATCAGGAGCACCAGTTGCACCAGGAGCACAAGGATCTCGTGCTCGGTCAACGGCGGGGAGACCCCACTGCCTTCGGCTGCCCCAAACACGGCCAACCTCACCATCTCAGCTTCCTGCACTGCCCGACGAGCCCTACCTCCCACGACTGTCTCGCGTTGACGCGCGCGACCTCAAGCACGCCGGACGCCAATCGATACGTCAATCCCCGAACCGTCATTGACGTTATCCATAACGTGATAGTAGTATCCTCTTATGACCGTTGCGGTGTCTAGGCGTTCCGTTGGCATTCCCGTCGGCCAACCGCCCGTAGTGGGTTCCCGACCCGCCAGGACGGCCAAGCGCCGGGTGGTGTCGCCCGGCGAATCAGCATGACGTCATATTCTCACCGACACCCGGGAGCTGGAATCTCAACTGCCGACCTGCGTGATGGTGGTGCCGACAAGGGGAGCTCGGCCGACGGCACTCCCAGGATTGTGTGGGCCGGCAGTGCCCAATGCCAGACCCTCGCGAGCGTGCTCGGCGGCGGAACTGCCGTTCGAGCCGATGCCGACCTGGCGACCGCCTGCATCCGGGCTGGGGCCGCCCTACTGGTCACCCGGCACCTCACGTCGTTCGATCTCTGCAACACCGCAGTACCGCACGGGTTCTCCCCCACTGCCACCAGTTCAGTCGTCGCTGCCGTTGGCGGTGGGCCTCACTCCCAGCT
>CAVQRN010000002.1:0-604999 GCA_963715255.1 uncultured Actinomycetota bacterium | reverse complement strand
CACGGCGGCCTCGTCGAGGGCTGCCTCCGGCAGAATCACAGCGTCGACGGCACCGACGCCGCGGACGCGCTGCTTCGACCAAGGCGACGATCCCTTCAGGATCGATGGGTTCGGTCGGAACGAACTCGAAGAAGCCGTAGCGCTGCTGGTCCATGTTCAGGAGCGGTCCGCGAACGGGCTGGAAGTCGTTGGCGTGAACTCTCGACGGGTAGGGCACGACCAAGAGCGTGAGGCGTCCGTGGGCGGACGGCTGCGCATCGCTCGGTGGATTGGGGGCCCGGACCCAGGTCGTGCGGACTTCGGAACGGTCGAGCGAGAGGTTGTGGGAGATCGACCGGAGCGTGATACCGGAGTCCGGTGGTCGGAGCTTGGGCAGTACACGGATGCGGTCGATCGGCAGTCCCGAGAGTGATCCGGTTGCCTCAAGTGTCGTGAGCGCTATGCGCTGGAACCCGGTGGCCGAGGTCAACCCGGCACCGACACACGCCTCGTCAGCCACCGCGTGCAGCGTCAGCAACGCCGCAACCGTCGGCCAGTTCGGAGCAGCGTCGAGTTCAGAAATCGGTGTGTCGGCGGCGGCGTCGAGGATCGAAGAGAGCCGACTGACCGCCTCGGGAGGCTCCAGGGAGTCGCCGTCGTGTGGATCACCGACAGTGGCTGCCCACTGCGCCCACTCGTTTCCCCACTGGCGCACTGATCTCTCCCATGATGCGCCTTCTCGGGTGTCGTCAGCCGGCGGCCAGCTTGACCCTTCGGGCGGGCAGACCACAAAACGGTAGGCGCCGGAGTCGCCGAGGATCGTGCCGGTGGCTCCGAACGCGTCCGGGGGCCATCGGCACAGGGTTCGCCACGTTGAGCTCGGCGCGATATGCGCCACCGAGTCGCCGACCGTGAGCGCCTCGACCGGGAAAGCCGTCAAGCTCATCGGACCAGCTTCGCGGATCAGCCCCGTCGGCCAGGGCCGTCGAGAGGTCGCCGATCTCGCGGGTCAGTCCATCCATCCCCAATTCGGCGGCGATCTCCAACGACTCTTCGAGCAGAGATCCTGCACGCAACCTGTCACCGTCCAACCCACGCATCAACAAGGCACGGACCATCTGAACCTTCACGCGTGCCTCGTTCGGCGGCGAACCAAGATCAACACTCCGCTCAAGAGCAGCCTCAAGATGAGCCAACGCACGATCCGGCTCACCCAGAGTCGTGGCGAGCATACCCAGGAACTGTGAGGTCGGCCCAAGACATAGAACCCCTCCCCCCATCAGGCAGTTGCAGTCGGCATACGGCAGCTGGAGGTCGTAGAGAGGCCGGGCATACTCGACCGCGTCGACTCTCGCCACGACTTGTGAGAGCATTGAGAGAGCGGTAGACCACAGAGCGTCCTTCGGGATCGCGGCGAACCCGTCCTGGGTGAAGGCGGCAAGCTCCACTAAGGCTTCTTCTCGTCGATTCAATTGGGCGTACGCGAGAGCGAGGGCTGATCTCCAAACGTTGAACCGAGGCAGCGCTGCAACGTTGGAGATGCCTTGGATCAGATTGTCATCGATGCGACCGAGGTCGAACTGGAGCATCATCGAATGCACGGATTCGACCAGTCCTCCGACGGCTGCATATGACGCGCTGCGGTCGGCAGTCAACTGTGTCAGCCGCATCATGTCGTCGAAGCGGCCCTCAAGATGGGCCCGCATCGCCTGGATGACCGTCGCGTACCCCAGGTGGTACGGCTGACCAAGCTCCTCTGCCAACAGAGTGTATGCCGCGATGTACTCATCGGCGGTTTCCAGGGGATCTGTCGTGAGCGCATCCGAGATAAGCCATGCGTAGGCCTCGAGTTGGATGTCCCGATCGTGGAGTGACTCGCCGATTGCTAGCATCTCCTCGGCCACGGCCCGCATCTCCGGCACGTGACCGGGGCCCCAGAGTGCGACGCGACGACTACCGAGCGTGTACGCGACCGCCGCAGGATCGCCAATGCGCCGAGCGACATCGATAGCTTCCTGGCTCAGCGCAATCATGTGTTCTCTGTCGTCGGACCAGTAGAGCGCCGTGGCGAGCCGTCCCAGCAGGCGGACGCGGACGGGGTCATCGCCGCTCGGGCACGCCGCCAGGGCACGCTCGAGGAGGCTCACCAGCACATCGTCCACTTGCAGGAATGAGTCGAACACACCCCCGAAGGTGACAGTCCCGCCGTACCCGAGAGCGGCGCGAGCCAGGACCTCCGACGACTCCTCGCCGTGACAGTGCTCGGCAGCCGCGAGATAGGACTCCTGCCATCGCTCATCACCCACGCGCACGCGCGCCTCGCCGAGGCGCACGAGTAGATCGGCCTTGGCCAGCTCATCGGCGGAGGCCACCAGCGGTAGCGCATCGAGTGCCCGCGTGTACTCGGCGACAGCGTCCTCGTAGGCCAGTCCGGCCAGGGCACGGTCACCGGCCAATGTGCCGTAGTGGACGACCTTCTCAGCGTATCGGCCGGCGGTCAGTGCGTAGTGACGCGCGAGTTCCGACAGGGTAGACGGGTCGTCGGGTCGCAGAGACTCGATAGCCTCCGCCACACGAGCGTGCAACGACGCACGCCGGTTGGCGCCGTGCCCCTCGTCGAGAACCTGCTGAACGAGTGCGTGAGCGAAGGCATAGGTTCCCATCTGGCCGGGAACCTCGACGACCAGCCGGGCCTCCACCGCCTCGTCGAGCCGATCGACGAGGCGATCCTCATCTGTCGAGAGTACGGTCGCGAGGACATCGAGGCGGAACTCGGTGCCCACGACCGAGGCCACCGCAAGGGCCTCGAGTGTTGGAGCCGAGAGGCGCTGCATCCGTCGGGACACGAAGTCCCGCACCCGAGTCGGGACACCAAACTCGCCAGACACGAGGTTTCCCTGGGCCAGACGCTCTCGGTCGGCAGCGACGCCAGTCTCGTCAAGCTGAGCAATAACTTCTTGAAGGAAGAACGGGTTCCCGGCAGTGTCCGCGCAAAGACCTTCGGCAACGCTCGCCGGCGGCGACCAACCAATCATCTGGTCGAACATGTCTACGACGTCTCCGCCTCCGAGACCGGTGAGCGCGAGACGATCGACGGCGAGGTCGCGTTCGATGTCCGCCTGGAGCAGACTCAAGGGATGCGCCGCCATCACCTCTGCCTCGCGATACATGCCAAAGATGAGGATCGACGCCGGACGCGGATCCATCACGATGTGCTTAAGCAGCAGCAGAGTTGCCTGATCTGCCCACTGCAGATCGTCGAGCACAAGAAGTACGGGCGAAGTGGTGGAGATCATGGATAGGAAGGCAGCGACCGTGTCGAACAACCGATAGCGATCGATCCCGTCGCTGCTCGACGCCCCCACCGATACGCGGGACGCGATTTCTGGCACCAGAGCGACGAGCGCGCCTGGATCGCCACCAAGCTGAACCTCAAGATCGATCGGATCGCAATCGGCGACATACTGCCGAAGGGCTTCGACAAAGGGCTGGTACGGGACAACCGATTCCTCGAACGAACGGCCCGACAACACCACAGCACCATCCGCGTGCGCCTCAGCGGCGAACTCGGACGCCAGGCGACTCTTGCCGATACCCGGCTCGCCCATGACGAAGACGAGACGCCGTTCACCGTCGGCAGCAGCAGCCCAGATGCGGCGCAACTGATCGCGTTCCTGGCCACGACCAACGAACGAACAACGGCCCGCGGGCCGCGCTGCGAGTTCGGCTGGGAGCGGTGGACGCTCGCTCGGAACACCCTGCAGGACAACTTCGAATGTCGGCCACGGAGTAACCGCCCCATCCACTTGGATGAGGCCAGCACGTTCGAACGTGTGAGATGCCTCCGATCGGGCAATGAACGAAACCACATCTGAGACGAGGATCTGGCCGCCCTGCGCGGCATCACACAACTGCCTGGCCTGAATCGCCGGAGGAGCCAGATAGTCCCCGTTCTCTGACACCGCAGTCGACTCGCTAGCTTCCCCAAACTGGATGCCAATACGCAGGTCCAGTCTGTCGAGTCCGCGCTCGTTGTGGCGTTCAGCGGCACGCTGCACCGCCACCGCACAAGCCACCGCATCCGAAGGCACATCAAACACGACGAGCGCCCGATCTCCCCGACGATGCACCTCGCGTCCACGATTGGCAGCGACTGCATTGCGCAGTAGAGCAAGATGCGCAGCACGCCCGGCGTCCCTACGTCCCTCGCCGAGACTCGCCAACACGGCACTCGACTCAGCGAGATCAACTGCTACGAACGTGAGAACCTGTAGCGGTGAGCGACCACGAGCGACGGCTTCCGGGCCGACAGCATCGGCCCGAACCGCTCGAGACGGAGGGTTTCTGTGGGTCACTCGTGCCTTCCCACACCTGATTCGATGATAGCACCGGCGTTCCAGCCGCTCCGATGGTCGGTCATGGGGCTACCGCCGAGAACCGGACGCCGAGCCCGAACGCAGCAGTCGGACAATCGAGTGGGCTGCCGGACCCATCCCGGCGGGTCAGTCATCGACATCGAGAACTGATACACGAGGCAACCAACCCTCGGTCCTCGGCCGGTGGGCTAGGAGCGAGAGCAGCGCCTGGAGCCGCGGTCAGACGCGTGAGTTGGTTTGGTGAGGCGTCTTCGAAGACCGAGCTGCGCGTGCCGACGGATGAGTTCGTTCTCCGGGGCGTTGGCTAGCATCGCCGCCATGGGTCGACGTGTAGATGTGGATCAACTGGTTGGTACCGCTGAGATTGCCGACCGCCTTGGGGTGTCGAATAGCCAGGTGATCCACGTATGGCGAAGCCCCTGACCCTGTGAGACCGCAGAGCCGCAACACAAATCGGCACACCTCGATTGGAAACGGGTCTACTACAGCAACCCCTTCGGTGTCGCCGCTGGAGAAGCCACCCCATGACTGATCCGCGGTACAGCGGCGATATCGAGACGAGGCCGACGGGTGGTGGCGGCTGGGCGATCGGCGACCGCTTGCGTCTTTCGCCAGTTGGGGTGGACGTCGCTGTCGCGGTTCTTGTCTTCGGCGCCAGTGTCGTGAACATCGGTGCCCAGGATGCAACGGGCATCTCGGAGATCCCCGTTGTCGGGTTGCTCATGCTGGCCATCGGCAGCGTCGCTCTGTTCTGGCGGCGTAGGCGGTCCCTCGCCGTGCTGGGGGTTGCGCTCGTAATGACGGGCGCCTGGACGGCATTCGGCTATCCGGGCAATCCGGTGTTTCTCATCATGGTGTCGCTGTATGCGGTTGGTCGGTACTCCCCGGAGGGGAGGATCAGCCTGGCGGCATTGGCTGTCGCCCTCGCCGTTGTTGGTTTCGGTCAGGTGACGGATGGCGACACTGTCTCTGAGGTAGCCGCGGCACTGGTTGTGACGACGCTGCCCTGGTACGTGGGTCGTCGGGTCCGAATCCGTGCCTACTACGCGGCTGCCGCTCGCGAGCGTGCCGAGCATCTGGAATGGAAGCGGGCCACCGAGGCCCAGCGAGCCATCGCCGATGCCCGCGCCGGGATTGCACGTGAACTCCACGACGTTGTTGCACACAACGTGAGCGTTATGACCGTGCAGGCGGGTGTCGCCCGACTGGTCGTTGCGGACGATCCCGAACGGGCCAAGGAGGCGATTGGTGCGGTGGAGGAAGCCGGGCGCAGGGCCCTCGACGAACTCCGCCATCTTCTCGGTGTGCTCCGTCCCGAGACATCATCCGGCGAGCTCAGTCCACAGCCGAGCCTCAACCAGGTTCACGAACTCGTGGATCAACTCAGACAGACCGGGATGAGCATCTCGTTGACCTCGGATGTCACGTCCGAGCTCCCCGTCAGGGTGGATCTGTTTGGGTTTCGCATTGTCCAGGAAGCACTCACCAATGTGCTCAAGCACGGCGGTGTCGACGCCGCGGTACGGGTGCGTCTCGAAGAAACCGATGGTCACGTCGACATTGAAGTGATAGACACGGGTACCGGGACAAGCACGCTGCCCGGATCGGGTCAGGGGATCGTGGGAATGCAGGAACGCGCCATGTTGCTGGGCGGTATCTTCGAGGCCGGGCCACGGCCCGAAGGCGGTTTCCGGGTCCTGGCACGATTGCCGATCGGAGACCAATGAGCATCCGGGTTGCCATCGTCGATGATCAGGCACTGGTACGTGGCGGGTTCGCCGTGATGCTCGGACTTCAAGAGGACATCGAGGTAGTCGCCGAGGTCGGCGACGGAGCGGCCGCGATCGAGATCGCCCGTACCCATCGTCCAGATGTGATCCTGATGGATATCCGGATGCCGGGCATGGACGGCATCGCTGCCACGAAGGCCATCGTTGACTCCGCCGATTGGCCCGTGAGGGTGTTGATCCTCACCACCTTTGATCCGGACGAGTACGTGTATCGGGCCCTCCAGGCAGGAGCCAGCGGGTTCGTCCTCAAGGACATCTCACCCGAGGACCTGGTGGCAGCGGTTCGCACCGTGGCCGATGGGGGAGCGCTGTTGGCGCCATCGGTGACACGAAGGCTGATCAGCCGGTTCGCGGCACCGCCGTCCCTCGACTCCAAGGTGGTTGCCCGTCTCGACCGGCTCACCAGCCGGGAGCGGGAGGTCCTCGTCGCCGTTGCCACCGGATCGAGCAACGTCGAGATCGCGGAGGACCTGTTCGTAGGTGCGGCAACGGTCAAGTCACACGTCTCCAGCATCCTCACCAAACTCGGGCTCAACAACCGCGCGCAAGCGGTCGCGTTCGCCTATGAGAGCGGGCTGGTCAAGCCGGGCGACAGCGACATCGGGTTCTGATCCGACTCCCCCTTTTGGGGGACACCGGGACGGCAGGCGCCGGGAATCTTCCCCCATACGGCGGAGTCGAGAATCCCTCCGTTGCCCGAAGACAGCCACACCTCAGTTCCTTACGTTGTAGGCACCTACCAAGGAGCGGCAATGAAGCAGCGATCCGACCACAAGACCAGCCCTCCGTCACAGAAAGGCAGCCGGCAATGGCAACTCGAACACTAGAAACAGAACGCATCCAGCCTCAGGCCCCGGAGCGTCGAGATCGATCGCTCACGCTGGAAATCGACTCTCTGACCAAGAGCTACGGCGACACCACCGTGGTCGACGGGCTCACCTTCACCGTCCAACCCGGTCGGGTCACCGGATTCCTCGGTCCCAACGGGTCGGGCAAGTCCACCACCATGAAGATGCTGCTTGGTCTGGCATCAGCCGACAAGGGCCGCGCAACCATCGGCGGCATGCCGTACCGAGACCTGGCCGATCCGGCCCGGACTCTGGGTGTGGTCTTGGAACCAAACGCCTTCCATCCCGGGCGCAGCGGCCGGAACCATCTTCGCATCCAGGCCGAAGCCGCCGGTATCCCCTCTGCCCAAGTTGACGAGGTACTGCGTTCCGTCGACCTGAGCCCCAAAGCCGCCAACCGACGGGTCGGCACCTACTCCCTTGGCATGAAGCAACGACTCTCGCTGGCGTTGGCGCTGCTCGGCGACCCGCCGGTCCTCGTTCTCGACGAGCCCGGCAACGGCCTCGACCCGCGTGGCATCCGAACGCTTCGAGACAACCTGGCAACGCGGGCGGCCAACGGCGACACCGTGTTCGTGTCGAGCCACCTCCTCAGCGAAGTCGAACTGCTCGCCGACGACCTCGTCGTCATCAATGAGGGCCGACTGGTGGCAGCGGGATCTATCAACGAGCTGCGCAACCCGACCGCTCTGGTGCGAACCACAGCTCCCGAGGAGCTGGCCATCGCTCTCGAGCGTAGCGGAGGACTGGTCAAGCGCCAGGACGCCGGCACGTTGGTCGTTGAGGGCCTCTCGACGGAGGTCATCGGAGAGCATGCATATCGCGAGGGTGTCGTCCTTCACGAGCTGACGTTGCACGAGGGTTCGCTGGAAGAGATGTTCATGGCGTGGACCGGCGACGCGTCCAGCGCCAACCCATCCGTATCAAGAAAGAAGGAGGTCGTCTCATGAAGAACGCCCAACTCGTCCGGTCAGAAATCCGCCGACTCACAACCACCAGAATGCCGCTCGCCTTTCTCGCCGTGCTCGGTGCGATGGCCGCTCTCAATGCAGCGCTCGTCGCCTGGGGGGCCGACGCAGACGGGACGCAGACATTCCTGTCCACAGCCCTCGACCAGCAGTCTCTGATCGCCTTCTCGGCGAACTCGGTGATTATCGCCGGGCTCTTTGGAGCCACCGCGGTCGCCCGCGGATACGGACACGGAACCGTGGTCCATGTCTTTCTCGCAACCCCACGGCGCCTTCGCGCGCAGCTCGCCCAGTTCACCGCCGTTGCGCTCGGCGGCGCCGTCTTGGGTCTCGCCGGAGTTGGACTCACAGCTGGAGCGGTCGCTGCGGTGTTGCCCACCACCGACTACGGGTTCCTGATCTCAACCGGCGACATGATCCGGCTGCTTGCGGCGTCGTCATTCGCAGGTGCCGCCGGAGCCTTGCTCGGCGCCGGCATCGGGGCGTTGGTGCGCAACACCGGCGGAGCCGTCACCGGCGCCGTCTTGATGTTGGTCATCGCTCCGCCACTCGTTGTGCAGATCGCCGGGGGGGCAGCCAACTGGATCCCGCCGACGCTCGCCAACGTCGTTTCCGGAGTCAGCAATGAGATGACCGTGCTCGTGGCGATCGCGGCTCTCCTTCTCTGGGCTGCCGTCCCGGCAACCATTGGACTCGTCTCGACGGTGAAACGCGACGTCGTATAGGCGACATCTCGCCCGGCATCAGCAGATCCGAGCCCAACGGAACGAAAGGAGGATCCAATGAACAGACCGTCAACCGACATCTCGGCTTCCAGCCCGCCGTCATTTGAGGTCACCGACCTGTACAAGAGCTTCGACGGTGAGACCATGGTCAACGACGGTATCTCGCTCCGAGTGGAGCCGGGTGAGGTATACGGCCTGTTGGGACCGAACGGGGCAGGCAAGACGACGCTGGTCAAGCAGATCGTCGGCCTACTCAAGCCCGACTCCGGTTCGATCACGCTCGGCGGCCACGACCTGGTCGCCGATCCCAGCCACGCACGGCAGCTCTGTTCGTTTCTTCCGCAGGCCGCCATGCCGATCGAGTCGTTCAAGAGCCGCGAGGCGGTCGATCTCGCCGGTCAGATCAGGGGTGGGGACCGCCGCGGGGGTGCGCACGCGCCGCCGGGAGTTGTTTGCGGCGCTCGATCTCGATGAGTGGTCCGACACCCTGGGCACCAACTTGTCGGGTGGAGTTCGTCGTTTGGTTGGTTTCGTGATGACCATCGTGCGGCCGGGTCCTTTGGTGATCCTCGACGAGCCCACCAACGATGTCGATCCGTTGCGTCGCCGTCTGCTCTGGGAACAGATCCGCCGGCTTGGAGACACGGGGGCCGCGGTGATCCTGGTTACCCACAACGTCCTCGAGGCGGAGAAGTCGGTCGACCGGTTGGCGATCGTCGACGCCGGGAGGATCGTCGCCGCCGGCACTCCATCATCGCTGAAGGCCGGCGACCGCGGCCACCTCCGTCTGCAACTGATGATGACCCCCGGCCGACCCGTGCCCGAACTCCCGGACTTCGTGGAATCAGAGACCCTTGTCGGCCACACTCTGGCGACAGTCGTCAGCGAAAGACGAACAACCGACGGTATCCAGTGGGCACAGTCATTGATCGATGGAGGCGTCGCCGAGGAGTACGCCCTCGGTGCAACCAGCCTCGAAGATGTATACGTGCGGCTCACCGGTCACAAAAGCGTGTCGGTATGACCACTGCCGTTGCTGCGCCGGCTCGAGTGACGTCACGACAGCGTGGAGCGCGCTTCTGGCTCCATTCGTTTGCCCTCATGGTCGAGTGGGACCTGACCAGGATGCGGCTGGTGCTGCCCGGTCTGGTGCTGGTGCAGGTCTTCACCAGCATCGGCCTCGTCCTTGGTGTGAGCCTGCTCTATGAATACATCGCCCCACGACAAGCCCTCTATCTCGGCACCGGAGCGGTGGCCATCTCCATGGTGATGGTCGGGGTGGTAACCGGCCCGCAAATGATTGCAGAACAGCGTCTCAGTGGTTCAGCAGACTGGCTCGCTTCCTTGCCGGTTCCCCGCTCGGCGAGCGCCGCTGCCGCAACGGTGTTCAACGTGATCGTCGCTCTCCCCGGCGCGGCCGCCGCACTCCTCGCGGCGTGGATTCGTTTCGACGTTGGTCTGAGCATCAGCCCGCAGCTCGTGCCGGCAGTGCTCTTGGTACTCGTGTGCGGCTCGTTGATCGGCTACGCCTACGCCCACCTCCTGGGTGACGCCAAGATCGTTGCACTGGTCGCACAGGTCCTGGTGTTCATCGTGGTCGGCTTCTCGCCCATGGCGTACCCACCGGAGAATCTGCCGGGCTGGCTGGCAACTGCGCACACCTTTCTGCCGTTCGTCCACATGGCCAACGTGACTCGGGAAGGGTTGACCCAGGGCCTCGCAGAGAACGTCGCCCTTTCCTATCTGGTCCTTGCGGCATGGACCATCGTGGCCGCAGCAGGAGCTACCTGGGCGTTGGGAAGGCGACCGTGAGCATCACTGCTGACTGGATCATCCCGCATCCACGCCGTGGTGTCGGGCATCTGTGGCGCAGCTACCGCGTCATGCTTCGCTTCGAGATCACCAATCTCCGCCTCTTCCTCATGATCACCCTGGTCATCCAGACCCTGGTCGGAGCCGGAATGGGGATCATGTATGGGTTCTTCCTGGGTGACTTGTCCGCCAGTAGCCGGATGTTCCTGGTGAGCGGAATCCCCGCACTGGCGCTGTTCCCCCTTGGTTTTGTGCTGGTCCCGTCGGTCATTGCCGATCACCGCTTCGCCGACACCTACGACTACATCTGGTCGTTGCCGGTGCCAAGACTGGCGTCCGCTGCCGCCACCTTCACCGTCTTTGCCGGCCTATCGCTTCCCGGGGTGGTCGTCGCCGTAGGCCTGAGCTGTTGGGTCTACGGGGTGACGCTCACCCCCAGCCTGATGATCGTGCCGGCAGCTGGTCTGGCGGCGGCCATGGCGACGTCGGTCGGGTATGCGCTGGGGCATTCGGTGAGGAACCCGCGGATGATCAATCCGTTGACCAACCTGCTGGTATTCCTCGTTTTGATGTTCTCGCCGATTGTGGTCCCCATCGAGCGGTTCCCGGCCTGGTTCGGGACCATCCACCAGGTGTTGCCGTTCTGGCACATGGCGAACGTGCTCCGCGACGGCCTGACGTCGGGCCTGGTCGATCACGTCGCCTGGTCCTATGCGGTGTTGACCGCCTGGCTGATCGCCGCCTGGGGGCTGACCACATGGGTGATCTCCCGCCGCGGGTGACCAGCACCGCAACAGATTGCATGGGCAGCCGGTGTTGCTCGACGAAGCCAGACCGGAAGGGCAAGAACAAGGTGACGTTCCCGACGGAAGCGCAATGCGAGGCTCACGTCGCACGCCTCGTGTCCGAAGCGCGTTCCGCTGCCAGTTCACTCAATGCGAAGTGACCCATTCCGCCGGGAAGTGATAGAGCCGATGCATCGTCGCGTGCCAGAGCGACGGTTCTGTGCCGCTGCGAAGGGATCAGGCGGCCCGCCATGGCCAGAACGACGCTTTCGGCCAACAGCGATGCAATCGCTGCTCGTCGTGTGTAGGACGCCCGTGGGTGCCGACATGGGCTGGTTGTCAGCGGTGCTCACCGGCGCGATAGTGTGGCGCAGGAGGTGAGAAATGCACCGGTTCCTTGTCGTGGTGGTTGCTCTTTCGATGGTCTTCGTTGCAGCCGCCTGTTCGGATGGCGGGTCGGCTGACCCCCAGGAGGTCGTGGAGGCATACTTCGCGGCGTGGTCCGCAGAGGACGTGGACCAGATCATGACCTATGTGGCCCCTGACGCGTCGCTTGAAATTGACGCAGCCGGGACCTTCCGAAATGGCCCCGATGAGATTCGGGCAGCCTTCGAAACCGCCTTCGAACGATGGGATTGGATCATTGAGGTCAGCGACTTCGAAGTCGACGGCGATACGGTGTCGTACAACGTCGTGGCCTCCGATCCCGAGGGGAACGAGATCTTCCGGGGGCGCTCTCAGGCCACAGTTGTGGATGGTCTGGTGACGGCTGAAGAAGAGATCGGCCCTTATCAAGAGTAGCTCCGGAAGGTGCGGCGTCTCAGATCAACGGGCGAACAGTCGAGAATATCGGCGATCTGAATCGAGCACCCAAGCCGCCCGTATCCGGCATTCTGCACGGCCGAATCACGCACGCATGAGTGGTGCGGTTTCAGGTGATCATTGCAACGCTTCGGCGAGTTTGTCTGATGGTGTCATCCATCCGAGTGTTTGTCGAGGCCGACCGTTGAGCGAATGCGCCGCGGCGTCAAGATCGTGTTGGGTGTGGACGGAGAGGTCGGTGCCCTTCGGGAAGTATTGGCGCAACAGGCCGTTCGTGTTCTCGTTGCTTCCGCGTTGCCATGGACTCTTCGGGTCACAGAAGTAGACCTGGACGCCGGTATCGACCGTGAACTGGGCGTGTTGGGCCATCTCTTTGCCCTGGTCCCATGTCAACGACGCCCACAGATGGGTGGGGAGGCGTTTGACGGTGGCTTCGAGCGCGACCCGGACGGCCTCGGCATTCTTGCCGTCTGGTAGGGGGAACAGCATCACGTAGCGGGACCAGCGCTCCACCAAGGTCCCGATCGCTGTCTGGTTCTTGCCCATGATGAGGTCGCCTTCCCAATGCCCGGGCACGGCCCGGTCCTCGACCTCTGCGGGGCGTTGCGAGATCATGACCATGTCACGGATCTGGCCCTTCGTCGACGCTCCACGGCCTTGGGGTCGTCGCACCGCCCGACCGGTGCGCAGACAACGCCACAACTCCTTACGCAGTGCGCCTCTGCCCTGGACGAACAATGATTGGTAGATCGTCTCGTGTGACACCCGCATCTCCTCGTCACCAGGGTATGCCTCAACGAGCCACGACGAGATCTGCGTCGGCGACCACCACTCATCGAGCTTGGCCTCAACCACCTCACGCAGACGCTCGTTGACGACCAGCTTCGCTGGCTGCGGCCGGCGAGCTCGATGCCGCGACGCCACATGCGCCACCGACGCCCGATACCCGAGGCGGCCGCCATTGGCAGCGACCTCGCGAGACACCGTCGATGCAGACCGACCCAGACACCGCGCAATGTGACGCATCGAGGAGCCAGCAGCAATCGCACGTGAGATCTCCTCACGCTCCGCGAACGACAGGCGCCTCGGCGACCACTCCCCAGCAGGGACCGGCCGCTTCCACCCCGCCGACACGACATGAGTCCGGATCGTCGACGGCGGCCGACCCAACTGGCGGCTGATCGACCGCAACGACTCACCGGATTCGAACCGGTCCCACAGCTCAGTCTTCTCCGACTCCGACAATCTCCTCACCGCTCACCTCCATACGAGACAACAACTCTCGCCAGAAGGTGATGCAACGACCACCTGAAATCACAGGCGATATGGGCGGGTCGAGGACGGGTGGGCTGTGGCGACGGAGTTGCTGATGTCGGGCGGGAAGGCCAGCGACGCTGGTCGAAGGTTCCGGGTCTTCCCGGCCGCCGTCGATGTTTGCAGACCGTCCATAGCCTCTATCAGACGAGTCTCCGGTCGGTAGCGACACGGCCACCGTTGTCCTGGTCACTACGGATCAACTCGCTGAGCCCCGCCGGGGGACTCCAACTACCCTTCTTCCTACACAAACGAGGAGCGCTGATGTCGGACGCTGTGAGAGAACCGAGACTTCCTCCACGATGGTTCATCCGTCTTGCCTGGCGGGTCCACCGTGGCCTGTACCGCATCACCGGGGGTCGGTTCGGGCTGAGACGCCCGAAGGGTGACCGCTACGGACTGATGCGTCTCACGACAATGGGGCGGCGCAGCGGTCAGGAGCGAACGGTGATCTTGGCCTACCTAGAGGATGGCCCGAACCTCGTAACAATGGCCATGAACGGTTGGGGTGAAGCCGAACCCGCGTGGTGGCTCAACCTCCAGGCACAACCGGAAGCGAGTGTCGATCTCCCCGCGGGCGAACGCAGGGTCACCGGGCGCGCTGCCGATGGCGACGAACGGGCCCGACTATGGGACCGGTGGCGCGAAATCGATTCCGATCTGGATGCCTATGCGTCGCGCCGGCCCACCGAAACCGCGGTTGTCGTGCTCGAGTCACGGCCGGGAACCAACGAATAACCCCGCTCTGGGGCGGGTTGCGGGGGATACCAGTCCACAGGCTG
Source organism: uncultured Actinomycetota bacterium (assembly GCA_963715255.1). GTDB lineage: Bacteria > Actinomycetota > Acidimicrobiia > Spongiisociales > UBA5794 > JAHEEL01. The sequence continues at coordinate 590,798 of CAVQRN010000002.1, read as the reverse complement.
GCGGCGCCGGACATATCGCCAGCGATCCGGGACATCGCCGAGCACCCGCCTGCGTTCAGTAGCCGGCTGGGTGTGTTGATTCGCGATGATCAGGGTGGGGTTGCACGCCCTGTTCGGGCGGTGAGGGTCCGGTTGAACGGTTGCGAGCAGTTCGGTTGGTCTCGGTCCGCCGTTCCGGTGGCGATTGCCGCCCCTTCCGCCTGTTGGTGAGAGAAAGGGGCGGTCATGTCGATGGTATTCGGAGTGGTTGGTGGTGTAGATACGGACGTCGATATGCATGTGGCAGCGGCGCTCGATCAGAACGGTGGTCAGTCTGCCGATGGACGACCTGGGATTGGTCGTCTTTGGTGTTGTCTTGGTACTGGTTGGCTATACCTTGACGCTGGGACCGGTTCGGGCGGTGCTCTGGGATGTGCCGCTGTCTGCGGGTCGGGTGTGTCGGGTAGGTGCGTGTTTCTAGGGTCCGAGGACTGCTCTCATCGTGGCTCGGTAGCGTTCAAAGGCGTTGCGTCCCGCTGGTGTCAGCGAGTAAACGGTTCGGGGTCGTTTGCCCTCGATTGTCTTGGTGACGGTGATGTAGTCGGCTTGTTCGAGTCTCGACATGTGGGACGAGATGTTGCCGTCGCTGAGTCCGGTGCGTCGTGACAGGTAGGTGAAGTCAGCCGAGTCCACGATGTAGAGGTTGGCGACCAGGTTCAGTCGGGCTGGTTGATGGATCAGGCGATCGATGTCGTTTCCGTCGCTGCTGCTAGTCACGCGGTCTCCGCGGGTAGCGGCGGAGGAACGTCGCGAGCATCGCCACTCCGATGATGGTGATGATGGACCCAGAGACGAACATGTCCAAACCCGGGTCGCCGTCACCCCAGATGGTGAGCAAACCCGAGACTCCGAGGATCACGGCATAGACGAACGGTCGACGGATTCCTGTTGCGAGGGCGACTGCAGCAGCTCCGACGGCGAGGAGGAGTGCGGGGAGACCTGGAGAGAGTGTGTCGATCAGGCTCATGTCAGAGCCTTGTCGGGTTGCAGCGAGGTAGACGCCGATACCCAGCGCGAGCACCACGGCTCCGAGGCCGACGAGTGCGACCGCTCCTGTGCGCTCTCGGTGTCTGCGTGGCCCGGACCACACCACGTGTCCGAGCCGGTCGCTGACGACGCGTTTCTGAAGGGCGATCATCGGCACTGCAAGGATCGCCGGGAAGATCCCAGCAAGTGCTGAGATATCAGGGAACCAGAGCCACGAAGCTCCAATCCAAAGGAGTGACAACCCAAAGAAGGTGTCGAGGATGCCGTCGGAATACGCCGCGGCGTATGCCTCGTGTTCGAGTTGGTCGGGATCGTGGAGTTCGGCCATCGGATCTCACTTCCATCTGCCAAGTACTTTGCACTCCAAAGTAAGCCTATCCGATGGATGAACGCTGGTCAAGCGGCGCCGATCGTTTCGATCGTCAGGAAACCCTCCATCCAGATGTGCCGATGTGGGCGGTGGGCGTCGGGCCTCGGCAACGGTGGCTGGCGGCAGGCTGTCTAAAGTGGGATGGAATGCGTCAGTCGGCCACGATCGTTATCGAGCGACCTGCATCTGATGTGTTCAGCTACGTCATGGAGGTAGCGCACGACGCCCAGTGGCGCACCGGGATCGTCGAAGCCGGCTACACCTCTGATGGGCCCCTCGGGGTAGGTTCCACTGGGTTCGATCGAATCTCGGCCAACGGTCGTGACATGGTCGCGGAGTGGACCGCGGTCGAATACGAGCCAGGCAGACTTGCGAGGTGGAGGTTCGACTCCGGCCCACTCGAGGGGTCCGGTGGCTACGTTTGCGAACAGGCCGAAGCCGGTACGAGATTCACCCTCGAAGCAGACGTGAAACCAACCGGCATGTATCGGTTCCTCGGCCCGATCTACGGAGTGATCGTCCGACGACTGAACCTTGCCGATGTTCGAAGACTCAAGTCGATCCTCGAAGACGCAACCTGACGGCCACGCTCCAACGGCCCGGTCTGGCTTCGGCTCAATCGTGACCCACCTCGGTCGGAGTCCCGTCCATAGCCGGTTGGATGCGCCGCGACTCGTACTTCAACGGCGTCTCAACGCGCACGCCAGATCATCGCAAAACGACACACCCAGCCGGATGTGGTCGGCCACGGAGTGCGCGCCGTCGGAACCCCACCGTAACGATCGGGGTCCACCAAACCGTCGTGGCTAGCCTCGACATGGAGACGCCTAGGGTGGAGTAGTTGACGCTTCGAGAGGAAATGAGATGGAGATGCAGTACCGCCGCCTGGGAAGTGCCGGAATCAAGACGAGTGTGTTCTCGTATGGGTCATGGCTCACTTTCGGGAGCCAGCAGGAGAAGGACGACAGTCTCGAATGCATGAACGCTGCATACGACGCCGGTGTCAACTTCTTCGACAACGCCGAGGTCTATGCCGGGGGGAAGGCGGAGACGGTGATGGGCCAGGCGCTGGAGGAGTTCGGGTGGCCCCGTCACACCTACCTTGTATCGACGAAGTACTTCTGGGGCATCCACAGGGATGTCCCGAACGCTTTCGACACGCTCAACCGAAAGTACTTGATGGAGGCGATCGACAAGTCGATCGAACGTCTCCAGCTCGACTACGTCGATCTTGTCTACTGCCACCGCCCCGACCCTGAGACTCCGATCGAGGAGACGGTGTGGGCCATGTCCGACATCGTGGCTTCTGGCAAGGCGTTGTACTGGGGCACCTCGGAGTGGTCTGCCCAGGAGATCCGGGCGGCATGGGAGATTGCCGAGCGGCATCATTTGCGCAAACCGGTGGTCGAACAACCGGAGTACAACCTGTTCAACCGCACCAAGGTAGAGACCGAATACGCCCGTCTCTACGAGGACATCGGGCTCGGACTCACTACGTGGAGCCCGCTCGCCTCAGGCCTGCTGACCGGCAAGTATCAGGATGGAGTCCCGGAAGGTAGTCGCGGCGAGAACGTCAAGTGGCTCCGGGACTACCTCACCGATCCCGCCAAGCTTGCCAAGGTCGATGAGTTCCTCGCTGTTGCCCAAGGGGTCGGATGCACGCCTGGTCAGCTGGCGTTGGCATGGACCGCCTCGAACCCGAATGTGAGCTCGGTCATTCTTGGTGCTCGTCATGTCGGTCAACTCAAGGAGAATCTCGACGCTCTTGAGGTCATGGACGCCTTGACCGACGAGCAGAAGGACAACATCAACGAGATATTTACGTAGCCAGCGGGGAACCGGATACACGGATTCTGCGACCATGCAGTCGCCGCTAGGCGCTCGGATGCAATCGACTTGGGCTGATCGTCCCTCTAATCGTGGGGGCGTTTGGCTCAGGTACGGGATTGCGACGCTCGTTGATGTCAAGGCAAGCGAGTGGCCACCCTTATCGGCGCCTATGGGCGTGCAACACCGCCAGAATGATCCACCCAGCCCGATGTGTGCGCCACGGTCCGGTGGGCTCAGCGGACGCTAGGGCCGGAGGACCCTGGTCGAGTATTGGCTGCCGAACGATGGTGCGAGGGACGGTGCAGGACAACCAGAAGGAGTCCCGAACATGCGACCGTTCTCCCTGCGTTGGCTGATTCTGATCGCCTTGGTCGTGCTGCTGTTGCCTGCTTGCGGCGACTCTGCGGACGAGGGCGCAGCGACAACGGTGGCGACCACTACGACGGCAGCACCGGAGACCACGATCCCGACCGTTGAGGTCACAGCTCAGACCGACTGTGTCGTCGATTCGGATGGCACCTGGAGCGGACCGGTACTTCCCGAATCCGGAGAGCCGGGATCGGCCCAACGTGACTTCGTCATGACCTGTACCGCAACATCGTCGGACCCGAGGGCCGCGGTCGAGTGGGTAAACACCGCCGATTGCGACTTGACGGCCAACGGCGAGCAGTTCGTCGCCGATTGCCGGGGAACCACCACCGGCACCAACGACGAGGGCACATGGGAAGGCACGTTCGCTGGCACAAGCACATGGAGCACGACCAACTCCGCCCACCTGCACGTCATCGAGCAGACCGCAACCGGTTCCGGGGGCTACGAAGGACTCACCTACGTGACCACGATCGAAGGCAGCGACTTCCCCTGGTCCCTGACGGGACGAATCGAACCCACGCCCTAGCGCCGACACGAAGACCGCCGGTCACCACAACACCCGCCCATATCGGCGCCGATGAGGGGGTGGGTCTTGTCAAGGGCGCGTTGGTCTGTCCCTGGCCTGGGCGTTGTCGTCGGCGGTGAATGGTGTTGGTGGGCGCGGCCTGCTCCATACCCCTGGTTGTGGGGTGAGGCGGTTCGGTGCCTGGGCATCCATCCGCTCCACACCCGCCGGGAGGCGGGTGGTGTGCGTGGAGCGTTGCGGCCACAGCGGTTTCGGCTGGGCTCAATCACATGCTCGACCCGCACCAGGTGGGGTCATGCCGATAGGCGAGCTCGCATCCGAAGGCTGTGCCCGAACCGTTCACGCCGCCACTTCGTCGAGGCAGCGGATATGTCCGTCACGCAGCCCGTAGAAGACCAGCGTCAAGAGTCTGCGGGCTGCAGCAACGCTCGCGATCTTGTTCCCTCTCGTCTCAGCGAACCGCCGGTAGGCGTCGCGGATCGGCGGGCCGCCTTGGTAGCGCGCAACGGCTTCGACTGCTGCCCACCGCACCAGGGCGGAGCCTTGTTTCGTGAAGCCGCGACCCATACCGACCGCACGCTTGGCTGGTCACGCGTAGGGTCGAGCGTATGAGGAGATACATTGTTGGGTTGGCTGCACTGATCCTCGTCATCGCTGCGTGTGGCGGCGACGGATCCACCGATGCTCTTTCCGATTCCGATAGCGGATCGGATATCACCGAGTCGGAGTCCGTTGACTCCGACTCCGAGGGTGGTGATTCCGAGAGCACAGGCTCCGGGAGTGAATCGAAGAGCGATGGAACGCAGATCTTCGTAGCCACCGGGGTTGGAATCGACATCGTCGACCTGGATGCCGAAACCCAGGGAGTCTTCGTCGAGGGTCATGACAGCCCCTATGGCTTGATCGTGGCGCAGGACGGTCTTTGGTTCGCCGATGCCCAGAACTCCCTGGCCGCCGTAGATGCACGATCTGGTGAGGAGAAGGGCACCGTGGCTCTTCCGGGCCAGTTCGCCGGTCTGTCGGTCACCGACGACGCGGCGTGGGTTATCGCCGGGCTCATCGGGGCAGACTCGCAGCTGGTCGGTATCGAGCGTGACGGGATGACCATCAGAGGAACGGCGCTACCTCCGCAGGGCACGTTCTACGATCTCGTAGCCGGGGCAGGCGGTGATGTCTGGGTTCACGGCGGTGACATCGAGTCCTCCACCACTGTCGGCAAGGTCGATCCGGTGACGGTGGCAGTTGGAGATCACGTTGACTCAGGTGTGATTGCCGACTCGATGGTTGTTGGCCTTGGTGCTCTGTGGGTCGGTGGCACGAAGCCCGGATCTCCCGATGGTTCGAACGTACCCGTCTCCGCGATCGCCAAGCTAGATCCGGCAACAGGTGACGTTCTGGATCTGCTTGAGATTGGTGGTTCCGGAGACGACGAGGTCGTTGTCGAGGTGGCATTCGACCACCTGTGGGCCACCCAGGGTCTCGAGGCGGTCCTCATCAAGTTCGATGCAGTGTCCGGCGATGAGGTCGGTCGGGTCGATGTCGGCAGCGGAGCGGCCGGGATTCCCTATCCGATACTTGTCACGAGCGACGCCATCTGGGTTGTCAATACCACTGACAGCCAGGCGCTCTCATTCAACCCTGACACGTTGGAGTTCGAATCCGGCATCACGCTGCCCTACTTCGCCGGCGCCTTCGCCTTCGTTCCGTAGCCGAGGCGTCGCTCACCGGCTACAGCATCGATGACCGACGGTGGTGTCCGTCTCGGAACGGTGGCACAGCGTCCTCGTTCGTCGACCTGCAGACGCCGAAGTGAGTAGTCGATTGCTTGTATCACGACGCTTCGGGCCAGGAGCGTCGTGGTAGCAGCCGCGGATTGCCATCTGACCGCGCCTTCGGTTGGATGCGCCGCGACTCGTACTTCAACGGCGTCTCAACGCGCACGGCAGATCAGATCGTCAGCCGTGCACCCAGCAGGATATGGGCGGGGGCTCTACTCGTTCGTGGGCCACCTGTAGGCATGCCAGAAGATCAGCACGTTGAACAGCACATAGCCGATGCCCAGGTAGTACTCCCAACCCTGGGTGGCGTCGACGAAGAATCCGATGTTGAACAGCAGGTACACGGAAGCCAGGATCATGTTGGCCCACCGGGCGTACACGGGTCGCCCCACCAAACTCGTGACAATCATCAGAGCTTGCACAAGCGCCGTCGACGGCGCCACGAAGAGGATCAACGTACTGGTTGTCGACTCACCCATCTCCTGTGCCAGGGTGAACATGTCACCGAATGTCCACAGCAGGAAATGGCCTATCCAGAACGCAGCGAGCAGTATCCGTATGTTCACCTTCGGGTCCACGAGACCCGGTTCAACCGGCCGACTCCCCATCCTTGCCTCACTCTCGTACAGAGCGATTACACGATCGCTCGTTCCTAATCGGATCTCGACATTGATCGCACCCGATTCCCCAAGTTCCATGCTACCGAGACCGAAGGGACCCGAACCCCACTACCGCCCGATCAACGCCCGCCCATGCCGGCACACCTATGGCCAGACAAAGAGACTTGGACACGGGTCTCGGTCAGCGAGGGAACCCTTGCGGCTTCGGCTGCAACAAGGCAAACAGGTATCCAGGGTCGCCGCCAGCCACGTTTCGCCTCTGTACGATGACGCTGTGATACGAAATATGGCTGCAGTCATCGTCGGCCTACTCCTCGTCTCCTGCGGTGGTGGAGGCCTCAGCCTTGCTGAGTACAACACAGAGGGGATGGCTCTGAGCGCGGCGATGGAGGAACGCATCTACGCATTGGACGCTGAGTGGAACACCAATACCGCGACCGTGGAGGATGTTCGGGCGTACTGGGACCAGCGGATCGCTGCGTATGAGACTGCCCTCGAGGGCTTCGAAGCTCTCGAACCAGCTGGGGAGGCGGTCGAACTACATCGAACCGGCATGGAACTGTTCACCAGGCTCGTTGCAGCAGAGTCGGCTCTGGCAGCTCGTGTGGCTTCGTCCGAGACGGTGACCGGACCCGAGCAGTGGTGGACCACGGCGGAGGGGGCGGCGGTCGGCGCCGTCCAAGAGGAGATCTACTCGTTCTGCCTGGTGTTCCAGGCCATGTACGACGGGACGGTGGAGCGCATCGCTCTGGCCAACGTACCGTGGATTCCTCCGGAGATGAAGGAGATCGTCCAAGTCGACATCGGATGTGAAACCGTTCGAAGCGACCACTGACCCGCACGTGACGGCATCGGATAGGGATGGATTTGGTCAGAGGGGCTTGATCATCCGGTTGGCGCGGGTGTTGGGGACAAGGAGGATCGACGGCGACGTGGCCTCAACTTCCATCCCGCGGCGCTCGTAGAGCTGACGGGCACCCGTGTTCTTGCCTGCAACATCGAGAACGATGCGGGCGCACCCCGCAGCTCGGCCGGTCACTTCGGAGTAGTCGAGGAGCGTCGAACCGATACCGGAACCGCGGTACTGGTCGTCCACTGCGACGGCTAGGAGGTAGTAGTCGCCTTCCGGGACCGTCTTGATGAACCGCTTCATGCCACGTCCGAGCACTGAGAAAGCAGCCATTCGCACCATCCGAAACCCGGCAGCCCGACGCAGGGGTTCGTCCGATGACTGCTCATGCTGCTGTGATGTGTACCCCGACGCCATTCCAGCGATCCGACCTGACCGTTCGGCAAACACGGCAGTCTCATAGGACAGGTCGTGGCCGGGACTCAGGTACGCCTCCCCGATCACCCGGTCGTAGTCCCTGCCCAGCAGCGCTCGAAATGCTCCGTCGGCAGCCACGTTGAGATACCGGGCAAACAACAGACCTTCATCGATTGTGGCGGCAGCAGGCCGAACCGTGACCGACTCAGAAGCCATGCAACGAGTGTACTTCCAAGACGCTGATCCTGTTCCCGGGGGGCACCGACGGGCCACCCATACGTGCCTTCGGTATGGGCGGGTCACCGTTTGGCGCCTGAGTAGGTCACATTGGGCAATCCGGCGCTCAGATCGACGGCGTATGCTGCATTGGTGCGACTCAAGCACAGTCACGTGCTGGGGGGATTCCTGGGCCTTGGGGCCGTTGCCGCGGCCACTGTGCTTGCGAGGCGGCCGATGCTCGACTGGGGGTCGTCACCAGAAGAGGCGGGACGTTGTCTCCCTGGCGATGATCTCCTGCCCCATGCCGATCTCGTGGCCACCCGTGCCATCACGATCTCCGCACCACCACGAGCGGTGTGGCCGTGGCTTGTTCAGATCGGGACCGGTCGGGCTGGTGGGTACTCCTATGACGTGCTCGACCGGCTCGCCGGGCTCGACATGCACAGCTCTCATCGGATCGTTCCCGAGTTTCAGGATCTCAGCGTGGGCGACGTCATTCCGGTCGCCAACGACGGCACCGGGCTGCGGGTCAGGATTGTCGAACCAGACCGGGTGCTGGGCACGCTCAGCGACGACGGTACCTGGGCATGGACCTGGATTCTCGAACCACTCGGCGACGGAACTCGTCTGCTCAGCCGCACCCGTATGGACACCCGGCAATCACCCCCGCTCGCACGTCTCGGGGTCAACGTCCTCCTGATCCCGGCATCCTGGATCATGGAACGCAAGATGCTGCTCGGGCTTCGCGAGAGGGCCGAAGGTTCGCAGTAGGGAGGCCATTCCGGCGTTGTGCGTGGACGGGATTTGCCCTGGACGTTCCTGCCGAGTTCGCGGCAGTGCAGGAGCGGCCTGAGGGCGATTGCGGCTCGTTGTGGATTGGTGGCTTCGCCGCCGTCTCTCGCAGCTAGCCCGAATCTGGCATCACGCACTCTGGAGATGTAGCGATGAATCGGTGCAGGCTGCGATTGGCCGTCGCTCTTGTCATTGCGGCGCCCAACTGTGCCGACATGGGCGGGTCGAATTGCCCAGATACCATGGTGTCGCCGATGGCCAAGACTGGATGAACGAACGATAGGCAGTGACGTGGACTCGAGAGCAAGTCGTTCCGCACGAGAACACCTGGATGCATTGTGTGCCATGCAGCCTGACCGCAGGCCGGGCAGTCGAGGGAATCATGTCGCAACCGAGTATGTGGCCGCAGAGTTCGTTCGGTCATCGTGGAGGGTTCAGGCCCAGGAGTTCGCGTGTCTCGACTGGGAGACCGGTGGTGGTTCAATCACAGTCGGTGGCTCGACTCTCGAGTTGACACCGAGCCCCTATGGTCTCGGTGTTGTGGCTCGCGGTCCGCTTCGTGTTCTCCGATCTGTCGGGGAGTTGGAGGGCACGGACCTGGCTGGTTCGATCGTGGTGCTTGCCGATGATCTCGCATCGGAGCCTTTGACGCCAAAGGCATTTCCGTTCTATGGGTCTGAAGAGCACATGGCGATCGTCGCTTCACTCGAGCGGTCCCAACCCGCAGCCGTCATTGCAGTCACTGGTTTGTACCCGGACCTATGTGGGGCTCTCGACCCGTTCCCGCTCATCGAAGATGGCGACTTCACGATCCCGACGGCGAACGTGCGTCCCGCCGATTCGGCGCTTCTGCTCAACGGTGAAGGATCGATGGCGTCGGTCGAGATCCGGTCGGAGCGCAAGCCGTCGGGAGCCCGAAACATCATTGCTGTCCGGGGGCCTCAGAATCGTCGCGTGACAGTGGTCGCCCACGTCGATACCAAGCCCGGCACGCCCGGCGCAGTCGACAATGCCGCCGGGGTCGTCGTATTGCTCCTCCTCGCCGACTTGCTCACACCTGGTAGACATCACCCTCTACCGATTGGTGTTGAGCTTCTGGTTGTCAACGGCGAAGACCACTACGCGGCACCGGGAGAGGTCGCCTGGCTCGAATCGAATCGAGACAAGCTCGACAACGTGGAGTTGATGATCAATATCGACGGGATCGGATACCGCGAGGGCGGCTCCGCGTTCTCGTTGTACAACGTCAACAACGAGATCGCAGAGCATGCGAGGCGGACTTTCGCCACATGCGAGGACATCACCGAAGGTCCACAGTGGTACCAGAGTGACCATGCGATCTTTGCGATGCAGGGCAGAGCCGCTCTCGCTCTAACCACCGACCGCGTCCAGGAGATGCTCGCTGTTCTGTTCCACACAGAGCATGACACACCCGACAAGGTCGACGTCAACCGGATCGTCAGCATCGCCACCGCCCTGGAAACGATGCTGACCCGTTGGCCGAGTGTTCCGCCCCCGGCGCAGGGCAGCAGCGACGGATCACCAGAATCGACGGCACCCATGACCTGACACGACCATCGTGTGCTGCCCACGTGTGTGGTGAAGTGGGCGGCTCCACCTACCATGGTGCCTGTGGTCGGTCCTCAGCCCCGTGGAGTCATCCCGTTGCTTCCCAACGACTACTTGGCGGCAGGTGGGGTGCTCGGTCGTGCGTTCCTGGATGATCCTCTCTGGTCGGTTCTGATGTCGGATCCTCAGACACGGCAGGCCAGGCTCGCCCAGATGTTCACCGGATTGGTCAAGACGACTGCAGCGGCACGTGGGGTGGTAGAGACGACACCGGGACTGGAGGCGGTTGCCGTCTGGCTGCCACCAGGCAAGGAACTCGGCTGGTGGCCGATGGTGAGATCGGGCATGTCTATGCCTCGCTTTGTGATGGCGCTGCCCACTCAGGATCGCCGTCGCATGATCGCCCTGCTTCGTCAGGGGGATCAGCGCAGAAAAGAACTCATGCCGAGGCCGCACTGGTATCTGGAGGCCATCGGCGTCGAACCTGAACACCAGGGAGCGGGATTCGGCTCTGCGCTGGTACGAGCGGGCATGGCGAGGGCAGACCGGGACAAGACGCCCGTCTACTTGGAGACGGAAACCGAAGGCAATGTCGCCTACTACGAACACCTCGGCTTCGACGTCGTCGAGCGGATCGTCGCCACCGGCCTGAATCTGCCGCTCTGGCTCATGATCCGCCCATAACCGGCCGGGCGGCTGAGGATGTGATCTTCCATGCGTGTCGAGACGCTGTTGAAGTCTGGGTTGCCGCGGTTCCGACCGGGGCGTGGTCAGGTCCGCCGCTGCTCTCGCGTCACTGTTGTGCCTTCGCGAAGGGATCGGGTCGCCTGCCGTTGCCCAAGCGACGCTTCGCAGGGAAGGCGTCAGGGGGTCGCCCGTTCTCGGCGCCCCTGGGCTTCGCGACACCTTCTGACGGATGTGTCCGCTGGTGGGGAAGCGCCTATGCCGATGTCCGTGCCTCGTTGCGTGCTCGCCGAGTTGGTCTTTGTGCTCTGGCAGCGGGGGGATATGTTGTCAATTGTGGTGGTTGCAGGTTGTGTGTCGCCAAGATCGTCGCCTCAACGGTCTATTCGGGTAGCAGTCCATTTTGGGAGCTCGATATGCGAGAGCCGCAGCAGACCCCCTCCCGAGAGTTCTCCCGGTTCGTCAAGGAAGCCGAGCCCCGTTTGTCATATGCGTTCTACGCGGCGTACGGACCGGAGGTCGGCGCCGATGTCACTGCTGAGGCGCTGGCGTATGCCTGGGAGAATTGGACCCGGATCCAGGCAATGGACAATCCGGTCGGGTATCTGTATCGCGTCGGCCAGAGCAAAGCACGTTGGTACCACCGGCCCAGGGTGTGTTTCCCACCGCCCGAGCGGTCCGTGATCCCTGAGGTCGAGCCGAAGCTGCCGAAGGCGTTGAAGCAGTTGACCCGAAGCCAGCGGACCTCGGTGGTCCTGGTGCACGGGTTGGGGTGGACCGAGGAAGAGGTTGCTGCGCTCACCGGACGGTCTCGTTCGACGATCCGTACGCATCTGGAGCGCGGCCTCACGCGACTTAGGCACGAGTTGGAGGTGACGATCGATGCGTGATCTACACACGGAGCTTCGCGACTACATCGAGTCGACGATTGAGCGGATCGATGTGGAAGATGTGATTGCCGCCGTCTCGATGGGAAATGTGCCTGAGACGCGATCGACTCGCCGTCTCCATCCTGCCTGGGCATTCGGTGCGGGTGTCGTGGCGGTTCTGGTCGTGCTCGGAGCGGTTCCGCTGCTCTACGGGGCGTTGAGCAACGGTGAACCGGACGCCGCGGTGACGATCCCAACGACGACAGTCGCAACGGCACCAACAACCCCCGTTGCCCCCACTCCTACGCAAGCAGGACCGGCCACCCCGCTGGGAGACACCGTCGGAGTACAGGCCTTCTCTTCTGTGGTCGCAACGGATGATGCGGTATGGGCGGCAATCCGGGGTGGGGCCATCCGGTGGGACAAGGCCAACGGCGAGGCGACCGTTCACACCGATGACGCCTTGCCGCTCGTTGCAGCCTGGCAGATCGGCGAGGCGCCCAACGGTGACATATGGATGGGCAACTCCGGATGGATGGCGCGGTTCGACGGAGAGTGGTCCCTCTTCGAATTCGACAGGACGAACCCACCGTGGGGCCCTGAGGGCTTCGATGCCGACGGCAACGTGTGGTCCGTGATCGGGATGTCCGCGATCGGCCGCTTCGACGGTTCAACGTGGGAAACCCTCACTCTTCCCTCACCCGAGCAGTCTGTCGAGCCGTTCAATCTCGCGGTCGCACCCGACGGGACCGTGTGGGTGATTGCGGGGGTCACCGAGCCGGATGATCCCACGCGAATCATCTATGAGTTCGACGGCGAGACGTGGATAGCGCATGATGAGCTGAGAGGGATCAGAGGGTACGGTGCATCGCTCATCGTTGACCCGGCCGGGGGAGTCTGGGTCGGACCCACCGGAACCGTTGCCGACCCCTCGGCAGTGGGGGTCGCACACTTCGACGGATCGACTTGGAGGCTGTACACCACGGAGGACGGGCTCCTCGACAACCTCAGCTTCGTCACCGGCGCAGGTGACGGGGTCGTATGGGCCAGCTCCGACGGGGGCTCTCCCGTTTCGACGGATCGTCGTGGACCGCCTATCCCGACACGGCCGACCGGCACCCGGCAGCTGTCGACCCGAACGGCATGCTCTGGATGCCGACGGCGGATGGTGTGGCCGGATTCGACGGTACGGAAACGGTTGTCTTCAACGCTCCCACGCTCGGCCAGCGGCCGGCGGAGACGGCCGAACCGGCGGGCGCGTGGAATCCAATCCTTGCGGAGACGGTCGCAGGTGAGGAGCCCGCAACGGTCGGTTGTCCGACGACGAGCGAAGGCGATGCGAGCGTCCTCCAGAGTCGTCCGGCCACCGGATGGGCGGGACTGCTCTCAGGCGTCTTCGATTCCGCAACGGGCAATGTGCTGTTCGTTGACAAGTCAGGGGGCACCTGGGCGTTCGACGTTTGCACGAACACGTGGTCGGCGCTGACGCCAGAAGGAGACCCGTGGACGAGCACCGCACGGGAATCCATCTACCAGGGATTCGTGTATGACGCCGACTCGGCGCTGACGATCGGCTTGGGGTACTCCGACAAGTTGGCGGTCTATGACAGCGACGAGAATGTCTGGGAGTTCCGCAGTCACGAAGGTTTCCGTGACGTTCTGTCTCTGGGTGTCGTCTATCACCCGCCGTCGGGGCTGGTCGTGACGACCATCGACGGGTCGCTGTGGGCGTACGACGTCGAGGCAGACGCGTGGACCGAAGTCGGCGATCCACCGTTCAGCAGTGCGTGGGAGGGGAGGGAGTTGCTGGGCTACGTGGTGGCGATCGACCGATTCCTCTTCGTGGCCCCGGGCATGACCGGGCTGGTGGATCCCGGAACCGGCGAAACGACCAAGATCTTCACCGAGACTCCGAACGTCGATCTCGGCTGGCCAGGAGCGCAATACGGCCCCGCGAATGGAACGGTCTACGTGACGACCCACGGGCCGACCGGAATGTCGCTCTGCGGTTTCAACACGTCGACGTTGAGCTGGGACTGCTTCGACACGGCTGGGGCAACGGGTTCGGACATCGCTGCGTTCGGCGCAATCGTTGACGATCCAATCAACGATCGCGTGCTCCTGATCCATCGGATCTACGGGGAATGGTGGGTGAATTCGGAGGGCGCCGTCTGGTCGTTCGATCCGGACACGGGAGCATGGGACCGAATCCTCGACTCCGTCGAGGATTGAACCCGTCCACACCGGCTGCGTCGCCGATCACGGGGCGCCTGATCGGCATGATGGGCGATCCGGTGAGAAGATCCAAGCCTGTCTCCGAATTGCTCCGGACGGTGCCAGGCGAGATTCTTCTCTCAAGGCGCTGGTCCGGGAGATCTTGCCCCAGTGCGCACGGCGGGTCTCGACGCTCTTTGATCAACGCGTCGGGCTCGGACCATCGGCGAGTTCCAGAGCGACGCTACCGGTCAAAGGCGTCGCGACGAGCACTTCCACAGCGGCCCCTGTCCGGTGCCGCCTCAACTCGTGAGTGCGTCGCCGCTTGAAGGACCCGGGCCTCTCGTCGCACTCTTCGCACGAGTGGGCGCGCCTCCGAATCTGGATTAGACGGCTGAGCGAGAATCGGGGAAACTGGACTCCCCGACGCGAGGGAAGGCTACGCATGGCTCATCAGACGGTGAGAGCGGGCTACGAGCAGCTCGTCGATCGCCTGAACCGTTTCCCGCAGGGCGCGCCGCCCTCCGACGTGCTCTATGCCATCCTGAAGATGCTGTTCAGTGAGCGTGAGGCCGGGCTCGTGGCGCTCCTCCCGATTCGACCGTTCACGGCCGAGCGAGCGGCCCGCGTCTGGAAGACGACGCCGGCCGCGGCGACGGCGATTCTCGAAGAACTGGCGGGGCGCGCCATCCTGCTCGACATGGAATCCGCCAATGGCACGCGAACCTTCGTGCTGCCGCCACCAATGGCTGGGTTCTTCGAATTCTCCCTCATGCGCGTGCGTGGCGATCTCGACCAGGAGGTGCTCGCCGAGTTGTTCTACCAGTACCTCAACGTGGAGGAGGACTTCATCAAGGCGCTGTTCGCCGAGGGCCAGACGCAGCTCGGCAGAGTGTTCGTGCACGAGGCGGTCCTGCCGATCGACAACGGGATCCAGGTATTGGGCTACGAGCGAGCCAGCGAAGTCGTCCGCAGCGCCTCACACCGTGGGGTGGGGATCTGCTACTGCCGCCACAAGATGGACCACGTCGGTCGCGGCTGTGACGCGCCGCGCCAGATCTGCATGACCTTCAACAACACGGCCGCTTCGTTGATCAAACACGGCTTCGCCCGCGACGTCGATGCCGAGGAGGGGCTCGACCTGCTTGCCGAAGCGCAGGAAGGGAATCTGGTCCAGTTCGGCGAGAACATCCAGCGAGGCCCGAACTTCATCTGCAACTGCTGCGGCTGCTGTTGCGAGGCGATGATAGCGGCGCGCCGTTTCGGCATCCTGAATCCAATCCATACCTCGAATTACCTCCCGGAGGTCGACGCGGAGCCGTGCAACGGCTGCGGAAAGTGCGTCAACGTCTGTCCGGTGGAGGCGATGAGCTTGACCTCGGCCAACGACCCGCGCCGTCCGAAGAAGAAACGAGCGAAGGTCGACGAGCGCCTCTGCCTCGGCTGCGGGGTGTGCGTGCGCAACTGTGATCGTGACGGCATCCGACTCGTCGCCCGCCCAGAGAGGGTGATCACCCCAGTCGACTCGACGCGACGGGCCGTGATGATGGCCATCGAGCGCGGCAAGTTGCAGAACCTGATCTTCGACAACCATGCCCTCGCCAGTCACCGGGCAATGGCAGCAATCCTCGGCGTCATCTTGAAGGCCCCCCCGGTCAAGCAGACGCTCGCCAGCCGGCAGATGAAGTCGATCTACGTCGACCAGCTCCTCGCCGCGAAGCACTGAGTACCAGGAGAGGAACTTGCCGGTGAGGCACCGCCGCGCCAATCGGAAGCGGTGTGGCCGATTGGCTGTCTCGGCATCGACCGGCGGCTCCGCGGCAGCATATCCCCATAGGCCCGGCGGCTACAGTCAGGCGCGAAGTTGATGGCAACCATTGTCGGGGGTGAAGGGCCGGTGCCTTCTCCCGGGGCGGATCTTGCCTGAACCAGAACGCTGACCCCGACCGCGACGAGGAGGACAACATGCAGACCATCAAGGAGGCCACCACCGAGTTCCTGGCCAAGAAACGCATCGCGGTCACCGGTGTATCCCGCAACCCCAAAGGACACGGCAGCAACGTCGTCTATCAACGATTGAGAGCACGTGGCTACGAAGTGTTCGCGATCAACCCGAATGCAGACGAGGTCGAGGGTGACCGGTGCTACCACGACCTGCAATCCGTCCCCGAGGGGGTCGAGGCAGTGGTAATCGGAACGCGACCCGAGACCGCGGATGCCACCATGCGCGAATGTGCCGCACTCGGAATCCAACACGTGTGGATGCATCGCGGACCCGGACCCGGGAGCGTGTCGGAAAGTGCAGCCGCCTACGGCAGAGAACAAGGCATCAACGTGATCGACGGCGGCTGCCCGCTCATGTTCGACCCGACCGCCGACTTCGGCCACAAATGTATGAAGGCGGTACTCACGCTGACGCGAGCGGTCCCACGCAAGGTCTGACGGGAGACCTGAACAAACTCACTCCACGACCGCAATCGCTCGGATCGATGTTTCGGATCTCACGATCAGACCGAACTCCTGACCGATTCGGATATCGAACTCGCCCGCGATCATCCACGCATGTGGCGGTCGAGATCGGGACCGCCAAGGATCACGCGAACGAGGTAGTCACTCATGCGTTCGACACCGACCACCGCCACGTGACGGAACGGCGGCGGCTCGTGCCGGGCACACAGCGGCGGTCGGCGTTCAGCCCGCTCACTCATTGGGTGCTTCCTCCGGGCCGAGAACGTCGGTCGCTGCATCGTCAGCGAGGGCCTGTCCGGCTTCTTCGTACAGATTGCGGGCGACGGCGACGCCCGCGGCGCGCAACTCGGCAATCTGGTCCGAGTATCTCGCGATCGCAGCAATACGAGCGTCGGGCAGGAACTCCCGAATGCGATGGACACACTCCAGGTTCGCGCCGTGGTTGCTCATCGCGGCAATGACGAGTTCGACCTCGGGGTGGAAGCGGACGCGCTCCCAGTAGTCCCGATCGAGAGCGTTACCTCGCACCACATTCCTCCCATTCTGCTGGTGCATCGCCACCCGGTCTGCATCACGGTCGACGCCGACGGCGACTGCTCCCCGCCGTTCCACGATCTCGTCGTAGGCACCGGTGCCCACCCTGCCCATGCCGAACACGATGACCCTGGCATCGCCGCAGTCCACGATCGAATCCTCTGCCAACGTTGGCTGCCGTTCGAGCCTCTTGAGCCAACCGAGCCAGTGGTCATAGAACTCGTAACGATGAGAGTCGGCGACCGACGCAACGACGAACGAACCCGCGACGGCAACGGCGACCGTCGACACCCAGACTTGATCGACCAACCCCTCGGCCAGCGCCGCTGCTCCGACGATCAGACCGAATTCGCTGAATGTCGAGAGTGTCAGAGACGCGTGAAGCGACGTGCGCGCTCTCAGACGGAACCTGGTGAACAGCCAGAGGAAACCGAACGTCTTCGCCGGGAGCAGCAGGACGATCACCAGGCCGATCCCCCACGCGGCCGCGGAGGGAGAGCCCGCCAGCCCGATCGAGAGGAAGAAGCCGACGAGGAAGAGGTCCTTGAAGCTCAGGAGGCGGTCGGCCATCTCTCCCGATCGTGGATGGCCGGACAGCAGCAGGCCCGCAACAAGGGCTCCGAGTTCGGGTTTCAGATCGAGCAGTTCGAACACCCCAGCGCCGACTCCGACGGCGAGCGTGAAGCCGAACAACACCAGGACCTCGCCGTGTCCGCTGTGGTCTAGGAACCAACCGGCGATCGGGCGGAGCAGAACGAATGCCGGGATGACGAGAAGTGCCCACGGTGATGGCCACGTTCCCTCGGCCAAGACCAGGAACGCGACGGCGAAGATGTCCTGCAGGATCAGGGCACCAACGGCGGTGCGCCCCGCCAGTGAGTCAGATTCGTTGGTGCGCTCGAGCGCCTGGACGGCGAATACCGTGCTCGAGAATGAGAGGGCGAAGGCGACCAGGGCTGCCGACCCCGGATCGAGATCACGCGCGAGCGGAATCCCCAGCGCTCCTATCGCCAGCAGCAGCGAACCCACGATTCCGGTCGCTGCGGCAGCAAACACGGTGGCCGTCGCCCAGACCGATGGGCGGGCAAGCGTCTTCGGACGGAGCTTCAACCCGATGCCAAAGAGGAGGAGGAGAATCCCGACTTCGGAGACGACCTCGATCGCTTCGGTGACCTCGTATCCGAAGGAGTGGAGGACGAATCCCGCGGCGAGGTAGCCGACGAGTGGGGGCAGGCCGAGTCGCTTCGCGGCAAAGCCGAGGAGGAATGCGGTTGCGAGAAGGGCTGCGTCCATGACTGCGCTCCATTATGCAGCGTCGCGTCTTCGTGTGTGTTCCGTTCGGCGAGGCACCGCGACTGCGGCGGACATCTCCCGTCCGTTCAGCGGAGTCGCCACCGCTCATAGCCGGCTGGGGGGCATGATGTCGTTGGTGGTGCGGGCACGCACGCCGATGTTCATGTGGCGGCGGGCAACGAGGCGATCCGACGCCCTATTCGTCCGTTCGCCAGTAGGCGAGCCCACGATCTCCGAACCACAAGGCGATGCCAAGGGGGATCACACCGAGAAGACCGTAGGCGTTGTAGCCACACCAATAGACCCCCTGGCACGCATCAACCACGGACACGGTGTTGTTGAGCATCACCCCACCGACAAGAAGAGCGCCCGGAACCCCAAAGAGTGCAGCACCGAACAGATACGGTACGGCCAGGGTACGGGATCGTGTCATCTCCTCACCCTAACTATCGGGCGGTGAGCACCCGGGCGTCCGACCATTCGATACGGTCCCGACAAGCTCTGCATCCCAGAGTCGAGGGCATCGGCAACGACTCGTGACTGATCAATGTGATCGTGGTCGGAGGCCAAGGACTCCGTGAAGGTTCGGGGATCTGACGGAGGTCTGTCTAGAGGGCGTCTCGAATTGCGGCGAGTTCGTCGAAGTCCGGGCGACGGAATTCCGCCGTGCACTGAGCATCCCGCGACCGGTCGTGGGCGGCTAGGTGTACCCGGCCATCAGGTTGGTGTCACTCGGCTGATGGACGGCCCGCCGATGGCGGTGTGGTTGCGTTGACGGTTGTAGTACTTGAGCCATGGTTGCAGAGCTTGGGATCGTTCGTCGTTGGTGGTGAAGACTTGCCGGTAGGTCCATTCGGTTTGGAGGGTCCGGTTGAATCGCTCGACCTTTCCGTTCTGCCAGGGGCAGTGGGGGCGGATCGTGATGTGGTCGGCCCCGATATCGGCGAGGACTTCAGCCACAGCCCCGCTTTGGGTGTAGGACCGGTGGTTGTCGGTCATCACAGCGCGGATCTGTTCGATCCCATGGGCGGCGAAGAATTCGGCGGCTCTGGAGAGGAACCCGGCAGCAGTTGTGCCTTTCTCATCGTCGCAGATATCTGAGTACGCCATCCGGCTGTGATCGTCGACCGCTGAGTGGATGTAGTCGTAGCCGATCCGGGCCTTCTTCTTCGCCGAGGTGGATCCCATCTGGCGTCCCCACGCTTTCCAGCCGCCACCGTCGGGGATCCGGCCGATCTTCTTGCCATCGACATGGATCAACTCACCCGGGTCCTCGCGCTCATACCGCACCGCCGTCGTCTTCGAGGCACGGATCACGTCACCCGTGAGCGGGTCACACTCAAACAGATACGGCATCTCGTGCCGTCGAAGGATCCGGCTGATCGTCCGAGCAGGGACACCGAGCTCGTCATCGTGAGGGAGGCGGAGTTCCGCGACGGGGCGTGCCACGACCGCACCCTCTTCAGCATCCTCCGCTCCGAGTGGGAGGCGCGGCGTTGCTAGGAGCGCTCGGTCAGTGCCCCGAGAAGAGCGCCTATCTCGAGGTGGTTCTCCAACGTGTGACGCAACGGCAATTCGGCATGGACCTGGTAGCGATTCCGCCTGCCGATTCGTTCATGCGAAAGGTAGCCGGCCTTCTCGAGCTCGGCGACAATCCGCTGTGCTGCGCGCTCGGTGATCGCAACCTGTTCTGCCACATCACGCAAGCGCACATCCGGGTTCTCGGCGATGCAAAGCAGCACATGGGCGTGGTTCGTGAGGAAGGTCCAGCCGTGCGTTCCAGCCATGGCGACATCATACGTTATCAGAAACGTGAATCGCGCTACCGAGGCCCGTCGAGCGTGTCGGCTGCCGGATCGTCGCCGAACAGCGCCATGATTCGCGCTTCCATCGCGACGATGTCCCGGACCGCGGCATTGGGGTCTCGCACGTCAAGAACGTGAGCGTACAGACAGCGATCGTGCACTTCGAGGGCGACGGTGCCCGGGGTGAACGACAGCGAGTTCATGAGGAGCGTGACCTCGCTGCGGGTTCGTGCCTTCATGGGCACCTCCAACACCGCAGGGCGGATCTGATCGGGACGGAGGCGGAGAGCGAATATCACGTCCCGGGTCGAGACCGCCATCCGACCGATGAAGTAGACCGCGAAACGCGCTGCAGCCACGGGATGCAGCAGAGCGCCAGGCCATCTCGGGGCCACGGTCCGAAAACCGTATGTGATACCGATGGCCACCGCCACGCCGCCCACCACCACATTCGGAGCCACCGAACCGAACGCCGCGACCCATACGGCCAGTAGCCCGAGCGCGAGCAGCGAGCTCCTGCCGCGGACGCGCCTTGCCGGTGTCGATTCTGAGAGTGGGGGCTCGATGGCGAGATCAACGGTCGCCGGGGCTCGCGGCGTCTCGGGATCGTGATAGGCGGCGCGGGCAAGGAGGCTCATTCCCAGAGGACCCGAGAGGAACAGAAGAGCGACCACGATCAGCAGGATCAGCGCACCGCCCAGCGCACCGGCCTCGATGCTCGCTGCGGTCGTGGTGGCGATGACTCCGACGGTGGCGGCCTTCGTAGCAGCGTGCATGCGCGTGAACACATCAGGGAAACGAACCAGGCCGATCGCGCCGAGCGCTATCAGGGCCGAGCCGGCGAGAAGGAGCCCACCCCCGATCACATCGATGATCATCGCCTCGTCTCCTCCTCGATGTACCTGGCCACGATCACGGTGCTGATGAACGCTGTCAGCACGATCACAACGAGAACGGACAAATACGTGGTGTCTCCGGTCGCCACGATGTAGAGGCCAAGTCCCCCAGCGCCTGCGAAGAGCAGCGTGTCGAGGGCGACCATACGATCCGCCACCGATGGTCCGCTCACAACCCGCACGAGGGCCGCAAGGGCGGCAAGCCCGAGGAGAAACGCTGAGATGGTGATGGCAACGGTCATGGGTTCATGCCTCCCACCATCACTGCGGCAACAGGCCCGGCCAGCAGATCGTCCGCTGCCGCGCTCGGCATACGCCACGAGCGGCTCGGCGCCGATGGCAATCACGAGGCTGACGGCGATGAGCGTCGCGGTTGCCGTCGCCATGCCGCGTGGCGTCACACGCGGTGGGCGGCTTGCATCCGGTGCTCCCCAGAACACCCCCGCCCAGATCTTCGTCATCGAGAAGAGCGTGAGCATACTTGCGACGAGCGACACGCCAACGATGAGCCATGCCTCCGCTGCGAAGCCGGCCTCCACGAGCGCAAGCTTGCCCACGAAGCCGGAGAATGGCGGAAATCCGGCAAGGCTGAGCGCCGCAGGGAGGAACAGCGCAGCGATGATCGGCGACCGACGGGCGACACCGTTCACGGCGTCGATCGCGCCAGTGCCCTCGGACTCCTCGACGAGGCCTCCGACGAGGAAGAGCGATGCCTTCACGATGATCTGGTGAACGATGAATACGATTGCCGCTGCGACGCCCGCAGCGGTCCCGAACCCGAGACCCATGATCATGTAGCCGATCTGGCTCACGATGTGGAATGACAGGATCCGCTTGATGTCCGTCTGCGCAATGGCGCCGAGCACGCCCACGATCATGGTCAGGCCTGCGATGGTGAGCATGAACGGCGACAGGCCGTCGCTCGGGAATAGCAGAGTCTGGGTACGGATGATGGCGTAGACCCCGATCTTGGTCAGCAGGCCGGCGAATAGGGCCGTGACGGGTGTCGGCGCAACGGGATAGGAGTCCGGGAGCCAGAAGAACAGTGGGAAGATGGCCGCCTTGATCCCGAACACCATGAACAGCAACCATCCGAGGCCTCGCCGAAGGCCCGGGTCCACGGCGTCCAGACGGCCGGAGAGGTCAGCGAGGTTGACGCTTCCCGCCACACCGTAGATCAGGCCGATCGTGATCAGGAACAGTGCGGACGCGACGAGTCCGATGACCACGTAGCTGATCGCCGTCCTCGTCTGTGTGCCGTCGGTTGCGTGGGTCAGAAGCACGTAACTCGCGGTCAACATGATCTCGAACGCGACAAACAGCGTGAACAGGTCTCCGGTCAGGAGTGCCAGGGCGACGCCTGCGCCGAGGATCTGGTACACCGCGTGGAACCCCCGGAACCCCTCGTCGGTTGCTCGCTGGCTCACGGCATACGCGAGAACGGCGACCAGCGCTACAGTCGAAACGAGGAGGAGCAACACTGAGAAGCGATCCGCAACGAGTTGAATCCCGATCGGCGGCGTCCATCCCCCAACCGCGACCGTGACACCATCCTCACGGTCCACGACGAAGATCAGAGCCGTTGCGACAACGACCGACGCGCTGCATGCAATCAGGCTGATGGCGCGCTGCACGGCGACGCGACGCCCCACCACCAAGGTCAGGGCGCCTGCAAGGAGGGGGATCACAATGGGGAGCGTTGCCAGCGTCGTCACTGCTGAGCCTCCCGTCTGCGAGCGATCCTCAGATCCTCCGTGTCGTCCTCAACCTCATCCGAACCCTGCTCGGTCCACGATCGGTACGCCAGGGCAAGCAGGAAAGCCGTGATGCCGAAGGTGATCACGATTGCCGTCAACACGAGGGCCTGTTCCAGGGGATCCGAGTACGGGCCGACGCTCTGGTTCTCGAGCACGGGTGGCGCGCCCGGTGCCCCACCTGAGCCAAGCAGGACGAGATTGGCCGCGTGGGCAATCAGGCCGAGGCCGACGATGATGCGGCTCAGCATCCTCTGGAGGATGAGATACGTGCCGGCTGCGAAGATAATCCCGGCGGTGAGGGCGATCGTCCAGGTCATGCGGAATCCGATCCGAGCCTGAGAATGGCGGTCATCACGAGTCCGATCACCACGAAGTACACGCCAATGTCGAACAGAAACAACGTCGACACCTTGATGTCGCCAACGATCGGGGCACTCCACTGTGCATACACATAGGTCAGGAACGTGTCTCCGAACACCAGGCCGATAGCGCCGGCCGAGATGGCGAGGATCAGACCGAGACCCATCGCCATCTCTGGATCGATCGGAAAGGCGCGGCGCACGCCCCTCCGACCGAACGCGAGAAACACCAGGAGGAGCGCCGACGAAGCGATCAGGCCGCCGGCGAATCCACCACCGGGTACGTCGTGCCCTACGACGAGCAGGTACACGGAGAAGAGCATCAGCGTCGGAACCATCGTCTGTGTGCCGGTTGCGAGGATCGGTGAGAAGCGGATTCTCATGACACACCGCTCCGGTCTCGCCGCGACCGCGATGGTCGAATGAGTGCCACGATGCCGAGGCCGGCTGCGGCCAGCACCGTGATCTCACCAAGGGTGTCGAGGGCGCGGAAGTTCGTAAGGACGATGTTCACCACGTTCTTACCGCCGGCATCAGGCGCCGCAGCGATGTACTCCTCGGCAATGAGCCGATCGGGTACGGCGGCGGACGTGGCGAGTGCCGCGAACGTGATGACGGCGCCGCCGAACAGCGCCACGGCGATCCTGGCGCGTGGCGTGATCGAGCGGGGTTCTGCTCCGAACCTTCTCGGCAGCTTGACGAGGACGAAGGCGAACAGTGCAACCGTGAGTGTCTCGATGAGAAGCTGGGTCAGGGCGAGGTCGGGCGCAGAGAAGATCACATAGATCCCTGCGACGGCGTATCCGACAACACCGATCATGAGGGCCGCTGCCATGCGCCGCTGCACGCGGGTCGCAGCAACAGCGCCGGAGGCAGCCACCAGCGCGAGGACGATCTCACTAGGCCGGTTCCACAAGGGCAGTGAGAACGTGGGGTCCCACGCGAGGAGCCACGTCGTCGCGGGTACCGCGAGGACGGAAACGACGATCACTGCGAGATACACGGGAAGCGACCCATTCTGGACGACGCCGGTAACGGCATTGGCCGATCGAACGAGACCTCGCAGGCCTCTTGCGTATACATCAGCCATCGCTGGGAGGCTCGAGGGCCGCCGCTGCCAGCCCTGTGCCCTCTCCGTTGCCAGGGCGAAATAGAGCGACACCCCTGCAATCAGAACGAACGACGAGACGGCGAGGGCCGAAGTGAAGCCCGGCCACAGCACGAGCTTGACGCTCTGGCCGACGGCGCCCTTCACTGCGGATGCGAGCGGCTGTGGGTTGATGCCGAACGCCACGGTCAGGGCGCCGAGCACGACCGGCGCCACCGTCATGACGACGTTCGGGCTCGCGACCTTCACAGCGACAATCCCCTTGTTGAAGCCGAACGCACCGAGCCACCAACGGGCGGCGTACACGACCGTGAGCGCAGACGACGCAGCGATGACGGCCAGGACAACCCACTCATTCGCTGCGATCAGCGCGTCGAACGCCGCTTCCTTCGTCACGAATCCGAGAAGGGGCGGGAGACCCGCCATCGACCCGGCAGCGACCGCACCAGCCGCTGCGACGGCGGGCATGTGGGCTCCGACACCGGACAGCTCCCCGATCCTCCGCGTCCCCGTGGCCTTCTCGACGATGCCGACAATGAGGAACAGCGCCGCTTTGAACAGTGAATGGCCCACAAGAACGGCCAGGGCCGCCGCGGTGAATCCGAGGCCGATGAGCGCTGTCATGAATCCGAGCTGGCTCACGGTCCCATAGGCAAGCAGCAGCTTGAGGTCGCGCTGCTTGAGGGCGATGGTCGCGCCGAGCACCATCGTGACGAGACCGACGGTGGTCACGACCCATGTCCAGAGCGGGGTCGACGCGAAACCCGGCGCGAGTAGGAGCAGGAGCACGACCCCTGCTTTGACCATGGTCGCCGAGTGGAGGTACGCAGAAGCCGGTGTTGGCGCAGACATCGCACTTGGGAGCCAGAAGTGAAACGGGAACTGGGCGGACTTCGTGAAGGCCCCGAGGAACACGAGGACAAGAGCCACAGACACCATCGTCCCTGATGGTGGGTCGGCAACGATGGCCGAGATGCGGGTCGTCCCGGACGCCATGGCAAGGAGAACGAATCCAGCGAGCATCGCCAGGCCGCCCGCCGTGGTGACCAGAACCGCCTGGAGCGCTGCGGCCCTGGCATCGCTCTTCTCGTCGTCGAAACCGATCAGCAGGTACGACGCCACAGTGGTGATCTCCCAGAACACGAACAGGCCGAGCAGTTCGTCCGATGCGACGATGCCGACCATGCCCGCCGTGAACAGTGACATGTGGCCGAGGAATCGCGCTCTCTTGGAAGGGTCGCCGAAATATCCGCCGGCGTACACCACGATCAGCAGACCGATGCCCGAAACGACGGCCGTCAGGAGCAGTGCGAAGGCGTTCGTCGACAGCCCGATGGTGACATCCAGGGACGGGATCCATTTGATGCTCTCGTAGCCCCCGGGCAGCCAATCAAGCGCGATCGCCGCCACCAGGACGAGTTGGAACACATACGGAACCGCAGCGATCGGAACGATGGCGCGCTGAAACCGACTGCCGGCACCCCACACCAGGGGGATTACGGCGACATATGCGACGATTGAAAGAATGGGCAGCATGGCTTCTTGGAGGTGTTTCGAGAGGTCTTGTAGTGGCTTGGCTGTCAGTCGTTGATGACTATTGGGTCGTGGTCCGCCGAAATGGACTCGCTGGGTCGAGCCAATGCCGCGACATCGTCATCTGCGGCGAGGGCCCTCTCCTGGGTGAAGGCAACGGCGCCGTCTCGTGTCCGGATTGCGATGGCGAGGGTCTCGAGCGGCAGCCGACGGATCTGCGAAGCGCCGCGCCGTAAGAACCTTCTCCGGTGACGCTACGGTGTACTCGACCTCGGTCACGGCGCCCCGCTCGACATCGGTGTCCCACGTGGCCGGGTACCCGAGACGCTGTGCCAATCGTCCGCCTGCGAGCGCGGCAACGAGGACCAGCAGCAGGTTCATCACATCCAGGCTCACACTGACCTCCCTTCCGATTTACGAAAACTCTTGCATGAATCCTATCGCATGTTATATAGTGATGTCAAACAATTCGTGTATCCACTCTCGTGTATTAGGAGACTGAGATGAGGGAACTGACCGAACGTCACGATTGCACACTTCTCACCAACCACGGGCATGTGCTGATGTGCATCGCCGCGAGTCCGGAGATCAGAATCCGCGAGATCGCCGCTCAAACCGGAATCACTGAGCGCGCAGCGCAGCGGATCATCGGCCAGCTCGAAGCCGCAGGATTCCTTTCTCATACGCGGGTGGGGCGGAGGAATCGCTACGAAGTCGACACGCGCCGGAAGTCGGCTCACCCGCTCGAGCGTCATCTGGACGTAGGAGCGTTGAGCGGTGACCCCTTCGAACGATCGCATGCAGGGGGTCGGAGATGAAGCGGTTCAAGCGCATCCTGGTTGTGGCGGGCGACGATCCGGGATTCCCGTCACTTCTCGCCCGGGCCGTCGACCTCGCCGGTCGCAATGACGGACGCGTCACCCTCTTCGGTCACGTAGATTCAGAGCGCACACGTCGCAGCATCGTGACGCAGAACGGCGAGAGCTACGACGTTGGGAGCCTCCTCCTCGATGCGAAACGTGAGGAATTGGAGGAATCTGCCGCGGGCGCTGCGAGGACCGTCAACGGTGCAGCAGTGCCGGTGGAAGTCGTGGTTTCTGCGGGCAGAGACTTCGTCGAGGTGATCCGCGCGGTGGCGAACATGAGCCATGATCTGGTCATGGTCGGCAGTGCCCCCGTCGCACGGTTCCCCGTGCTCGCCGGATCGTCGCTGGCGATGCACCTGCTCAGGAAGTGCCCAGTTCCCGTGTGGGTGAGTTCGGAGAGCGAGAGCGCGAGCCCCGATGTGGCGGTGGCCGTCGGTCCGTTCGACGAGGGGGTCCATGGCGATTCACTTGATGTGATGCTGCTCGAGATCGCGGCATCTCTCGCGGCCAGGCGTGGGGGCACGCTGCACGTGGTTCATGCATGGACACTGCCGGGCGAATCGCTCCTCCGACGGGGCCGGATACGGCCGCCGGTCGATCAGGTCGATGCCATGGTCGTCGAGGAGTACCAAATAGCGAAGATGGGCCTCAAGCGTCTGCTGGGGTTCACACCCGATGTCGAAATCACGATCGAGAAGCATCTCGAGCGGGGTGAACCCGCCACCGCCATACGCAGCGTTCTCGAGGAAGCCCAGCCGGGCGTCCTGGTGATGGGGACCCTGGCAAGAGCGGGCCTCAATGGCGTCTTCATCGGCAACACGGCAGAACGCGTGCTCGGCACCATCAACGCGTCGGTACTCGCCGTCAAGCCCAAGGGCTTCGAGACACCGGTCGCCGTGTGAGGATCGGCGGCTTCGTGCTCACCGACCCAGGGCCAACCAGGCCTCGCGGCGGATACATCGCCTCCGCGTCGACCGGTCCGCGCTCACCATGCGGGAGCAATGAACGCATCGCTCTGCGTCGCGTCCTTTCGTGCGCGCCATGACTCCCGAAATCCGCAGATCCGTCATCGGAATCAGCGCCGCCGTTGTGATCGGTGCGCTCGTCGCCCTCGCCGGGAGCGACGGAAGCACCACGGTCGGTTGGATACCGGTGTTCGCTTTGGGCGCCGTTCTTGCCTACGCCATCAACTGGGTGGTGTTCATACCCTCCAACCGCAAGAAGACCGAGCACTACTTCGATCTCACCGGCAGCGCAGCGTACCTGGCCGTGACCACCATCGCGCTCCTGCTCAGCGACGACCTCGACGCGCGGGCCGCGATCGCCGCGGCGATGGTTGCGGTGTGGGCACTGCGACTCGGTTCGTTCCTCTTCCGCCGGGTTCGACGCGACGGCCGCGATGGGCGCTTCGACGACATCAAGGTCGACCCGCTGAGGTTCTTCATGACCTGGACGCTGCAGGGGCTCTGGGTGCTCCTTACGATCGCCGCCGCGCTGGCGATCATCACGAGCGTCGAGCGCAAGCCGATCGGTTGGGTCGCCGTGATCGGAATAGTCATCTGGGTCGTGGGCTTCACGATCGAAGTGCTGGCCGACCGTCAGAAGTCCGCCTTCAAACAAGACCCGGCGAACGCGGGACGCTTCATCACCACCGGCCTGTGGGCATGGTCTCGCCACCCCAACTACTTCGGGGAAATCGTCCTTTGGATCGGAATGGCGATCATGGCCGTTCCCATATTGTCCGGCTGGCGCTGGGTCGTTCTGATCTCACCCGTGTTCGTCATCCTGCTGCTCACCCGTGTGAGTGGGATACCGATGCTGGAGGCCCGAGCGGCAAAGCGCTGGGGTGACGACCAGGAGTTCAGGGCCTACATGAGCGCCACATCCGTGCTCATCCCCGCCCCCCTCGGAGCTAGACCCCACGGCGCGTGGACGGAGCCTTGAGGCCCCTCCCACCATGCCATACCTCATAGTGCTAGGCGCTAGAGAGGTGAGCTGCCGCGGTGAGAATACCGGGGTTCGGATAGTCCTCGCACCACTGATAGGCGCGGGCTAACCGAATGAGCCCGTTCTTCCCTACGACGAACTCCGCTGTTCCACGCCCCGGTCGGGCGGTGCTGGCCGCCTCTAGATGTCGATATGGGCGGAGGTCGCGGCGTCTCTTCAGTCGCGAGCGCCGATGGGCTACTTGCTCTACAGGTGGTCAGTCCTGTTGCGGAAGTGTCTTCACCATCGGCTGGTACATCAGTCCAGGCTCACCGAAGCTGGACATGGTTCGCTCTCCCGTAGATCTCTTGTAGCCCATGCTCAGGTAGAACGGGACCGCATGCAATGTGGCGGACAGTCTGAACACTTCGGTCCCTTTCGCCGCGTACTCCTGCTCGAATCGCTCCACGAGCTTCCGCCCAACGCCTTGACGATGGTGTTGGCCGTTGACGAACAGGCTCGAAAGCACGGTGCGGCCTTGCCGATCCGTCCTCCCGCCACGCAACACACCGATGATCTCGTCGTCGTGTTCGGCGACCCACACTGATGGAGCCGAGATGGCGGCGGCGATCGCCTTCCGATCTTCTGGCATCGATGAACCCGCTAGGGCGAAGGGTCCCAGCATGGATTGACGCTTGGTGGGTGTCATCGCGTGCAGATTGAAACCTCCGTAGGTGTCGGCGATCAACACGCCGACGCGGATGGCATCGCTATCTGCGTATCTGCGTATCTTGACCGTGGAAACCCTCCATCAAGGTCAAGTATCCCACCCGGCAGCGTGGACGGTTGCTCCGCCCACAGATGCTGCGATTTCAGGGGCTGCGATGTCAAGTGATCGTTGCATCACCTGAAGTCAGGATCGTCAAGTGAGGCCTGCGGCACCGAGTCGCGCCAGGGTGGCGTTGGCGGCTTCGATCTCCATTGAAGCGGCCGCCGGGTTACCGGACGCTTGATGGGCCTCCCCTAGGCGCAAACGCGATTGTGCGGCTTCATACGGCATCTGGAGGCCTGTCCATCCCTCGATGGCTGCGTGCAGCTCCTGAAGTGCCTCGCCGGGGTGCCCTTCCGACGTGGCGATAGCCGCCCTTCGGTCTGCGGCTTCGGCCCGCATTGCGGATGAATGACACAGTTCGGCACTCTGCTCGAGCTCAGCTAGAAATGTCCGGGATTCAGCCAGGTTGCCGAGCGCCAGTTCGGCATCGATCAAGACCGGAAGGTACTTTGCCGCGATCGAGGGGCAAGGGATTGCGCACGATTGCGTCGAGGAGGAGTTGCTCGGCAGCCTCGGCATTGCCCTCGGCCAACCGGAGTGCCGCAATCCCGGGCAGCGGTGTGAATCCGTGCTCGTTGGCTGATCGAAAGAGTTCCTCGGCGCCTTCAAGGTCGCCGCTGCGAAGCTTGACCTGGCCAATCTGATAGAAGGCCGCACCGATAATGGGGGTGAAACCTGTGAGCTCCTCGATCGCGCGGTGAAGGTCACCGGTGGCAGCGTCCCAGTCCCCTCGGAGCCATTTGAGTTCAGCTCGGAAGATCCTGCAGATACCCGGATATGCGGAATCCGAGTGTTGGCTGCACCACGCTTCGGCGGCGTCGCTCCATTCGGCGGCCCTTTGGTAATCGGCGACCTGGTCACACACCGCCAGCATGTTGCAGTAGTTACGGCCGGTGGCATCAGGATCAAGTTCCCCGGAGACGGCAGCCACCATCGACTCATCGACGAGAGCCATCCCTTCATCAACGAGGCCCATTGCCACGAGAAAGCGACCCTTGTCCATGAGACCGAGGGCTTCGATGCTGCGATTCCCGAGTTCGATTCCACACGCGATGACCTCATCTGCCAGCGAGAGGGCTTTCTCCGGGTCGCCCTCGGATTCGAATGCATACACGCTCTTCCACCGCAGGAGATACCCGTAGGCTTCTGTGCCAATCGCTTCAGCAACAAGTCTTTCGGCCCGCGCCAACCACGCCTTGGAGACAGCATCCGAAAGACGAAACTTGTACAAGAAAGCGAGATCGAGTGCCGTGAGAGCGGCCGCCTGAGTCTTGCCCTCCTGCACCAGCTTCCCGAACGCCTTCTCCTTGTTTACCACCGCCTCGGTGCCGCGCCCGGTCCAGTAGGCGGTCTCGCCGAGGCGCTGGAGGTCCTCGGATTCCAGTTCGATGCCCAGACCCGCCGCACTCAGCGACTTGTACGCCAGATCCCACTGCTGGGCACCATGCGCACGCCGCCCTTCCGCCAGAAGTTCTGCCGTCGCCAGGACCGGCCCGCTGGAACGCAAGGGGGGGAAGTCCGAGGGCAGATCCGGGTGCACGATCTGGAAGACATGCTCGGGTCGATCGAGGTCCTTGAGCTCGTGTGCACCCAAATCGTCCAGATGAACCTTCGCGGGCAAGTCGGCGAGCAGAAGCTGGGCGGTCGTCGCCGAGGTCAGTATCTGGCCACCGTGTCCGATCGACAAGAGGCGGGCACAACGGTTCAGGGGCGGTCCGAAGTAGTCGCCATCCCGCTCGTCAGCATTCCCCGTGTGGAGGGCCATCCGAACGCGAAACGGCGCGACTTCGCCCCACACTTCGGCATTCAATGCCATCTGAGTTTCGAGTGCAGCAGCGACAGCACGGTGTGGGGACGAGAATGCCGAACAGAACTCATCGCCAACGGTCGTGAACACGGCACCGCCTTCCGACTCGATCGACGTTCGCACAATCTCATCGTGACGCGCCATTGCGTCCTTCATGGCGGCTTGATGCTCTTCCCAACGTCGCGTGCTGCCTTCAACGTCGGTGAAGAGAAAAGTCACGGTTCCGCTGGGAGTCGAGGTCATGCTCAATCCTATGCCGAGCGCCGACTGTAGGGCCGGGCTGTCGATGTCTGTGTCGTGTCGGGTGCTCCACTGCGCGCTGCCGTGCCGAAATCGTCCGTCCAAGGACTGCGGATCACCTTCCACCGTCCCCGACGAGTGCGGTTCACACCTCAGCCGGGCACCTGATGAATCCCAACATGGGTAACCGCCGGCGCAATATGGGGGGTTCGTTCCGATGCGAACCGGTGGCTCTTGAGAGACGATGAGCTTCTCGAGCAGACATAAGAACGAAGGAGAGTTCAGATGTACTACATGCAAGACAAGGTGATTGAGTCCATCCAGCATGACCGGCAGCGTGAAGCAACAACTGAGCGGCTGTTTGCGTCACTGCGGCTCCCCGGAAGGCTTCGCCGCCGCAGTCTCGCGGTGCCGTTGACCGTCACCGATACGGTGAGGAGGCCTCGATCGTCGATGCCTCGCACCGCGGTATGAGAACCTCGGAGGCCTCCACACGGAGTGGTCCATTTCGGATCTGACGGACCTGTTGGGCGCCTATTGGTGGCTCACTGTCAGCACGGTGATCGGCACCGCAGCGATCCTCTCGGGACGTGCAGCGCCAATCGCTCCACGACTCGAAGAGGCACGCGGTACGTTGGCGTTCCGGACGACCTACCGGTCGAGGTCGGCTGGCGGCGTTGGCAACCCGAGCAGTCCGTTGCCGGGACACGCCGCGCAGACCGCAGTACGCTCACTATGTGGACCTTCTCGAACGAGCGGCAGATCTTGAGGTTCTGGACAACGCGCTCAAGGACGCCGGGCGTAGTTCCGGCTCCGTTGTCCTCGTCGGTGGCGAAGCGGGTATCGGCAAGACCCGATTGGTGCAATCGTTTTCTCACAACCACCGTGACGATGCCCGCATCCTGTGGGGCGTGTGCGACGACCTCTCGACCCCGCGGACGCTCGGACCATTCCACGACATAGCGATCCAAGTGGACGGTGTCCTGAAGGACGCGGTAGGTGAAGGGACGCGTGGCAAAGTCTTCGACGCGGTCCTCGATGTGCTTGCCGACGGAAGTCGCCCGACCGGTGTGATCGTCGAGGATGTCCATTGGGCCGACGGAGCCACCCTCGATGTTCTCAAGTTCCTGGGTCGGCGCATTGACCGAGTCCCGGCGATGCTGATCCTCACGTATCGCGACGAGGAAGTGCCGGACGACCATCCCCTGATGCTCGTCGTCGGAGACCTGCCGGCCTCCGCGGTGCATCGAATCCATCTGGCGCCGCTGTCGATGGCGGCGGTTGAGGAGGCCGCAGCCGGATACGCGGGCTCCGTCGAAGGTCTGTTCATCAAGACTCGGGGGAACCCGTTCCTCGTTACCGAGGCGCTGATGGCTCCCGGTGGCGATGTACCCATCAACGTTCGTGACGCAGTTCGAACCCGAGCCTCACGTTTGTCAGCGACCGGCCGGGCAGTAGCCGACTTGGTCTCGGTTGTGCCGGGTCAGACCGAGCGCTGGTTACTCGAGGCGTTTCCTGAGTACGGATCAGATGCGCTCGATGAATGCCGCCAGCGCGGACTCATCGAGTTCGACGGTACAGCCGCGTGGTATCGCCACGAGCTTGTGCGCGGTGCCATGGAGGGGTCGCTGACGCCTTCGCGGCGCCGAGCATTGAATGTATTTGCGATCGAGGTCCTTGCGAGCCGGAACGCGGATATCGCCCGGATCGTTCACCATGCCCGCCAAGCCTCCGACGGGGCTGCGATCGCCCGGTACGCCCCAGCGGCAGGGCGACGAGCATCAGCTGCTGCAGCACATCGGGAGGCCCTCGCCCACTTCCAGATCGCCGTCGAATATGCCACCGAGTTCTCCGTCGAGGACCGAGCACAGCTGTTTGCCGACTACGCCATCGAGTGCTACTTCACGAACGAAGCAGTCAAAGCACTGGCGGCGGCTGAACGGGCGCTCGCGCTGTGGCGAGAGCTCGGCGTCACCATCCGAGAAGGGGATGTGCTGCGATGGATCTCCCGACTGCACTGGTGGCTGGGACACAGCGAGAAAGCTGTGGAAGCCGGCTTGGCTGCGGTCGAGGTACTCACCTCGGTCCGTCGATCGAAAGAACTGGCGATGGCCTACAGCAACCTGGCGCAGGTCTTCATGCTTGCCCAGCAAGCCGATGAGGCCGAGGCATGGGCGACGAAGGCGATCACCGTGGCGCGAGAGCTCGATGATCAGGACACACTCGCCCACGCGCTGAACAACCTCGGCAGCACGAGATTGCGCGTTGGCGACATGGAGGGATATGCCCTCCTCGAAGAAAGCCTCGAAATCTCGGTCAGGGAACAGTTCGATGACCACGCCGGCCGGGCGTACGCCAACCTCGTCTGGACCGCCCTCGACTACCGCCAGTACGACAAAGCAGAGCGCTACATCGACGAGGGGCTCGCCTATGCCTGGAATCGGGAGCTTGCAGGGTCCATCTACTACATAACCGCGGAACGCGCCCGCTTGGGTTTCGAGCGCGGTCATTGGTCGCAGGCCGAGAGGGATGCTCTCTGGGTGCTCGGCCGGCCGGAGGAACCCGGGATCACGAACATGCCCGCCCTCGCGACCTTGGCCAGGCTGTACGTCCGCCGTGGTGAACCAGAAGTCGAGAAGACGCTCGAAGAAGCCTGGCGGCTCGCCGAACCGACGGGCGAACTCCAAAGGATCGCTCCGGTGGCAGCGGCTCGAGCCGAACTGGCCTGGCTGCGTGACGATTTGCAGGGAATCGGCTCTGCGATCGCCGATGCGTACCAACTCGCCTTGACCGCGCGACAGCCGTGGATCACCGATGAGCTCGCCTTCTGGATGTGGCGCGCAACCGGCACCACCGATCCGCTTCAAGGACCAGAGACGCCCTACGCCCGGCAGATCGCCGGAAGCTGGCGAGAAGCAGCGGACGCGTGGGCTCAAATCGGCTGTGGATATGAGCAGGCGATCGCACTCATGGACAGCGAAGACCCGCCGCGTCTCCTCGAGGCCCTCGACATCCTCGATGGACTGGAAGCGACCCCGGCGGCCGCGAAGCTGCGTCGACGACTCCGCCGAATGGGCATCCAAGGCGTTCCGCGAGGCCCAAGAAAGGAGACCCGGTCGCATCCAGCAGGTCTCACCCCGAGACAAGTCGAAGTTCTCGAACTTGTGGCCAGCGGGCTGACCAATACCGACATTGCCGAACGGCTCTTCGTATCGCCCAAGACGGTCGACCATCACGTGTCCGCTCTCCTTACGAAACTGGGCGTCTCGTCACGGAAGGAAGCTGCAGCGCTCGCTCGAGAACAGGATCTCGTCTGACGCGTGCCGGTCGCTGTCAAACGGTGACAGCTGTCAAAGGAAGAAAGCGCCGAACTGGCTTGAAGGAACACGGATTTGTCCCTGTGAGCCCCCAAATCCATTCCCCCGTCCTTCGGCGCTCCTCACGAGGGGGGCGGGCGATTCAGACTTCCGGTGACCAGCTCTGCTCGAAGTGCGGTGGTGGGCCACAGTCCGGTTCCGGAGCGACAATCTCCAACGAACGCGATGCAGCCGCTGTTTGCTGCGTGTCGTCCGCGGGTATGTACCGCTATGGGCGGGTCTCGGTTGGTGAAGTCCGGTGTGTTCCTATTGGTGTACGACGAGCCACACTGCGACGTAGTGGGCAGTGAATGCGGCGATCGTCAGTGAGTGGAACACCTCGTGGAATCCGTACCTTCGCAGGGAGGGGTTGGGCCACTTGGTTGCATACACGATCGCTCCAATGGTGTAGAGGATGCCACCCAGGGCGACAAGCACAACCACGCCCGCACCGGCTTCTTCGATCAGGTCGGGGATGAAGAAGACAACAATCCAACCAACGACTACATAGAGCGTTGTTGACAGCCAACGGGGTGTACCGATCCAGAAGACTCGCAACGCCACACCGATCAGCGCACCGGCCCATACGATCGCAAGGAGTACCTTGCCTTCGTTTTGTGGCAGAGCGAGAACAGCGAACGGCGTGTAGGTGCCGGCGATGATCAGGTAGATGTTTGCATGGTCGACACGTCGGAGCAGTGCCTCGGCCTTCGGTGTCCACGTGCCTCGGTGGAGAAGGGCGCTTACGCCGAAGAGCAGAACTGCGGTCGTTGCGAATATCGCAGAGCTGATGCGGCCAGCTGTCGTCGGTGCTGTGGCGACGAGCAACGCCCCGGCGACGACGGCGATCGGGAACATCGCAGCGTGCTGCCATCCTCGCAGTGTTGGCTTCGCCGTTCCTGGTGCTGTTTCAGATTGCATGGCTGCTCTTTGCGTTCGTACCGGCCGGGAGACAGGAGGGTATCGATTGCCCCGCCACAGTCTCGGACCGCCCACTTGTGCCTCGACATGGGCGGGCGTTGGTTGCGTGACTCTCGGTTGTTCGACGTCGTCGCTGGTCGGCTACGTCGGTGTGGCGTTCCCGTGTCCGGCGAGGATTCTGTTGGCGGCGTAGATGCCGGTGATGTAAGCGTCTTCGAGGTTGCATACATTGTGGTCGCCCACCAGGTAGAGGCCCGGTGCCTGCTCGCATTCGAGGAGGGCGTCTCCTTCGAGGTGGAACGCCGGGTTCCAGTAGTGGTGTTCGACGACGTCCCAGGTGGTGAAACACCGCCCGAAGTCGGGATCGTCCGATACCGAGCAGAACAGCGTCGATCCGTCTGTCTGCTGGGCGATCGCGAGGATGCGGTCACCGTCGGGGAACAGGGTGAAGGTGGCTTGCCTCCACGGTCGGCGCAGCTTGCCCCTGACCAGGAACATGTGGGCGTCAATAGGGCTCTTCACTCGGCCGAGGTCCAGGAGTCGGGCGGAGACGTCGATAGGGGTGGCAACCACGACGTTGTCGGCTGAGACGGTGCCGCTGTTGCGGGTCTGCATCGAGTATCCGACACCCTTGCGTGTGACCGCCGTCACGGAATCGATGAGCACAGCGTCTTCGAAACCAGCGATCAGGACGTCGAAGCGGAACGTGTATTCGTACATAGGGACGATCAGGGGGAGGGTTCCGACCAACATCGTGAACGCAGTTAGCCGGTCCACGGAGGTGAAGGCGGTGCCTTGTGCGGCAGGGGCAAGATAGGACCGGGCGATGTCCTCGATCCGATTCCGCTGAATGAACCGGGGCGCCGGCTCGTGGTAGAGGTCGTATAGGAGTGGATCTGCGCGGATCGCCTGGGCCTGTGACATCGCCACACAATCCTGTTTCAGCGTCTCATAGTGGCGACGGAACATGCGCATGAAACGAACGAAACGGACAGCCTGCAGGGGGTGCCGAAGCAGCGGCACGTCTCGTCGGGTGAACGAACCGTTCGGGTCGCCGCGCAGGATGTGGCGCCGCTTGATCCGGCGGCCCCGGTCAACGAACTGGTTCACGTGGTCGTAGTCGCCCCTCACGTAGTAGGCACCAAGGTTGACCGTTCCATCCGCGGACGTGCGGATACGACCACCAACGTCCTCCGTGATGAGCAGGAATGATCGCTGGCTGTCGTGGAGTCGACGCGCACACGCCAGACCAGCGATCCCGCCACCGACGATGACCGTCTCATACCGATCGGCCAACGGTCACCTCACTTCCCGCCGCACGACAGTCAATCCGTGAACTCAGCCCCGAGCAGCTCACACGGTTGGGAATCAACGCCGCAGGGCTGTCGCGCTCGATCACTCGAAGCTTGGGCCATTCTCTGCCGACTCTAGCCAAGCGACTCTCTCCGACACCCGGTACGCGGACCCTTCACGCGTACAACCTGACCTGCCCATCGCGGACCGCCCATGGGTGCGCATGTGCGCTGCTCAGCTTGGTAGTGACGGCGGGCCGGGAGGTCGTCGTTCAGAGCAGCGGTCGAGTGGAGGCGTCCCCGCTCGTGAAGATGGCCACGATGATGGCCAGGGTCGCAATGGTGAAGAGCGCCCCGACGATTACGGCTCCCCGTGCAAGCCAGAGTCCCCGCTGGGCTTCGTACTCCCGAATCAACTGCCGCTGCTGCACGCCCGTGTATGTGACGGTGGCTGTGAAGATCAGGGCCATCACGCCCCATGTGACGAATACGAAGGTGGAATCAGTACTTGTGGAAGGGAGCAATTCGGCTAGCAGATTGATGAGGATGAGCATGAGGATCCACCACACCGGAGTCAGAATCGCAAAGATGAACGCACGACGAGCCTGACGAAGACTCCAATCCTCGGGACTCAACCCTTGAATCTTCCGTTCCTCACTGTTCTGATCCTCTGCCTGTGTGGCCACATCGACCTCCAATCGATGAATGACGGCGGCCATCCTTGACCGAGGGTGACTCACCTTCGAGCGAGACCCACTCGATCACCGTCCGGCACGAGACCCTAGTCAGAACACCCTGTCACAGCGCGCGAGGTGCGATCCAGTCCCCATCTGCGTGTGTGGAAGCCCGTACTGCTATGTGCGGTTGCCCGATTCGTGTCTGCGTGTTCGGGCACGGTGGGACCAGGGCCGGAGCGTCAGCTTCAGAAGGTGTCGTTTCCGTGCCCGATCGCGGCGCGCCGCTAGAGCGCGGCGCTCGGGGAGAGGGTTGAGAGGGCGTCGCCGCCGACGCTGTCCGCGAGTTTCCCGAGCAGCGCTGCGAGTTGGGCAAGTTCGTCGCCGGTGAGGTGGGATCCGACGTGCTCGTCGATGCCGCGGAGGTGGATGCGCCCGGCTCCCTTGAAGACCTCTTCGCCCCGGGGTGTGAGCAAGACAAACGTACCCCGGCGGTCCGAGCCGCAGGCGCGGCGTTCAACGAGCCCGTCGGACTCGAGCCGATCGACAAGTCGGGTCGTTGCGCTGCGGCTCAATCCGATTTGGTCGGCGAGGTCGCTTGGCCGCATGGCTGCTTCTTCTGACTGCGCGAGCATCAGCAGGATCGCGTACCACTCGAGGGAGATGGTTGTCTCGGCCTCCATCTCGCGGGCGAGGATGGCGTTCACGCGAGTGAATGCTGTCATCACGTTTCGCCAGGCATCTGAAGCGGGGGTGGCTCTGATCTTCACAGGAGGCATGCCCGGGACACTAGAGAAAATAGTTGCATAACGCAACGACTCTGATATAGTTGCGCACAGCAATCATTGCACGTCGCAATCAAAGGAGAATGCAATGTCAACCACAGTCCAGGAACTCACCCGAACCGCCGACGGGGTCGCCGTGCCGGCAGTCGGTACGTGGATCATCGACGGGTCCCACACCTCGGCCGAGTTCGTGGTCCGCCATTTGATGGTCGCCAAGGTGCGGGGCAGTTTCGGTTCCGTTGCCGGGACGATCGAGGTAGCGGAGGATCCGGCCGCATCTAGCGTCGCAGTCGTAATCGATACCGCATCCGTCTCGACCGGAGACGCTGATCGCGATGGTCACATCAGAACCGCAGACTTCTTCGACATCGAGAACCACCCAGAGATGAGATTCGTATCAACGGCAGTGCGATCCAGCGGATCGTCCTGGGTCCTCGATGGCGAACTCGACCATCAAGGACATCACGCAGCCCGTGACTCTCGAGTTCGACTTCCTCGGCGTTACCACCGATCCATATGGCAACCAGAAGCAGCGTTCTCGGCTACCACCACAATCAACCGAGAGGATTGGAACCTGAACTGGAACGTTCCCCTCGAAGCAGGCGGAGTTCTCGTCTCGAAGAAAGTCAACATCGAGATCGAGATGCAGGCAGGCCCCGCCAACGGCTGACAACCATCGATGTGACAGGGGCTGGGAGCATCCAGCCCCTGTCACATCACCCTGTGTCGTGCCGCAGTAGTCGTGGCTGGAGATCATCGGCCAGGTCGAGAGCAGGGAATCGACTCCGACGTCTGTGGAGACCGCCAGACCACCGATGCGGAGCAACCCGCACGGCAACCCGAGAGGAACGGAATGTCATCCGCCGCAAGTAGCAACGTCCTCTCATCGGTTGCAGAGAGATAGTGGCTCTGATGAGTGTCATGAACCCCGCGGTGCCCGGTGAGGCATACACACGCTTTCTCGACGAACAAGCACCATCGAGTCGCTCGCTGTCCGGAATGGATCGAAGACGACGGGCCCCTTCCCGCGATCTATCTGAGCCACGGAGCGCCACCTGTATTCGACGACCCGCATTGGATGAGTCAGCTGTTCGGCTGGTCTCAGATGCTGCCCAAACCTCGGGCGATTCTGATTGTGAGCGCTCACTGGGAGGCAGCGCCTCTGAGCCTGACCGCCTCAGAAGAGCACACGCCCCTCGTCTACGACTTCGGAGGGTTCGCCCCCGTCTACTACACGATGACCTATCCCACTCCGGATGCGAGCAATCTCGCCCGGAGAGTCGCGTCGATGATGCCTGACGTCGAACCGATCCATCGGCACGCGAGCCGTGGCCTCGATCACGGAGCGTGGGTGCCACTCAAGGTCATGTACCCCTTTGCCGATCTGCCCGTGCTGCAGATGAGCATGCCGACGCATGACCCCCAACGCCTCTTCGACCTGGGACGCAGGCTCCGGCCGCTGCGTGACGAGGGGATTCTGGTCATCGGGTCGGGTTTCATGACGCACGGCCTCCGATACGCCACGCGTGAGATGTTCCTCGACAACCACGTGCCCGGGTGGTCCAAGGAATTCGACGCGTGGGTTGCGGATGCTCTGAACCGAGGCGACGTGAACGCTCTGGCCGCATACGACCGAGCACCGGGCATGCCATACGCACACCCGACCGTCGAACACTTCACACCGCTCTTCATCGCGTCGGGGCTGCAACAGATCCGGGAGCAGACGCCCACCACCGTCATTGACGACTTTCAATTCGGCTTCGCCAAGAGGTCGGTGCAATTCGCTTGACCCGCATCGATCGAGTGGGACCGCCGTCCGGTCTGCAATGTGATGTGTGTTCGCCTGAACTCGCACCCAACATGGGCGGTTTCGTCGGGCGTTCGTGACTCCTTCGTCTGCCGGCTCGGACAGACGAGGATTCGGGTCTCGGTCGTTGCGCCGTCGCCGAGTTGTCCGAGGGTGTCGAGCTCCTCTCGAATCGTTCGGTCTGGGTCGCGTTGGGCGAGCCAGCCGTCCCCGTTCCACGCATTGTCGAACGGTCGAGAGCCGGTGCCGTTCGTGGCGGACCAGATACGGAAGCGGGCGGCGACGTGCGCGAGCAAGGGCCGTCATGTCGATCGCATCTGGGGTTGTGGGCGGTGCATCCCAGCACGAGCCTGCACACCAACCCGGTACCACCTCTCCCGGTCCTGTCCATCCAAACCGCACGCATCCTGACATGCGAGCTTCATGTCATGCATTCCCGAATGCCTCGGGACGCCGTCTGCTCATTCGCTGGTGGTAGGCAGAGCAATCGGCCCACACCGGCCGCTCTCTTCCGACCGCGCAACCGCGGCCATGAATGGTGCTTGTGATGACTCCGCTCGATTCCACTCGAATCATGCTGATTGGAGGGATGGCTTCTGGTTGCGGTCGATCCCGTTACCTGGTTTCCTGTGTTTGAAGCGCAAGCGACGGTCCGGTGAGACGGGAGGCAAGAACGGTGGCACGATTGGTACTGCTGTCGGGTCCCAGCTGCGTCGGCAAAGGGCCGCTGGTGAGCGCCCTCCGACGCCACCATCCCGAGCTCGCGGCGCAGCTGGTCCCCCTGGTCCTCCACAACAGCCGGGCTCCGCGTCAGGGCGAAGCCGATGGCGTGGACTACCACTTCCGGGTCGCGTGCGCAGAGATCGAGCGACTCGCCTCATCGCCCGGATTCGTGGCGTGTGATGTTCGCGGCGACTTTCAGGGTCTCGAGTTGGCGATGATCGACGGGGTTCTTGACTCAGGTCACGACGCTTTCTTCGAAGGCAACCCGTTCATTCCTGAGATGCTGCGTGAAGCGGGGGTGCTGGATCGGTACCCGACACTCACGGTATTCCTCTCGCCGCTGACTCGCGACGAGATTGTCTATCTGCGTGATCCGGCCCGTCGAGTTGACCTCGCGTCCTTCGTCGCGGATGTGATGAGACGCAAGCTCCTGGCTAGAACCGTCCGTGAGAAGACCTACTTGTCCCAGCTCGATCTGGCGAATATCGAGCGGCGCGCGACCAGTGCCATTGCAGAGCTCGGTTACGCCTACCGATCCGACCACGTCATCCCCAACCACGACGGTGAGGGCAGTGAGAATTGGGACGCGTTCTACCACCCGGTAGGGGACGCATTCCTGGCCCTGGGCTCGTTTGCGGCGCTGCTGCGTGGCCAGCCTTCGGCCCGCGTTGAGAGCTGGGAAACCGACCTCGTCCCGATGATGGACTGAAGGTTCCAACGGTCGCGAGATGGGGAGGGAGGCAGGACAGGGGCCGAAGACAACCGACGGAACCTGTCGCAGTTCAATCAGAGTCGTCGCACCTGTGATTGCGCGATCCCTCAACCGCACGGACCTGGCAATTGGAGGTCCCCCGCCGGCCGGACGCGGCTGTCATGCGGCCAGAGAGGAATTCCGGTGTGACCTCGTACGAGTCTGCCCACCAGCACGGTGTGGTCCACCCCGATCCTGTCCATCCAACCCGCAAGCACCTTGGCATACGACCTTCACTATGGGCGGGTCGGTCAGAGTCTGAATGCCGCCCATATGTCAGGATGTGTGCGGCCACGGCCCAGCTCTATCGTCGGAAGAGCGCCGTCCGGA
Source organism: uncultured Actinomycetota bacterium (assembly GCA_963715255.1). GTDB lineage: Bacteria > Actinomycetota > Acidimicrobiia > Spongiisociales > UBA5794 > JAHEEL01. Next base: position 548,598 of record CAVQRN010000002.1, on the reverse strand, counting down.
GGGTCTTTCTCAACCGTCACCAACTTGTCGGAAGGATGCCTATCCGGTGGGCTCGATCGAACGCCAAGGGTTGTCCGATGTGTCAACGTTCTTGGACGGCACCACCGACCTCACCTGATAGAGACGGCCCTCACCAACGAGTGCATTCAATGCCTCGACGCAACGTCTGAGATCCGTTACGTCCCGGTCGAGACTCTCAACCTTCTGCTCGAGGCCCACTTTCCGTTGGCCTTCGGTAATCATCTCTCTCATTTCTTCAGTGCCCTCCAAGCATCGGCATACTCGACGGATTTCTGGATCTCGTTTTCGTGCCCGGCCTTGCGGGCCATCGCTGCGGCTCGGAGTCTCTTGATCTCGACGAACCCGAGCCTCGTGTGCGACGCAGGCACTAGTCGAGCGGTGCTGGTCGCCCATATGGGCCTGATGTGCGGTTCCGTGCGAGGCTGAACTGCTCTCTCTTCACCGCTTCGGATGGCGCGGGGAGACGCATCGTGATCGATTCTCGTATCGATCCGGTAGCGGCCGATTGCGTCCTTGAGGCCACGGTGTGTGTGCGGCGCACCCGGTCGCCGGGTCGCTCGATGTCATCGAGCACCCGTCGCGTTCTCTCGCCGAGACCCAGGTCAAGTCGTAGGAATGTCGAGAGCGACGCATCGGCGTGGCTGCTGTTGGTCCGGGCGATCGTCAAGCTCGCGTCGATTACGGGATGGCGGATGTTCGACCGAGTAGCGTTGGCCCATGGCCTCCGACTTCGATTCCTCGCGAGCGAATCTTCTCGGTCGCGCCAGGTCCTCCTACACCGAGCGGGCATGGACCGCGGCTTGCACGGCATTCGGCACCGCCGACAAGGCCGCACCGATCGAGCCGTCCGATCTCGTGTTGTACGCAACGACGGCGTACATGCTGGGGAAGGTATCCGAGATGCTCGAGATCCAGGAACGGGCGTATCACGCCTACCGCGAGCAGGGCGAGGTCCTGCATGCGGCGAGGACGGCCCTCTGGTTGGCGACGAACCTGGCGAGCCGAGGGAAGATCCCTCAGGCCAGCGGATGGGTGGAGCTCTCCGAACGGCTCCTGCTCGCCGCACCTGAGGACTGTGTCGAGCGCGGGTACCTGCTGATGCCTCGGATGCTGCGCCACGTCGCATGCAGGCGAGTTCGAAGATGTCGTGTAGGTAGGTGCCCAGGCAGCCGACATCGGGAGACGCTTCGACGATCCGGACCTCACGGCCCTCGCAGCCCAAACCCAGGGCCGGGCACTCCTCAGACTCTCGAGAACGACGAAGGACTCAGACTCCTCGACGAAGTCATGATATCGGTGACTGGTTCCCGCCTCTCCCCGATGGTGACCGGTCATCGTGTATTGCAGCGTCCTCGAGGGCTGCTACGAAACGCATGCGATCAGACGCGCTGCGGAATGGACGCGCTCGCTTGACCGACTGGTGCGGTGAGCAGCCCGACCTCGTCGCCTTCAACGACCAGTGCCTGGCACATCGCTCCGAGATCCTTCGCTTGCAGGGGGCGTGGGCGGAGGCCGCTGAAGAGGCCCGCCGTGCGGGCGAGCTCGGGGCGCGGTTCGGCGATTGCGGCCCAGGCCAACTATCAGCTTGCCGAGATCCACCGGATGCGCGGCGATCTCGACGCAGCCGACGATGGCTACCGCCGGGTGAGCCTCGACGGTGGCGACCCGATGCCGGGATTGGCCCTGCTCAGATTCGCACAAGGGAACCCGGAAGCAGCGTTCGCCTTGCTGTCTGAGGCGCTCGCCGAGGCGATCGACCTCTTCGTCCGAAATCCAGGTGCTTCCTGCCTACATCGAAGTGGCGATCGCAACGGACCGGCTACCGGAAGCCAAGCGTGCAACCGAGGAGCTCTCGGCTGCCGCCAAGGCGACCCGCACGGACGCCCATGTCGCCTGGGCGGCCGACGCCGAAGGCCGCGTGGCGTTGGCGGAGAACCGCATCACCCAGGCCGTCGGGCCACCTGAAGCGAGCCAAGAGCGATCTGGCAGGACCTGTCGATTCCCTACGAGGTCGCACGCATCAGGGTCGATCTTGCTCGCTCGCTCCGGGCCCGGGGCGACATCGAGTCGGCGAACCTGGAGCTCGAGGCGGCGCGGGCGATCTTCGTCAGGTCTTGGTGCCATCCCCGACGTTCGGTTCGTCGACGACCTGCTCCACGGCTCCCGATCGGAGTGGCCGAACGGGCTCACCGATCGAGAAGTCGAGGTGCTCCGCATGCTGACATCGGGTGCTACCAATCGTTCGATCGCCGCAGACTTGGTTCTCAGCGAACGCACGATCGACCGTCACGTGTCAAACATCTTCACGAAACTCGGCGTTTCATCCCGATCGGCGGCGACCGCATTCGCCATCAGGAGCGGGCTGGCCTGAGCCTCCGCCGTCGGTGGGTAGGAGTACCCACGGCAACGTTCCCAGAAGTTGGGTAGTACTGGCGATGCGGGACGGCCCGGTTGCGCGTACGTTGGCATCACGCCACACGAGAGGAATCAGGCAATGACCTACGAGCAGCCCGAGCCCCGCACCGAGTACGTCGACACGATCGTCATCGGAGGCGGCCAGACCGGTCTGACCGTGGGATACGAACTAGCCCAACGCAAGAGTGGATTTCGTGATCCTCGACGCCAACGAGCGTGTCGGCGACGCATGGCGCAAACGGTGGGACTCACTCCTCCTCTTCACACCGGCGAGATACAACGGTCTCCCCGGCATGAAGTTCCCCGCCAAGGCCGATCAATACATCTCCAAGGACGAACTCGCAACATACCTCGAGACGTATGCAGAGGTGAATGACCTCCCCGTGCGCTCGAGTACCAGGGTGACCCGTCTCAGCTTCGACGGCGAAACCTACGTGGTCGAGGCCGCAGGTCGGCGAGCTTCGCTCTGCCAACGTGGTGGTCGCAATGGCCGACTATCAAGTACCCAATGTTCCCGACTTCGCCCCCGACCTCAACCCCGACATCAACCAGATGCATTCGGCCCAATACAAGCGCCCGTCCCAGCTCGCAGATGGTCCGGCCCTCGTCGTCGGATTCGGCAACTCGGGCGCAGACATCGGCCTCGAAGTCGCCGAAACGCATACGACCTATCTCTCCGGAAAACCGTCGCCCGTCATTCCGTTCCACCTCGAGCCGTGGTTCGGTCGCAACATCGGGGTACGGCTCGTCCGTTTCGCCGCCGTCAAAGTACTCAACACGAGCACACCCGTCGGGCGCAGAGTGCGGCCGAAACTAATAGCACACGGCGGTGGGGCACCAATCGTGCGGGTGAAACCGACCGATCTCGCCAAGGCCGGAGTCCGACGTGTCGAACGCGTGACAAGTGTCGAGGACGGACTCCCGATGCTCGCCGACGGTACCGCTGCTCGACGTTGCAAACGTCATTTGGTGCACGGGCTTCCGCCCCGGATTCAGCTGGATCGACCTCCCGGTGTTCGACGCTCAACACCATCCCGTCCATGAGAGAGGGATCGTGCCGGGCCAACCGGGTCTCTATTTCTGCGGGTTGTTCTTCCTCCACGCTCTCTGGTCGGAGACGCTGTCCGGCATGCCGATCGATGCGAAGCACGTCGTCGACCACCTGGCATCCAAGCGCCAAGCCATCATGACTGGTTGAGACCGCCGCGCCGTCGGACTGACGAGCGATCCGATTGACCACGAGGATGCCTCTTCCCCGGAGCGCCCCGCATCGGCCGCTCGCTCGATTTGGAGCGACGCCTCGTATCCAGAGCGTCTTCCGCTTCATGTCTCCTCGAATTGGAGCAACGCCTTCTGACGACCTGACGCAATCACCGATCGTCCTTCGCAGTCCGCCCACATGGTCCCCTCTCATGGGGGTCTGAACCGGTCCGGGTACGGACCAGACGTGAGGACGGAATACGCTTGCTCGAGTTCCGGCTTCCACACGAATGAACCCAACGTTCACCGAGGCCCTCCGACGCGGCGGAGCTATCTCCATCACCACGATCGGAGCGAGACGTGGCTTGCCACGAAGGATCGAGATCAACCTCCACGCCGTCGACGTGAGCTACCACATCACGGGCCGACCCGGGGCCAAACGTGACTGGCTCGCCAACGCGGAGGCCAATTCGGGGTTCACCGTGCACCTCAAGAACGGAGGTGTCACAGACCTCGCTGCCACGGCGGCCGAGATCACGGACCCGGGCGAGCACGCTGATGTGCTGTACAGAATCCTCACCGATTGTCGGGGCAACGAGCCAGAGAAGGCTCAGCACGCCCTCCCGCAGTGGGTTGACAGCGCGCCGCTGGTGAAGTTCCAGCTCACCTGAGCCCATCGGGCTCCCAGCCATGTGTGCCGCCAAGGTTGATGGGACATGCCGCGCCGATACGCGTTCGTGGGTGTCCCGGTCCGGGCTATCGTCGGTTCCATGGACACGTGGGACACCATCACTTCGCGCAGGCAGGTTCGGGGCTTCACCTCGGATTCGGTTTCGACAGAGGACCTCGAATGCATCCTCGAAGCGGGTCGCAGGGCCCCGTCGGCTCGCAACGGGCAGCGCTGGGATTTCGTCGTAGTCACGGACAAGGATCAGATGGAGCGCCTCTCACACGTCTGGCAGGGCGCAGGATGGACGGCCGGTGCCGCAGCGACGATTGCCCTTGTGATGCCCGAGGCCGAAGGGGCGGAGGCCCTGATCGATCGATTCGACCTCGGTCAAGCAGCGATGCAGATGATGATCGCAGCGACGGGGTTTGGTATTGCCAGCGGCCAGGCAGCTTGCAGTGATCAGGCGCTCGCCCGGGAGGTGCTGGGATTCCCCGATGGCAAACAGTGCTTCCTGCTGATCGCGGTCGGATACGCCGCCGACCGACCCCTGACGCCGATCCAGAAGCCATCACGCCGATCGTTCGACGACGTCGTCCATTTCGGAACCTGGTAGCGGTCCTTGCACGGCCGCTCACATGTCGGTCTCCTGATGGGGCGGAGTCTTCAGGCGTTGTGGAGGGCTTCAACGACGGGTGCCATGGCTTCAATGGCCGCTTCGGTCTTGTCCGTCAGATCGCACCGGACCTCATCGATTCCGAGGGCACGGAGACTGAGAAGCGTCTCGGCGATCTCATCGGCTGAGCCAGAAACCGGCTGTGACATCGCGGATGCGTCAACTGAGAAGCCGGGTGCAACGACCGAATACAGGTCGAAGGTCCGCTCGATTTCGGTGCTGTCCCTGCCGACCTCGACACAGGCCCGTTCCAACTCGGCGACGAGGGGACTCATGCGCCCGATGATCTCATCGATCGTCTCGTCCCATCCCCACCAGTTCCACGCGTCGCCATAGCGGGCAACGAGTCGCAGCATCCTGGGTCCCCCAGCGGCGATATTGATCGGCGGGCCGGACGGTGACGGTCCCCGGAGGACGAGTTCGGCCCGCTTCGCGAAGTGGAAGTCGCCGTCGTAGTCCACCGCGCCGGTCCTCAGCAGCGTGTGGATCACTTCGATGCTCTCAGCGAACCGCGAGTAGCGCCGATCGGTCGGGAACCCGAAGCCTTCATAGTCTGACGTGGGAGAGTTGCCCGCACCTATCCCCAACACGTACCGGCCATCCGATATCTCATCAAGCGTCGTCGCCATACTCGCCGTCATCGCAGGCGACCGATAGGGAGCGTTGATCACCGACTGACCGAGCCGAATCCGGCTTGTTGAGGCGGCGAGCGCACCGGCGATCGTCATCGACTCCCAACACCCGTCCGTCGCCTCGTCTCCGCGATACATGAGGACATCCTCGAACACGAACATGTCGAACCCGACACGCTCCGCGACCGTCGCGAGTCGATTGATCGACTCCCACGACGGTTCAAGAGCTCCTCCAGGACGGCCGTGAAGCTGAGCGATGACGCCAATCCGCATCCAATGAACCTACACCACGAATCCACGAGATGTGATCTCCCCGCACAGCAACGCCGCGTCAACACCAGCAGCACTCGCCACGGATAGGAGCTTCTGGGTGCGATCCGACCGGACTACCGCAGCCGCCCCTATGTGCCTGACATAGGCGGGTTCAGCCTCGAGCACGGTTTGCGTCCGGAGGTGTCCGATGAACATTGACCAAGCTGAGCTCGACCTTCGAGCTACGGTTGACGACTAGCCCCCCTGATGAGTCCTACCCCCGCCCACCTGCACGGCCTAGTGCGGGGCGTGGACTTGTGGCAGGGTGACCTGGCAAGACAGAAGAGCGCCCAAGAGACGTGGAGATGACATGAAGAAGAGCGGCTCGAACGGCGAGTCTCCCGCTGAGCTGATAGACGCGAGGATCGAGGAGCTGGGCGACTGGCGGGGCAAGGCGCTCTCTCGGATACGCACCCTGATCAAACTGGCAGACCCCGAGGTGGTCGAGGAAGTGAAGTGGAGGAAGCCGTCAAACTCGATGTTGGGAACCCCGGTGTGGTCCCACGACGGGATCATCTGCACCGGCGAGACGTACAAGAACGTCGTGAAGATGACCTTCGCCAAGGGCGCCTCGTTGAACGACCCCTCGCACCTCTTCAACGCCAGCCTCGATGGCAACGTCAGGCGCGCCATCGACCTCCACGAGGACGAGAAGATCGACGAGGAGGCGCTGAAGGCCCTCGTCCGCGACGCCGTTACCTTGAACGAATCCTCAGCACGCCGCTAGGACCCTGCTCAACAATCGGGTTTCTGGCCAGCTGATTCCGGTTCGTCGCGTCGGGTGCCGCATTGTTGACGGTTTGGGTGTGGCCAGATTGGCGATAGCACGGGATCCGGGTCCGGGTCAGGTGGTTGCCCGGGCTTCTCCGTGGTGGTCGAGACCCACGTTGACGAGTCATCGGAGGTCTATGGCGGTGACCCGTGGGGCGAGTTGTGTCCGGTTCGCTTTGAACCAAGGTATCGGACCCGGCGGTGTCCGTTCGGAACGATCCAAGCGATGGAGCGTTTGTCACCACGGTGGGTCGCGACGCTCCCGGAAAAGAGCGCTGCAATCGCTGTCCGTTCTCTGTAGAGCGCCCATATGAGTGTCTGGTCTGGGTGATTGTTGGCGGGGTGAGTCTGGTTGTCGGATGTCGCCTCTGGTCGGCTAGGTCGGCCAGGTATTCCCGTGTCCGGCGAGGATTCTGTTGGCGACATAGATGCCAGTGGTCGACACATCTTCGAGGTTGCACACGTTGTGATCGCCGACCAGATAGATGCTGGATGTCTGCTCGCATTCGAGGAGGCCGCTTCGTTCGAGGTGGAAGGCCAAATCCCACTAGTGGCGCTCGACGACGTCCCCGGTGCTGAAGTAGCGCCCGAAGCCGGGAACGTCAGAGACCGAACGTGATGGCCGGGACGCGTAGACCGGCCTGATCAGTCGGTCGCTCGTGTCTCATGCGCGATTCTCCAATTGGTCACTCCTCGGAGAGCTGGCCTCGCGCGATCACAACCATGTCCGCCTTCGTGGACGGGTCGCGGTGACGGCCCCCAGTTGCGATCACGTTCGCCGAAGGGTTCGCGCCGTCGACGCCACTGCCTCGAAATCACGCTCGGAAGACCATCCGTTCATCGTCGAACCTCGGACGAGGAATTGGCCCCTATTGGTGTTCTACGCCCGGGAGACAATGGATAGTGAGCCATGGAATTGCCGAGACGTGGCTCGGCTGTCATCCGCAGGCGGCCGCCGAATCGTGAGATCGAAGATTGCCGGAAGAGGCGGATGGCAAACGCAGGCAGAACGGAGTGGTGATGTACTGGCTGGTGATTGTGGCAGCGGCGGTTGCATGGATGCTGGTCACTCGTCGTGATGACCCGGGACCCGTGGTCGCGGATCATCCGCCTACCCACCGGACCACGCCTTCTGAGCGGTGGAACCGGTCGACTGGGACGCAGAGGGCCGGAATAGTGGCGATGACGGTCGGCAAGATCGTCTGGGTCAGCCTGTTGATGGCGGCCCTCGTGACCGTGATGATCTATACGGCCACGTGGATGTACTAGCGCACACAATCGTTCGGCAGAGTCATTCGGCTGGTGGTGGGATCCGGAAACCCAGTCGCGACGCTGGCCCATGTGTCCATTCCTCCCCGTGCTGGACTAGCGTTCAGCTTCGAAGTGGAGGCGTGATGAATACAGATCTGACCCCCGGGAAATACAGCGGAACCATCGTGCTCGCGGACATCTCCGGCTACACCATGTTCCTGGAAGGCGTCAGACAGGAGCATGCCAGCGACGCATTCGCCGATGGTCAGATTCCCTATGCCTACGGGCTGATGTCGAAGCTTCTGGGAGGGATTGCTGAACGGATCGATCCTCCCTTCACGCTCGTCAAGTTCGAAGGCGATGCTGTGTTCGCCGTAGGCGAGGACGGCGTGGGACCGAAGGGTTCGGCCCTCGTCGGCTGCATCACCGACTGCTACGACGACTTCATGAGACGATTGGACGAGGCCGGGTTGACCTGGACGTGCACCTGCAATGCCTGCGAGGTCAAGAAGTCCCTCGACCTGAAGTTCGTTCTCCACCACGGGACCTACATCGTGCAATCCATCGGTACGCACGTCGAGGTGCTGGGACCCGACATCACCGCCGCTCACCGGCTGCTGAAGAACGCCGCAGCAAGCCGGATCGGCTCGCCGGCCTACGCATTGTTCACCGCGGCGGCTGAGACCGCGCTCGACCTCGACCTCGACGAGGGTATACGGTTCACGGAGCCGATCGAGGGCGCCCAACCCATCAGCACCGTCGCAATCCCCCTCGGGATTTGAGGGTCGGGCCGTTCACGATTCCGGCCCAGGGAAACTGCCATCCCATGACCGGCGATCTCGCTGATCCAACCGAGCTTCAACACCGCCCCCACGTGTCGCAACGTGCGGCCGTATGGGCGCGTCCGTGGACTCGACCGCAAGTGTGGCGTTGTCCGCATCCCTCGAAGCTGCCCCGCGAAGGCACGCGTGACCGGCCGTGTGCATATCTCGAGTCGGTAGCGAGCAGTTGTTGGGAAGGTCGCATCGGGAGGCGAGGTACAGATTCCTGGCGATTCTGCCGATGGCTGGAGGATGGTGAGAACATGGGGGCCATAGTCACCGACGGCCAGCGACTCGCGCATCTGGACCAGAAGGTCGAGTCCCTCGACCGTCGGGTCACCGATCTGCGCCGCTGCGTCGAAGTGTTGAACACACTCATCGACGAGATTCGCATCGAGCAGATCCGGATGGTGGTTCGGTCCCACGGTATCGCCGTCGGGGATGAGAACTAGGAGCCGAACCCGCCGTGCGGGCGGTCGTTCCAGTCGGCACGGTGAAGTCTCTGGTATGAAGTCGTCCCGAACTCGTCGCGCTCCATCAGCCGCGAGGCGCCGACCATGTTGGTAAGAAGGATCGCCGTCACTCTCCGTTCCGCGCTATCGACACCATCTCATTCACCTCCTCGGTGAGCGGCATTGACGCCGGCCGGTGCCATACGGCCAACGCTCGTGGCAGGCATGGCGGGCTAGGTCGCGGTGACCTGCCGGGCAGCGAGGCGCGTTGAACAATGACCTGGGTGATGTGTTGTGCGTCCTCTTCGATGCCGTAGATGATGCCTGACTTTCGCTTCGAGAGCCACGGGAACCCGACGAAGTAGATGCCGTCGACGGTGCCGACGCCTCTGTCGTGTTTGGGATTGCCGTTCTCGTCGGTGACCGGCAGCTCGATCCAGGAGAAGTCCGCTGCAAATCCGGTTGACCAGATGACCGTGCCGACATCGGCAACGTCGAGATCGAGTGTGGTCAGCCACGGGATAGATTCGCCAGCAGGGACCGGCGCGTCAGCCGGATCGGAGTCTGGCTGGGGGGAGTCGTGCCCCTCGTTGGCGATCCGGGCGTCGATGCGGTCTTTGAGTTCTTGCGACTTTGAGTCGGCGTTCGCGATGTACTCCATGACTCTGTTGTCAGTCAACAGCGCTTGGCCGTGGACATCGTCGAGCCGGCCCATGAGCCGTGCGCCGTCGCGGGACAACTGTTGGTAGCTGACGGTATGGCCCCGGGCTCCGACGCCGGACACCGTGGCGTTCCTGATTCGTAGTTCGGCCGGGTCCTCGACGTCATCCAGGCGGGTGTCCCAAACCCCCATGTCGAGCCACCAGTCCATGAAGTCTCGACCCCGGTAGCTTCGCGGCAGGCGCGGAACTTCGCTGATCGAGAAGTAGACGGTGCGGTTCGCTGCGAGCAGGTCTTCAACGATCTGGGCACCGGACTGCCCCCCACCAACCACGACAACCGAGCCTGCCGGCAACGCGTCGGGAGACCGGTAGTCGCCGGTGTGAAGCTGGAGGATTCCGTCCGGGATCTTGGCACCGACCGGCGGGATACGCGGCGACTGGAGAATCCCCGAAGCGATGACAACTGCCCCCGCGTCGAACAGGACGGGGTGGCCGGTAGCTGACTCTCCAACAACTGAGAATCGACCATCGCCGTCGGCTCTCTGCACACGGGTAACGGTCACACCGGTTCGAACCGGCAGATCAAACCGCTCGACGTATGCCTCAAACGATGCCGCGAGCTCACCGTGGGTCATGAAGCCGAGCGGATCGGCGCCCTCATACGGGGCGCCGGGAAGCCCGTTCATCCAATTTGGCGTGTTCAAGGTGAAGCTGTCCCACCGCTGCGTTCGCCACGTCTCCCCAACACGGCCACGCTCCAAGACCACGAATTCGAGACCGGCCTGGGCCAGATAGAACGCTGTGCCAAGACCCGCTTGTCCACCCCCGACAATCACCACATCCACAGAAGCCGGCCTCACGTACAGCATTCCTTGAGCAGCAGTCGTTTCATGGAACCCTCCCCGGTTCGATACCCCCACGTCGAGTGGGGTGCTCCCAAACTTACGCACCGGCTGACCGTCGTGTGCAAGAAGTTCACGACAGACACAGTGATCCGTGGCCTTGGTCCGCGGCACGAGAAGAGGTTCGAACCCCGGGTGCTCTGCCGATTTGCGTCGTGCGAAGCGATGTTCTCCAGTCCGCGAAGCTCCCCCGTGGAGTCGTCGGAGTCGTCTCCTCCGTCCCACTCGACCGGAACGTCACGTCTGTGCAAGAATTCTTGGCGTCGGGGAGAAGCCGTGTGAGCGACCGAGGAACAGTGCACCGTCTACCAACGTTCGGCTTGTGGCTCGCCGTCGCCGTCTGCCTCGGCATCAGTATCTTCCCCATCCTCGCACCACGCGCACCCACCGGAGACGACCCCGGCGCCATCTCGGTCGATCTTGCACTCGAGCATGTCTCGTTCATCGCTCAGGAGCCCCATGTGATGGGGACACCGGAAATCGAACAGCGTTCGTGAGTATCTCATCGAGACTCTGACCGGGGTCGGTCTCGAACCCGAGACGTTGACCGTCGAGACACCGGACTACTTCGGGGCGCCCGGCGGGACCGTTGACGTCACGGATGTGCTGGTTCGCATCCCCGGATCCGGCGACGGAGAGGCCATCCTCTTCATGGCGCACTACGACACCGTGCCGAGCACGCCGGGAGCGAACGACAACTCAACGGCCGTCGCGGCGTTGCTCGAAGTCGGCCGTGTTCTCGCGTCTGAGCCGACGCCACCGAATGACGTGATCCTCCTCTTCACCGATGGCGAGGAGCCGACGCCACGATTCGGAGCGTGGGGTTTCGCCGAGTATCACCCGTGGTTCGCCGACGTCGCCCTGGCGGTGAACTTCGAGGGCATCGGAGTAGCCGGACCGACGATGCTTGTCGAGATGAGCGGGCCGAAGGACGAGCTCATCTTCCGCCTCACCGACGCCGTGCCCGAACTCGTCGCGTTCTCATTCATGACGCAGACGGCCGACCTCATCGGTGGAGCAGCGACCGACTTCGACGTCTTCCGCGACGCCGGCGTGCCGGGATACAACTTCGCCTACATGCGGGGCACGTCGATCTACCACACCCCCAGGGACACGGTCAACGTTGTCAACGTGAACGGCCTCGCTCAGGACATCTCGCTGTCGCTCGGCATCGCGCGGAACTTCGGACCCCTCGAGTTGGCGAACGCGACGAACGACGCCGTCTTCTTCACCGTCCCGTTCGGCTTCGTCGTGCGCTACTCGACGACCGGAGCGATCGTGAGTCTCGCTGCCGCTCTGCTGCTCCTCGTCGGCGCGCTGTGGAGCCGTGTGAGGCGACGGGGCACATCGGTGCGGAGACTCCTGTCCGGCCTCGGCTTGGTGCTCCTCGGTGCACTGGGCGCCCTGGTGGTGGCAACCGTGGTTTGGGTCGGGCTCGTCAACCTCAGGAGCGACATGGGTGTGGTCGAGGGGTACGCGTACCTCGCCGCCCTCGTCGGGCTGACCGGAGGTGCCTGGTACCTGGTCGAGCGCCGGTCGGCTATCAACGGCAGTGATGCCGGCGGTGGCATGCTGATCACATGGCTGGTGCTCGCCGTGGTCGCCGGCGCCTTCCTGCCCGCCTTCGGCTACTTGCTCGTGTGGCCTGCAATCGCAGCCGGCATCGGCGAGCTGCTCGCGGCCCGCGACCGGGGTTTCGCTTCTCGGCTGGCGTCGGTGATCGTCGTGGCGCTGGTCACGTTCGTCGTGCTCGTGCCGGCGGTCGACACCTTCTTCCAGCTTGCGTCGCCCCGCCCTGGAAACCCGGACTCGGACCTCACGTTCACGATCGTGGTGCCGCTGTTCCTTTCATTCCTCGTCGTCGGCCTCATCGCTGCCCGGGTCTCGGAGCCCGGAAGGCTCTCCACGCCAACTCGTCCCGACGTCATCGCCGCCTGACGCGTTTGCTACGGCGGTCGCCGGGGGTTATTCGCACGGGGTCGGTCGTCGAGCGGTGCACCGCTCGGGGAGCGCATGGTCATCCTCCGGCATCGCCGGGCCCGAGACAGAGGGGTCCCTGGAAAGCGCCACAGCGGGCCTTTGCCGCACTGGCGAGGTGGCTCCGGGGTTGCTGTGGGGTCGGACGGACCTAGAGAAGGTACCGTCTTCGGCGTACCGTGATGGGTGTTCAGGTTTTGGTCTCTTTCGCTCCCTGTATGAGTGGAGGATCGAATTGGTCGAGTCGCTCAGCCGAGAGATCGACGATTCGAGTTCGTCAGCGGGTCGATGAGCTTGATGGGTTGTATCGGGAGCAGGCTCCGCGTATGTGGCGGGCGCTCACGGCGTATACGGGGAGCCGGGATATGGCGCAGGACGCGGTGGCTGAGGCGTTCGCCCAGGCAATTGCCCGCGGTGAGGAGATCCGTTCACCCGAGCGTTGGGTGTGGAAGGCTGCCTATCGGATCGCCGCCGGTGAGTTGAAGCGGCGAGGAACGTTCTCGGACTTCGTGCCCGACAGCCCCGTGGCGGCGGACGAAGCGGCATGGGAGATCCGAGCGGCTTTGGCCGAACTGTCGCCGATGCAGCGTGCCGCGGTGGTGCTGCACTACTACGCCGGGTATCCGGCATCCGATACCGCCGAAATCACGGGTTCGACGACCGCCGCGGTGTGGGTGCACCTGAGTCGGGGACGCCGCCGTCTGGTAAGACTGTTGGAGGAGAACGATGACTGACTTGCGGCACCGTCTCAGCGAACTGGATCAACTCGACCCACCGGACATTCGTGCGAGCATCGACCGGCGAACGCGAGAACTCCGTTCCGCACCGCCCAAAGCCCTCGTCCGCCCAGCCGGTCAATGGTGGCGTGGTCCGTTGATCGCGGTCTCGACGGCCGTGTCGGTCCTCGTCGTTGTTGCCGTGTCGATGCTGGTGCTGCGCACGACGGAACCGGACATCGCCGATGAGTCCGTTGCCACCCAGACAACCATCGAGGCGGCCACCACGACGACGCCTCCCAGCGTGACGACGAACGCGGCGGAGGTGCCGGTTGATTCTGCCGTCCTCGACTGGAGCTATGGCGTCCATGACGTGGAGATTGCTTCAGATGGGCTGGTCTATGCGGTGGCACCGGCCGGCATCGCCACACTCGACGACGGGGGTGAGTGGGCATTGATCGATCTCACGGGACTGCCCGAGGGGAACCCAGTGGACGTCGGCATGCCGGTCGGGGGAATCTCCCAGATCGCTCTCGCTCCGGATGGCACTCTGTGGGTCGGCGGCACGTCCTGGTCCACGGTCGATGACGAGGAGTTCGGAGGCGTCATCGTCGACACGTGGGATGGGCAGGCACGGACCATGACATGGCTGGCACGCCACGACTGCGATCAGGACCCGTGTTCGTGGTCATTGTTCGACATCGATGGGGCGCCCGGGGCCGAAATCGGCGACGTGGTGGTGTCTGCCGACGGCACCGTGTTCGCCTCCCTGGGTGAGAATCTGCTGCTCACATTCGACGGCACAGCATGGGAACGCCACACCGTGCCCGGGTTGCCGACCGGATGGAACGGGTCCGTATCACCGTGGTCGAGTTCGCTGGCGATCGATGGCGACGGCATCCTGTGGGCGGGCACGAACGCCGGCTTGAACACCTTCGGAGGCCAAGGGGGGCGTGGCCTCTTCTCGTTCGACGGCACCGAATTCACTCGCTATGCCGACGACGATGGTCTTCCCGGCAGCAACGTGTCCCGGGTCGCGGCCGCCCCAGACGGCACGATCTGGGCCGTCGCCGTCACCGGCGGCGACACCTATGACGACGGCCTGCCGACCCTCTTCCCGGACATATCACCCGCGACCATCGCCCGCTTCGACGGCACGGTCTGGACCTGGTACACGGCCGCGGACGGCCTCCTCTGTGCAAACCCCACCGTCGTCGTCGGCCCAGACGGGACCGTGGTGGTCGGGGAAGACAAGACCGTGTGGACGGGTGACGCTGAAGGGAATCCGCCCATCGCGACACCCGCCTGCGGCTACGCCCGCTTCGACGGCACACGCTGGATCGCCTATCCGGGCGACGTGGCGGCAGGCGGATTCCCTGCAGCCGTCGGCCCCGACGGAACCCTATGGAAGTTATCGGATCAGGGACTGATCAGCTTCGACGGCACCACGACGACGGTGTATCCGTCACCCTTCACCCGACAATGACCACACACACCAAGGAGTCCCAATGATGCTCATCCGTTCTCTCCGAGTATTCGTCCCCTGGATCGCGGCGGTTCTGCTCCTGGCTGCCTGTGGGAACACCGAGGGGCTCGGATCGGACACAGCGACACCCGAGTCCACCACAACGGAGCCCACGATCGTGGATGACGCGTCAGTTTCGGAGGAGGTCAGTACGACCGTCGAACAGGTCGAATCCGTCGAACCCGCCGATTGGCAGGTCATGATCCTCGCCGACAGTCTCGCCGTCGGCGGATGGGCCGAGCTCTGGGGTGACCTCATCACCCGCGATCGCGGCGTCAGCGTCGACGTGCTGAACTATTGGCGTGGCGGGTACATCGACTATGCCGTCATACTCCAACAGGACATCATACGGACCGAAATCGGCAGATCCGAGGTGATCTTCATCCATCCCGAAGCCGATGTCATCCGAACAGGATGCGAGCCGGGTGACGCCCCCTGCGCCCAGAAGATGACTGACAGCTATGCCGATGAGTGGAATGGATTCCTCGACGAGATTCAGGCACTCAACCCCGAGGCAATCATTCGATCCGCCAAGGCCTGGGAGTGGCTCGTGCCGCCTGAAGGCATTGAGGGCCTCACGGCGCCCGACGGTCGCGACGGCTTGTTGGCGTTCATGGATGCAATGGCTGCCGTCACCGAAGCCCACGGCGGGAAGGTCGTGGACTTGAACGCCGTGTTCGGCGTACTCGACCCCGATCTGCGGATACCCGATGACTGGATCGGGGCGGACGGTCACTTCAACGCGACGGGGGCTGCCGTGGTAGCCGAAGCGCTGCACAAGCTCGGCTACGACGATTGATCGGAGGACAGACCTTCGTCTCCACCACGCTGTGGGGGAGACGAAGAGGGGGCGTCCGGCGACGACGCAGAGGGGGCGTCCGGGCCAGCTCAGGTCTCGGGCCGCTCCGCGACCGCTTTGAGTCGCTCAAGGCCCTTCTCGAAATCCGGGCCGATCATCTTGTCCATGCTCTTGTAGAGGCCCATCACCCGGGTCATCAGCGTCTTCGGCCCGTTCATCGTCCATGTAACCCGGGTCGCCTCCCCCTCCGGCTCTAGGTCGAAGGTCGTGGTGCTGCTGGACTTGAACGGCTTCACGAAGTTCAGCGCGACTTCCACCCTGGAGGGTTCCACAGCCTCGGCAATCTCCATCCGCCCCTCGCCGGCTTTGCGGTTCCCCGACCAGACGTAGGTCGCGCCCGGGCCCCGGTCCGGCCCCGAGTAGGTTCGCTCGAGATCCGGGTCGAGGCCTTCCCACGGGGACCAGGCGGTCCATCGGTGGAAGTCGACTATTTGTGCGTAGATGGAGGCAGCGGGCGCCTTGATGGTCGCAGAGCGCTCAACGGAGTAGGTGTCAGTCATGAAGCGAGGCTACACGGCCGCCGCCGGACTGGGGCGTGGTTCTCTATGTCCTATCGGGGAGCGAATCTGCTGTGCACGGGCGACGCGTTCTGAGCGGCGGCCTCGTTCCCGGTATCTCCTCAGGCCGGCAGGCTCGGAATGTTGCGCCGGAACAGCGCCGGTTCATCGCGGCCGTCGAGTTCCTCGGCGAACCTCCGACCGTCCCAGACGGCAGACGCGATCGTGCCGGGAGCGAATGCGTCACCGACCGCCCTGACCGACACCAATCCTGCGTCCTGCCACCGTTGACGTCGTTCCATGAGTTCGAAGTACAGGCCTTCATTGGGGAGGCGTGCCGTCACGAATACGACGGCGTCGCAGTCGAGGACGAGTTCGCGTCCGGTGAGGACACAGGCCGTTGTTACGCGGCCGTCGGTCACCCCGGTCAGTGTGCGCTGGGTGTGCAGGATCACGCCCTTCTCGAGGAGACGCCGCTGGATCCGTTCCTGCTCCATCGTGTTGTGCGCCCAATGGGACACGTCGGCGGCGGGCGTCACGAACACGACCTCGAAACCCTCTCCGGCAAGGAGTTCTGCGAGCACGCCACCCATGTAGTAGTGGTCATCGTCGAAGACGACCATCCGTTCGCCCCGCGGCCGCGTGCCGCCCAAGATGTCGTCGGGCGTGAGGATCTCGAGGTTCGCATCGATGGCGAGGGGATGTCGGTGCCAGTGCCCAACACCGTCGCGCCGCCAGTCCGAGCCGGTCGCCACCGCAACGTGGTGAAAGCCGTACTCGAGGATCTCGTCTGCGGTCATGGCGCTTTCGAAATAGTGGTCGACCCCGTCGATGTGATCGATCTGGTTCACCCGGTAGTCGAGCACCCGCCTCCACTCCGCCAGACCGGGAAGGAGCGCCTCACGGGTGACTCGTCCGCCCAACTCCCGGGTTGCTTCAACAAGCACCACTTCGTAGCCGCGTTTGCCTGCGACCATCGCGGCTTCCAGTCCGGCAGGGCCGCCGCCGACCACGAGTACCTTCTCGGCGGTGCCGGCAGGACGAAACCGCTCGGGGTGCCAGCCGCGCCGCCACTCCTCGCCCATGGAAGGATTCTGGGTGCAGCGGATCGGGGACACCGTGAAATCCCCGGATACACATATGTTGCACCCGATGCACTCCCTGATCTCGTCGATTCGACCCTCCTCGATCTTGGAGGGCAGGAAGGGGTCGGCGATCGAGGGCCGGGCGGCGCCGATGAAGTCGAGCACACCCTGCCGGACCATGCGCACCATCGTGTCCGGTGAGGTGAAACGTCCCACGCCGACCACCGGTTTTGACGTGAGCGCCTTCAGGCCCCGCACGTATGCCTCCTGGCCGCCCTCGGGGCCGAACCGGGACGTCACCGAGTCGTCCTCCCAGACACCCACCATGAAGTCCCACACGTCGGGCAACTCGCCGACGAGACCGAGAATCGTCTCGATCTGCGGGCGGTCGATGCCGAGGCTGCCGCTCAACTCATCGACGGCGATCCGGCACGCAACCGCTGCCCGCCCGGCGACGACCTCCTGGGTCTCCTCGAGCACTTCACGCAACAGGCGCGTTCGGTTCTCGACCGATCCGCCGTATTCGTCGTTGCGATCGTTGTACTTGGGGGAGAGGAAGAACTGCAGCGTCGTGAGCGAGTGCCCTGCGTACACGTACACGATGTCGTAGCCGGCCTGGAGTGATCGCTCGACCGCCTCTCGGTGCCAACGACGAAGATCGGCGATGTCGCCGTGGTCCATGCGCCGTGACTGGATGGGTGCGAAGCGACCGGCGAGGCGCTGGTGACCCGGACCCATCGGTGGGACCCGGGTGTAGTAGTTGGGCGCGCTCATGCCGCCGTGGACGAGTTCGATGGCGGCGAGCGCTCCATGTGCGTGGATCCGGTCGACGACGAGCGCATGGGCGGGGATGTCCTCGGCGTCCCAGATACGACCCTCGATGTACGGCGTAGTCTCCGACGAAGGGTGAATCTCGACCTCTTCGGTCGACACAACAGCCCAGCCGCCCTCGGCCTTGACTCCTCGCATCGCAGCCAACGCCGACGGGTCGCGGTACCCCATCCCGTTGCAGTGCGGCACCTGATAGAAACGATTTCGCGCCGTCACCGGACCGATGCGTACCGGCTCGAACAACACGTCGAAGCGAGGGTCCCTGGTGTGCTGCATCGCCAGGCGAGCCTACCCGATCCACAACCAGCGGACGGCATGCGTGGCCTGATAGCCTGCAGTCATGGATATCGGTCGTGTTGGACTCTGGACGTTTCTTCTGGACGAGCATCCGACGTCGCGTGTCCGCGACGTGGTTCAGGAGATCGAGGAGATGGGGTGGCCGACGCTGTGGCGGCCCGAGTCGACCGGCCGTGACGTTCTGGTTGCTTCGAGTGTCATGTTGGATGCCACGTCCCGGCTGATCGTGGCGTCCGGCATCGCCCAGATCTATGCACGCCATCCGGTGACTACCGCAGCGGCTCAGAAGACGCTGTTCGAGGCGCACGAAGGCCGATTCCTGCTTGGCTTGGGGGTTGCCCATGCCGCCTCCGTGGAAGGAATCCGCAAACTCGAGTATCGGACTCCCTACTCGGACATGGTGGCGTATCTGAAGGCCATGGCAGAAGCTCCCTACACCGCCGTGGAGCCTGCAAACAAGCCCCCGACCGTGCTTGCCGCTCTCGGGCCGCGGATGCTGAAACTGAGCGCCGAAGCTGCGGACGGCGCCCACCCATACTTCACCCCTCCCGAGCACACGGCGACGGCCCGCGACATTCTCGGGCAGGGTCCACTTCTCGCTCCGGAGCAGATGGTGGTCATCGACAGCGACATCGACAGGGCCAGAGGTGTGGCCAGAGCCAACATGGCTCGCTATCTCAGACTGCCCAACTACACCAACAACCTCTTGCGCTGCGGATTCACCCAAACCGACATCGACGACATGTCGGGCCGACTGGTCGACGGGATCGTCGCCTGTGGTGACCTGGACGTCACGGTTGATCGAGTTCAACAGCACCTCGACGCCGGGGCCGACCACGTCGGTATCCAGGTCCTCGTCGCCGACGACGATCTCGACATCACGCTCGACCGCTGGCACGATCTGGCCGACGCCTTCAACCTCTAGAACGGGGAGGCCTCGTCCGCCGCGGTGCGCCGTTTTGAGACTTCCGGCCCTATCGCGTGCGATCGACAGTCGTCCGGTCACCCATAGGCTCCATGGGCCAGGAATATTCAAATGATATTGGAGGGTCCGATGAGGTTCTTTGTGCGCATTGGAGCGATAACGCTGTGGGGTGTTGCCATCGTCACGGTGTCGGTGCTCGCATACGTCGCCTATTAGGCCATCTCGCCGCAGTGTGACGACGCGGCTCACAGAGCCAACCCCGTCGAGGAACGACGTGTCGTCTGCGTCGCTAGCTGTTGATGCCAGGCGTCGAGACGGTAACGATCGGTTCCTCTGCCCGGAGGTCGACCGTGACCATCGCCTCGATGCCGTGTTTGGCGCAGAGGTAGTCGCCGTCGAGTTCGACGACGGCAATTCCCTCGCAGATGCCGCAAATGAACCCCGTGGGGTGCTGTGTCGTGGTGTCTTCCATACCTACGATCAGCATGACCGATTGGGACCGTCCTGTCGAGAAGGGTTGCCGACGTTCCTGCCCTGACTAGTCCCGGCGCCGTGTCCACGATTCGGGTTTGGGGCAACGTTCGTGACGAGCGTCGTTTGACCTTGAACGTCCTCAGGGACGAAGCCGCGTCTCGGTGACTGCTCGGTCGCATGATGGTCGGAGCCTGAACCCGGCTGGGGAGGTCGCCGCGGCAGAATCCGCCGTCTCCCGGTGCCGCCAACGCTCGGATTCCCGTTTGGTGGTTGAACAGACGGCTTGAGTCCGGGCGTTTGCATGCCGAGGACATCTTGTTGGACATCTTCTGGAAGGAGCAATGCTTTGCTACGTCGGGGGGCGAAAGCTCCGCGTTCTGAGGACGGGCCGGTCGGCGGCTCGATCATGGTGATTGCCGGATCCATACGGAACCCGGATGAGACGGACGCGCTCAGCGTGAAGCTCAGCATTCGAGAAACCGAGATCACAATGTTCGCCGACGGCGCCGAGTTGGGAAACTGGCTTTGCACGGCCGTCATCGTCCGGCGCATCGACTCGACCTCATTCGAGTTCATCGCAGAAGGCGACCGATTGATCTTCGTGCCGGACGACCCGGCCACGTTCGGTGACATTCCACTGGTCGACGGGGGCGCTACCAGTGCGGGCAGCCGCAGGGGTCGCAAGGCAAAGAAGAAATCTCACCGTACCGAGCCGAGGCTCGAGGCGGACCAGGCCTCCCATGAAGAGGGACGACCCCTTGGGCGGCGGTCCGTGGGTCAGGAACCGTCGACGGAGAAAGCATCGAAACCGTCGCGACGGGACCGCAAGGCTGCGGCCGAGGCCGCACGTGCAGAGGCCCCGCCTTCAGAGGTGGTGCCGGTTCCTCCGTCTACCGTTCCCAGGCCGATTGCGACCACCTCGGAGGATGAACGGCCTGCAGACGACGACGTACCCTCCGAAGCTCGTGGCCGAGGCAGAACGCGAAGCGGGCTTGCGGTGCTGGGTCGAGAGCCCGACCGGGCCTCATCGAAGGTGTTCGAGAAGAAGTCCAACGGAGTGTGGATCCGCACACTGGACATGGCCCGCCACTACGACATTTTCGGTCTCGATCGGGTGCCGATCGACGAGGGCCTAAGGGGTCAAGAACACCAGCACACCTGGGATCACCGGGTGGTGGCGTCGTCGGGCCTCGGCAGGCATATCTGCACCATCTGCGGAGAGACCAGGCGCAAGGCTGATTGACTCGGGATGATCTCGATCACGGGGGCGGTGGTGACGGGACCTTCGAGGTCCGCCTCAGTTCTGTGCCACCCAGCGTCGCGGTAGGGGAAGACCGGGTGATCTAGTCGATCTTGTCGATGAGGTATTTCCCGGCAACGCTCAGAGCGAACGACGAAAGGACGACGCAGCCGATCACGCCCCACAGGGCGAAGACGGTCTCAGAGGTCGCCTCGCTCCAGTCGCCGACCAGGGTGAGGAAGAAGAGTGTCCCAACGGCGCCGAAGGCAACCGATGAGATCACGAACACTCGGGTGGCGATCGTCTGCACGGTCCGAGACTACCGGACCCGTCCGACATCTTCGACCAAGACGTCTTGGCGGGATTCTGGTCCACGAAGGAGGCATCCAGAATCTGGCACTTGCCCGGCAACGCAGTCCAGAACACATCCGACGATATCGGAGGCCCCTCAATTGACCGCACGGCACCCGTGTCCGTCCAGCGGGTGAAACTCCAGTCGCAGGTTGGGCCCCAGTGGTGTCGATCACCGGACCCCGTTCCGGTTGCAGGTTGGAGAATGAGTAGCCGCCCGCTACGTCGTCACGTCGCCAATCCGCTCGTCCAATCCACCGGGCGGTCGCTCGATCTCCACGTACAGGTCGAATCGTGTCCGGCCGGGAGTGACGGGTGCGAGCCACTCTTCGAACCACCGGTGCGACGGGTGTTCGTGGATTCCTTGTCGCTGCATCATCACCTGGAGACGCTTCCAGCCGTCAACCACCCACGACCCCGATGGGTCATCGTCGAACGAGCCCTCGATGCCGGTCACGACGAAGACGCCGGAGTCGATCGTGCCGAGGTGGGCGCCCGGCCCGAGCGGCAATGCCTCATCCGGCAACGTCACCATGAGCCGGTATCCGTCGTTGTCGGGTCCGTGGGACAGGAAGCCGAAGGTGTCGATATTGTGTCCGAAGAGACGGTGTGATCCTGCAGCCTCCGGATGGAGGCTCATCCACGCCGTCATCAGACGGTGTGCCTGTTGCTCGGGTTCAGGCTTGAAGCCATCGAAGCATGCGACGGTCATCTCCGGTAGCAATCTCGTCAACACGCCCATGTTCACCTCTCCTACGATGTCGAGCTTCTCCGTTGGTGCGGCAGACCGTCCGCTGGTTCTGAACCGGAGCGGCGCCACGCCGAACTCCTGTTTGAACACGCGGGTGAACGCCTCATGGCTGTCGTAGCCAGCGTGGAGAGCAATCTCCAGAACTGAGTCTTCGGATCCCATCAAGATGCTCATCGCTTCAGAGAGGCGGCGCTTCCTGACGTACTCGCCGAAGCGATATCCAGTGAGTGCGGGGAAGTAGCGATGGAAGCTCCGCACCGACATGCATGCTGAGCTGGCGGCGGTGTCGGACGTCACACCCTCAAACAGGTTGGCCTCGATGAAGTCGATGGATTCCTGGATCTGCTCGTAAATCGTCAACACACATCCGATTGTACGAAACCATCACGGGGGATTCTTGATCGAAACTGCACACCTGCCAGAACTCCGTTCACCGCCCAGCAGTCAGGACTTGGGCGGTAAACGTGGAGTGCTGCGGGTAGGGCGTTTCGGGTCGCAGCTACAGTTTCGCGGATGGACATCGACCTTGTTCGAGCGGTGCTGCTCGACATGGATGGGACCTTGGTGGACTCGGACGCATCGGTCGAGCGCGCGTGGATGGCGTGGGCACTTCGCTACGACGTCGATCCTGCTGCTGTTCTCGCCATTGCCCATGGGAACCCCGCCGATTCCACCGTTCGGGCCCTGCGGCGGGATCTTGATGAGATCGAAGTCGCAGAAGCGGCTGCGTTCCAACTGGCGATGCAATACGACGACCTCGTTGATGTCGTAGCAGCCACCGGCGCGCACCACCTCATCGAGACTCTCGACCGGCACGGTCTCGGTTGGGCTGTGGTCACGAGTGCAGATCGGCGACTTGCTGCTGCCCGGCTTGGAGCGGTCGGCATCTCTGCGCCGGTACTCGTCACGGTTGAGGACGTCGGAAGGGGCAAGCCTGATCCCGAGGGATACCTCCTCGCCGCAAGGACGTTGGGAGTATCGCCTTCGAGCTGCTTGGTGGTTGAAGACACGGAGACCGGACTTGTGGCCGCCCGTTCAGCAGGAGCCATGACCGCCGCAGTCAAGGGTCTCGATGCAGATATGCGCCTCGACAATCTCGGCCAACTCGCGGAGCTCATCGGCACGAAACCTCACCGTTCCAGCTAGATCTCGACACTGCCCATCGGTGAGGGAAGGGACGGACCTCAGAGATCCGCCGTCTGTGTCGTGAATGTCGTCTTGATGGGAACACCGGCGCCCGAGGGAGCAGGAACGCGTGTCCCCAGGAAGCCTCGTCGTTCTCTCACCGGAGGACTAGTCCAACCACGACGCTGAAAACCATTCTTTACGCCCCCGTCGCTGTGACCCATCATGGAGCCGGACGGTCACACTCACAGGGTGATCGAATCCACGGGTGTGCGTGCCCCGCCAATCGGCCCTCCCCAACAAGCAGGATCGGAATGGCGGGGCACGCCAGCGAAGGGCCCGCAGTCCCAGTGGGGGAGACTGCGGGTCCTTCGACAACGTCATCGACTCCTCATACGAGACATTGCTACCTCCATGCTGGTGATGGGTCCACGAGGCGCCCCGACCAGAAGAGAACCCATAGCCGAGCCGGAGTCGCTCATCAGGCTTCACCCTGATAGCGCATCGAGCGCCCGTCGATGGGCGGCACCAGCACGAAGTCCCCCCTCATGCCCGGCAACGTAGCGCACTCATGGGCTTCGCTATTGGCGGGGTTCGACTTCAGTCGGGCTACTCGGGCGGTTCCGGGGGTAGCACCCGGACCGCACCGGCAGTTGGGACATCGACGGCGGCTCTGGATCTTCGGCGGATCCACTCCATCCAAGCAAGCACGACACGATCAGACCACGTGGGGGGCGCCGTTACTCCACCGTCACGATTCCAGCCCCACGCGTCGCCCAGCCTGATACTGATCGCGAACGTCAAGGACCTGAGCCCCACGTAGAACGCCACCATTGTGGCCGCGAACGTGACCGGACTCCCGCTGATCGAAGCCAACGCCGCAAACACGACGAACGCCGCGACACCAACGACGACGTGACCTATCACTCTGTCCCGGAGGAGCCGCTCTCGTTCCGAACGGCGGGCTGCTTCCTTGGCGCCACGGAGCGTGGCGTGAGACCACGCGGTCGAGAGGCTTCCGCTCTGGCGCTGTTCTCCATGATCACCAATGTCCAGGCGCCATCGATCTCGCGGCCACTCTGCGACACGGTGAATGAGATACTCGCCGCTCGCAAGCCCATCTGGGACGTGATGCCACTCGAGTTTCGTCATTGACGCTCCACCATCAGCCTATCAGCTCCTCCAGAGGCGCGACCCATGCAACGACCAATCGTGAGTCTCGGTTGGCGGTGGGATCGACGGGCGAGTGGTCTCGCACCAGCCACGAGGATGGGGAATCGCCGAAACGAGGGTTCGTGACGCTCTCGGTCGTGAGGAACCGTACGACACGGTCAATTGATGAGCGGCTCTTTGGGTAGAAACCTGATCAGGGTGCCATCAGATTCGAGTTCCGGCGGGAATACGGGGTAGACACATCCGGTTGCAGGTCGGACCAACCGTGAAAAGAGAGGCTTGCATGGCTGACACTCGAGAACTCACCCTACCGGTCCTACCCCTCCACAACGGGGTCGTATTCCCCCACATGGTGGTCACGCTTCGGATCGAAACCGAAGAGGGAACCACGGCGGTGGCCGCCGCCGAGCAGTCCGATGGCTTGATGCTGCTGGTGCCCAAGGTGAACGGGACCTACGCCGTCGTCGGTACGGTTGCGCAGATTCAGGATGCCGACGGCGGCAATATCGTCGTTGAAGGTCTGGCCCGAGCCAGGGTCGGCGCCGGCCGGATCGGCGATCGCGGAGCGCTCTGGGTCGACGCCGAGCAGTACCCCGAAGCCGACGTACACGATGAAGCGCTCGATGAACTGGTCGGCGAGTATCGGGCCGTCGTGAGTGAGGTGCTGGGCCAGCGCGGCATGCGCGGTGTAGCCGAGCGAATCCTGGGAATCGAGAATCCCAGCCAACTTGCCGACCTGGCGGTCTACTCCCCGGACCTCTCACTCGAACAGAAGGTCGAATTGCTCGAAACGCTCGACATCCGCGAGCGTCTCGGCAAGCTGATGTCGTGGATGGGTGAGGTGCTGGCCGATCTCACGCTCCGCAGGAAGGTGCGCGACAGCGCCACCGAGCGGATCGACAAGTCCCAGCGTGACTACCTGCTCCGCCAGCAACTCGAAGCGATCAAGAAGGAGCTCGGCGAAGAGGGCGACGCGCCGTCCGAGTACCGGCAGAAACTCGAAGACGTCGACCTTCCCGACAAGGCCCGTGAAGCGGTGGAACGGGAGATCGATCGACTGGAGCGGATGTCCGAACAATCTCCGGAGCATTCCTGGATCCGCACCTGGCTCGACACGATGTTCGATGTTCCCTGGGGCGAGATTTCCGAGGATCACTTGGACCTCGACGAAGCATGGGCGGTCCTCGATGCCGATCACACCGGCCTCGCAGACGTGAAGGAACGTATCGTCGAGCACCTGGCGGTCCGCAAGCTCCGCAAGGACCGTGGTCTGGAGAACGCCGGCAACCTGAGGGAGGGAGCCATTCTCCTCCTGGTAGGACCTCCCGGAGTCGGCAAGACGTCGCTGGGAGAGTCGGTCGCTCGAGCCCTGGGACGCAAGTTCGTTCGCGTCGCCCTCGGCGGCATCCGCGACGAAGCCGAGATCCGCGGTCACCGCCGCACGTACGTAGGCGCTCGCCCCGGACGGATCGTTCGGGCGCTGATCGAGTCTGAAACCATGAATCCGGTGTTCCTCCTCGACGAGATGGACAAGGTCGGATCCGACTGGCGAGGCGACGCATCGTCTGCCTTGCTCGAGGTGCTCGACCCGGCCCAGAATCACACCTTCCGGGACCACTATCTGGAGTTGGATCTCGACCTATCCGATGTGCTGTTCATCGGCACCGCCAACGTGTTGGAGACGATCCCGGCACCTCTGCTGGACCGTACCGAGGTGATCCGCCTCGATGGATACACCGATCTCGAGAAGGTGGCGATCGCCCGCGACCATCTCCTGCCACGCCAGATCCGAGGCGCCGGGCTGGAACCCGAGGAGATCGCCGTCACCGAGGGGGCACTCACCGCCGTTGTGGACCGGTACACGCGGGAAGCAGGAGTCCGTTCTCTCGAACGCGAACTGGGCAAGCTGGCTCGCAAAGTCGCCACCAAGATCGCACGCGGCGACGACGCGCCGAGTGTCGTCGATATCGACGAACCCGACGTCAAGGACTTCCTGGGCAAGCCCAAGGTCTGGCGGGACGAAGCCAAGGACCGCACCGCGGTCCCCGGCGTGGCTACGGGTTTGGCAGTAACCGGGGCCGGTGGCGATGTGCTGTTCATCGAAGCGACGTCAATGGACGGCGAACCCGGGCTTACGTTGACCGGACAGCTGGGCGACGTGATGAAGGAGTCGGCGCGCATCGCGCTGTCCTACATCGAGTCGCACGCCGATGAGTTGAAGATCGATCCGGCCGACCTGAAGCGGAAGTTCCATGTCCACGTGCCTGCGGGCGCCGTCCCCAAAGACGGTCCCTCGGCCGGCATAAGCATGACAACGGCCTTGGTGTCGCTCCTGTTGGGTAGGAACGTGAAGCACACCCTCGGCATGACCGGCGAGATCACCCTGCAAGGCAAGGTGCTGCCGATCGGCGGGGTCAAACAGAAGGTGCTGGCGGCGCATCGGGCGGGCCTCACCGAAGTGATCCTGCCGGCCCGCAACGAGGCCGACCTCGATGACGTGCCGGAGAGCTGCCGGGAGGAGATGACGTTCCACATCGTCGATACCATCGACCAGGTTCTCGAAAAGGCGCTCGAACCGGCCTTGCCATCGTGAGGGGTTGACCCTCGCCGGACGCAACCGACCATTGAGAAGAACTCCCCGGTAGTTGCCGGGGAGTTCTTTGGTCTCGGGTCAATCCTCTTCGCTGGAAGCCAGCGAACGTCGATTTCCTAGTGCTCGTGGCTGTGATCGTGGGAGTCCGGACCGGACCCGTCAGGGCCCACTCAACAGCCGGGTTCGCCGTGATTCCCGCAGCACGATGTGCCGTTCTTGAGTTTGATTGCGTTGTTCTTCGCAACCAAACGGAGCTTCTCGAGCAGGGGCAGATCGCTGTTGTGGAAGTTGTTGAACGAGGGACGCAGACCTGGTCGTGCCATGAACGAACCGTAGCACGCTCGAACGATCGCGCCATGGTTGGCGTCGGACAAACCGAAGCGAGAGATTGTCCATGTTCGTGATCAGGAGAGTCCGGGTGACGAAATCCCGCGAGGCTCGGCGTGTGGATTCGATCGTTGCCGAGATCGGCGGGCTCGGTGAGGCGCCGCGCGATCTGACCGAACACTCGCGAATCGAGTTCAACGAACCCCGTACTCCCGACAAGGCACTGCCGATCGAGCAGCCACACGCGGTGGCCACACCACCCATCGGTGCGGCCACCATGCGACCGAGTGCTCGGGAATTCCGCTCCCGAGACCCACCGGTAGTCTGACCCCGCATGAACGAGCCCTCAGCCGCTGGACGGGAGAGCCGGCCCGCGGGGAAGCAGGGCCGTCGGGAGTTCCTCGCCCTGATGGCGGCCGCCTCGGCGACCGTCGCGATCTCGATCGACGCGATGCTCCCAGCGTTCGGCGAACTCCGTGAGTACCTCGGCCTGCCGTCGGATTCGTCGTCGGTTGCACTCGTGGTGACGGTCTTCTTCGCCGGCCTCGGTGTCGGACAGTTCATCTACGGGCCGCTCGCCGACCGCTTCGGACGCAAGCCTGTGTTCCTGGCAGGCCTGTTGCTGTACGCGACGGCGGGCTTCGCCACCACGCTCGCGACCTCGCTGACTTGGATCTTGATCGGCCGCTTCTTGTGGGGGCTCGGCGCCGCTGGACCACGGATCGTCTCCCAGGCGCTGTTCCGCGACCGATTCCGCGGCGATGCCCTCGCACGGGCCATGGCGGTGATCGTGACGGTCTTCCTGATCGTGCCGACACTCGCCCCGATCCTCGGTCAGATGCTGCTGCGTTTCGGGTCATGGCGGTACACGTTCGCGGTAGGGCCGGTCTTCGGCATGCTGGTAGCGCTCTGGTCGACGAGGCTTGCCGAGACGCTGAAGCCGGGCGACCGCCGTCCGATCAACCTCCGAACCCTCGCGAAGACCGTCGGTGAGATCCTGATGACTCGCAAGACCATTGGCAACGCGATCGCGCTGATGGTCATGAGCGCGGCATTCCTTCCCTACCTCGGGTCGTCGGAGCGCATGTACGGGGAGATCTACGACCACGGTGACACGTTCTTCCTGTTCTTTGCCAGCAGCGCAATCGTGATGGCGGGCTTCACGCTTGTCTCCGCGCGGTTGGTCCGGTTGATCGGTGCACGTCGCACGATGGTGGGCGTGTTCATCATGCTCGTTGTGGCAGCGGCGGTGAACCTCCTGGTCACGACTGCTTCGGACGGCGTCCCAGCGTTCGCGTTCTTCTTCCTGGCAACGACCCTGATGATTTCCCTCCAGACGTCGCTCTCGCCGCTCCTGACGTCCGGAGCGTTGGACGAGGTCGGTTACGCCGCTGGGACGGCCGCCTCCACGATCGGAGTCATCAGCCTGGTGGGTGGTGCGTTGCTGTCGCCGTTCGTCGACTCGGCGATCCAATCGACGGTAACGCCGTTCGCCGCCGGGTTCTTCGTGTTCAGCGTGGTGGCTGCACTTGCCGCCGGGTGGGCCAACGCGGGCCGGTCCGCCGCCCGAGTCGTTTGAGACGGGGGCGACGGCTCAGACGACGTTGAGATCACGTCCGAAGAGGATGGTTCCGCCGTTGGCCAGGGTGACTGCATCGAGGACGTCATCTTCGGTCGCCTGTCAGAGCAGTTGGTGGGCGGTCCCATCCAGCGCGCGTACTCGGCACCGCGTCCGCCCGGCGGTTGACGTTCGCGATCGCTCACACGGGTCAAGGCGTCGAGTTTCGATCGGTCGCCGCGCGGGCTCCCGTAGTCGAGAAGGCCAGTCGTCGCTCCGGAAGGTCCGTGTGAGTGCCGTTGGTCACTGCGATGGCGGCCCGACACGGCCGGCAATCTGGGCGGTTGCCTCACTCGCTGGTTGGAGCCCTCTAGCGCTCCGACCAGTAGTCCTCGGCCTCACTCTCGAGCTTGTCGAGTCGGGTGTAGTAGTCGGGGTATTCGTTGAGATGAGCGAGGGCAATCTTGGCGGTCACCAGCGGATCGTTCCCCGTGACATCGGTGGCGGGGTCCGCGGCACCGTGCTCGAGTTCGACGTGCATGCCTTTGAGGAACTGCGAAACGTCGAATCGTGACGTAGCCCAATCGATGCCAGCGGCTTCACCGTATGCCTGCGCCTCGTCCATCGTGAAGTGGCTACTCCCGGTCATCCTTTCGCCCTCCCATGTATCGCACCAACGGCGTCCTCCCCTCGAGGACAGCCCCAAGCGTCATCTTGTCACGTCACACGAACCCTCTCAACCCCCTTCGCTCATCGCCGGTATGACCTGAAGGCATTGAGTGTCGCACGTCCCCCAGTGCGTGGGGGATGGGCGGTGGGATCACTCACCTCTATGAGCTACGACAAGGTCTTCAGAATGCGGCGGTGGGTGTCGAAGAGATGTCACATGGGTACTTGTCATCAGTGCGGCGGCTACGGTCATCGCCCACAGCCGCCGGTGCCTCGGACGCCGCAGCCTCCTTTGGTGTCGACGCGTACGTTGATGTGTGCGAGGTGTGGCGACCCACTCGACGGGCACCAGATGTTCAGCGAGTGTTTCCCGCACGGCTATTTGATCGAGTCGTCCGTGTTGTTGCACCGGGGGCGTCTCGTCGCCGGTCTGACCGCGCATCTCACCGCGCCGACCCCGGGACGGCTGGTCGTCGGTGCTCGCCATCTGTTGATCTCAGACCCGTCGAGATGGTGACGATCGGTTCCTCTGCCCGGAGGTCGACCGTGATCATCGCCTCGATGCCGTGTCTGGCGCAGAGGTAGCCGCCGTCGAGTTCGACGACGGCTACTCCTCCGCACATGTGACAGGTGTAGCCGGTGGCGTGCTGTGTGTTCATGCCTTCCATTCCTGAGATCATTCTGATGGAGGCGTGCCGCTTCGTCCAGAATGGTTCTCGATGGTCGTGTCGTGACTAGCTCCTACCGGGACGAGAGGCTCGTGACACGACCCACCGATGCGGCGCCGGTACGTCTCCGCGGCGATTCGCAAGGAACTGGCCGAAGTAGCTGGCCACGTCCGACCGGAGAACGGGTTCGTCCCAACAGGCACGATCGTCGAGGGAGCAGGGCAGTGCATACCCCGCTCTGGTGACTGAGATTGCCGCAGCGAGTGTGTCATCACCCGGGGCGGCACCCAGCCCGTCGACCCAGGCGAAGAACTCGGCGAGCGACGTACCGGTCACGGCCCCGACGTCGCAGTCATCCTCGGAAGGATCACATGCCACCGGAAGGTCATGCCGGCTACGCCACTCGAAGGAGCCCGTCGCGACCCAGCCGTCGCTCGTGAACCGGTACTCCAGTCGATCCCAGGTGGTCTCTCCCGTCTCACAACCCGGCTCCTCGTACTCGAACCAGACCTCGTCAGCGAGGCCGTCGGGGAGCGGAGTGTTGCCGAGCCACACCGTCTTCACGCGACCGTCGAACGTGATGAGGTCGGCGCGGCCGTCGCCGTCGTAGTCCGCGGCGACCGCATCGTCGATCCGGTCGGGGAGGTCGAGCGGTCCGGCCGACACCGGCGATGGACGGTAACCAGATGCCGCCGGCGAGATACGAACGTTGTCTCCGTGGATGGACCACAGATCCGGTTGATTGTCGAGATCCACATCGCCGAGGAAGTGCGTGCTCGCGCCGGGGTGGGGATTCGCGAAGGTGGCGAGGAGGCGCGTGGCACCGGTTGTGGAGTCGATCTCCCAAATATCGAACTGATCGCCGTCGATCACGAACAGGTCCAGCGTCCCGTTCGCGTCGTAGTCGGCCGTCGAAATCCACGCATCGGGAGACGGGGTCGCGACCGCAGTCCTCACTGCCGTCTCGGCTGCGTAGCCGCCGAACGCCCACCGTACGGTGAGTTGCAGCGAGCCGTTGTCGTCGGAAACGAACCACAGGTCCTGGCCGCCCCTCCCGTCCCAGTCACCGAACCCCTGGGCGATGGATCGTTTGGGAAGGTCGCCGAGCCCGTCAACGACCGAACGGCGCAATGAGCATGCGTTGTGGCGTCGAGACGCGACCGACACGTCGACCACAAAACCGTCGTCAGTATCGGTCAGTCTGATCACGTCGATCGCGCCGTTGCCGTCGGCGTCGGCGAGGATCGAGGCGATCGTGCCGGGTCGAGCCTTTGGAATGACCGGGATCGACACCCGAGGTTTCGAGAAGACGGCCACATCGGTGAGCGGTTCGTATGGCAGGGGGAGCGATGTCGTACCACTGAAGGCCGGACCCTGCCATGCGAAGTGCATCGCGTCCTTCGACCCGATCCACAATCCGCCCCAGCAGAAGCCGGCGTCGAGAAATGCGTCAACCCACCAGTCGGGCAGATTGGTGATCAATTGGTTGTCGTTGCTGTTGGGATTGAGATCGGCGTTGATGTCTATCGCGGTGCCGAAGGTGTGCCGAGAGATCCGAAGGCTCCCTGCAATTGTCCGTGCCGTTGCTGAGAAGGTTGTCCGGTTCCTGATGCCGTACGTGCGGCCCTCGTCGAGAGCGGCCTCGATGACAGCCCCCGCTCGGTCGAGTGCAGGAACCATCGAGGGGTGCACGGCCAGAGTCTCCGTGGAGCCTGGAAGGGGCCAGAGAACGAGATCTTCGAGAGTCTGGGAGACCGACCGTCCGAAGAAAGCGCCGAACGGGCCCCGGATGAACGCGTCGACGCTGAGGCCGCCCGTCTGCTCCGCGTGTGGTGTACTCACGCGCTGTGCGCCACATGAGCTCGACTCGGTGAAGGCGGGCCACGCCTCACCTTCCCCGCCGGTCGCCATCGCAGCCGTCGAAGACAAGCCGACAGACACGAGGACCAGGGAGCCGATGACGAGAGTAAGACGTCGCACGACTCAACGTTATCGCAGACCGTGGCCCACGAACACGCAAGGTGTCGACGCTGACGAGATGCGGCCCGACCCCCCGACCCTGTTGATGGCGGCACTTCTCATCCAGGGCGCGTGTGAAGTGTGTGCGCCTCAGATTGGGGTCGCGGGCAGGGGACGGCGTTGATAGGGTTGGTGGCGACACCTGGGGAGGTTCACATGTTCGACACGGTCGTATTCCATGCCACGTTGCCAGTCGCCGATCTCGAGCGGGCGAAGTCCTGGTACCAAGAGAAACTGGGGCTGAGTCCCGTCGAGGAGGACGACTTCGGTGGAGCCTGGTACGAGACGGGAGGCACGCGTTTCTTGCTGTACCTGTCAGGCTTTGCTGGGACCAATCAGGCAACCGCCGCGTCGTTCTCGTTCGAGGGCTTCGATGCCGCCATGGGTGTGTTGCGCAGCCGGGGGGTCACGTTCGATGATTTCGACACCGGCGACTTCAAGACGGTTGACGGCGTGGTGGCGTTGCCTGATGGGCGAAGGGCTGCGTGGTTCAAGGACAGCGAAGGCAACATCCTCAACATCCTCTCTGGTTGAGTTTCGCTGATCGGTCGGGCGCACCCGATCTCACGATGAGGCCCCGCGTGGGCCTCATCGTGGGGGGTCGAAGCGACAGAAGATTCCGGCCGGGCCAGGCGCTTGCCTATCCCGCCAACGAGCGCGAGGCGCGCAACCGTGTGTACCCGACGCCACCCGCGAGGCCCAAGATGCCGAGGACGACGACGGCCGCGGCGCTCGTCGGGAAACCGCTACCGCCATCGGCCTGAACATCGTGAACGAGCGACGCGTTCTGATTGCCCGCGCTGGGTGCCGTCCCGTCGAGCGCCCCAGAGCCGCCATCACTCGCCGCCGGTGTCGCCGTGGCGTCACCGTTGGCGAGGAGCAGCGTGTACGCGACGACCGCGTCGAGACTCTCGTCGGTGAGTTCTGGGAAGGCCGGCATCCGGGAACGCCCGGTCCGAATCAGGGCGGCCACCTCGGCGGCGTCGAGATCCTGACCGAAGCTCGCCACCACGCCCCGGCCTTTGCCGGTCGCG
This sequence comes from uncultured Actinomycetota bacterium, assembly GCA_963715255.1. Lineage (GTDB taxonomy): Bacteria > Actinomycetota > Acidimicrobiia > Spongiisociales > UBA5794 > JAHEEL01. The sequence goes on along the minus strand of CAVQRN010000002.1, from coordinate 515,122 downwards.
CCGTGGCATATGGCGCAGAGGCTCGTGTACCGGCGTTCGCCCAGGGTCCCGGGTTCTGCAACCGACTCGATGCTCGCTGCGTCTTCGGACGATCCAAGCGCCAGCACGAACCCGACGATGGCTTCAATCTCGTCTGCAGTCATGCGCCCCGAGTAGCCCGACATCGATCCCCGGCCGTTGGCAGTGAGGGCAATCAGTTCGGAGCGGCTGAGCGACGTTCCGGCGACGGGGCCGAATCGGCCTCCTTCTCCGTGAGCACCGTGGCACGCCGAGCAGAATCCGACGTAGAGAGCCGCGGCGTTGATATCACCGGTCCCGCCGGCGGCGGTGGCGGCGGTGGCGGGATTGCTCCCGAGTGATGACAGGTAGTTGACGACCGCGTCGATCTGGGTCGTGCTGAGTCGTGACGCATAGGCGGGCATGGAACCTGTGCCACGCGAGATCACCGAAGTGAGCTGAGCGTCGCTGAGCGAGTGCCCGACGAGGTCGCCGCCGGAACCGCCGTGGCAGACGGCGCACGACTCCGCGAAGACGGCGGCGCCGCTGGGAGGAGGCGAGCCGGGCACGGTGGTCGTGGTGGTCGCCGGGCCGGAGGCTGCCTTGCCGGCGACGTAGGCAGCGACCGCATCCCTCTCGGCTTTGGAGAGCCGCGTGGTGAAGCCGGGCATACCCGTCGTGCCGTTGTTGATCACCGTTGAGATCCGGCCGGTAGTGAGACTGCGTCCTACCAGGTCGCCACCGGACGCACCATGACAAGCTGCGCACTGGCTCGAGTAGACGGCGGAGCCGCTGGGTGGTGGCGGGGGCGGGGAGCCGGTGACCGTCGTGGTCGTCGCGGGAGACGAGGCGAGTGAGAGAAGGTAGCCCGCAATGGCGTCGATCTGGGCGGCGCTGTAGGTGGATCGGTAGGACGGCATACCGGTGGTCGTGCCGTTGGTGATGCTGCCAACCAGTTGGCTGCGGGTCAGAGACGTTCCCGCCAGGTCGCCGCCGTTCGCGCCGTGGCATCCTGTACACGACGCGCCGTACAGCGCCCGCCCGTCGGGCGACGGCGGGGGAGGTGCGCCGGGGGTAGTCGTGGTGGTCACGGTGGGCGTGGCGGCCCAGTTGACCAGGTACGCCGACACCGACTGGATCTCGGCGCTGCTCAGGGACCCGGAGTAGCCGGGCATGGTGCCCCGGCCGTTGCTCACCACATTGACGATCTGGGAGAGCGCGAGCGTGGTGGGTACCAGATTGCCGCCGTTGCCCCCGTGGCACGAGGCACAGTTCGCCTGGTAGATGGCGGCACCGCTACCGGGTGCCGCCGTGGTTGTGGTGGCGCCGGGCACCGTGGTCGTGGTGGTGACGGTGGAGGGGTTGTCGGACGCGTTCCCCGGGAACGTATGAGCCTGGATCTCCTCGAGATTCGTGTACCCGTCTCCATCGGCGTCGAGGTTGTTGATCGCGGCGAAGTTCTCGTCCTCCTTCCACTGCCTGGCGTAGGGATTGAGCTTGTACTCGGATCCCTGAATGTTGTGGCAGACCGTGCACGAGTCGATACGACTGCCGACGGCGCCGGGGTACGTGGCTTCGAACGCTGGAAGAAACTCGGATTGGGGTTTTGCTTCAACGCCTTGGGCAAGCATGAACATGAGGCCGAACGCGAGGGCCGCCCCCAGCGTGAGCGTGGCTGCTGCTCGCGTCTTCACATCACCCATCCTTTGGCGACTCGATATCGACCGCACGGTCAGTATCGGTTGGTCCTGCGTAATGCATTACCAAGCAACGGATAAGCGTGGGATAAATCATTCCGAGGTGGCGGCAATGGGGCGTCATCCGGCAGATCCGGGCGTCACTCGTCGTTCGATCCACGCTTGGATGATCCAGGCGGTTCTCGGCTCGATGCCGACGGTGCGTCTCCGACCGCCCCTTCCGTGCAGGGTCGCGCCCGCGCCGGTGGCGAGGTCGAGGCTATCGGTGCGGAGTGCCGGTGGTTCGCTGATTGTTGACCGACGCTGGGGGGGCCGCGGAGGCGTACGATGGTGCGATGCGCATTGCAGCAGCTCAAACGGCGCCCGTGTGGGGAGACTCGGAGGCCACCGCCTCGGTGGTAACCGACTGGATTCAACGGGCAGCCAACGAAAGCATCGATCTCGTAGCATTTGGCGAGACGTTCCTGTCCGGGTACCCATTCTGGATCTCGCTCACCGACGGTGCTCGCTTCAACGCGTCGGACCAGAAAGAGGCCTACGCCTACTACCTGGCAGGTGCGGTGTCTCTCGACGGTCCCGAGCTTGGTGACATCACCGAAACCGTTCGTGACACCGGCGTGTTCACGTACCTGGGGATCACGGAACGATCTGCGAGCGGAGGAACGGTGTACGCCACCCTCGTAGCGATCGACCCGGTCGGCGGCATCGTGAGCGCCCATCGCAAACTGATGCCCACATATGAGGAGAGGATGGCGTGGGGTATCGGGGACGGGAACGGTCTCCGCACGCACCATGTCGGCGACTTCACGGTTTCCGGCCTCAACTGCTGGGAGAACTGGGTCCCTTCAGTCCGTCACACGCTGTACGCCCAGGGGACAACACTGCACGTTGCGAGCTGGCCGGGCGCCGTACGCAACACCATCGACATCACGCGTTTCATCGCTCTGGAAGGACGCTGCTACGTCCTGTCGGCAGGAACACTCCTGCGGCGGGGCGACATCCCCGATGCATTCCCGCTTCGCGGCCAGGCGCTCGCCGGGGGTGACCTCGGCTACAACGGTGGCTCAGCGATCGCCGCACCCGACGGAACGTGGATCGTGGAACCCGTCGATGGCACCGAACAGCTCGTCATCGCGGACATCGACGCGGCGATGGTGCGCGGTGAGCGACAGAACTTCGACCCGGCGGGCCACTACTTCCGTGCCGACGTGATCCGCGTGGAGGTCAACCGGACACGCCTCGACCCCGTGACCTTTACGTAGGCACCTTCACGGAGGCATGCGGGGTACTCGTCGCGAGTGTCATCAACCCGTCGGCGCGCGGTGTGGCGGAGGCCGGGGGGATGCACACGTTTGATGAGTCCGGCGGGTGACGCGTCGATCTTCTCGATGTCGTCGGTGATGGTCATCCACTGGCTCCGGAGGTGTCCGCGAGAGCGACGGGGTAGACGGGACCAGACCCCGCCGACCGGAGCTCATGGCCTACGACGGTGAACGTCCACCGGGAGTCGACCGTGTCGTCGAGGAGGAACACCGGGCCCGGGCGGACTCTGCCGACCTCGAACGCTCCCACCACGTTGCGTGCTTGCTGACACGTGTTCTCCCTGGTTCTCTGCCGGGGCCGGTCCGTGACGCGCCGAACCGACTCGACGTAGGGAATCTCCAGGCGATTGGCGACCCTTCGAGCGAAGTCGGGCACCAATCCGCCGGGGCTCGACGACGGAACGTTCGTGGCCCACGTCGGGCGTTCGTCGAATCTCCATGCGCGGAGCATGGCCACCACGGCGTCGACCAGCTCGTCAGAACAGTCTCGTTGCTCGGCCATGGCCTCTCTGACGAGCCGGGCCCAACCCGGGTCACCCCAACGGGTGAGGGACCGTCCGGGTTCGATGTTGTGCTCCTTCAGGTTCAGCTCGGAGGATAAACCGCATGGGATCTGGATCCTGGGTTCGATCGTGATCCGGGATCGTCTGACCTGTTCCAGGGCCGCCTGGACGAGCGCAGGATCGGTGTTGGTCGATACGAGGTCACCGACGCAGTTCGCGCACCGACCGCACGCTGCCGCGCCCGGATCGTCGAGCTCCCGGCGGAGCAACTCCATGAGACAGTGGGCCGTCGTCGCGTAGGTGGCCATGGCTGCCTGTTCGATGCGGCGATTGACGGTGATCCCTGCGATCCGGGCGGCGGGATACTCCCACGAAGCATCGGACAGGAACCACTTCGAGCCTTCCCGGTAAACGGCCCCTTCGACCTCGAGGATCTTGAGCATCGCCTCGATGCGGCCGCGCCGGATGTTCACGGCGCGCTCGAGATCGAGCCGGGACGACCCTTTCGCAGCCCCGAGCGTGTCGAGGACCACACGGGTCTCGTCGAGGGTCGGGAATGCCTGGTCGATGAACCAGTCCTGAATGTCGCGGTCCTCGCCGCCGGTCATCGCGATCCCGTAGGCCCGGTCAACGGCTCTGCCTGCTCTGCCGACCTGTTGGTAGTAGGCAATCGGAGACCCCGGTGTCTGGTAGTGGATGACGAACTCGATGTGGGGGTTGTCGTACCCCATGGCGAGCGTGGAGGTTGCCACAACGACCTTGAGGTCGCCTGCGGAGAGCCTGTGCTCGATTGCGAGCCGCTCCTCGTCTGGCGTTGGCCCGGTGTAGGTGGCGGCTTCGATGCCTTGGGATCGCAGCCACACGCCGACCCGCTCGGCGTCCGCGATCGTGAGGCAGTAGACGATGCCGGAGCCGTGGAGTTGCGGGATCCGCTCGGCGAGCCATGCCATCCGCTCGGCCCGGTCCGGCATGTCGATCACCTGGAGCGCAAGCGAATCCCGTTCGAGGGTGCCGCGGAAGACCTGCAGATCGTGACCGAGTTGAACGACCACGTCGTCGACGACACGGTCGTTGGCGGTGGCGGTTGTGCCGAGGATCGGAACGCTGCGCGCGAGGGCACCGACAAGCTGTTCGAGGCGGCGGTAGTCGGGTCGGAAGTCATGGCCCCAGTCGCTGATGCAATGGACCTCGTCGATGACCAGCAACCCGATCGTCCCGAGCAGAGTGGGCATCACGTCCGCCCTGAACTGGGGGTTGTTGAGGCGCTCGGGGGAGATGAGGAGAAGATCGATGTCTCCGGTCGCGATAGCGTCGAAGATAGGTTCCCAGTCGTCCCGGTTCGACGAATTGATCGTCTGTGCGTTGATGTCGAGCGCGTCGGCCATGGTGAGTTGGTTGCGCATCAACGCCAGCAGCGGCGACACGATGATCGTCGGCCCGGCACCCTGGGAGCGCAGCATCGAAGTGGCGATCAGGTAGACGGCCGACTTGCCCCACCCGGTGCGCTGAACGACAAGGGCCCGACCCCGATCCTTGACGATGGTGTGGATGGCTTCGAGCTGCCCCTCGCGAAAGGTTGCGTCTGGGTTGTCGGTCAGTTGTCGGAGGAGGTCGAGTGCCTCCCGGTCGAAGTCATCCACAGTCCGGATCGTATCGGGTGCGGGTCACGACGAAGACCGTCTCTTCTCGTCCCCCCACGAAGTGGGTGGACGCGGATTCGCCCCGCGAATCCGCAGGGGGCCTCTGGCTGGTAGCTGGTGGCGCTCTTGCCCCCACCATCGCTGCCCTGATGCGGGCGATTCCGGGTCTTCGCTGTCACCTCTCATCGACTCGGCGGGCGGCGGCAATGATCCGGCGTAGTTCGGGATGGTGTGCTCCCTGCCAATAGACCTTGTCGCACGACGAGCACAAGCTGAATTGGTCGAAATTCCGGCGGGTTCCGGGAGGCAGCCGGTGGGCGATCGCCTCTTTGGCGACTGGGGCCAGCGTTCCGTTGCAGGCCATGCAGCGGGTGAACGGATCGAGGCGAACGGCTAGGTGGAAACGCCGAACGACTTCGGCCACCTGCCCCGTCGCCGACCGCTCGCACGTAGTAGCCGTGGGTCACTGCACTTCGCTTCAGCAGGCCCACGTCCCTCGTGAGAATGATGCGCTGTTCCTCAGCCGAGATCCGTGCGAGTTCGGGATCATCCCAGTTCTTCTCGTACGACGTGTCGAAGCCCAGGAGGCGGAGGAACCTCGCAAGCCGACCCAAGTGGTTGTCGGCGACGAATCGAGTCTCTCGAAGGGGTTCCGGCCGTACTTTGACGATCGGCGTGATGTCGAACGATTCGAACACGGGGAAGACGCTGATGTAGTCGCCGCGGTTCACGAGATGGGAGAAGTCGATCGAGCAGCCGTCGGCGATGATCAGATCAACCTCGGTGTGCGGGACGCCGCAGGATTCGATCATGTCCTTGACGCTTCCGGGGGCGTCGAAGACACGGGTGACCGTCCCCGACTGCCGATCCTTGGGAAGGAAGTCCCGGAGTTCCGCGTAGAACCTGAGGGTTGCCTGGTGAACGATCGGTCACCTCCTCACTGCCGGTCAGCCTTTCACGACGCCGATCGGTCGGAGTCGAGCGACGCGGGCGGCGAGACCGGCGGCTTCGCAGACCCACGCGACTTCGTCGACGTCTTTGTAGGCGTACGGCGCCTCCTCGGCAAGGAGCTTCACCGAACCCGGGCGGATGGCGATCCCCGCCGTCTCCAGTTCTTTGCGCACGTCGGCTCCGGTCGCCCGGCGCTTCGCGGCGCTCCGGCTCATGAGGCGCCCGGCGCCGTGGGCCGCCGAATCGAACGCCGGGTTGCCGGTAACGCCGCGCAGCACCCACGAGGCCGTCCCCATGCTGCCGGGGACGAGGACCGGTTGACCGACCTCCCGCAGACCGCCCGGCAAATCGGGGTGGTCGGGGCCGAACGCCCGGGTCGCTCCCTTGCGGTGGATGCACAGTCTCTTCGGTTCACCGGCGACGACGTGGGTCTCGAGTTTCGCGAGATTGTGGGCAACGTCGAATACGAGGTCGAGGCCGAGATTGTCCGGTGAGGTCCGCAGCGCAGCAGCGAACGCCTGGCGGGCTTCGTGGGCGAGGATGTGACGGTTCGCCCATGCAAAGTTCGCCGCCGTCGCCATCGCACCGAGGTAGGCCCGTCCCTCCGGTGAGTTCACCGGGACGCAGGCGAGCTGGCGATCGGGGACCGTGATCCCGTGGCGGGCCATCGCGGGACCCATCACCTTGAGCTGATCCTGACAGGTCTGATGACCGAGGCCCCGGCTCCCGCAGTGGATCATCACCGTGAGCGTGCCGAGCCGGAGACCGAACGCTTGTGCTGCAACATCGTCGAGGATCCGGTCGACGACCTGCACCTCGAGGAAGTGGTTCCCGGCACCGAGGGATCCGAGCTGGCCCCCGCCTCGCTGCCGTGCCTGAGGCGAGACGAGGTCGGGTCCTCCGCCTGCGGACGTGCCGAATTCCTCGCACCGGTCGAGATCCCGGGCGGTGCCGTAGCCGGCGTCGAGCGCGGCCCGTGCGCCGTGTTCGAGCACATCGTCGAGCAAGTCCCGCAGAGCGATCCCGCCCTTCCCGGTCCCGCGGCGGGGTGCGGGCGTCAAGCCCGGCCATGATCCGGGCTCCGTGCCGGGTGAAGTCCGCTGCGGTGAGGTGAGAGGAGAGGAGCCGGACGCCGCAGCAGATGTCGAAGCCGACGCCGCCGGGTGAGACGACACCCCCGTCGTCGACGTCGGTTGCCGCCACCCCCCCGATGGGGAAACCGTATCCCCAATGGATGTCCGGCATGGCGTAGGAGGCGCCGACGATGCCGGGGAGATGAGCCACGTTGGCTACCTGGTCCACCGCCCGATCCTCGCGGGCCATGACGATCAGGGACTCGCTTGCGAACACGACGCCGGGCACCCGCATACCTCCCGAACGCGGGATGGTCCACGTGTAATCGGTGCTCCGGTCCAGCTCCATGGTTCGATCATGCCAGGCCATGTGCGGTGGCGGAAGGGGACGACGGCTCACACGTCGAAGATGACGCGGATCTTCCAGCCGTCACCGGCCGGTTCGCACCTGAGGTCGTGATACGTGACGGCCTTGATTGGCGGGCCGCGCAACTCAAGCCCCTGTGTCGAAGCACCGGCGGCGTCGACGACCGCCCGCATCCGAGCTTCGTGTACCCGGACCTCCACGAACGCGACGTCGTCCGTCTCGCTGCGCAGCAGAAGCTCGCTCAGAATGTCGACCAACAGCTCGGGCGGTGACACCGCGGCCGTGTCAAAGGTGACCGACATCTCCGCCGACATGGATGACAGGTCGTACATGAGGTCGAACATCCCGAACGCGGCGTTGCCGATCGCGTCCGCCAGGGTGTCCCCACCCGTCTCGATGCCCGTGTCGGCGGTGTGCTCGACGATCGCGTATCGGTGCGTCAACGGCGGCACCTCCGATCCGCCCGGCTTCGTCGGCAAGAGAGTTGCATGTGGCGACCACCGTAGAGAGATTCCGAATCGGTGGGGGGGGGCGATGTCATTGCGGCGTACGATGAAGACAAGCGGTCGGGAAGGCTCGCCATGGCGCCGTCGTCGCGAAGCAGGATGCTGCGGTCTCGTGTCGGCCTCCTCACGCTCGGGGGAGTGGCAGCCTCATCGGCGTCGGGGCTGGTTTTCGAGATTGCGCTCACCCGGGTGTTCGCCGTCACACAGTTCTATCACTTCGCTTTTCTCATTGTCTCGATGGCGCTGCTCGGGATCGGTGCCGCCGGTTCGGTGCTGACGGCATTCCCGGAAGTGGGTGCGGGTGGGCCGCGGCGTTGGGCGTGCCTCGCCGGGTTGCAGGGAGTCGCGACGATCGGTGCCTACTCCATCACCAACCGGTTGCCGTTCGATTCGTTCGCCATCGCCTGGGACCGCCGCCAACTCCTCTATTTGGTCATCTACTACCTCGCCCTGGCCGTGCCGTTCCTCTTCGGTGGACTCATCGTCGGCACTCTGCTTGCGGGGGCCGATCAGCCGGAGCCCATCCCTTCACACCTCATCTACGGAGGCAGCCTGGTCGGCTCCGGGATCGGGTGCATCGTGGCGGTGGTTGGACTCGACCTGCTGGGCGGCGAGGGAACGGTGGTTGTCGCCGCAACCATGGCGATGGCGGCCGCAGCCGGATTCGCCATGCTCGCCGAGCAGCGTCGGCGACTCGTCTTCCTCACCGGTGTTGTCGCCGTCGTGGTGATCGGCGTTATCACGTCCGTACCGGGCCTGCTCGAGATGAACCTGTCGCCCTACAAAGGCCTCTCGGGTGCGCTGCGTTTCCCCGGCGCCACCGTTGTTGCTACCGAGTGGGATCGAGGTACCCGGATCGACCTGGTGCGCAGCGACGGCATTCGCTCATTCCCAGGGCTGAGCTTCTCGTACTCCGAGATCCCGCCGGCCCAGGACGGCGTCACGTTCGACGGCGATGACCTCAGCCCGATCCCGCGCGTCGCACCCGATGACGCTCAGTTCGTTCGACATATGCTGACCGCCCTCCCATGGCGGTTGCGACCCGGCGCAGACACGCTGGTGCTCGAACCGCGCGGCGGTCTCGACGTGCTTGTGGCGCTCGCGGGCGGGGCCTCGTCGGTGACGGCGGTTGAACCCCACGGTGCAGTCATCGATGCGATCGTCGGTGAAGGGGAGAGTGTATACGACGACCCCCGGGTCGCCGTCGTGGTCGATGATCCCCGGACCTTCGTGGAGCGTACCGGGGAGAGCTTCGACGTCATCGACCTGGCGTTGACGGCGCCGTACCGTCCGGTGACCTCGGGCGCGTACAGCCTGGCGGAGGACTACCGGATCACGGTTGAGGCCTTCACGGGCTATCTCGAACGACTCGAACCTTCAGGGATCCTGGTGGCGGCCCGCTGGGTGCAGACCCCGCCGAGCGAGGAGACCCGGTTGCTGGGTGTCGCGGCCGCAGCGTTGCGCTCAACGGGCATCGACCCGGCCGCTGCGGTAGTCATGCTCCGTAGCTACTCCAACGCCCTGTTGCTGGTGCAACCGGATGGTTGGCCCACGATCGACATCGCCACCGTGCGTGCATTCGCCGACGAGTTGCGCTTCGATCTCGTCGCCATGCCGAGCCTGGATCTGTCCGACACGAACCGGTACAACGTGATCCCCGACGAGCCCTATTCGAGTCTCGCCGCTGAGCTGCTGATATCCCCCGAACCGGATGGCATCTACGCCGGCTACGACTTCGACATCACCCCGCCGACCGACGATCATCCGTTCTTCGGCCACTACTTCAAATGGAACCAGGCCGCCCAGGTGCTCGATACGCTGGGACGCACCTGGCAGCCGTTCGGCGGCGCAGGTTTCCTGGTGCTGGTGGCGTTCCTGGTGCTGGCGACACTCAGCTCGCTCGTGCTGATCATCGCACCCCTGGCCGTACGGCGCCGCCCGGGTGCGGTGGGGCTGGCCCCGGCGGCGCTGGCATGGTGGACGGTCGGCTACTTCGGGTCGCTGGGGTTGGCGTTCCTGCTGGTCGAAATCCCACTGATCCAGCTCTACATCCTGCTGGTGGGGCACCCGACCACGGCGTTCGCTCTGGTGCTGTTCGCAGTGCTGATCGCGTCCGGGATCGGCAGCGTGGCATCGCCCAGGATCCCGTGGATCGCGGGCGCCGCAGCACTGACGATCGCCGCGGCGGTGTACCCATTCCTGCTTCGCCCCCTCACCCTGGTGGCACTGCCGGCCCCACTGCCGGTACGGGTTGTCGTGGGGGCGGTGGCGATCGCTCCGCTGGGTTTCCTGATGGGGATCATGTTCCCCCACGGCATCGCCCATCTCAAACAGCGAGCGCCACGGCTGGTCCCATGGGCATGGGGTATCAACGGAACCGTCTCGGTCGTCACCTCGGCTGCTGCGGCGCTGCTGGCGCTGGCGTTCGGGTTCACGACGGTCTTGATGACGGGTGCCGCGGCCTACGCCGTAGCCACGCTGCTGGCAATGGCGGCCGGCCGGTCAATCCTCGGCACGCGTGAAGGGCACGAATATCACTGAGCCGAGGTTCTCGCCGGTGACGAGGCCGTCCGCGTCGACGCTGAATCGCCACATCGTCTGCATGGCGCCGATCGGGCCGACCGGGATGACCATCGCCGCCCCGGGTTTGAGTTGTTCGATCAGCGGCTGCGGCACGTGGTCGGGGGCGGCGGTGACGATGATGCCGTCGAATGGGGCGTGTTCACTCCACCCGAAGTAGCCGTCGATGTTGCCGACGGTGACGTCGTAGCCGAGTTCGTCGAGGGTGGCCTCGGCCCGGACGGCGAGCTCGGGGATGATCTCCATCGTGTACACCTCGCATCCCATGGCCGCCAGCACCGCAGCCTGGTAGCCGGAGCCGGTGCCGATCTCGAGCACCTTGTCCCCTGGGCCGACGTCGAGGGCCTCGCTCATCATTGCCACGATGAACGGCTGGGAGATCGTCTGTCCGTACCCGATGGGGAGCGGGTGGTCGCCGTAGGCATCTCCCTTGTTGTCGTCGGCGACGAAGCGGTGGCGGGGGACCGTGCGCATCGCCTCGAGCACGTTCGGATCGGTGATGCCTCGCGCTTCAATCTGAGATTCCACCATGGCGATCCGCTCCTCCGTCGAGTCGTCGGGCAGTGGGGTGAGCGACGTGGCCGTCGGTGTTGTGGCCGAGGTGACCGGCGGGTCGGTGCCGGCGGTCCCCACCTGGGTGATCGGTGGGAGGAGTGTTGTTGTTGAACACCCGGCAACGAGCACCATCGCTACGAGCCAGAACGGACGTCTCACCCCTCCAAGGCTATCGGAGAGACGGCTCCCGGGAACGGCTAACCAGCGGATTCTCCGACCGACAAGGGCGGATGCGACGGTGAGATCGTTCGAGTAGCAATCCAACTTGAGCGCTGCACCACCGCAGGTGGGGCGACGACGACGAGCCGGAACCGGGACCAACTGAGGCCGATGTGGGCGAGGGCAGGGTCGCGGTCGCTGTGATCTCGTAGATTCGGGCCTTGACCGATAGTCCGTACGGGGGGACCATCCGTCGTCCCCGGGCGTAGCGTCTTCGATCCGTGGGTCTCCACGAGGTGGCGCGAGGTACGGTTCACCTCGGATTTCGGGGGACGCCACGCGTATCACGATGTGTCTGCTCCGTCTGATACCGTCTCCGTCGTGGCGTTGCTGATCCATCGATCCGATCATCCAGATCTGCTCGTCGACGCCCTCTGTGACGTGGTCGCTTCACCGCTCGGCGACCCGTTCGCAACGGAAGTCATCGCTGTCCCCACTCGGGGCATCGACCGGTGGCTCACCGAACGGATCGCCTCCACCCTTGCAGATCGGGGCATCGGAGACGGGATCGCCGCCAACATCGAGTTCCCGTTTCCGCATCGGCTCGTCGTCGACGTCCTCTCGCAGACACCCGACACCGCTCAGTCGATCGAGGCCTGGTCGAGCCGGTCCGTCGTGTCACATCTCGAGCGGATCATCGATGACCACCACGATGATGATTGGATGTGGCTGATTGCCCGGTTCGTCGACGGACCCGACGGTGACGCTTCGGATGGGGCGCAGCGGCTCCGGGCTGCGCAGAAGATCGGCCGCCTCTTCTCCTCCTACGCCCGACACCGACCGCAGATGGTCGCCGCATGGACTGGCGGGCGACGACACGGGACCCGACGGTGAGCCGATCGCCGGAGCGGCAGCGTGGCAGCCGCGACTGTGGCGACTGCTCCACGAGCAGATCGGGACACCGGCTGTCTTCGAGACGCTCCCCGGGGCTCTCGCGTCTCTGCGGTCCGGTGCCGCCGGTGTCGGCCTGCCGGACCGTATCTCGGTCTACGGCGTGACGGCTTTCGACCCGGTCGAACTCGCTGTGTTCGAAGCGATCGGGGATGTGACGGACGTGCATCTGTTCGTTCTCCACCCGTCGCCTGCGCTCTGGAAGGACACGGCTCCGCTCGTCGCCGCGATTCCCGAATCGACGCTCCGGGTGCGGCGCAGCGACGATCCGAGCCGCGGCGTGGCGCAGCATCCGCTCCTGCGGTCATGGGCTCAGGAGAGTCGGGAGCTTCAGGTCGTCCTCGGAAGCGGGGGAGGACTGCCGGAGGACATGCGAGTGTCCGGCGACGTTGATGCGGACACACTGCTCGGGGCGCTGCAAGGGTGACATCCGTTCCAACAGGGAACCAACGGAGGCGGCGGGCAGTCGTGACGATCGGTCGATCCAGATCCATGCCTGTCACGGCGCACAGCGACAGGTCGACGTACTGCGCGACGCTGTTCTCCATCTCTTCGCCGGCGACCGGACGCTCGAACCGAGGGACGTCGTCATCATGACGCCCGATCTCGAGACGTTCGCCCCGCTCATCGAGGCGGCGTTCCCCGCATCGAACGGTGGAGACCAGGGGCTTCCCGATCTGCGGGTGCGGATCGCCGACCGGGCACCAACCCGAACCAACCCCCTCATCCGGCTGGCCGGGACCGTCGTCGGTCTCGCCGCATCGCGACTCGGCACCGACGCCGTCACCCAACTCGTCAGTCTCCCCGAGATGCAACGCCGTTTCGGCATCGGAGCCGACACCGCATCCGACATGGCAGACCTCGTCGACGACGCCAACGTTCGGTGGGGTCTCGACGGCGACCACCGGGAACGCAACGGAGCCGGCAGTCGTGACGAACACACCTGGCGGCGGGGGATCGACCGGATCCTCACCGGTGTGTTCTTCGACGATGACCCGATCCGCACCGAGGGTGACATCGCACCGCTCACCCACGTTGAAGGCCAGATCGCGGGTGCTGCCGGGCGAGTCGCCCTTCTCGTCGAACGATTCGCCGTCGTCACCGAACTCCTTGGTACGCCCGATCCCGCCTCCCGCTGGGCGGAGAAGATCTCGATCGCCGTCCGCCTCCTCGCAGAACCGCGGTGGGGCGATGAATGGCAATGGGGCCAGCTCGAGCGCTTGCTCGAAGAGACGTTCCCTCCCGAGACGGTCGGAACCCCAGACCCGGTGATCGGTCTCGACGAAGCAGCAGTTCTCATCGCACCGTGGACCGAGGACCGACCCGGGATCCTGCACCACCGCACCGGTGACGTCACCGTCTGCACGCTGGCCCCGATGCGATCCGTCCCGTACCGGGTCGTCTGTCTTCTCGGCATGGAGCACGACCGGTTCCCCCGCTCGTCTCGCAACGACGGCGACAACCTCCTCATCGATGACGAGGTCGTCGCAGACCCGGACCGCTCCGCTCAGGACCGCCAGCTGCTTCTCGACGCCGTCATGGCAGCAGGCGATCACCTGGTCATCACCTATACGGGCCGGGATCCGCTCACCAACGTCGAGTATCCGCCTGCGGTCCCGGTCGCCGAACTCGAAGAGACCATCGCAGCGATGATCGGCGACGATGCAGCGGCGAAGATCCGGACCGACCATCCGCTTCAGCCGTTCAGCCCGAAGGTCTTCACGAGTGGGAAGCTCGGTGTCTCCGGTCCCTGGGGGTTCGACCCGATCCAATACGCCGGGGCCGTCGCTCTGTCCGAGCGGGGACCCGACGACGGTGTTGCCGGGGCCCTCGTCTTCGACGCTGTGACCGTCGAGACCCCGACCCTCCACCGGCTGATCTCCTACCTCAAGACCCCGTCGAAGACCTTCCTGCGCAACAGCCTCGGGATGTTCATCCCCGACATGGGCGATCTCCCCGACGACGAACTCCCCACCGGACTCAACGGCCTCGAACAGTGGTCAGTCGCAGATCGGCTCCTCACCGGCATCCGGCACGGGTACGACGCCGAACGGCTCATTGACCACGAACGGGCCGCAGACACGGTGCCGGCGGGGGAGCTCGCCACCGGAAGCCTCGGCGAGGCCCTCGACCTTGCGCAGCGGATCCAGACGGTCGCAGGCGACCGGGGCTGTGTCCCCGGGACGGCCATCCCCGTCACGGGAACCGTGATCGTCGACGGGGAAGCGATCACCGGCTCAGTCCTGGCCGACCTGAAGGCTGCGCTCATCTGCGACGTCGGCCCATCACGTGGCAAACCAGGACGGCGCATCGCCCTCTACGCGCAGGTTGTGTTCCTCACCGCCCTCGACCCGGAGCGGGCCTGGCACGGGATCATGATCGGCAAAGGCGAGAAGGAGACCGTGCTGATCGTGACGATCGGCCCGCTCGGAGACAGCGCCGACGAACGGTCTTTCGAGGCGGAGCGCCGGCTCGCTGAGCTCGTTGCTCTGTACCGGGAGGGCATGGCCGACCCGCTGCCGATCTTCACCGAGTCGTCTTTCGTGTGGGAGACGACCGATCCGCAGAAGCGCACCTCCGAGACCGCCAAGAAGTGGGAGCCCGACTGGAAGGGCGAAGGCGGAGAACGAGAAGAACCCGCACACCGGATGTTGTTCGACGATCTCGCAACCGTATCGGACCTCGCCGAGTCCGACTTCCCCCAGTATGCCGACCGGCTGTGGAAACCGATCCTCGACGTGAGCAGCGAGGAGAACACATGACCACGGTGAAGCCGTTCGACCCCGCCGAGCCGATCCCGGAGGGACGCAGCGTCATCGAGGCCAGCGCCGGCACGGGCAAGACGTTCACGATCGCCGCCCAGGTCACCCGCCTGGTCGCCGAAGCAGGCATCCCCATCGACCGGATCCTCGTCGTCACATTCACCCGCGCCGCCACCGCCGAGCTTCAGGGGAGGATCCGTGACCGGCTCGTCGAGACTCTCCGCATCCTCTCCGGCGACATCCCGGACACCGGTGCCGATGACCACATCCGGGTTCTCCTCAACGCCGACGATGCGGCCAGGGAACGCAGCATCGAACGCCTCACCGAAGCCGTCATCCGGTTCGACCGGGCACAGATCTACACCATCCACGGCTTCGCCATCCGGCTCCTCGCGCACCTCGGGTTCCACGCCAGGATCTCGCCGGATCTCGAGCCCATCGCCGTCGATACCGAACTGATCTCGCAGGTCGTCTCCGACCTGATCGTCGCCCGGTTCGCAGACGACGCGACCGACCTCGTCGATGCCGGTGCGCTCACCGCCATCGCCAAGGCCGTGACCGCCAACCTCGACGCGGACATCGTCCCCGACCCCGCCACGACCAACGGGGGACCCGCCGTCCGGGCCGAGCTCGCCGCCGCAGCACGCACCGAGATCGACCGACGGCTGCGTGCGGGCGGGAGCGCAGGATTTGACCAGTTCCTCCTCGAAGCCCGTGACGCCCTTGCCGACCCCGGGATCGGCGAACACGCCAGGCAGATCCTCTCCGAGCGGTTCGCCGTCGCCCTCGTCGACGAGTCCCAGGACACCGATCCGATCCAGTGGGAAGTCATCAACGCCGTGTTCGACGAGACGCGTCTCGTCATCATCGGCGACCCGAAGCAGTCGATCTACGCGTTCCGGGGTGCCGACATCGAGTCGTATCTGTCGAGCGTCGACCGGGCCGAGACCGAGCGCACGCTGCTCACCAACTGGCGAAGCGACGGGCCGCTCATCACGGCGTTGGACGCCGTGTTCGACGGCGTGACGTTCGGCGACGACCGTATCGCGTACCGAAAGGTCCAGCCCGCACCCGACCACGAGGATGCCCGCATTCACGGACCGGGGGCGCCGCTCACGATCCGCCGCTTCGCACCCACGATGCCGATCAGTCGACGCACGACGGCAGACAAGCCGTTCAACCCCGAACGCCAGGCGGCCGTGGTCGCCGCGGACGTCGCCGCAGGAACCGTCCGGCTGCTGCACTCGGGGATCGAGATCGACGGTGAGAAGGGACGCCGGCCGGTCGGACCCGGCGATGTCGCCGTCCTGTGCCGCACGCGCAAACAGATCGACCTGGTGCGGGCCGAATTGAGCATGAGGGGAGTCCCGTCGGTCGCGTCGAGGTCCGGCAGCGTCTTCGTCACGGAAGCCGCAGACGAATGGCGACGATTCCTCCTCGGCGTCGAACGACCCGACCGGGCCTCGACCGTGCGGTACGCCGCCACCGGTGTCCTCGTCGGCAAGGATCTCTCCACCGCGGCCGCCCTTGACGACGACGCCACCATCGAACTCCAGGTGGAGATGCGCCGCTGGCACGAACTGCTGTCTACCGCCGGGATCGCAGCCCTTGTCGCCGATCTTGCCCAACGCACCGGTCTCGTTCAGCGAGTCCTCCGCCGTCCCGACGGGGAGCGGCTCATGACCGACCTCACCCACATCGCCGAAGCGATGAACGGCGCATGGAGGGAGCATCGCCTCGGGTCGATACTCACCTGGCTCGAGGAGGCGATCCGCGACGCCGGGAAGGAACGCAGCGCCGACGAGGCCGAGGCCCGTGAGCGGCGACTGGAGACCGACGCCGACGCCGTCAAGGTCCAGACCATTCACGGGGCGAAGGGCCTCGAGTATCCGATTGTGTTGTGTCCGTTCCTCTGGGACGCAGGGAGCACGCGTCGCCCCCCAATCCCGCTGTTCCACGGCCCCGAGACCGGCGGCTCGTTCCGTCGCCGGATCATCGACGTCGGTGGGAAGGACTCCCCTGGCCTCACCGCTCACCAGAACCTGGCCATGGCGGAGAGCGACGCCGAAGAGAGCCGCCTCCTCTACGTGGCGATGACCCGGGCCAAGCACCGGCTGGTCGTGTGGTGGATCGACGAGGCAGCAGACGTGGAGAAGACGAAACTCAACCAGATCCTCACCAGCGGCATGCCCGAAGACGACGACCCGGCGCATCTTCGCTGGATCACCGACCGTGCGGAAGGGACCATCGAGATCCGGACGGTCACCGATCTGCCCAATGACGAGCGCTACGAACCACCGGCCGGGGATCGGCCGTCGCTCAGCGTCGCCAGATTCGACCGGCATCTCGACTACGAATGGCGGCGAGCCTCGTTCACGTCGCTGTCGCCCGGCCACCCCATCGCGGCCAGGCGGGACACCGACGAGGAACCACAACGCGAAGATGAGACCGTCGACGTTGAGCGAGCGGATGAATTCGGCATCGAGTTGCCGATGCCGATGGCAGCGCTTCCCCGTGGCGCGGCATTCGGAACGCTCGTGCACCATGTCTTCGAGAACGTCTCCTTCGACGCCGATGACCTCGACAGCGCCGTCCGTGCCGAGGTGGAGAAGTCAGTGCGTCGAGGCTCGTGGGACCTGGACGCCGACGCCTTGGCCGCCGGGATCGTCGGGACGATCGACACCCCGCTCGGGCCCGGCGACGACGCGATGCGCCTCCGTGACCTCTCCGATCGGCGCACGCTCGATGAGATGGTCTTCGAGTTCCCGGTTCGCACCTCGGAAGCGGCCGTGAGCCTCCGCGAGATCGCCGGGGTGCTTCGCGACCACCACCCTGCCGGTGACCCGATGTGGGACTATGCGGATGTCCTCGACGACTTGCCCGGAAACCTGTTCCGCGGCTACCTCACCGGAGCCATCGACCTCACCGCGGCGATCCCCGGCGCAGACGGACACGACCGCTACGTCGTCATGGACTACAAGACGAACACGCTCCCCGCTCGGGGAGAGGAACCCGGCGTCACCGACTATGCCGTTGGACCGATGCGCCGGGTCATGGAAGACAGCCACTACTTGCTGCAATCCATGATCTATCAGGTCGCACTCCACCGGTATTTGCAGTGGCGGCTCCCCGGGTACGACCCGCAGCAGCATCTCGGAGGCTCCGCCTACCTCTTCGTGCGGGGCATGATCGGTGCCGAGACTCCCATCGTCGATCGCGAACGATGCGGCGTCTACCGGTGGAGTCCGCCGCCGGAGATGATCGTCGACCTCAGTCGCCGATTCGCATCGGAGGAGCGGACATGAGCCTCTCCGGCCGCGTGCGTGCCGCTGCTTTCGATCCGGATGTCGTGGTCGGCGCCGATGGTCTGCTGGCCGTGTTCAACGACGCGGGGATCCTCGCACCGCTCGATGTCCTGTCTGCCTCCACGATCGGGCGGATGCGTTCTGAGGACGACCAGGGTGTGCTCCTTGCCGCGGCGCTCGCGGTGCGCGGCACCCGGTTCGGTCATGTCTGCATCCGGCTCGCGGCTCAGCGAGAGGCCGTTTTCGTCGATGGACTCGAGGCCGTCGCCACCGACGCGTTGCCCTGGCCTTCTCCTGAAGCGTGGAAGCGAGTCGTTGCCGGCAGCCCGCTCGTCGGCGACGGGGAAGGGAACACGCCCCTCGTCCTTGTCGACGACCGCCTCTATCTGCAGCGATACCACGCCTACGAGGATCTCGTGGCCCGCTTCATTGCGGACCGGATCGGGAGTGAGACGAAGGTGGTCAACCGTGCGGTCTCCGGATTCCTCGACATCTTGCTCCCCGCCGATGATGCAGGCGGGCCGACCCGGCAGCGCCAGGCCGCCGGGATCGCCCTCTCCAGTCGCTTCGCCGTCATCGCAGGAGGACCCGGGACCGGCAAGACCCATACGATCGCCGCCATGCTGTCGGCCCTCGCCCAAAGTGGTGAGCCGTTCCCTCTCGTCGCCCTCGCCGCACCGACCGGCAAGGCGGCCGCCAGGCTCGGTGAGGCGATCGCTGAAGCAGCGACGAAGATCGGTGGAGAGGCCGAAGATCGGCTCCTCGATGTTGAGGGAACGACCATCCACCGGCTCCTCGGATACCACCCCGCACGCGGTCGCTTCGTGCACGACCGGGACAACCGGCTTCCGCATGATCTGGTGATCGTTGACGAGATGTCGATGGTGTCGCTCCCGCTCGCAGCCCGGCTCCTTTCGGCAGTGAGAGACGAGGCCACGGTTGTTCTCGTCGGTGACCCGTATCAGCTCGAATCGATCGAAGCCGGCACCGTCCTCGCCGACATCGTGGGGCCCGCGGGATCTGGCGATTCGGAGGAAACCGATTCGGGGGAGCCGCCGATCGCCGACCGCGTCGTCGTATTGGACAGGACTCACCGATTCGTCAAGGGCGGGGAGATCGCCGACTTCGCAGATGCCGTGCGCACGGGCGATGCCGACGAAGCGATCAGATTGCTGTCTACCGGAGCGAAGGAACTTGCCTGGATCCGTGGCGGCTCGGGAAGGGACTTCGAGACGCTGGTTGAGAGGATCACCGAGCACCGAACGAGTCTCGTGGAGCTGGCCCGAACTCCCGGATGCATCGACGACGCTCTCGCATCCTTGGGCGGGCTCGCTGTTCTCTGTGCCCATCATCGGGGTCCGCAGAGCGTCGACCGGTGGCGTTACCTCATCGAGGCTGCTCTCGACGAGCGGTACCCGGGTCTGCGGTTCGGAGCGGAGTGGTATCCGGGACAGCCCGTGATGATCACCACGAACGACTACCGGTTGAACCTCTTCAATGGCGATATCGGCGTGACGGTGGATACCGACGTTGGGCCGAAGGTAGCGTTCGGCCGAGGCGGGATCCGAACCTTCCCGCGGTCCCACATCGGTGACCACACCACGGTGCATGCCATGACGATCCACAAGAGCCAGGGATCCCAGTTCAACGAAGTGGTCGTGGCGCTCCCTTCGGAGTCGTCGCGGCTGCTGACCCGGGAGCTCCTCTACACGGCGGTGACGAGAGCCTCGGACCGTGTGACCCTCGTCGGCGACGAAGCCGTGATCCGGCACGCCGTCAGTCGTTCCGTTGAACGGGCCTCCGGCCTTGGTGCGCGACTATGGGGGAGTGGATCGCAATAGTCGATTCGGTCGCCGAGCAGAGGCGGGCTCAGTCCGCCGGCCGGATGAGACGACGGCCGATGGTTGGGTGGCCACTCCGCCATGCCACGAGGCGATCCTGGTCACTGGTTCGGCGATCTGCCGGGACAGCGTGACTTCGGTGGAAGTGGTTCAGAGCGTCGCCGGCGTATCCGATGTCGGCGATCGGCCGGGCCTCGCGGATCGCATCGAGGGCTTCCATCGGTTCCCAGCCGGACTCGAGGAGGATGCGAAACGCCATCGACGGGCCCCGGTTGATCCCCATGTGGCAGTGGACGAGCAGCACGGATTCGGAAGCGCCGAGTGCGTCAGCGGCGAAGGTGAGCCCCGCGTCGAACCATTCGTCCGGTTGTGCGTTCCCATCGTCGTCGGTGCCGATCCACCCGTAGACGAGGTCCGGGGCGTGCTCTGCGACCAGGTCTGCGTCGCTCCACTCGAGGCGGGTGTCGAGCACGTGGGTGATCCCGGCCCGCTTCCACCGCTCGAGTTGCCGGATCGCCTGTTCAGGGTCTTCGGCGAGGTCACCGCTGATGACGATCCCGTCCGTCACGGGGGACAGCCGACGGTGCCAGTGCGCTATGTCGGGCGAGACGTTCATTGAGGTGTGCATTGTGCCGCATCGAGCATCCACAATGCTCGTTCAGTATCAGGAGTAAGGAAGAGAGCGACACTTCCTTGTCGAGGCATCACTTCTGATCGTTCGTGTTGGGGGGTGATGGAATGGCTGTCGGATGTCAAGTGGAACGTGTTGCGGGATCGTCCCGAGGCCGGCGAGGCGCAACGGTCGATAGGTGGTTGCATCGGCCGACCGTTGGATCGTCGGCACGGTGGCGACGGTCGCTGTAGCGTGGTTGACTTGAACGATCGAACGCCCCTGGGAGGCCCACGAATGGATACGAGCACACTGCTGGTGGACGCGTTCCGGCGCATCCCCGAGTTGGTTCATGGGGCATGCGAGGGCCTTGACGCGGCGGGCCTGGCGTATCGGCCCGAACCGGGCGCCAATTCGATTGCGTGGTTGGTCTGGCATCTGAGTCGCGTCCAGGACGATCACGTCGCCGAGATCGCCGGGATGGACCAGGTGTGGGCCGATCGTTCCTGGGTCGAACGGACCGGCATCGACCGGGACGTGACGGCGACGGGATACGGGGACACTCCCGACGACGTGGCAGCGATTGTCCCCGAGTCCTCTGAAGCGCTGGTCGCGTATCTCGACGCCGTGGCGGGACGAACCATTGCGTATCTCGAAGGTGTCGATGCGTCGGAACTCGATCGCATCATCGACCACTCCTACGACCCGCCGGTATCGGTTGGTGTGCGCCTGATCAGCGTGATCAGCGACAATCTGCAGCACGCCGGCCAAGCCCGCTATCTCAGAGGCACCATCGAACGCCTTCGCTGAAGAGCGACGCTCTTCAGTCGTTCCGTGGATGTGTCGGTCTAGAGGCTCAGCGGTTAGGTCGTTTGGTCTCAGGTGGTGAAGCGACGTTCGTCCGTCCCCTCGGCCGTGGCCTGGATTCGAGATGTTGCCGATGGTCACGATCCGGGTGAAGGGGTGAGCGGGGCTCGCTGACACTCTCCCCCACGCAGTGGGGGAGATGGCCGGCAGGCCAGAGGGGGCCGTTTTGGCCTCATCACTCTCGGATGCGGATACGCTTGTGCGATCTCGCCGGTGGCCCCCCTGCTCGTCGAGAACGCCCCCCTGCTCGTCGAGAATGCCCCCCTGCTCGTCGAGAATGCCCCCCTGCTCGTCGCAAGCTCCTCGCGTCCCCCGCCGTTCCGGCAGGGGGACAGGACAAGCGTCGTCTCTCCCACGTCACACACCATGGATTCAGGCGCAGAGTGGGGGACGGTAGATGGCAAGCGCTCCGCGGCCCTATTCGCTGAACCTCCCAATACTGAACGGCCTCGACGTCTTCGAAGATCTCGATCCGCGGCGCTCCTGCGACGCCGGCGTGCCCTATGGCTTCCTTCGGATCGGAATTCGCGGCGTACGCTGTCTACCCACCGTGACAACAAGAACAATCACAGCCGTTGTCGTCATGGCCGTCGTGTTCGCCGGGTGCGCCGTGCCGGTGGGCACGTCGGCATCGACGAGTTCGGCCCCATCCACCACGACACACGACTCGATCGAAACTCCTTCGACGGTGGCTGCGGCCTCGACAACATCAACGACCACAGCGGCGCCTCTTTCACGCGAGGTCGTGAAGCTCGAAGTCAGGACCCGGGAGAGTTGGGGGGCGCAACCACCCGACCGAGAGCTCGAAGGGCACGTCGTCGACACCATCACCATTCATCACACCGGGCAGTCCCTCGGCGACATGGCGATGGAGGAACGTCTCCAGGAGTGGCAGAACTACCACCAGTCGATGGGATTCGGCGACATCGCCTACCACATGATCATCGCGCCGGACGGGACGGTCTATGCGGGAAGGGAGCACCGCTTCGTCGGTTCAACCCGCACGTCCTACGACCCGACCGGCCACTTCCTCCCGGCGCTCGAGGGGATGTTCGACGAGTTCTGGGACAGTCCGGATGATGGCGACGATGAACCCGACGGCGCCGATGAGCTATCCGATGCTCAGCTCGGAGCGCTCATCGATGTCCTTGCATGGGCGAGTGCTGAATTTGGCGTCGATCCTGCGGAAATCACCGGGCACCGGGATTACGCCGCTACGGCCTGCCCCGGCTCCGTCGTCCACGAGATGATCCAATCCGGCGAGATTGAGCGTCTCGTCAACGAGCGCATCGAGTCCGTCGACATCGAGCTGGTCTACGTATCGCAGTGACGGACCGGCTCCTCGCCGATACCCAGAACTGCTGCCGGGGGAACGTCGTCAGGGCGCACAGCCCGTACACGGTCGAGTGCTTCTGAACCTGAGATACCGAGCCGGCGGGCGAGGTAGGCGGCGGCGACGGTGGGGTTGTTCTTGGCGGTCCGCGCTGGGTATGCGCTGGTCTTCGGTGAGCGACGTACCGCTGATAGTGTCCTGCCGATGGCCAATCCGCTCACCAACGTCGGATCTCGACCGGCGGCATATGGGCCGGCCGAATGGGGGCTGACCCTCGTTCTCGGCGTCATATGGGGATCGGCATTCCTATGGATCGCCTTCGGTGTCGACGCCCTGTCGCCCGCGGTTGTTGCCTTCGGCCGCGTCGCTCTCGGCGCAGCGGCGCTGGCGACGTTCTCGAGAGCACGCCGTGCGATAGAACGCGAGGACTGGATCCGGATTGCTGCCGTCGCCGTCCTTGGGAACGCAGGCCCGGCATGGCTGTTCGCCCAGGCAGAGACTGAACTCGACTCTGCAGTCGCAGGCATGATTACGAGCGGTACACCGATCCTGACCTTGATCGTTGCAAGCCTCCTCCTCTGGAAGCTCCCAGCGCTGGCACAGGTGATCGGCATCGGACTCGGGTTCGTCGGCATCCTGCTCATGGCTTTGCCTTCGCTCGTCGGCGTTGATGCCAACCCCACGGGTGTCGTCCTCGTGTTCGCCGGCACCGTCGGGTACGCCATGAACTCGAACATCATCGTGCCGCTCCAGCAGAAGTACGGTGGGCCCGCGGTCATCCTGTGGGCGCTTCTCGTTTCGAGCGTGTTGCTCGCACCGTTCGCCGTCGCAGGGATCGGCGATTCCGAGTTCACAGCCAGCGCGGTGATCGCCGTATTGGTTCTCGGCGTTGTCGGTACCGGTGTTGCCAGAGCACTCTCAGCCACGCTCGCAGGGCGCGTCGGTGCTCCCCGCATGTCGACCACGACCTACCTGATCCCGGTCGTCGCGATCGTGCTCGGAATCGTCTTCCGCGATGACGTCGTGGCTCCCATCGCGATCGTCGGTGTCGTGGTCGTGCTGATCGGCGCCTATTGGGCATCTCGCGCCCTTCCAGCAGATTGACGAGATTCATTCGCTGCCCCCGCAGGGGAGGTCCAATGCCTCGCACTCCCGCTACTGGGGACGGGATGGAGCTCGGGGTGCGCCTACGCTTCAGTCATGTCCAACAGTCCGAGCCAATCAGCAGCAGCGCCAACCACCGTTGTGGCACGGCGCGTCCTTCCCGAGAACGAGGACGAGTTCCGGGCGTGGGATCGCCGCATCCGTGCCGCCGCCGCCTCGTACCCCGGGTTTCTGGGCTCAGAAGTGCAGCCGCCGAACCCGTCCCATCCCGGTGAGTGGGTCACGGTGTATTCGTTCGCAACCGTCGAACAGCTCGATGCGTGGCTGCAATCGGAGCAGCGCCGGGCGTTCATGATCGAGGTCGATCCGATGATTGTCGGAGAGGCCAGGGAACAACGGGTTGCCGGGATGCGAACGGCCCCGGAGCCCGTCACCATCGTCTTCTCTCAATGCATCGCACCGCACAACTACGACGAATTCGTCACGCTCCATGACGACGCCGTCGAGCGTCTCGGCGAGTTCCCGGGGTTCCTTGGATCAGAACTGCTTCTTCCCGTCGAGGGTGTGCAGGCGGATCACGTGATCGTTGCATCGTTCGCGTCGCGCCCGGACCTTGATCGCTGGCTCGAATCCGACACCCGCAGGGAGTGGCTCGAACGCGTCGACCAACTTGTCGAAGGAGACCGCATGTACAACGTGGTCGGAGGGTTCGGAGGCTGGTTCCCCGCTCAACCGTCGCAGCCTCAGGGTCCGAAGCGCTGGAAGCAATCCATCGCCGTGTTCATTGCTCTGTTCCCCACGGTGTTGATCATCACGCTCATTCGCGGCGAGATAGCTCCCAACATGAATGTGGTGGCCGCCGTCTTCGTTGGAAACGTGCTCGGCATCCTCGCCCTCACGTACGTGCTGATGCCCCCGCTGACGCGCCTGCTCCACAACTGGCTCAGCCGCTGAACCGATGGTGTTCCTAGTCATCCGACAACGGATTCGATAGGCTCGGGTCCATGAGCAACTCGTATTCCCAGTCCGCCGGCTCCGAATCGCAGCCGGATCGCCCCGTCGGCAAGGCTCGATCCACCGGATTGACGATCTTGCTGGTGTTCGTCACCTTGGGCATCTGGTCGTTGCTATGGATCTTCTGGTCCGGCGAGGATCTCAAGCGCTACCGACGCGAAGGGCTTGGAGGTGCCGTCCATCTGATCCTGTGGATCTTCATCAGCCCCGTTGTCATGTTCCTCATGGCCGACGAGGTAGCGAAGCTCTATCAGGACGCAGGTGAGGAGCCCCCGATCACGGCGATATGGGGCCTGTGGTTCCTGCTGCCGCTGATCGGCAACATCATCTGGTATGTCCGGATGCAGTCCTCGCTCAACAACTTCTGGATCGCCAGGGGTGCACCTGCCGCGTCCGGCGTCTGACGGCCGGCACCGGGAGGAAGGGGTTCGTCGATCAGACGGGCTCGGATGTGACGGCGAACGCTCCGCTGCCGCCGATCCTGCGGCCCGGCCCAGTCCTAGTTGTTCGCCGCTCCGCTCGCGATCCAGTCGATGATCAGTTGGATCTCGCGTTGGGGGAGCGTCCCCCTCGGTGGCATCGACCGAGATCCTCGGTCGCGCAGCAATTGAACGAGCAGGCTTCCGTCGGGATCGCCAGGGATCACGACCGGAGCGTCGTTCCCGGTGGTCATCACCGCCCTGTACGTATCCGAGTTCCACCCGCCGAGTGAACCGTGGCACCCTCCGCAGTTCTCCTGAAGGATCGGCAGTACGTCCTTGGAGAACCGGCTGGCTGACCCCGGCGATGCGCCCGCCACTTCCAGCCTGCGGATGAACGTCACGAGGCCTGCCATCTGCTCGTCGGTCAGTACCTGGCCCCATGCGATCATGGCCGTCGCCGGGTGCCCGAGATCGATGGCCGCGAGCATTTCCTCATCGGAGATGCCGGCGTGGAAGGAAGGTTCTTGGAAGGACGGACCGATACCGCCTTCTCCCTGGGGGCCGTGGCACTGTGAGCAGAACTCGGCGAATACTTCAGGAGCTCCGCCAAGCAATGGCGCACGCTCGATCTCAGGAGGGAGCTCCACCGGCGGGTCGGCTTCCCATGCTCTGATGAAGGCAACAAGCGAATTGATGTCGTCCTCGTCGAGCGAACCCCCGAATTCCAGTGAGAAGGGTGACATGCCGAGATCAGGCTGGCCGCGCGAAATGATGGCGCGGATCGTCACATCGTCTCGTGTCTGCAGATACGACGCCGTACTGATTGGGGCGATCACGATGGCGTTGTTCGCGGGGTTCACCCCACCCTCCCCGAATTCGCCATGACATATGACGCATTGCTCTGCGAAGATCGCTTGACCGGCAATCACCGGCGTACCGCGCGCCGACTCCAAGGTGTAGATGGTGAGCGCATCGAGCTGCTCGGATGTGAGGATCTCACCCCAGACGGGCATTGTCTCGTGGCCGCCGCCGGTGATAATGATGTCCCGGGCGGCCTCGACGCTGGTTGCCGTGGGTACCCGCGAACCGTGGCACACCGTGCAGTTCTGCGCGAACAGTTCTTTGGCCTCATCCGGGGAAGTGTTCGGAGATACGGCGTAGGCGGCAAGAAGAGATATCTCGTCGTCGGATAGGACACCTCCCATCGCCGGCATGTCGAGGTGTTCGCCTCCCGTCTCGATGACCGCCCGCAATTCGTCTGCGTTCCCGGCGAAGGCGACCGCGGCACCGTGACACGACGAGCAGTTCGCCGTGAACAGACGCTGGCCATCCGGAGCCGAAAGGAAATTGAGGAGAGCGGTTGCGTCCCTCTGTTCGAGTGAAGCAAACGATTGAGGTAGCGCCAGGTTCGCATGCGCTGCGAAGTCGTTGGCGTCGTCGAGCGCCGACCGGAGATCGGAGGGACTGGCCTCAACCAATGACGTGACTTCGTGGCATGCGGCACACGTGTTGCCGAAGATCTCGTTCCCGCGCGGTGAGAGGATGAACCCCGCCAGCGCGTCGATCTCATCGGCAGATAGGTCGGCGCTCCATGCCGGCATGCCCTCATGTCCGCCGGTAGAGATGACCTGGACAAGATCAGTGCTCTCGGAAGCGACCAGCGCTCCACCGTGACAGCCCGAACAGTTCTCGGTGTAGAGCAGCGCAACCACGTCACCGGCGGCGTCGCCACCTGAGGGCGGAGCTTGTTCGACGAGCGCCAAGACGGTCAAGACCACTGTTCCAACGGCGAATAGTCCGGTGACGACTACAACAACCGGTCTTCCGGTGAAGTGGCGCCGCCGCGACCGGTCCAGCCAGGGAAGCATGAACAACGCCAGGATCACAATGGCTGGGAGGACGACGGCTCCGAGGAACTCGAGGCTGCCCGGGAAGTACTTCAGCAGTTGAAACAGAAAGAGGAAGTACCACTCGGGCTCCGGGTCGAATTCCACCGACGGATCGACCCGATCGCCGAGAGCGGCCCCCAGCAACGCGGAGAGACCGATCAGAATGATGAAGATGCCGAGAGCGACAACGGCATCTTTGAACAGCGCGTCGGGGAAGAAGGGAATGCCCTTCTTCTTCGCCTCCTGATACTGGTCCAGGTACTCCTTCTTGTCCTCCTCGCGCATCAGTCGCTCTTCTTCGGGGGAGCGCTGATACCGATCCGTACCACGAGGAACAGATGCACGCCGACAAGCAACAGCATCAGCGCCGGGAGAATCCAGACGTGGATGCCGAAGAAACGCGACAACGTGACAGCCGAGAGTTCGTCCCCACCCCGCGCCACGCGGAGCAGCCAATCACCAACGAATGGCACCACCTCGAGAATCCTCGTTCCCACCGTGGTCGCCCAATAGGCCTTCTGATCCCACGGCAGGAGGTACCCGGTGAATCCGAAGGCGAAGGTCAACAGCAGCAACGCCACTCCCGTGAGCCAGGTGACTTCTCGCGGGTACTTGTAGGCACCGTGGAAGATGATCCGGAGCATGTGGAGGACTACGAGCACCACCAGAGCGGTTGATCCCCAGTGGTGCAGACCCCGAACGAGCCAACCAAGCGGGAGGGTGCTGTTGATGTAGGTAATCGTGTCGTACGCGTCCTGCACGCTCGGCACGTAGTACACCGTGAGCAGAATCCCCGTGATGAACTGATTCACCACTACGAACAGCGTTGCGCTACCCAGTGTGAATAGCCAGTTGACCTTGGGAATGTTCCGCAGGAAGACCGTCTCGTAGATGCCGCGCGACCCGGTCCGCTCGTCGAGCCACGACGTAGGTCGCTGGTCGGTCCCGGGTTCCGGATCGATGGGTTCTGTCACACGATCGGCCACATCAGACCTCCACGCTCACAAAGAGTTGCCCGTCCTCGACCTTGACATCGAACGTGTCCAGCGGGCGGGGCGGCGGACCCGATGTGACCCGTCCGTCCTTCGAGAAGGTGGCGTTGTGGCACGGACAGAAGAACGTATCCTGGTCACCAACCCAACGCACCCGACATCCGAGATGTGTGCAGACGTTGGACAGACCCGTGAAGTTCTGTCCGTCTTCGGTGAAGACGTACAGCGAGACCTCTTCCTCCTGCGTTACCCACCCGGATGTTCGCTCGACTCGAGTCTTGAAGAGCGTTGGCGTGCCGACGTCCACCTTCGTGGGCGAGCCGAGCGGCCGCCACTCCCGCAGCCGTTCCGAGGCGCGCGGGGGCCGAAGATGTAGGCAACCGCCGGGATCGCCCGACCCGCGAAAATGACGCCGCCCATAGCCAGCGTCGCCCGCGCCAAGAACTTCCGTCGCGACACCGAATCTGACATATCGCTCTCCGCTCAGCGCCTTGCACCCGTCAGTGCATATGCAGAACCCGACCTCCCCGTCACGCACAACTTAGACCGCAGATCCCGGATCGAACAACTGGTTCGAGACCGTGACGGTCGGGATGATTGGAGTGCGATGGCGAACTCCAATCATCCCGAACCCAGATAGGGTCGCGTCGGGCCCAGCGCGCGGCTCCCGAATCTATCGCCTTCTTCCGTCCCCCGCGCAGTCTGAATCCGCGGTCTGTCGTCGGGTGCATTGGTGGGATCTCATGGTGGGGCTGAGAATCGAGATCGTGCCGATGGTCACGATCCGCGTGAAGGTGCGAGCGGGGCGCTGTGACACTCTCCCCCACGGCGTGGGGGAGATGGCCGGCAGGCCAGAGGGGTCTCTCGAACTGGCAGCCGGTAGCCGGCAGCTGGAAGCTCTGACGCCCCCCTGCTCGTCGCAGGCTCCTCGCGTCCCCCGCCGTCCCGTCGGGGGGACAGGAGAAGCGCCGTCTCCCCCACGTCACGAACCGTGGATTGAGGCGAGGTGGGGGAGATGGCCGGAAGGCCAGAGTGGGACCTCGAGCTGGCGGCCGGTAGCTGGTAGCTGGTAGCTGGTAGCTCCTACGCCCCCTGCTCGTCGCTGACGCTCCTACGCGTCCCCCGTCCTTCGGCCGAGGGGACAAGAGACGGTCGTATCGCCGCGGCAACGGGTCGACTACCCGCCGGGCCGCCGAGGCAGGAGGCCTGCGAGAGGGGTCCGCTGGGTCCGTCTACGATGGCCGCATGGAACACCGATCTGTTGGTACCAGTGGCCTGAGCGTGAGCGTCCTGGGCATGGGAACGATGACGTTCGGAGCCGAGTCCGACGAAGTCACGAGCCATGCCATGCTCGATCGATTCGTCGATGCCGGCGGCACGCTGATCGACACTGCCGACGTCTACAGCGCTGGTGTGTCGGAGGAGATCGTGGGACGATGGCTCAAGAAGCGACCCGATCGGGATCGTTTCGTGGTGGCGACCAAAGGGCGCTTCTCGGTCGGGCACGAACCCGACTTTGCCGGCGCGAGTCGAGCCAATCTCTCCAACGCCGTCGATGCGAGCCTCCGCCGCCTCCAGGCGGACGCGATCGATCTCTACCAGGTGCACTGCTGGGACCCGCACACACCCATCGAGGAGACGCTCGAAGCTCTTGCCGACATGGTTCGAGATGGCAAGGTTCGCTTCGTCGGCGTCTCCAACTACACCGGATATCAGCTTGCCCGGGCCGCTACGACCGCCCGGCTCAAAGGCTCGGTGCCGATTGTCTCCCTGCAGGCTCAGTACAGCCTTCTCGAACGGACGATTGAGTTGGATCTCGTGCCAGCGTGCCTCGACGAAGGCATCGGCCTCCTTCCCTGGTCGCCGCTCGGGGGAGGCTGGCTCACCGGGAAGTACTCCAGAGACCAACTGCCGACGGGAGCCAGCCGGTTGGGCGAGGACCCGAATCGCGGTGTCGAGGCATACGACCTGCGCAACACGGATCGGACATGGAGCGTCATCGAAGCGTGCACCGCTGTGGCATCGGTGCACGGTGTGCCGATGTCGGCCGTGGCCCTGGCTTGGTTGCGTGATCGGCCGGCGGTGAGTTCGGTGATCCTCGGCACTCGTACGGTGGAGCAACTCGACCAGAATCTGCTCGCCTCCGACCTCGAGCTGAGCGCCGACGAGCGGGCCAGCCTCGACCATGCGTCCGCGCCGGGTATCCCGCTGTACCCGCACGGCTTCATCGAGCGCTACGGGGGAGAGCGCGTGTGGGAGCGGCTGGCAACCCGGAACGAACCACCGCCGATCGGCGCCTGAGCATCGAAGCCCGGTCAGGTCACGTCGGTTACGTCGTTGTGATCCTGTTCTTCTTCGGCCTGCGGCACTTCCTGCTCTTGTGCGTCTTTCTGCTCAACCTCGTCCTTGGCCTGGAAGGAGCGCTTTGCTTGCTCCACGCCCCGGTCCAAGACGTCCGACGCGCTGCTCGCCGCGATCTTCGTCTTCTCCCATGTGTCCTTCCGAAGATCGGCCGTCCCGTCCCACGCTTCGTTCGCTGCCTTCGCGGCCTTGTCGACGGTCTCCGAGACCTTGTCGATCCAGTTCTGCTTCTCGCTCATGTGTGGCTCTCCTCGATGTCATTGGAGGCTTCAGCGGTACCAGTCTGACGATACTCCCGATATGCGGGCGCGCGGGCGGTCACGGGGTGTCTGGGCGAGCCGCGTAGTCGGGACTCTCGAAGGGCCACGCCTCTCCGATCCACGTCGACAGGGATCGATACACGACCACATCCATCTCTGCCCGGCTCGCCCGGACCCATGAACTCACGGACGCGTCGCGGCCCGGCGTGCTCGACGGGTAGATGTAGAGACAGCCGATCACGTCGTCGGCGTCGAGGATCGAGTAGGTGAAGCCGTCTCGGTTCTCGAAGTCGCGGGCGTGGCCGTCGAGATCGGCAAGGTTGGCTTCGAGGCTCATTGGTGCCGGCCATTCGACGGGCGGTCGGAACCCCGGCGTTGAATGGATGTGTTCGATGCTCGACATCCACGCGTCGTGGTCGCGCTCGTTGTGTTGCGGCCCGAGCGGCTCGAGCCGGAATCCCGGACCGTTGAACCCGGTCGGGACCTCGAAGTCGCTCGGGACGAACACGTGCGTCATGTGGCAAATCTACCGGGTGATGTGGCGGTGAGGAAAACGACGGCCTCGCCGGAGCGGAGGTGAAGTCCCGTCCTGGTCTCACTCGATCGGTTCGATCCGTCCTGTGACCGGCCACGGGTAGTCGACGCCTTCCAGGTGTTCGACGTAGCGGAGGCCCTCGTAGTCGCCGGTGCCAAGGTACGTGCAGTCGAAGACGTGGACGTGATCCGGTATTGGCGGGGTCAGGTCAGTCGTTAGTTCCCGCCTCGGCGGGCTCGATCCAGCCGGAGATCCGGTAGCTCTCGTGGGGGTCACCTTCGGGTGCGAAGTCGTTCGATTGGCCGTAGAAGTACTCATAGACGAGACCCGCGTACGCGCCCTCCCCGATGTACCTGGCGTGTCCGGTGGTCTTCAGGTCCCCGTTCTGGTCGAAGAACTCGCTGCCGAAGCCCTCGCCGTTGACCCAGGTTCCTCCTTCTTCATTGGTGAGGGTGGCCGCGCTGTACTCGAACCAGTGCACTTCAGGGTCCATTCCCGGGAACATGCTGAGCGTCATCGGGAATTCCTCCCGGCCGCTCACACGCGGGTCTGAAGCGTGGGTGATGCAGACGCATGCCCCGGTGAGCGCTTCCACGTCGCCTTCATCCTGGGTCGACGGGAAGTAGCAGTCGCAGTTGCTGGTTCCGACCACCGGAATCCGACCCCCTGCCAGCGTCGGGATGGTCGGGGCCACGGTCGTCGTCGGTGTGGGAGCCGTCGTGCTTGCTGGAGCCGCGACTGTTGTTGTGGTTTCTGCCGAGTCGTTGGCTCCGCATCCGGCCAGCAACGAGGTCACCAGGATCATCACGAGCATCAGCCGGTGGAGTTGGATCGATGAGCGTCGCAGGTCCGACATGTGGTGCCTCCTCTACGTATGTCGCTGACTATGAGATCCGGCGCGGCATCACGGACTCGACGAGGTGAGCAACTCGGACCATGTTGCGGTTGCAGTGTCAAAAGCCCACACGTCGTCCATCTGGACCCAGAACGGGTTCTCGTCGAGCATCCGGGCTTGGCCACCCATGACGACGATGCGGTCGTTGATCGGGTCGTACACCACCGCGGCCCCGATCCGGTGGTGTACCCCGGTTCCTCTTCCGTATGCGTTCGATTCGGCGGGACTCTGCCAGACGATCTCCCAGTCGTGCAGCGCCGCGTCGTAGGCTGCGACCACACCGTCGCCGGTGACGACGGTTCGCCGGGTCGCTTCGTCGTAGGTGGCCATACCGGACCCCCAGGCCATCAGTTCGGGTGTCACGGTGTCTTCGACCGTCCACTCACCCGCCCGAAGATCGTACGTCCACGTCATCTCGGTACCCGCGCCGTCCCAGACACCGAAGCCGTACCGGTTGTCGCTCAGGTAGAGCACGATTCGGTCGGTGGCTGCGTCGTAGGCGAAGTGTTGGTCCCAGAAGTTGGGTCCAATCGACGGGCTGATCGCCGGGTCCCCCGGCGGCGCCATCGCACCCTGCCGGATCTGCGCCCAGGTGTCGTCGTCGACGTCGTAGGCCCACATTTCGGAGGACTCAAGGAGACGTACCACGATCAATCCCGAGACGGGGTCGTACACGGCATCGCTGCGGAACGAATCGGTGCTGCTCGGCAAGGCACTGCGCTGGGTCCACGTGTCGGTCTCCAGGTCATAGATGGCGACCGACCGGCCGATCGACACCACGACGTCGGAATCGACGTCGTAGACAAGAGACTCGGCTCCAGTTCCAGTCGGTGGCGCCGTTCCGGACGGCTGCATCAGCGTCCACGTGTTCTTGCACACGTCGAACGTCCAGGTTTCGGTTCCGCCGATCGCGACGGCGACGGCGATGATCCGACCGGAGTGGGGGTCCATCGCCGTCAGGAGCGAGGATTCGTAGACCTCCTCGAGCGGACGGATTCGTCCCGCGGGTCCAGCGGAGTCGGGCGTCGAACCTGCCGGGCAGGTCGCTGTGGACGCGACGGGCTTGGCGATCGTCGTGGCCAGGACGTCCGTGCCGCCCTCGATGACCGTGTGCGGCACCTCGATCGTCGGCCGTGTGTCAATCTGGACCCGAAGCAGAAGCGCCTCGGCACCATCGAAC
The DNA here is from genome assembly GCA_963715255.1 of uncultured Actinomycetota bacterium. Lineage (GTDB taxonomy): Bacteria > Actinomycetota > Acidimicrobiia > Spongiisociales > UBA5794 > JAHEEL01. The sequence continues at coordinate 481,451 of CAVQRN010000002.1, read as the reverse complement.
CCGACGACACCCCACCGCGACGCGATCCAGAGCATTCCGGCGTCATCGCTCGCGGCGCCTCCCCATCCGAAGCCGATGCCGACATCGGCGATTGCCGTCGACGACCAGGCTGCGCTGTCGAATCGTGAGATCCCGCCGGTTGCGCGCTCCGTGCTGGTAGCCGGAGCGTCGATCGCGCTGTGGACGGCCCACACGGTGCCGTCCGTCGCTACGTCGAGAGCGGCTACGGCATTCGCGTACAAGCCGGCGCCCTCATCGAAGACGGTCCAGACGTCGCCGTCGAACCGGGCAACACCGCCGGCCGGTTCACCCTCGAAGTCGTCGGTGGTCCCCACCCAGACGTCACCGTTCGGTGCCACCGCCACGGAGCTGATCGCCCCCGGGGGGAGGCCGTCGGCGGCAGTGAAACGATCCCATGTGAATCCGTCGTATCGGAGGAGTTCCTCCCACGAGGCTATCCAGAACGTGCCGTCCGATGCGACGGCCATGTCCGTCGCCCAGGCGGAGGCGCCATCACCGTGGGTCTCGGCATCCGAGACCGGGAGGACGGTCCAGTCGGCGCCGTCGAATTGGAGCAGCGTTTCCGGTCCGACGGCGAGGGAAAGGAGTCCGTCGGGTCCGATGGCCATCGCCGTGATCGGGTTCAGGCATTCCTCGCCAAAGACGCATCGTGGGTTGACTATGTCGACCTGGTCGTAGCCATCTGGTTCGGTCCACCGGGTTCCGTCGAACATGATGACGTCCTGGGTCCACGAGTACGCCCAGACCGTGCCGTCCGGTGCGACGGCGACCTGACCGAGACCGCCTTCAGCGACAGGGAGACCGTCGGTCGACGTGAACACGTCGGAAGTGCGGTCTTCGAGGTCCCATCGAGCGATGCCCGCCTCGGTCGCCGCCCACAGGGTGCCGCCGGCGACGGCGACTCCGGAGGTGACATCGATCGGAGCGGGTGCGGACGACTCGGGAAGCGCATTGATTGCGACCGGTTGCATGTCGTCGGGAAGGCTCGGCGGTGTTGTCGTGGTCACCGGCATCGGTTCGTCGACCACCTCAGAACCGACCCCGCCGATCAGCCATGCGAAGCCACCGACCAGAACGAACACGGCGATTGCTGCTCCCACGGCAACGACCCAGTTGGGGAACGCGCGGCGGGGACTGGGCGGCACCGTTGCGCCCTCTTGGCGGCGCCAGGAGAGTTCTTCGGAGGTTATCGGAGAGGCGATCGCGTCCGCATACTCGCCGTACCGTTCGAGCTCTCGGTTCACGTCGACGATCATCACGCCACCTCCAACCTTCGCCGGAGCTTCGCCAGCCCCCGCTCGATGTGCTTCTGGACGGTCGGTATTGAGACACCCATGACCTGGCTGATCTCGGCATACGTGTATCCGAAGCTGTGTCTGAGAACGACGGCCGTTCGTTGCCGATCCGAGAGGCGTCGCAGTCCGGACTCGAGGCCGGGTTCGATCCACGGAAGCGACGAGTCGCCGGGCGGATCTGCGAGAACCGGTGGCCGCCGATACTTCCTGGCGGCGCTTCGGCCGACCCGATAGAGGTAGCCAATCGGGTGTTCCATCGACCCGACGCGATCCCAGTGGCTCCACGCATACTCGAACGCGTCCGCCGCAGCCTCTCGCCCGACCTCGGGTCCGCAGGTAGCCACCAGGGCGTGACGCACGATCGGCTCAGACCCGGAGAAGAACTCGGTGAATGCGACCCTCGTCTGCTCCCTGGACGCAACCAATCGGCCCTCCATGTTCTCAACCTCTACAAGGTCGCGCCGGCGAGTTCTTATGACAAGAAGAAAATGACTCCATCACCCGAACAATCGGACGGCGGCATGCTCAACCGACAGGCCGATAGCCACAACGCTTCCCGAGTGGTCGAAGACGCTGACGATGCTGCTGGCTGTCGATGGCCGCTCCCATGCGGCGGCGAGTTCAAACGTAGAATCGGCGTATGAGAGGTGTCCGAACTCGATTCACCCTGCTGGTTGGAGCCATGGTCCTCGGCGCGTCCTGTGCCGCGACGATTCCCATGTCGAATGACGACACTCTCTTGTGCGTGGATCGCACCGCAGGGAGTCTCGGGGGAAGTAGCAACCTGATCTCCGCACTGGCTCTCGGTCTTCCCGATCGGGATACTCCGCTGTACGGAAAGCCCGCGGACGAAATCGAGGCCGCTTTCGACGAGGCATTCACCGAGGCATATGGCATCCATGTTGATGAGTTCTTGGCTCTCAGAGACGACGCCGATGCAGCAACCACGGCTGAGTTCGGAGAACCACCCGGGGTCGGTGAACTGGTCTCGGACGAGTGGTTCGTGGAGCGAGACGCCAGGCTGATGGCCCTCTGGAACGAACGCCATCCCGCAAGCGCCCGGGCCTACTGCGAATCGCTCGGTGATGGGGCGGCAGAGGCTCCCTAGAGGGAGCGTTGCGAGCAGATCGTCATCCCAATCCGGGTGTCCGACCCGGCGCGGCATCGGATTTGATCGTGGTGCGCACGCACAGTCCCTCCGGGTGTGCTTGGCTGGCCCCGCGAAGATCGGAGGACCGAGTGGGTGAGGCGAATCACGCAGCGGTGCGACTGCAGTGGAGACTGCACAAGGTGATCTGGAATCTGTCTCGTGGGCGCCTCGGCCGGAAGGTCATGGGCATGCCGGTACTCGAGCTGGTCACGATCGGCCGTGTCTCAGGCGCCGAACGTCAGATCCTGATCACCTACGTGGATTTCGAAGGTGCCCCTGCGATCATCGGAACGAACGCCGGCCGGGACACCGACCCTGCATGGGTCGGAAACCTGCGTGCCAATCCGGACGCCCGGGCCCGGTGGAACGGTGCGTGGCACGACATCACCGCTGTGGAGCTGAACGATACGAAACACCGCCGGGTGTGGGAGGCCGCGGTCGAGACGAACCGGGGCTACGCCGGTTACGCGAAGACGTTGACCCGCCCGATTCCGATCATGCATCTTGTTTCGAGGCAGGAGCGGCCGAGCGGATCACGCTGATGGGTCAGACGGTCGGCAGCACCACCTGGAGCTTCCGGATGTGGCCCGTCGACGATATGTCCTGGATGGTCAGCCCTCGTAGTCGACGACGATGTCACCGAGCGGCTTCCTTTCCAGCTTCGGAACGACCGAGTCGGCGGCGGGATAGCCGATCGGGAACAGGATGAACGGCCGCTCGTTCGTCGGTCGATCCAGCAACTTCGTGAGGAACGCCATCGGGCTCGGGGTGTGGGTGAGCGTGCCGAGGCCCATGTTGTGGAGGGCGGCTATGAACATGCCCGCAGCGATGCCACAGGACTCCTTGACGTAGTAGTGCTTGCGACGGGACCCGTCCTCGTTGATCCCGTAACGCTGCTCGAACAGGACCACGATCCACGGAGCGTCCTCGAGATAGGGCTTCTGCCAGGAGGTTCCGAGGCGGGCGATCTCGTCCCGCCAGTCCTCCGGCATGCGACCGTCGAGGTAGTTGGTGCGTTCCTCTTCCTCTGCCGCGAGCCGGATCCGTCGTTTCGTGTCGGGATCGCCGACGACCACGAAGGTCCACGGTTGCTGATGAGCCCCTGACGGCGACGTGCCTGCGGTGCGGACGGCGGTCTCGATCAGGTCCCTCGGGACGTGGTCGGTGCTGAAGGTTCGGATCGATCGCCGCCGTGTCATGAGTTCGTAGAACGACGTGGCTCGTTCGCGCATCTCCTCTTCCGAAAGACGCGGGCTTTCGTAGGACACGAACTGGCCACCGCCGGTGTACGGATAGTGATCGGCGCTCACACTTCTTCTCCCGAATCCTGGGTGTTCTGGTCGGTTCGGCTCCAGCCTGCGGCGTGGTACTGGTGTTTTGGGGCGTCAAAGTCGGTCCGGGCAAGAAGGCCATCGATGTCGTCGATCTCAAGGAACGGCCCGTAGTTCAAGAACGCAGAGCCGGACGGCACCGTGAAGGTCCCATCCGGAAACACCATCGCGTAGAGCTTGTCGAGTGTCTCGTGCCCAAGCCAGTTGATCCGGTAGTCGTGGGGGTTCGCCTCCACGATCTTTCGGAGGGTCGCGAACTCGGCGTCGTCGACAACCAACCCGTCCCACGCCACATCTGGGTCCATCGAGCGTGGAAACGCCTGGAAGACGTTGTAGAACAGTCGGCCGGGCAGTCGCCGGGCACGGTCGTCGAGGAGCCTGGCGATGTTGGGAACGTCATCGATATTGAACCGGGTAACCGGCGTCGCCACTTTCACGTCGATGCCGGGATGGGTTTCGAGGAGGTCGAGCGCCGTCATCACAGCTGCGAAATGGTCCGGCTTCTTCGTGCGATTCGACACGGCTTCGGTTGATCCGTCGAGGGGGAGCGAGATGAGATCAACATTGGAACCGTGGGTTGTGAGGAACGATGCCGTGAGCTTGTCGCCGGTGGTCGACACGGCCACCTCGAGGCCACTCTCGGCTGCATGGTCGATCAGGGTGCCGATGTCGGCCCGCTGCAGAGGGTCGCCGCCGGTAAACACGATCCGCAGTGCACCGTCGGCCGCGATCTTCGAGATGATTGCGAGCGCCGTGCCGGTGTCCACCGCCGGGATCTCCATCGGACCCCAGCAGTAGGCGCACTCCTGGCTGCATTCTGAGGTGACGTGGAAGTCGAACGTCGCGACCTCAGCCATGTGTGACCCCTTGCTCGTCGATCACCAGAACCGTATCACGACGACAGCACGCGACCCGCTCTAGGGATCGTCGAAGGCATGGCCCAAACGCACCGTGGGTCGACCCTGGATGGAAGGTCCTCCGTCGGGGCCCGGAATCCCATACGTTGACGGCATGAGCAATGACTTCGAATAAGGATGTCGGCGATTCGCCTTTGAGATCAGCCGACGGCTCGACATCGTTCGAGAGCATTGCGTGACATGCGAACTCAACTGGGATCCACCGCGCGGCGTGCTCATGAGGGGAAGGGCGCCGGGCTCATGTCGAGGTATCGCGCGGACTGGAACGAGTCGTGCAAAAGAGAAGCGCAGCACTCACACGCTGCGCGATTGTGGATGTTCTGCCCGGCTCGAATACGCTGTCTCTATGACCTGGCACGAAGGCTCGCTCGCCGCGCTCGATCTGGAAGCAACCGGCGTTGATACTCGGCAGGCTCGCATCATCGAGGTGGGGCTGTTCCGGTTCGAACCCGACGGGTCGTCCCGACCGCTCGTCGATCGGCTGATCAACCCGGGGGTTCCGCTCCCCGCCAAGGTGACCGCCCTGACCGGCATCGGACCCGACGATCTTGCGACGAAGGGCGGCGACCCGGTCGAGGTCCTTGCCGAGGCCCGCCGTGCGATCGAGTCTCTCGTCGAAGCCGGGGTGCCGATCGTCGTCTACAACGCAAACTACGACTGGCCATTGTTGGCCAACGAACTCGCTCGTCACGACCTCAAGCCTCTCCCCGAGGTTCCGCCGGCGATCCTCATCGACCCACTCGTCCTCGATCGCCATGTGGATCGCTTCAGAAGGGGAAGTCGCACCCTCGGCACCGTCGCCGACCACTACGAAGTGAGCCTCAAGGGTGCGCATCGTGCCGCAGGAGACACAGCGGCCACCGTCGCCGTCGCCCGCTGCATCGCCGAGCAGTACCCGGAGGTTCGCGTCGACGGTTCCGAGCTCGTCGAACTCCAGATCAAGGCACACAACCAATGGAGAGATTCGTTCAACGCCTATCTCGCCAAGGTCGGTGCCTCCCGGCCTCCGATCACTGAGGGTTGGCCGACCGGGTGAAGGAACCTCGGTCACCCGGGTCCGCCGGGGTGGAACCGGCGCGTCGATGTCGGCCGTACGGGCCGCCCACTGTTCTCTGATCTGCGGTACATTTCGCTTATGCCCATCGACGTCCATCGCGGCATCATTGACGAATTGCGCATCGCCATCGAGCGAGCCGATCGCGATGGCACCGCCGCCCTCAACGCACTCGTATACGGAACGATGCTGATGGTCGGGGCGTCGGTGGCGCTCGTCGCGATTGGAGGCTTCGGAGGGATCGTCTTCTGGACCCTGGTGTGGATATGCGGACTCGGCGTCGCAGCACTGTGGATCGCGCCGCATCTGGCGGAAGTCCAGCGAGGGGAGCGACGCCGGGCAGCCGAGAGGCAGGCATCGATCGAAGCAACTCGTCGCAGGGCCGTCGACCTCCTTCTCGATGACGACACCTCGGAAGACGAGCGCCTCTCAGCGGCGACGTTCCTGATCCGCGGTGGCCGCTGATCGCCACCAACGCGCACATCGGCAGCATCGAATCCGCCCAGCTCCGGACACTGTGGCTATCGCTGCGCTGCGACCGGGCCAACGCCCGGCGGTAACGTGGCTGCGATGGAGTCGTACACGCACGGACATCATGAGAGTGTGCTGCGCTCGCACCTCTGGCGGACGGTTGACAACTCAGCGGCCTACCTCATCGGACACCTCACTTCGGGTGTGTCTGTCCTCGATGTGGGGTGTGGCCCCGGGAATCTCACCGTTGATCTCGCTCGGCGGGTGGCGCCCGGTCGTGTGGTTGGAGTCGACAATGCCGAGGCGATCGTGCAGCGGGCCCGGGCGGATGCCCCTCCGGATGTCGATAATGTGGAGTTCCAATCGGGTGATGCGTACTCGCTGGAGTTCGACGACGCCGAGTTCGACATCGTCCACGCCCATCAGGTGCTCCAACACGTGAACGATCCCGTAGCGGCGCTGCGAGAGATGCAGCGCGTCTGTCGACCCGGCGGCATCGTTGCGGCCCGTGACGCCGACTACGCAGCGATGGCGTGGTATCCGGCGGACGATCGGCTTGATCGGTGGCTCGCCTTGTCTCGAACCGTCGCCCGGGCCAACGGTGGGGAACCCGATGCTGGGCGATCCTTGCTGCGGTGGGCTCACGAAGTGGGTTTTGCAGGCGTCGAGCCGAGTGCAAGCGTCTGGTGTTTCGCGACACCTCCTGATCGGTTGTGGTGGGGGAGATTGTGGGCGGAACGGGTTCTGGAGTCGTCGCTCGCCGACCAGGCGATCGAGCGTGGCCTCGCATCCCGCTCGGACCTCGACGACATCGCAGCGGCGTGGCTCAACTGGGCCGCGAACCCCGACGGCTGGTTCACGGTGGTGCACGGCGAGATCATTGCGACGGCGCCGTAGCGGCCGAGTTTGCCGCAGCCAATGCCATGGCGAAGGGACGCAACCTTGTTGGGGCGTGAACACTCGCTCCAACGTGGGATCGGAACAGGAGCCGTGCGCGGACTCCGGTTCTCCCCGTTGCTGGAGGGGCGATCCTCACCGTTTCGAGTATCTCCCTGGATCCCACGCCGGACGATACTCTCGGCGGAGGTGCGGAAGCCGGCTCCGTTTGCGGTCCGCCGGCGGTGATACGCTGATCACATGGCGAGCATCCGGCTCGATCACGTGACGGTGGAACGCTCGGGCGTCACGGTGATCCCATCAATGACGATGTCAGTCGAGGACGGTGAGCTCCTCGTGCTGATTGGGCCCTCCGGGAGCGGCAAGACGTCGATTCTGCGAGCGGTCGCCGGACTCGACATGCCCGTGAGTGGGGACGTGCTCTTCGACGACGACGTCGTGACCCGAGTAGCACCTCCGGGACGCGGCGTCGCGATGGTCTTCCAGGACAACACACTGATGCCGTTCAGATCGGTACGCAGGAACATCTCGTTCCCTCTCGAGGTGCGTCACCTCGAACGCACACAGATCGAGCGGCGAGTCCTCGCAGAGAGTCGCACGCTGGCGATTGACCGATTCTTGGACAAGATGCCAGGCGAACTTGCCGCCGGTCACCAACAGCTCGTCCAGGCAGCGCGGGCTCTCGTGCGCCGACCGTCCCTATTCCTGCTCGACGAACCGCTCGCACGAATGGATTCAGCGAATCGCCGCATGATGCGCGCCGAGATCTATCTCCTCCAGCGTGGCTACAACGTCACGACGCTCTACGCAACGAACGACCAGGAAGAGGCGATGGCCCTCGCCGATCGCATTGCAGTGCTCGACGAAGGGTGTCTCCGCCAGCTCGGGACACCCCGTGAGATCTACTACGTGCCTGTTGACGCGTTCGTTGCCGGATTCGTCGGATCGCCATCGATGACCTTCCTGCCGGGAGACCTTTCGGGTTTCGAAGTACACATTGCCGGCGGTTCGCTGCCGGCGCCTCCGCGGACGGGAGAAGGATCGGTGACCGTTGGCGTACGCGCTCACGATTGGGACGTCGTGCCCACCGCCGGCCTGCGCGGCATCGTCGCCGCGGTCGAGCGACACGGCGACCACGCCTTCGCCGAGATCGACCTCCGCGGGGATCAGACCTTGATGCGTTTCGACGGTGAAGGTCCCGTCGCCGGAGACGCGGTCGAGATATGGCCGCGCCGCTACCACCTGTTCGACTCCGCAGGTCGCGCCATCGCCCACATCAACTGAACCCCGCCTCGTACGGACATCGTCACTCGTGCGGTTCGTCCCAGGGCGGGAGGGCAGCGAGATCCTCGCGGATTCTGCGTCGCTCCCAGGCGTATCCGACGATCGCGCCGGCAATGGTGCCGATCAGGAGAAACCAAGCGATGCGAGTGAGGGCGGCGGCGGTGGCACCGAGCACCAGGCCGGCAAAGGCGCCGACCCGCAAGCCGTTGAGCGCATCGTACGGCTGTCTCCCGGGTGGGAGGCGCGAAGGAGTGTTCCCGCTCATGGCCGTCTCATCGTTCAACGATCGGCATCCGATGTCTAGAGACCAATGACCTGAGCACCGTGGTCCACATTGCTTGTGCCGGTTTCAGGAACCCGTGTTCCACTGCCACTCGACGACCTGCTGTCGGGAAGATGGGGCCGATTGGCAGGCATCGAAGGGGCCGAAACTCCCTAGCGCTGATCGAGCGGGAGAAGGAAACTCAACGTTGTGACGGAAGCTATGGCGACGCGCGTCTTGATCGGCATGCACCGGGTGGCGCTCGACCTGTGAATGACTCGAAGATAGGAAACGATGCCCGGCCGAGGGCCGCCGTGATCGACCAGCGTGCGCTGGCCGGTAGCGAGTGTTCCAACGGTCGAGGTCCACAACCAGGAGGAAGTCCCGAATGACGCAACGAGTAAGGAACCGAGGATTCGTGATCCTCGGGGCGGTGCTGATCCAGCTCTGCCTGGGCGCCATCTACGCGTGGTCGGTGTTCACGCCGGCATTGAAGGATTCGGGATGGTCGAAGACGCAGACCCAGATCGTATTCTCGGTGGGTCTCGCGACCTTCGCCTTGGTCATGGTTCTTGCCGGCCGCAGGCTTCCCACCGTCGGTCCCCGGAAGCTCGCCGTCGCAGGCGGTCTGACGCTCGGTGTCGGCTATGCGTTCGCAGCGATCGGCGGCGGAACGAATCTCTGGATCGTCCTCATCGGTGTCGGATTGATCGGCGGCGCCGGCATCGGACTCGCGTACGTCGTTCCGATCGCCGTCGGCATGCGGTGGTACCCGGATCACAAGGGCATGATTACCGGAGCCGCGGTGGCCGGGTTCGGATTCGGGGCTCTCTTCTGGGTTCAGATCGCAGATTCCTGGGGCAATCTCATCGACAACGTCGGTCTCGATGGAACTTTCCTGATCTACGGCATCACGTTCGCGGTGCTTGTTCTAGTCGGTTCCATCTGGATGGAGATGCCCCCGCAGGGATGGCTCCCTGAAGGATTCACGCCACCCAAAGTCACAGGTGCAGGCGGCGACAACTTCCTGTCGCGCGAGATGCTCCGAACACCACAGTTCTATCTGATCTTCCTGACGTTCGCCGTTAGCGCCGGTGCCGGCCTGATGGCGATCGGCCTCATGAAGCTGTGGCCCGTCGAGGCGCTCGTCGATGGCGGAATGCTCGAGGCCGAAGCCGACGATATCGCCGGTCTGGCAATGGCCGTGTTCTTCAGCCTGGCGAACGGGATCGGCCGGATCACGTGGGGCTTGATGAGCGATCGCCTCGGACGCAAACGATCCGTAGTGGTCATGGCGGCGTCTCAGGCGGTGTTCCTGCTGGCGTTCATTCCGATGGCCGGGAGCGAATACACGCTGTACCTCGCTGCCGCCCTGATCGGCTTCAACTTCGGTGGCAATTTCGCGTTGTTCCCCGCCCTCACTGCCGACGAATTCGGAGACAGCGCGGTCGGCCAGAACTACCCGTGGGTCTTCCTTGCCTACGGCGCGGGCGGGATCATCTTCCCGATCCTCGGTGGCGCGTTGGGCGACCTGGGCAACTTCCCGCTCGCGTTTGCAATCTGCGCCGGAGCATGTGCAGTCGGGGCTGTTGCGACAGCCCTGGTGTACCCGCCGAGCCGCGAGGAGGCGGGCAAACCGTTCACCATGCAGGGCTTCCTCCACAACGCACACCTGACCGACCACGCATAGGGGATCGGGTTACCCGTTCCGTTGAACGACGAGAGGGGCCGGTCACCACCCGGCCCCTCTCCCACGTTGTCGGTGGCAAGCTTCCCTCCACGGCCGCCGTCGCGCGGTTCGTCGAGAGGGAAGCGGTGGCGGGGCGGCCAATCCTGTCACCGAGCCAGACTGCGCCTGCCCTTCGCCCGCAGGGACCGGGTTCGGAGATCGACGTCCCCGGGCCCATACATGTCGATGAGTCGGATGCGCGACGCGTCGAGCCGTGAAACGATCACATCGCAGAATCGCTTCATCATCTCGTAGCCGAACGCTCTGTCTCGTTCCATCGTCTCCCTGAGGAGAACTGCGTCGACTCTCAACGCTGTGACATGGGTCAGGGCGGTGGCATCGAAAGCCCGTCGGTACGGTGGGATGAGCCACGACCATCCAACAATATCGCCACCATGAACGGTCTGAACGGTGCGCGACTCTCCTCCCCCGACGTACATCTCGAGGGCGACGTCGCCGTCATCGATGAAGAAACAGGTGTCGGCCTTCCCACCCTCGGTCATGATCTTGTCGTTCGGCTCGAAGGTGAGAAGCGAGGCTCCACAGCTCTCGAGTGTGGTGATGTGTTCATCGCTCAGCGTCGCGGCGAACGGATGACTTTTGAACAGTTGATCGAGATCCGGCATGATTAGCCTCCGAGCTATTCCTGCGGTGGCGCTCGCCGGGCCACCGTCCACGGGGAACGACAGGCTTCAACGCGACACGGCGACCGCCCGGCGGCGAATCGGTGTTCCTCGTGCCCATTCGCGTCCTTGCGTCTCGACTTGCAGACTGCCGGGACGGCACCGGACCAAGTAGGGCCGTTGGTAACAATGTGACATATGGCCCGATCCATGTCCGCGAGATTGAGGCACACTCGGACCTGAGGACTGACCATGACACCGAGCCGCAAACCGCCGGCACCGGGATCTCACGAATGGAGCCTCGGCGTTGCCGGCATCTCGGGAGTTGACGTCTCCCCGGCGTCACCGTTGGTCATCGTCGGCCTTGGCAACGAGATCGCCTCCGACGACGGCATTGGCATCCACGCAGCGCACGCCCTTGAAGCCGTATTCCGTGATCGCGACGATGTCGAGGTGGTTGCCCTGCCTTGGGCCGGATTCGCCCTGCTTGACGTTCTGCGCGGTCGGAGACGCGGCCGCTCTTCATCGACGGACTCACGACCGGAGGGCATCGACCCGGCACCGTGGTCCGACTCGACGAAGCCGACTTGGGCGGTTCGGTGCGGCTCAATTCCTTTCATGACATCAACTACCCGACCGTCATGGCGCTCGGTCGCAGCATCGGTTGGGGGATGCCAGAAGAGGTGGCGATCTGGGGCATCGAGACGGCCATCCCCGACGAGTTCGGAGAGGAACTCACACCCGAGGTCGCCGAAGCAGTTGTCACGGTCATCCACGAAGTAAGCCTGTTCGTCAATGCGACGGACGCCGCAATCGACGAAGGGGCGCGTGTGTCGTGAAGAAGCGATTCGCCGACCCGCACTTCGGGGTATCAACGCCCGGTGTGCTTTCCAAGAGCGAGCGAGACTTGAGAGACGCCTTCCGCGCCGAAGACCGACCGCATCCCGGGCGGAGGGCGATTGGACCAATGCATCCAATGCGGCATGTGCACGGGCTCGTTCCGTCAGCTACGCGATGGACCTCACCCCAAGACAGGTCATCGGGATGTTCCGGGCGGGCGCCATCGAGGAGTTGCTCGAGAGCAGCACGATCTGGATTTGTGCGTCCTGCTACCAGTGCACGACGCGTCGCCCTGCCGACATCCAGATCACCGATCTGATCTACGCGTGCTCAGACGGATCGCAATCGAGAGCGACACCTTCCCCAACAGACTCCCGACGCACATCTTCTCCGAGGTCTTCATCGACATGGTGAAGCGGTACGGTCGCAACTACGAGACGGGTCTCATCCTCCGTTACTTCCTCCGGACGAATCCGCTGGCGCTCTTTGGGCGACGCCGAGCGGGAATCGCCCTGTGGCGTCACGGTCGACTGCCGATCCTCCCGGACAAGATCGACGGGATTGACGGCCTGCGCCGCATCATCGCAAAGGCCGAGACGTTCGATCTCCCGCAGGAGGTCGTTGAACGCCAAACGGTCACGGACTCAGTCGGCTACGCGGCAATCGGGAGGTAGCAAATGAGGTACACGTACTACCCGGGATGCAGCCTCCACGCCACAGGCGTCTCCTACGACAAGTCGACGCGAGCCGTGTTCGCCAAGGTGGGCGCCGAACTGGCAGAGCTGGAGGACTGGAACTGCTGCGGCGCCACCTCATACACGTCGGTCAAGAAGACGGTCGTGTACGCGATCGCGGCCAGGAATCTGGCGATTGCGGAGCAGACCGGAGATGACATCGTTGCACCCTGCAGTGCCTGCTACTACGTACTGAATCGGACGAGAAAGAGAATGGCCGAGATGCCGGAACTCTACGAGCAAGTGAACGTAGCCCTCGCAGAAGCAGGCCTGCACACCAACTTGACGGTACCGGTTCGGAAGCCCCTCGACGTGCTGGTCAACGACATCGGATCCGACCGCATCGTCGCCCTCCAGACACACTCGATCGCCGACTTCCGGCCTGCGTGCTACTACGGCTGTCAGATCGTGCGGCCGTACGGGTCGATTGACGAAGACCCGGAGCGGCCGATGTCCATGGACCGGCTGTTCGCAGCTCTCGGTGCCAGTCCGGTCGACTTCCCTCCGAAGGTGCGGTGTTGCGGAGGCATGCTGGTGGCCACCAGCGAAGCGGTCGCGGAGAAGCTGTGCACTGATTTGCTGGACTGGGCGGTGGATTCGGGTGCCAATTGCATCGTGACCGTCTGCCCTCTGTGCCAGGCCAATTTGGATCTCTTGAACTTGAACGGGTCTACGAATGGATCCAGGAAGAAGATGCCGATCCTGTACTTCACGCAACTCATTGGGCTTGCCCTTGGATGTTCACCTGATGAACTTGGGCTGCAACACGGATTGGTGCCGGTGAAGATCGATGCGCCCCGGCTGTCGCCCTCGATGGTCGGAGCGCCTTCCGCTCATGGCGAGGAGATCTGAGATGATGACGATCGACGAGCCCAGGATCGGCGTGTACGTCTGCCATTGCGGCTTCAACATCGCGACGACCGTCGACGTCGAAGCCGTTCGAGAACTCGCCGCCGAGCAGTCCGGGGTGGTGTGTGCGCGTGACTACGAATTCATGTGCTCGAACGCCGGGCAGGATCTCATCAAGCGCGATATCCAAGAGAATGGCGTCAACAGGGTCGTGGTCGCGGCATGCAGCCCGCTGATGCACGAACCGACGTTCCGCGCTGCCGGCGAGGAAGCCGGGCTCAACCCGTATCTGGTCCACATCGCCAACATCCGGGAGCAGTGCGCCTGGGTGCACGAAGATCGGGTCGCCGGAACGGCGAAAGCCAAGTCACTCGTCAATGGGGCGGTGGCACGAGTCGCGTTCCATGAACCACTCGAGGCGACGCGCGCCGACGTCAATCCGACGACGCTGATCGTAGGTGGCGGCATTGCAGGCATCGAAGCCGCACTCAACATTTCTGACGCCGGAAACGAGGTCTACGTCGTAGAGCGGCAGTCGACCATCGGCGGGATGATGGCTCGCTTCGACAAGACGTTCCCAACGCTGGACTGCGCCGCGTGCATCCTCACGCCGAAGATGGTCGCGGCCGATCGACGCGAGAACATCCATCTGTTGACCGAGAGCGAAGTTGAGTCGGTCGAAGGATTTGTTGGCAACTTCAAAGTCCAAATCCGCGAGAAGGCGCGCTTCGTCACGGCGGACTGCACCTCGTGCGGCGAGTGCGTGAAGGTATGCCCCGTCTCAGTCCCCGACCCGTTCAACCAGTACCTGTCTTCGCGCACCGCCATTCACAAGGCGTTCCCCCAGGCGATTCCGAGCGACTACACCATCGACAGGCAGGGCAAACCGCCCTGTATGGAAGCATGCCCGATCCATCAGAATGCCGCCGGGTACATCTCGTTGATCGCCGCAGGTCGGTTCTCCGAAGCTGCCGCTCTCATCAGACGACGGAACCCGCTTCCGTTCATCTGCGGAAGGGTGTGCTACGCGCCCTGCGAAGAGGTCTGTAGCCGGGACAACGTCGATGAGCCGGTTGCGATTCGAGGCCTGAAACGATTCGCGATGGACTGGGAGCGCGATCACGGGCCGGAGCCGGTGCCCGATCCGCCCGAGCACGAGTATGCGGAACGCGTGGCGGTGATCGGATCCGGACCCGCCGGTCTGACCTGCGCTTTCGACCTGGCGAGAGCGGGTTACAAAGTCAGCGTCTTCGAGAAACACGACCGGCTGGGTGGAATGCTCGCCGTCGGCCTGCCGAGCTATCGGTGTCCCGCCCCAATGGTGGAGCGCGACATCGAGTACATTCGCAAGCTCGGTGTCGAGATGAAGACCGGGCTGGAGCTCGGGCAGGACTTCATGCTCGACGACCTGACAAGCGAGAAGCCGGGATTCGGCTACTCGGCGGTCTTCCTCGCGATCGGCGCCCACGACGGGATCTCCCTCGGAATCCCGAATGATGACGCCGTCGGAGTGATCACGGGCGTCGAATATCTGCGCAACATCAACCTCGGTCGACCCCAGGAGACGGGTAGGCGAGTGGCCATCGTCGGAGGCGGCAACACCGCCATGGATGCGGCGAGAGCCGCACGCCGCGAAGGCGCAGAGGTGACGGTCTTGTACCGCAGAACTCGCGCGGAGATGCCCGCGGAGGAGGACGAATTCGAGGACGCCGTGGCTGAGGGCGTGCGATTCGAGTACCTCGTTGCCCCCGTCGGAGTGCTGGTCACCGACGGTCGAGTGAGCGGCCTCGAGTGTGTCACGATGCAGTTGGGTGAGCCGGATGCGAGCGGCCGCCCCCGACCGGTCCCGATCGAGGGGTCGAGCCATGAACGGGAGTTCGAGACCGTCATCGTGTCGATCAGTCAACGGCCCGATAGCGACTGGTACGGCACACGACCGCACGATTCCGAACCTCTGGTATTCAGCGACTGGGGGACCGTGGAGGTCGACACGGACTCGCTCCGGACGCCGGTGCCGAACGTATTCGCCGGAGGCGACGTCGTGCTCGGACCGGCGACGGTCGTCGAAGCAATGGGGCAGGGTCGACGAGCCGCTGAGGCGATCGACAAATACCTGCGTGGGCGGCCACTCGATGAGTTCACGAGCCATATGCCGCCGCCCGCTCCGACCCTTGGATTCGAAGACCGACCATTCGAACAGTCCCCGAGCTACGACGCGATCGCCAAGGCCCCACGAGTCGCGATGCCGAAGCGCCCGGTTGCGGCACGACTCGCCGACTACGAAGAGGTCGATCTCGGCCTGTCCGAGGAGGACGCCCGCAGGGAGGCACAGCGGTGCCTCCATTGCGGTGCCTGCGTCGAGTGTCACTCATGCGAGGACGTCTGTCCACCGAAGGCCGTTCAACTCAACATGACGGATACGGTCACCACTCTCGAGGTGGGACAGATCATGTTGGCAACGGGTTTCAAGAGCTTCGACTCGGCCCGGATGACGCAGTACGGCTACGGACGTCTCGACAACGTGGTCACCAGTCTCGAATTCGAGCGGATGCTCAACTCGACCGGACCGACCGTCGGAAAGGTTCTGTGCAAGGACGGCGAGCCTCCGCGAGCGATCGGCATCGTTCACTGCGTCGGATCTCGTGACGAGAACTACAACCGTTACTGCTCCCGGGTCTGCTGCATGGCAGCCTTGAAGTTCGCCCACCTCGCGATGGAACGCACGGACGCAGACGTCTACCAGTTCTACATCGACATGCGTGCGTTCGGCAAGGGCTACGAGGAGTTCTACTCCCGTGTTCTTCGGGAGGGAACGACGGTCATTCGAGGGAAGGTTGCCGAGGTTGTCCCTTCCCATTCATCCAACGGTGAGCGCCCTCACCTCATCGTCCGCTGCGAGGACACGCTGATCGCGAAGTACCGCGAGATCCCGGTCGACATGGTTGTGCTGTGTAATGCACTCGAACCCCAAGCCGACGCCGAAGAAGTGGCGAGAGTCTTCTCGATCAACCGCAGCCCAGACGGATTCTTCATGGAACGTCACCCGAAGCTCGATCCCGTCGGAACCACATCCGATGGCCTGTACATCGCAGGATGTAGTCAAGGTCCCAAAGACATTCCGGACACGGTTGCCCAAGCCCAGGCTTCGGCGGCCCGGATTTTGTCCCTGATCGGGCGTGGTGAGGTGGTCATCGATCCGGTGCGCGCAACCGTGAACGAGAAGCTGTGCGGCGGGTGCAAGACCTGCCTCAGTCTGTGTCCGTACACGGCTATCACGTTCGACGATGAAGGGGAGGTGGCGGTGATCAACGATGCACTCTGTCAGGGCTGCGGTACCTGTGTGGCTGCATGCCCGGCATCGGCCATCAGCGGTGCGGGGTTCACCGACGATCAGATCCTTGCGGAACTTGCCGGGCTCTTGGCGCCGGTCGGATAGGGGTGGGAGATGTTGACAGCAATGGATCACGAGACGGCCATCGAGACGCCGCAACTGGAGGCGTGGCAGCCCAGGATCGTGGCGTTCCTCTGCAACTGGTGCAGCTACACCGGCGCCGACCTTGCCGGGATCTCGCGGATTCAGTGGGACCCGGCGGTCAGCATCGTCCGGATCATGTGTTCCGGCAGGATGGACCCGACCTTCGTCGCCAAGGCCTTCCAGTTCGGTGCGGACGGTGTGATCATTTCCGGGTGCCATCCCGGCGACTGTCACTACCAAGAGGGCAACTACAAGGCGCTTCGGCGGGTGCACCTCCTGAGACGGCTGCTGGTCGGGTTCGGGATCGACCCCGAGCGGCTCAGACTGGTCTGGGTCTCTGCCAGCGAGGGTGACCGGTGGGCGGAAACCGCCAACGACATGGCTCGCGAGATTCGCAGTCTCGGGCCTCTGAGGTTGGAAACATGAGCATCGACATCGAGTTCGGCACCGAGGTGACGGCCCAGACCGGTTCAAAACCCAAACTCGCTCTCTACTGGGCCGCCTCGTGCGGCGGATGCGAGATCGCGGTTCTGGATATCCAGGAGAAGATCCTCGACGTCGACGCTGCGTTCGACATCGTGTTCTGGCCCGTTGCGGTGGACTTCAAGGTCAAGGACGTCGAGGCGATGGCAGACGGTGAGATCGACCTGTGCTTGTTCAACGGTGCGGTCCGCAACTCGGACAACGCCTACATGGCGGAGCTCCTCCGCCGCAAGGCGAAGGTTCTCGTGGCATTCGGCTCCTGCGCTTGTGAGGGGTGCATCCCGGCACTCTCCAATACGACCAGTCGCGCCGCGACCATGGACTGGGTCTATCGCGATTCGCCTTCGACCGTCAATGCGGAAGATGTCCGCCCTCAAGAACGCACCGATACGCCACTCGGCGTGCTGGAACTCCCAGCGTTCTGGGAGACCGTCTGCGATCTCGACCAGATCGTTGACGTGGACTACTTCGTACCCGGATGTCCTCCCCAAGCCCACCAGATCTGGGCTGTGCTGGAAACGGTGATCGACATCCTTCAGAACGACAAGCCCCTCCCTCCGAAGGGCACCGTCCTTGGAGCGGGGGACCGGACGTGCTGCGACGAATGCCCGCTCGTGCGCGAGGAGAAGAAGATAAAGGGATTCGTGCGAATCCACGAGATCATCCCCGAACCCGGACGCTGTCTGCTCGATCAGGGGATCCTCTGCATGGGTCCGGCAACTCGAAGCGGCTGCGGAGGCCTATGCATTTCGGTCGGTCTGCCGTGTCGCGGGTGCTACGGCCCGGCACCCAACTCAAAGGACCAGGGAACCAAGATGATCGCCGCCCTTGCCTCGGTCATCGACTCACAAGACCCCGAAGAGATCGAACGCATTCTCGACGGCGTCGTCGATCCCGTTGGTACGTTCTACCGATTCTCCATGGCTCGAGCGACACTGGGACGCGTTGCCACCGGTGGCTCGACGCGGGCCGACGACTCGATCCGGGAGCCCCAGCCGACGGAGGTACGACCGTGAAGCGGATTCAGATCGACCCGATCACGCGGCTCGAGGGCCATGGGAAGATCGACATCTTCGTCGACGACGACGGCGAGGTCGCGGACTGCTTCTTCATCGTCCCGGAGTTGCGTGGCTTCGAGGCGTTCTGCGTCGGCAGGCCGGTGGAAGAGATGCCGCGTATCACGTCGCGGATCTGCGGCGTCTGCAGCGAGGCGCATCATCTTGCGGCAGCCAAGGCGTGTGACGACACGTTCCACGTCGAGATTCCCCCGGCGGCACGCAAGCTCCGTGAACTGATGTACTCGGCCTTCTTCACCGGAGACCACCTCACGCATTTCTTCATTCTCGGAGGGCCAGACTTCGTCATGGGCCCCGAATCCCCGCCCGCGGAACGCAACATCCTCGGCATGATCCACAAACTCGGGATCGACACAGGCAAGGTCGTGATCGAGGCGCGGGCGGCTGCCCACGACATCGTGAAGATCCTCGGCGGCAAGACGATCCACATGGTGACGTCGATCCCCGGAGGAGTGACGAAAGGTGTCACCGAGGACGAACGCGACGAGATCATCGATCGAGCCGAGCGACTGTTGGAGGCGGCGAAGTTCACGCTTGGAATCCTCGACGACGTGGTCCTCGCCAATCCGGAGTATGTCAACCTGATCCTCTCCGACACCTACACCCACCGATTCCACTCCATGGGCACCGTCGACGAGAACAACCGACCCAACATCTACGACGGGATGGTGCGAGTTGTCGACCCCGACGGCGTCGAGGTGGTCAAATACCACCCACGGGACTACCTCGAGCACATCGCCGAGCACGTCGAACCCTGGACCTATCTCAAGTTCCCGTACCTGAAGGCGAAGGGTTGGCACGGCTTCGAGGACGGTACCGACAGCGGTCTCTACCGAGCAAGCCCACTGTCACGGTTGAACGTCGCCGACGGCATGACCACGCCGCTCGCGCAGGCCGAATACGAGCGCTACTTCGAGACGCTCACCGGCGACAGCAGCGGCGCCGTTCCCGTCCACCAGACGCTTGCCACACATTGGGCGCGTGTGGTCGAACTCGTCAACGCTGCAGAGAGAACAATCGAACTCGCCCGTGATGAGGAGATCACGAGCCCGCACATCCGGACTATTCCGACCGAGACGCCGACCGAGGGCATCGGATCACTCGAGGCACCCAGAGGAACATTGACGCACCACTACGTCACGGACGAGCGGGGGATCCTCGAGAAGGTCAATCTGGTGGTCGGGACCACCAACAACCACGCTCCGATCAGCATGTCGATCAAGAAGGCCGCCCAGGGTCTCATTACCGCAGGTACTGAGGTGACCGAAGGTGTCTTGAACAAGATAGAAATGGCGTTCCGCGCCTACGACCCCTGCTTCGCGTGCGCCACGCACAGCCTGCCGGGCCAGATGTCCATGATCGTTCGGGTGCGGGCTCCGGACGGTGCAGTGCTCTCTGAGACCCGCCGCGACTAGCGGTCACGCTTCAAGGTACCAACGATCCGGGGTCGCTCTTCCGATCGTGTTCGCCGATCGCATGGCCGCTCGGCTCACCGTGCCTCAAGAGCGCTCCGTCGCGGATCCCTGTGCGGCACACACGGCCGCTCGGCTCGACGTTAGCTGCGAGCGAAGAACAGCTGGAGTTCGAGGATGCCGTGGTCATCCACCGAAGCGACGACAGGCGCCGTCGGTACCTCAATGCCCCAATCCTCGAACGTGATGTCGACGGACCCGACGACGACGATCAGATCACCGACTCGCTGGGCCTCGAGGAGGATCTCGATCGGCTGCGTGACGTCCTTGATGGTCAACTCACCGACGGCCGTTGTGGACAACGGCTCGCCTTCCTCCGGAATCGCGCCGAGGTCGATCGGAGACGCGAGCGTGAACGTCGCCGTCGGGAACGTGCCGGTGTCGAGCGCACGCTGCACCGCCTGATCGCGGCGAGAGGCGTTGGTGACGATTCCGGTCATGTCCGCTTCGATGACCGTCTCGGTGACGGTGGCACCGCTCATGACGAACGAGCCGCCGACGATGGGTGTCCGACCCACCGCAGTGGTGGCGCCGACGGATGCGAGCTCTTCTTCGATCCGGAAACCGACGAACGACGACGTCGCATCCTCGAAGTTGAACTCGCCGATGGACGTGTCGACCGACCATGGGCCGTCGAGCCCGTCCAACGCGGAAGCAGGTTCGGTGGGAGCACCCGGTTCGGTAGTGGCGACGTCTTCAACCGCGCCCTCGATAGAGACTTCCTCGGGTACCGGCTGATTGAGATACCACACGAGGAGGGCGCCACCGACGAGGGCGAGCAGAACGACGACGCCGGCCGCGATGAAGAGAGGCCTTCGGCTCTTCGCTCCCTTGCCGCCGGACGGCTGTGTGTCAATCGACATGTTGGTGTTCGTAGCGCATATCACCCGAAGATACGCGCTCTCGCGGACCTGTGTGCGTCGAATGATGTACCGCTCCGCTTTCGATCAGGCAGGTGATGGACTGCACGATCGCACGATCGGCGGGGTTCGGCCTCGTGCAATCAGACTCAACTCAGGCCGAGCACGACGAGCGATGCGGCGTCCACGCCCCACTGCTCTTGGGGTGTCAGACAACCGACCAGATGCCTCAGCCGCCCCAGCCGCCCTCCGTTCGCAGGAACTCCTTCGGCAGACGGCTACCGCACGATCTGAAGTGCGATCACGGCGAGAAGGTTCTCGGGATCGTTGGTTCCGATCCGAAACACCTTGCCGGAGGAGAGCTCGATCTCGACCGCGTCGAGGCCCCACACGTTGTACATCCACCCTCGAGAGATCTTGCGGGTTCCCCATCCTTGTATCCACGTGTTGCGCTCCTGGCGAACGGCCGTGACGTCCCCGAGTTCGATGACCGTGCGCGGACGACCGAAGCCGAACGCGGCAACAATGCGTCCGCCGCTCACGGTGACCTCCAGCCGGCTAAAGACAAGGACGACGGCGAGCAGCGCAATCATGAAGGCAACCGTCGCGACCATCACCAACGTCGTTGTCTCTTCGTCGGCTGCCACGAGCGGTACCACGGCCACCGCGACCATGGGCAAGACAAATATGGGGATGAACCCCCACTGGGTGTGCTTGTACTCCATGGCCACAGTATGTCGCTTGACGCGGAGCGGGTCCAAGTCCTCGGAGAGCGTTGGGATCAGAAGGGCCAGAAGATGGGGATCAGGATCAGGCTGACCACGAGGAAGAGGGCGAGCAGGGGGGCACCGACCTTCGCGTAGTCGGTGAACCGGTGGCCGCCCGGTGCCATCACCATCAGGTTCGGGGCTGTTCCGATCGGGGTGAGGAACGCCGCGGACGCACCGACGGCGAGTCCCATCATCAGCGGATGCGGGTTCACGCCAAGCCCGGCCGCGGCACCCAGGACGATCGGAACCATCAGTACCGCAGCGGCTGTGTTGCTGATCACCTGGCTGAAGGCCGTTGTGACGAGGAAGATCCCCGCGAGCATCGGGACGGGGCCGAGACTCCCGACCGTGTCGACCAAACCGTCGGCGATCTGCTGAGCCCCGCCCGTCTTCTCCAGGGCGATCGCCATCGGGATCATCGCAGCGATGAGGATCACGGTGGCCCACGAGATCGCCCGATAGGCCTGCGTTCTGGTCAGACATCCGGTGAGCAACATGGCCCCGGCGGCCAACATCGACGCAATCACGACGGGGACCAGCCCGCTCACCATCAGTGCCACCATCGCGACGAGAATGCCGATCGATAGCCACGATTTCGCGTTCAATTCCGTGACCTGTGTGGCGATTTCCTCGGGTCGGCCGACGACGACGAAGTTCCGCTGCTCCTCGGCCATGCCCCCGATCGACTGCCACGTGCCCCGCACGAGGAGGGCATCGCCGAACTTGAGGGGTACCGTGCTCGAGACCTGTCGATCACCGCGCCGGATGCCCACGACCTGCACACCGAATGTTCTTCCGATCGCGCCCTGGGCAACGACCTTCCCAACGTACGAGGACCGTGGTGTGAGCAGCACCTCGGCGATCCCGATCTCCTGGGAGAGCATCTCGACGAGTTCTTGCCCGGCGTCATCGATTGGAAGCACGCCGAGCTGCATGTTGACCTCGAGATCCCGCGCCTGAGCGGGCGAGCCGCTGACAATGAGCACATCGTTGTAGTTGATCGTCTTCCCGGGGTCGGGAAGTGTGGGCGGATCCGATGTCATCGCCTCCATACGATCGCGTACCGGAGCGGGGATGGTTTGCCCGAGCAACTGGGGCTCGTCGTGGCGAGGTTCGATCTGGAGTACTGCGACTCCGAAGCGGCGTCCGAGATCGGACTCCCGGAGCGAGGAACCAACGAGGGGCGAGGGCTTGCGCACCCGCATGCGGTACAGAACGCCGTCGAGGGAGTAGGCCGCGGCGAGTTCGTCCATCTCCTGATCGAGTACCGGCGGCGCATGGCCGGAGCGGCGTTTGGGGAGCAGGCGACGCCCGATCGTGGCCATGTAGATGATGCCGACAACGACGAGGGGGGCGCCGATCAGCGCGAACTCGAAGAAGCCGAATGCCCGGAACCCGGCGGCCTGTAGGGCATCGGTCACGACGATGTTGGGTGGCGTCCCGGTCAACGTGAGGAGTCCACCGGCGTTGGCGGCGAACGCGACCGGGATCAGGTATGCGGACGGGACTTTGCGAACGCCCCACGACGCCAGCACGACCGCCGGCATCAGCGTCGCGACCGTTCCTGCATTGGAGATGAACCCGGAGAGGATCGCGGTAGCCACCATCGACAACACGAGCAGGCGTTGGGCGTTGCCCCTGGCGCTGCTGATCAGTTTGTCCCCGAAGTACGCGGTGGCGCCGGTGCGGGTGAGGCCCTCACCGACGATGAAGAGGGCGGCGATCAGAACGACCGTCGTGTTTGCGAAGCCGGAGAACGCCTCGTTGAGGTCGACGACACCCGACAAGTACAACGCCAGCAGCGAGCCGACGGCGACCAGATCCGGATGCCAGCGGCCCCACATGAACAGCACGATCGTCACCCCGAGGATGATGAAGGTGATGGTCATCTCGCTCATCTGTCGATCGTTCCTCAGGTTCCAGGACGGCCTCTGGCGTCATTCTCGCGGTCGTCGGCTCCAACGCGATCAGGTTCCGCACGTCCCGGGCGGAGCGACGCCATCCGGGGTCGATCCGACCCGACAGGGCATTTGGGTGAGGGACACCACCCGGTGCGATAGGGTGCGTCGTTCCACAGATTCGGAGGTCGGTCAGATGGATGTGAACCACGATCCTCGCGGTGGCCTCAACGGGCTCATCGGTCTCGAGTATGAGGAAGTCGGGCCGGACCGATGTGTCCTGACGCTTGACATTGACGAACGGCACCGCCAGCCCTACGGCCTTGTGCACGGTGGGGTCTACTGCGTTCTAGCTGAGACCGCGGCCTCGGAGGGGGCAGCTGCCTATGCGATGGGGCAAGGTATGAGCGGCGCCGTCGGTGTCTCCAATTCCACCGATTTCTACCGTTCCATGCGCCAAGGCACGATCCGTGCAGTGGCCACCCCGATCCACCGGGGCCGGTCGCAGCAAGTGTGGCAGGTCGAGATGAGTGATCCCGCAGAGGATCGGTTGCTCTCCCGTGCCCAGGTCCGTCTCCACAACCTGACCGACCCGGCGGTCATCGGCGGAACATCCCAGTAGATCCAACCGGGGAGTTGGGCGCGCCGATCTCTTGATGACCCGGGGAGCGCCAACACGAGCGTTCATCTCTCGATTGAGTGTTCGTGTGATGGCGTCGACACGCTCGCGGGTTTGCGGTTTCGAGAGCAACCGCCCACCATGGACTCATGAGTGATCCGGTGCTCGATTGGTTGGCTGCGGGGGACCCCGCGGTCCGCTGGCAGGTGGAGCGGGATCTCCTGAGTCGGGACCCGGCGATCTGGGAACAGACACGGGATCAGGTCGGCCGGGTTGGCTGGGGGAGGGAGTTGCTGGATCGCCAGCACGTCGGGGGTACCTGGGGCGGTGGTCTCTACTCGCCGAAGTGGACCTCGACCACGTACACGCTGCTCCTGTTGCGCAGGCTCGGCCTGGCCCCCTCAGATGACCAGGCCATCGCCGGGTGCCGGCGGCTCCTCGACGACGCCAACTGGGTCGAAGGCGGTGTGGCGTACTCATTGAACTGGGGCTACGCCGAGCGCTGCGTGAACGGGATGATTCTGTCGCTCGTGTCCTACTTCGACGTTGGGGATCCGAGGGTCGACTCGATCGCCAAGCTGCTGCTGTCCGCGACGATGTCCGACGGCGGCTGGAACTGCCGGGACCACGAGGGAGCCGCACACTCGTCGTTCCACACCACCATCTCGGTTCTAGAGGGACTTGCAGAGTGGAAACGGAGTACGGGCAGCAGCGACGCCGACGCGGCCATCGCACGCGCACACGACTTCATGCTCGACCATCGCTTGTACCGGTCACACCGCACCGACGAGGTGATCAGCGATGCGTGGACGGTCTTCCATTTCCCGCCGCGTTGGCACTACGACGTGCTGCGGGGTCTCGACCATCTACAAGACGCCGGGGCCGTCCCGGACCAGCGAGCCGCCGATGCCGTCGAACTCGTGAGGGCCCGCCGCCGTCCCGATGGCCGTTGGGCGAAGGGACCGCAGTATTCCGGGGATACGTTCTTCACCCTCGAACCGGGGAGAATGCCGGGCCGGTGGAACACACTCCGTGCCCTGCGGGTCCTGCGGTGGTGGCACCACGGAGCGGAGTCGACCCCTCACCGGTAGCGACCGGCTACCGGGAGGGGTAGTCAGCGGCGGCAGAGGGCCTACTCGCTCCGCCTATCCTCGGTCGAGAACGGTCCCGGCCCCCGGCCGTGATCCGAGAAGCGATCAAGGAGACCAACGGTGATCCTCCTCCATCCGAACCATCTGCAGCGTTACTACCCGGACGAACGCTCGGCCGAGGTGATGCGCAAGGTCGTCGAATTCTTCGAGACCAAGGGATTGCAGCGGATCAGGGAGGACGACCAAGCCGCCGTCTGGTACCAGGACTTCGTCGACTTCCTTCAGCGAGAACGCATCTTCGCCACGATGTGCACGCCGGCCGAATACGGCGGCGACGACACCCGGTGGGACACCTGGCGCAATGCAGAATTCGGCGAGATCCTCGGTTTCTACGGCCTGCCCTACTGGTACGTGTGGCAGGTGACCGTGCTGGGCCTCGGCCCCATCTGGATGAGCGATAACGAAGCCGTCAAGGAGCGAACTGCGGCATTGCTCGACGACGGCGCCATCTTCGCCTTCGGCCTGTCGGAGAAGGAACACGGGGCCGACCTCTACTCGACCGGCATGACCCTCACGCCGACCGGTGAGGGTGAGTACGTGGCCAACGGAAGTAAGTACTACATCGGCAACGGCAACGACGCCGCCATCGTGTCGACCTTCGCCAGGATGGCCGATACCGGTGAGTACTGCTTCTTCGCCACCGATTCGCAGCACCCGAACTACCGCCTCGTCAAGAACGTTGTGAACAGCCAGAGCTACGTGGCCGAATATGCACTCGATGACTACCCCGTGACCGACGCCGACATCCTGTCGCGCGGTGAGGAAGCCTGGAACGCAGCACTCAACACCGTCAATATCGGCAAGTACAACCTCGGCTGGGCGTCGATCGGCCTGTGCACCCATGCACTCTACGAAGCGGTCCACCATGCAGCCCACCGCCACCTGTACGGCATGACGGTGACCGACTTCCCCCACGTCAAGCGCCTGTTCACCGATGCCTATGCTCGCCTCGTGGCAATGAAGCTCGTGGCGCTGCGTGCCTCCGACTACATGCGCTCAGCGACACGCGAGGATCGTCGCTACCTCCTCTACAACCCGGTTGTGAAGATGAAGGTGACGACGCAGGGCGAAGATGTCATCAACCACCTATGGGACGTCATCGCGGCGAAGGGTTTCGAGAAGGACATGTTCTTCGAGATGGCTGCTCGTGACATCCGTGCCCTGCCGAAGCTCGAGGGAACGGTGCACGTCAATATCGCCCTCATCGTCAAGTTCATGAAGAACTACTTCTTCCTACCGGCCGATCTGCCGGAGGTGGGTCAGCGAAACGACGACGCCAACGACAGCTTCCTCTTCGATCAGGGGCCGACGAAGGGTCTCGGGACCATCCAGTTCCACGACTACGCCCCGATCTTTGAACGCTTCGATCTCCCCAACGTGAAGGTGTTCGCCGAACAGGCTGAAGTGTTCAAGGAGATGCTGGCCGCTCAGCCACCAACCGAGGCACAATCGAAGGACACCGACTGGTTGCTTGCCGTGGGGGAGATCTTCACGCTCATCGTCTACGCCCAGTTGGTGCTGGAGAACGCCGAGATCTACGGGATCGACCGGGACCTCGTTGACGAGATCTTCGACGTCACCGTGCGGGACTTCTCTGCGTTCGCCGTCGATCTCCACGGCAAGGCGGCCACCACCCCTGAGCAGGGCGAGTACTGCATGGCGATGATCCGCAAGCCGAATCGGGATGCCGAACGGTACGAGCGGGTGTGGGAGAACCACGTCTACGCCCAGCGCGACGCCTACGAAATGGCGGAGTAGGCCGGGGGAGAGGAGCTTCCAGCTTCCAGCTTCCAGCTTGCAGCTTCCAGCCATGAGACTCGGGCAGGAAGCTCTCGGGTCCCGACGGGCGGGTCCTCTTCTTCCCCCTCAGCCTGAATCCACGCTTTGTGGCGTGGGAGAGACCACGCTTCTGTTGTCCCCCCGACGGAACGGCGGGGGACGCGAGGAGCTTGCGACGAGCAGGGGGGCGGAGGAGCTGCCAGCTGCCAGCTGCCGGCTTCCGGCTTCCGGCTTCCGGCTTCCAGCTTCCAGCTTCCAGCTTCCAGCTGCCAGTTC
Organism: uncultured Actinomycetota bacterium; assembly: GCA_963715255.1. Classification (GTDB taxonomy): domain Bacteria; phylum Actinomycetota; class Acidimicrobiia; order Spongiisociales; family UBA5794; genus JAHEEL01. Next base: position 454,135 of record CAVQRN010000002.1, on the reverse strand, counting down.
GAGAGCGCCCTTCGCACCTCTTCCCGGATCGTGATCATCGGCGACATCTCGAATCCCGGCCCCACCATGAAACCCCGACGATGAACCCGACGACACATCGCGGATCCAGGCTGCGTGGGGGGACGGGGGACGGCAAGCACTTCGCGGTCCTAACGGCTGAGACTCTGAATCTGAGCTGCTCCGCCCAAGCGGGTGCCGCGTCCAGGTAGGTACCCCCTACCCCAGAAACGCGGAGACGCGATCAGTCGAAACCAACCGCGTCCCTCCCCCCGTCGCTAAGCGGCAGTCGGTATCTGACGGACACCGACCCCCTCGTGATCAATATACGTACGTAGGTGCGAGTTCTGCAAATTGGCGGCAAGAGCGATTTCAGGGTCGTTCAACGCCCCGCCCGGTGCCGACGAGAAGAACATCCTCAGCCACCATCTTAACGACACATACATTCCTTGATCTGACCGCCACAGCCCGAAGGGGTCGGCGACGGTGGATTCACACCGTCATGGCAAGTTGGTGCTCGGACCGGCGTGCGACCCATCCGACGAGCGGAACCAGAGCGACGCAGACTGCGGCGGCTATCAGCAGCTCGGGAACCACGTCGCCGAGGCTCTGGCCACGGACCACGATGTCGTAGATCGGTTGGAGGAAGTAGTAGGTCGGCACCAGTTTCGGGATCCACTGGGGGAGTCCCGGGAACAGCGTGAAGATGACCGGCAGGAAGATGATGATGCCGCCGCCCTTGATCGCCGTGTACATCGTCGTGATGTCCCTCGCCCACAGACCGAGCGCAAGCCCCATGAGCATCAACATCACCGAGCCGATGAAGAGGATCAGCGCCATCGTCCCCGGCTGGCCGGCCAATGCACCGTTGAGCGCCAACGTGACGAACCCGAGTATGACCGCCAGCACGACGGCGAACGTCCCTTTGCCAACGAGGACGTCCGACATGCGGGTCGGTGTGACCAGCACCGCGTCGAGGGTCCGCTTCTCCCGCTCGTCAACCAACGACGCGGCAGGAAGGAAGATCGCGGCGATCATCACCGCATAGATGACCATCGTCGGCAGGAGGCGGTCGCTGATCGGGACGAAGTCTTCGTCGCCCACCCGGGTCACGACCACAGTGACCGGTGGTTCTGAACCCTCGATGCCGCGGACGAGGTCGACGGTGGTCACGGCGAGGATGATTCGGGTCGACGCGAGGCTTTCGCCGGAGACGTAGAACTCGAGATCGGGACGTTCGGCCGCAGCAATGGCAGCGTCGAATCCCAGCGGGAGAACGAGGCCGGCATCGAAGTCGTGAGCCTCCACCCGTTGGCGCAGTATCTGGGCGTCCGGGACGATGGCCGTTTCGACACCATCGAGTTGAGTCGCAGCAGCAGTGATTTGTGAATCCCCGAGATCGACGATTGCCAGCTTTGGACTGACATCGAACAGGGATCCGAACACCGACGAGACGAGGAACGTGATGAGGAGCGGCATCGCGATCGCGAAGAACACGAGCGGGGATCGCGGGGAGAGCTTGAGTTCCCTGCTCAACACGTACCAGGAACGTTGAATGTTCATAGCGTCGCCACCCTTCGTCTGAGTATGAATGCGCCGGCGGTGAACGCTGCCACACCCCACATCGCCAGGAGGAGGAGGGAGGGTGCAATCTGGCTCCAGCTGTCACCGTCCACAGTCACACGAATGATCGCCTGGACGAGCCCATAGGTGGGGAGCGCCTTCACCCACGTCGGGGACGATCCGGGGAAGAGCGCTCCAAACGCCGGAATCATCAGCGGGATCATGAACAACATCGCGACGAGCAGCGTTCCCATGAAGTCTCGGCCATAGGAGCCGGCGATCATGCCGAAGCCGGTGACGAGCACCGCGCCGAGGAGCAGGATCATCAGGACTGCTGGGGCATTGACGGCGAACGCGCCGATGAGAAGGCCGAGGAGGACCACCTCCGAGAGTGCCAGTCCGACGCCGAAGATCCCTTTGGCGGCGAGGAAGTCCACGACGCGGACCGGCGTGGCGAGCACGGCCACCGCCGTTCGCTGCTGAACCTCGATCGCAACCAGCGACGACAGAGCGAACGTCTCAACCATCAGGACCAGGATGAGGATCAAGGGCCGCATCTGTTGCTGCAGCGAGATCTGATTTCCGGCTCGATCCACGCCGAGGACGACGGCTTCCGTGATCGGGTCGACCGGGGGAGGAATGCCGGCGAATCCGAACGCGATCTCGCTCACTGCGCCCTCGAGGAGAAGCTGGATCTCCGCCGGGAGTCCGGCCGGGACTAGGAGTCGGACAGTCGGCGCTTCTCCTGCGGCCGCCGACTCGAGGAAGTCGGGCGGGAACGCGATCCCGGCGACGATGTCGTTCTGACCCTCTTCGACAGCGGTCTTGAGCTCCTCCTCCGAGGAGTAGATCTCCAGTGCGAAACCAGCCGTGCCGCTCTCGGTGACACCGCCGACATCCGTGCTGAGCTGCGAGTTCGAGACACCGATGCGCACCGTTTCGTCGACGCTGTCGGGCAGGAACCAGAACACGGCCACGTATGCGACGAGCACCAGGAGCGTGATGAACACGAAGAATCGGTTTCGAGTGAACTCCCGGAAGTCCTTGCCCATGATCGCCACGATGCGGGATCCGGTCATCCGGTGAGGCCTCTCCCGGCGTATTCGACGAAGATGTCTTCCAGGGTCGCTTCCTCGGTGTGGATCGTCATCAGTCCTTCGGCGGAGACAGCTTCGCGAATTCGGTCTTCGGTTCCGACTTGGTCGAGGGGGATCACTTGCTCATTCACGTCGTCTCCCTGGCGGCTGCGGATCCGCACCGAACGCTGGCCGTGGGCAAGCTTCAGATTGTCGGGAGTGTCGATCGTGAGGATCGTGCCTTGGTTGATGAACGCGACCCGGTCACTGAGACTGTCGGCCTCGTGCATGTCGTGTGTGGTCAACAGCACGGCCGCCCCCCGGTCGGCTTCGTTACGAATCAGATCACGGATCCCGATCGCCGAGACCGGATCGAGTCCGTCGGTCGGCTCGTCCAACAACAGCACATCGGGCGTGTTGATGAGAGCTCTCGCCATCATGAGGCGCTGCTTCATGCCTTTGGAGTACTCGGAGACCCGATCGTCGAGTCGAGCGGAAAGCCCGACACGCTCCATCAACGTTTCGGGTTCGAAATCACGGACACCGAAGAGCTTGGAGAAGAAGACCAGGTTCTCGCGGCCGGTCATCGAGAGATAGAGGTTCTTCTCCTCGAAGCAGACACCGAGACGCGCCTGGATCTCCTCGCGTTGTCCCGGCATGTCCATGCCGAGGATCTCGATACTGCCTGCACCCGGCTTGAGCTGACCGGTGAGCATCTTGATCGTGGTCGACTTGCCGGCACCGTTCGGGCCGAGGAAGCCGAGGATTTCGCCGGGTGACAGCGAGAACGAGACGTCGTCCACGGCCACGGTATCGCCGTAGGCGAATCGGACCCCGGCCACATCAATGGCGAGGGCTGCTGCAGGGTTGGATGAAGTTGTCACCCATCCATTATCCGCCGTTGACCAACTTCTGTCAGGACCATTTGACCCTTGTTGAAGGGCTTGTCAGCGGCCTAGCCGCCGACCGGCACGAGCGCGTGCCACTCGTCGAGACTGAAGTTCCGCTCGGGCGGTGGTGGACCGACCAGTTGATCGCGGGCCACAGAGGAGAGATTCGCCGGCCAGAACGCCGATGTGTCCGAATCCGTGAGGTACGAAACGGCGACCGACGCCCCAGCCCACGGCAGTTCCACCTGGTATTCAACGACTCCGTCATCCCCGGTGAAGCCGATGTTCGCCTGCCAGCCTTCTTCGTCGAGCAATTGAAGGCGGCTTGTGTCGTCAGTGGCACTCCTGCAGCACCAGTCGAAGCCATGAGCAAGCTCCCAGACGCCGTCACCAGGCAGGTACAACGCCGATCCAAGCGCGGCGGATGAGTGGAGGATCCATGTCGTCTCGTCGACGGTGCTGATCACCAGGTTGACTGCTCCCACGGCACCGCTCTCCAACGCCACGAAGAGCACATCCTCGGCGTGCATCCAGTGCAGGGAGCTGTCGTCCGACATCGTGACCGTGGTTGATCCGTGCCACTCACCGGCATCGAGAACGCCGTCGATCACCGGGGGTTGATGGGCCGGGACTGCGAGTGTTCTTGTCGGTTCTGTGGTGGAGGTCGTAGACGGAGGAGGGGCCTCTGTTGTTGCTGTAGCCGCCGTAGTGGACGGGAGAGTGGAAGTGGTTGTCTCGGCGGTATCGCACGCGCCGATCATGAGGGAACCAACCATGCCGAGTACGAGAAGCGGCGCTGATAGGGCGCGGTGGCTGCCAGTTCTCTTCCTCCCCCTCAGGGGGAGGTGCCGACGAATGAGGCGGAGGGGGTCAAGGGCCGCAGTTGAAGGAAACCATCTGACCCCTCCCGTCAGCGCCTGACGGCGCTGCCACCCTCTCCTGATGGGAGGGAAGAGGACGCGACACCCTGGACATCTTGACCAAAGGAGCACACGCCCGACGGCGCCCATTGCCTGATCCTCGAGGACTGCGATTCGGAGAGCGTGTTTGGAGCGTGAGGCGTTGTCTGGGGTGGAGATGGGTGCTCCCTGAGGTGTCCGGTTCAGGGTCGCTGCTTGGAGGCAACGCAACCAGGGGCAAACGACCCTCGACCTCGGTCAGGCTTCGAGGCTTGCGACCTGGGCCTTGACGCGGCGGAGGATCGCTGCCATCCCGTTCAGACGCTGGGACGAGACGGCTTCACGCAACCCCATCCTGAGGTAGAAGTCGTCGGGGACGTTGAGGATCTCGTGGGCCGGGGCGCCGTCGAGGGCCTCGTGGAGGATGCTCGCATAGCCGCGGACGGTCGGAGCCTCCGCCGGGACGCGGAAGAAGAGGTGCACGGCGTCGTCGTCTTGTTCGACGATGAGGGCGAACGGCGACTGGCACTCTGGAACGACTTCGAACAACTCAGGCCTTTCGGCAAGGCGGTCCGGTAGTTCGGGCAGTCGCCGCGAGTAGTCGAGCAGGGCGTGGAGTCGCACATCTTTTGGAGCGTCGGCGAACATGTCGACGATGCGGTTCAGGCGGTCGGTTGCAGTCATAAGAGTCTCCGTCATATTCACTACCACCGTAGTGTAAATTGGGTCGAGAAGGAGGGGATCATATGGTCACACACGACACATCCTCGGAGTTCACACAGTACGCGCACCCGGAGAAGCTGGTCTCAACGGACTGGCTCGGCAGACATCGCGACGACCCCGGCGTCGTCATCGTCGAGTCCGACGAGGACGTCCTGCTCTACGAGACCGGACACATCCCCGGTGCGGTCAAGGTCGATTGGCACACCGAACTCAATGATCCGCTGATCCGGGACTACCGCGATCCGGAAGCGTTCGCTCAACTGATGTCCGAGAAGGGCATCGGTCGCCACGACACCGTGATCTTCTACGGCGACAACTTCAACTGGTGGGCGGCCTATGCCCTGTGGGTCTTCGCCTTGTTCGGGCACGCGGATACCCGACTTCTCGACGGGGGTCGCCAGAAGTGGCTTGCCGAAGGCAGGTCGATGACCACCTACGCGCCTCCGAGATCCAGAACCGAATACCCGGTCGTTGATCGTTTCGATGCTCCGATCCGCGCCTTCCGCGACGATGTCCTGGCCCACCTCGACACGAGTGGGCCGCTCATCGATGTGCGCTCACCAGGCGAGTTCAGCGGCGAACTGATGCACATGCCCGACTATCCGCAGGAGGGTGCGCTGCGCGGTGGCCATATTCCGGGTGCGTCGAGCGTTCCGTGGAAGATGGCCGCCAACGACGACGGCACGTTCAAGTCCAGAGGCGAACTCGAAGCGATCTATCAAGCCGATCTTGGCCTGGCCCCGAATGATGACGTGATTACCTACTGCCGGATCGGCGAGCGGTCGAGCCACACCTGGTTCGCATTGACTCACCTGCTCGGGTTCCCGACGGTTCGCAACTACGACGGCTCGTGGACCGAGTGGGGCAACCTGGTTGGCGTCCCGATCGAGCGCTGATCGACGCGTCGTCGTGCCATTGCGGTCTGTGGGCTCGCGAGACACCTCTGCGCACCTGCGAGCCCAGGGTCCGGGAGTGCGTTGGCGACGACTACCGTCGTGGCTCAACAGCCACCATCACGGTGGATCAGAACGGAAGGACCAGGGGTGCTCGACGGCGTCATCTTCGACCTCGACGGGACGCTCGCCGATACCCTTGGTGTCTGCATCGAAGCCTTCCAGAACGCGATCGAGGTCCATGTCGGGAATCGTCCGACGCCGGCCGAGGTCGTCGAACTGTTTGGTCCCACGGAAGAGGGCGTGCTCCGCACGGTGGTCGGTTCGGAGTGGGAACTCGCCGTCGAGACCTTCCTCACCGAATATGGGCGCCTGCATGCATCGGTTCCCGCTCCGTTTCCCGGCATCCAATCGGTGCTGGATCGTCTCGCCGGTGCGGGAGTCCCGGCGGCGGTAGTGACCGGGAAGGGTCCTCGAAGCGCACGGATCTCGCTCGAAGTCCTCGGACTCGAGGGTGTGTTCGAGTTTGTCGAAGCGGGTTCGATCGACGGCGTCGTCAAGGCCGAGAAGATCACCCGCATCGCAGACCGTTGGGGGATTCCTGCGACGTCCGTGGCCTACGTCGGTGACCATCCGCACGACACGCGTGAGGCGCACAAGGCGGGAGTGATCGCCGTCGCCGCTGCGTGGTCCCCTCAAGCTGACGCGGAAGCTCTGCGGGGCTCCGACCCGGAAGAGTTCTTCGACTCGGTGACCGCATTCGAGACATGGATAGAGGCCTCGGTCGGAGTCGGATGATGGACCGGGGACGCGGGCGTGCTAGAACGGGGACATGATGACTGACGAACTCTCCGGCCGTGTTGTGCTCGTTACCGGCGCATCCGGCATCGCTGCCGCGGGTGCGCGGCTCTTCGGACGATCTGGTGCGTCCGTGTTCGTTGTGTCGAGAACCGAGGACAAGTGCGTCCGACGACTTCGATGACGCCGTTGTCGATAGCGACATCGCCCTCGATGATTCGGCCGGCAACCAAGGTCGCCCTGACGCCGAGTCGCATGGATGACTCCTCGGATCGTTTCAGTACCCGCGATGGGTGAGAGTAGCGAGGGCAGGAGACGCCACAGTCTCACTCGCTGAGGTGCAGAGTGGCAGCTTCGGACACCGACTCATTCATCTGTCGATTCGGGGACCAGTTCGATTCGATCGCCCATCTCGGCACCGAAGGAAGACACCTTGTCGGAGCGAGTACTCGCGTAGGCTGGACCGATGGCGACGACCCCCACCATGCCGCCGGCCGCGGCGGCCCTCATTCGCCGGTACTACACGTATGCCGGCATCTACACGCTCGCAGCTTCGATCATTTGGGGCATCAACACGCTGTTCCTCCTCGACGCCGGGCTTTCGATTGCCGAGGTGTTCATCGCCAATGCGGCATTCTCCGTCGGGACCGTCCTGTTTGAGATCCCGACTGGAGTCGTCGCCGATACGATCGGACGCCGAGCCTCGTTCCTGCTTTCGCTGATCGTCCTCGCAGCGTCGACCCTCGCGTACGTCGGCCTCGCACAGACCGGCGGGGGCCTCATCGCCTTCTCGGTGGTTTCCGTGTTCATGGGCCTCGGATACACGTTCTACTCCGGAGCGATGGAGGCATGGCTCGTCGACGGTGTTCGGGCCCTGGGGTTCGACGGAGACATGGATGGTATCTTCTCCACCGGGCAGATCGTCGGCGGTGTGGCGATGCTCGTCGGAACGATCGGCGGCGGCTTCCTCGGCCAGATCGACCTGGCGCTCCCGTTCCTCTTGCGCTCGACCCTGCTCGTTGCTCTGCTCGTCCTCGCGTTCTTCGGGATGCATGATGTCGGGTTCCAGCCGCGGCCCGTCACACTGCGGACCCTGCCGGCGGAAGCCACGGCGGTGGCGAAGGTAGGAATCCGTCACGGGTGGCGTTCTCGCCCGTTGCTACTGATCATGATCTCCGGTGCCGTCCAGAGCGGGTTCTTCATCTGGGCCTGGTACGCCTGGCAGCCCTACTTCCTCGAGTTGCTGGAGAGGGATGCCGTGTGGGTAGCCGGTGTGGTCGCAGCATTGCTGTCGGTCGCCATGATCATCGGAAACAGCCTCGTGCAGTTCTTCACCCGCTACTGCGGCCGGAGAACGACGATCCTGTTGTGGACCGCGTTCGTGTTCGCTGCGGCGTCCATCGGCGTTGGCTGGGCAGGCAACTTCCCGATCGCCCTTGGCTTCCTCCTGGTTGCTTCGGTGGCGATCGGTGTTCAGATGCCGGTCCGGCAGGCGTTCGTACACGGCATGGTGCCGTCGGCGGAACGGGCAACCGTGGTGTCGTTCGACTCGCTCATCTCCGGCGTGGGCTCCGTCGCGGGCCAGGCCGGCCTCGGCGTGTACGCGGAACGCCAGGGGTACTCGGCTGCCTACGTCGTCGGAGGGGCCATCACGCTCGTGGCAGCCCCCATCGTGTGGGCGACCCGCCGGCTGAAGACCCCGGCCGACTACTTCGAGGGCACGGCATCCACCGAACCGGGATCGTGCGTTCCGAAAGGTCTACCGGCTGTCGCCGGTGTGGAGACGTCGACACAAGGCGGCTGAAGCATCGCCGCAGGCTTGCCCATTGACACCGACCGCTCCGTCGGTACGGTTGCCACCATGGATGATCACACCCGACAGACGGAACTCCGGCACCTCTTCGGTGCCACCGGCCGAGCCCACCATGCCGTCTACGGCGGACCGAACGGGGGCTGGAGCCGGTGGTACGCCGAATGGATGTACGGGCAGCTCCTGCCTCTGCTCACATCCGATCCGTCGGTCGACACCGTTGAGGCGTGGCTCGTCCGTGCCGACGAGCGCTACCGATCCGAGGGCCCAGAGGGATCGTGGCCGGGCCACTACGCCGACTGGTTCCTCGAATGGGACGGAGTTGCAGCGCAGGACTGAGCTGTGCACTGCCGCCGCATGTTCGCTGCGTCGCTCCGCTCGATGCCGCTCCGTGGCGACGTTGCCGAGCACCGCGCTCGGTCGGCAGTCGATCGGTTGCGCCGGTTCTCAGTGACGCCGTACCCGATAGAGCCGATGATGGGGCGGGTCTGGGAGCTGCGCTCAACGGTGTCGGTCTATGACGCCTGGTACGTTGCTCTCGCCGAACGGCTCTCGACGACGCTCGTTACGACCGACCGTCGTCTTGCTTCGGCGAATGGGCTGCGTTGTCAGATCGAGGTCGTGGGCTGAAGTGCCCCCCTGCGTCGCTGCGTTCCGCGTCCCCCCGCCTTTCCGTCGGGGGGACAGGTCGAAGCTTGCGTCCCGTGAGCCTTCAGTCTTTGACCCCCTCCGCCAGCGACTACGTCGCTGATACCTCCCCCTGAGGGGGAGGAAGAGGAGTCTGAGGGGGAGGAAGAGATCAGGGAGAGGCGATCGGAAGGGTGACCGTGAAGATCGTTCGCTCTGGGGTTGAGTCGACTCCGATCGTTCCGTGGTGTTGGTTTGCTACGACGTCGTAGACGGTGTCGAGGCCGAGACCGGTTCCCTTGCCGGGTTCCTTCGTGGTGAAGAACGCTTCAAAGATGCGGTCCTTGGTCTTCGGGGGGATCTCGGGACCGTTGTTCTCGACCTGGACCACGATGTAGCCGTCCTGAAGGCCTGTCGTCACGGTGATTCGCCCGTCGTCGACACCCGCGTCGCGGATCGCGTCCGCAGCGTTGTCGATCAGGTTGGTCCAGACCTGGTTGAGGCGGCTGCCGTGGGCGGTGATTCGGGGAAGACCGGGGTCGAAGGCCCGGATCACAGCAATGCCGGATGTTTTCGACTTCAAGATGAGGAGGGTGTCTTCAATGCCTTTCGCCACGTCGACGTCTTGCACCGGGGCCTGATCGAGATAGGAGTATGACTTGAGTGCCCCCACGAGTTCGCTGAGGCGCTTCGATCCTTCGGCGACCTCGGCCACAAGATCATCCACTTCAGCGCGGGCGGCGAGGGCATCGACGACGAGGCCGGCGGTGGAGGGATCAACACCGGTGAGATTGTCGGCCATATAGCCGGCGTCGGCGAGCACCGGAGTCACACGCCATGCATCAGCAACGCCGAGTCGGTCGAGCACCGTCTCCAGATCGTCTTCGATCTCGGCTCGTTCGATCGGGCTCAGAACATCGCCGTGAGCCGACGCCGTCGGGAGTTCGATCTCTGAGGGAAGGGCCGCATCGGCGGTTGCCCGACGCTCAATCGCCGAGGGGAGGAGGGTCGAGCCTCGTGTCACGGCCGCGGCAGGGTTGTTCATCTCGTGGGCAAGGCCGGCCGTGAGAACACCGATCTGGGCCATGCGTTCCGACTGACGGAGCCGGGACTGCTGCTCCCGCCAACGGGAGATGAACACGTCGAAGAGCGCACGCACCGCCCGTACGTCTGATTCGAGGAGAGCGTCGAGAGATGCCTTCGGGATCGACACGAGTTCGACATCGACGAGTGCACGGGCGGTGGCATTGCGGGGTTCCCCCGTCAGCAGTGACATCTCGCCGACGATGACCCCGGGTCCGGAGACGGCGATGCGGACGGGTTGATCAGCCGAGACTTTGAGGATTTCGATCTCTCCGGATGTCACGATGTACGCGGTGTCGCCTGGGTCGCCCTCGTTGAATAGCGTGTCTCCCTGCGCAAAGGAGCACGTCGATACGGTCTCCGCCAGCCGATCGATAGCGACGTCATCGAGTCCCGAGAGGAGTTCGACCGAGCGGAGATCGAAGGAGCTCACACCGTATCGAGGTATCGGTGGACCAATGTGACCGCGACTGAACCTTCGCCGACGGCGGACGCCACGCGGCGCACGGCACCTTCGCGGACGTCGCCCGACGCAAACACGCCCGGTTCGGAGGTCTCCAGCGGATACGGATCTCGGTTCAGCGGCCAGTCGGCTGTGTACGTCGTGACGTCGGACCCCGTGTAGATGAAGCCGCGATCGTTCATGGCCACGGTGCCTTTGAGGAAGGCCGAGTGCGGTACGGCTCCGACGAAGATGAACAATGCGGACGCAGCCCTTGTCTCCTCTTCGCCGGTGTCGACGTTCGCGAGTCGGATCTCCTCGACACGTTCGGTGCCGGCTACCTCGATCACCCGCCGGTTCAGCAGCACCTCGATGTTCTCGATCGCTGCGATCTGGTCGACAAGGTACTGCGACATCTTCTGCCCGAGATCATCCGATCGCACGACCATGGTTACCTTCGAGGAGGTCTTCGAGAACATCACCGCCGCCTGTCCCGCCGAGTTCGCGCCGCCGATGACGTAGACATGGCGGTCCCGGTAGGTCGAGGCCTCGGTGGCGGCGGCTCCGTAGTAGACGCCGGCGCCTTCGAACCGTGCGTAGCCGGGGACGTCGAGCCGGCGAACCGTCATGCCGCTGGCAATCAGCAGCGCCCGGCACTTCAACTCGACGCCGTTCGTCAAGACCAGCGTCTTCGCAGCGGGTCCGGAGCGGACCGCGGCCACCTCTGCCGCTGTGATCAACTCCGCGCCAAGTCGGGTCGCCTGTGCGATGGCCCTCCTGGCCAAGTCGGCACCGCTGACACCCTTCGGGAAGCCGAGGTAGTTCTCGATTCTCGAACTCGTTCCCGCCTGGCCGCCCGGAGCCTCGCGCTCGATCAGGACCGTCGAGAGACCCTCCGACGCTCCGTAGACCGCCGCGGCAAGGCCGGCCGGCCCGCCGCCGACGATCGCAAGGTCATAGAACGGCGCCTCGGGGGTCGAGTGGATCCCCGCCGCCTCGGCGAGTTCGTGCCTCGAAGGATTAATCAGGACGGTGTCGTCCTGAAGGAACACCACGGGGAGATCGCTTGTCACTCCGGTAACCGACGAGACGGCGGTGGCCGCATCGGAGTCCCGTTCAATGTCGATGAACCGATAGGGCACTTCGTTGCGGGCAAGGAACGCCTTGGTCTCGTAGGTTGTCGGCGACCATGTGGTACCGAGCACTCTGATCCCGTCGAACGGCACGTCGGCGTTCGCCTGCCAGTCGTCGAGGACGTCGTCGAGGATCGGGTACAGGCGCTCCTCGGGTGGGCTCCACGGCTTGAGGAGGTAGTGGTCGAGGCCGACGTCGTTGATGGCCTGGATCGCAGCCTCAGTGTCGGCATAGGCAGTGAGGAGCAGTCGCTTGGCCTGTGGGAAGATCTGATCGGCAGCCATGAGGAACTCGGTGCCGCTCATCTCGGGCATTCGCTGGTCGACGACGAACGCTGCGATCGTCTTCGAACGACTCTTGAGTTCGTGCACTGCCGCAAGGGCTTCGGCGCCCGACGAGGCCGACATAACCTGATAGGTCGATCCGTAGTGGCTGCGTAGATCGCGGCGGACGGCGGCCAGCACCTGCGGGTCGTCGTCGACGGCGAGAATCACTGGTCTGCTCATGGTCCCCGGGTTCGTCGCTGGTGTTGAGCCTATCGAACACGAAGTCCCCACGCCGGTGATTTGTTCCACTACGCTCGAAAGCCTGCGCGAGAGGGACACAATGGTGGAGAACAATCTGCGGCTCGTCGTGCTGGGCAGTCGCGGATCCATTCCGGTTTCCGGCGCGGACTTCGTCGTGTATGGAGGGGGCACGACGTCATTCGCCCTTGTGGTGGATGATCGGCTGGTTGGGTGCATCGACGCAGGAACAGGTGTCGTCGCCTGGCGCGAGTTCGGCCTGTCTGCCGCTCCGTCGATCCACGTATTCCTCACGCACTACCACTGGGATCACATCCAGGGTCTCTCCATGCTCGACCTCGTGTGGTCCGACGATCACGACATCACGATCCACGGTCCGGGGGACCCGCAGGAGACGTTGACATCGGTCATTGCTCCGCCGTGGTTCCCGGTGTCGCTGGCCGATGCGCCGTCCGTTCGCTTCGAGTCAATCGCGCGACCCGTTGAGATCTCGGGGTTGACGATCACGCCGTTCGGTGTCGAGCATCCGCAGGGCGCCGTCGGCTATCGCATCGATGGGCCGTCGTCCAGTGTGGCGATCGTCACCGACCACGAGGCCGGTTCTGAGATGGATGAAACCATCGTCGATGCGGTCCGGGGTGTCGAGGCACTCATCCACGACGGCCAGTATCAACCGGAGGAGGCCGCAGCTCATCGAGGGTGGGGCCACTCGACATGGGAGGACGCCGTCGCGGCCGCCTTCTCGTCAGGAGCAGACCGGTTGATCCTGACGAGCTTGAACCCGCACCGCACGGACGAAGATGTCGACGCGATCGTCCACACCGCCCGGAGACGGTTCCACGCCACCGAGGCCGCCTATCCAGGCCTGTCGGTGTCGTTGTGAAATTCGCCACGGTCGCTCCGCCGCGGCTGCGGACCATGGAGGAATCCGAACGCACCGCAACGTGGCTCGAACTCTTCTACGACCTCGTGTTCGTTGCAGCTGTAGCGATGATGGGAACCCGACTCGTCCACGACGTGACATGGTCGAGCATCGCCTCCTACCTCGGATACTTCGCCCTCGTGTGGTGGCTGTGGGCGAGTCACACCTTCTACGCCGACCGGTACGACACCGATGATCTGATCTACCGTTTCCTCGCCGGCGCACAGATGGTGGGGGTGGCCTTGATTGCCGTGTCGGTCTCCCTCGGCGTGGCAGGGTCGACGATGGTGTTCGCCCTGGGGTACGCCGCCGTTCGGCTGATTCTCCTGGTCTTGTATGCAAGGGCCTACCGGCATGTCGTCGAGACCCGGGAGCTGGTGCGTGGATACCTGATCGGGTTCGGCGCTGCTTCGGCTCTGTGGCTCGTATCCATCGTTGTGCCGGAGCCGTATCGCTTCTGGCTGTGGCTCGCTGCATTCGCCGTGGATCTGGCGACTCCATACATCCTGCGAAGGGCCCAGGCGGCGGCACCTCTCGACGTTTCACACCTTCCAGAGAGATTCGGTCTCTTCACGATTCTCGTCCTGGGCGAGTCGATCGTGGCGATCACCGTTGGTTTGAGCCATGTATCGTGGCAGCCGTCGACCACGCTCGTCGGCGTCTTCGGATTGGGGGCCGCGACCTGTCTCTGGTGGATCAACTTCGACAACCACGAGGGCTCGGTCGTGCGCAGGAGAGGGGATCGGAAGAGCTGGCGCCCGACCGTGTGGATCTACAGTCACCTGCCGCTGGCCATCGCTTTGGCCATGTTCGGGGTCTCGGTGGAACTCGCCATCGTTGCCGCGGATGCCGGACACGACTACCTCAGCGCAGATAGGTGGCTTCTCGTTGGGTCGGTTGCTCTGGCATTCGCAGCGATGGCCGCGATCCAGACCGCCTCTGTTCGAAGCGATGAAGAGCAACTCCGTCGATCCGTCATCACCAACCGACTCCTCGGCATTCCGCTCCTGTTGCTCGTTGGCCTCATCCCCGGGATTGGTGCAGCTTGGACGATGGTGCTGGTGACCGCTGTGTGCAGCGGCGAGATCGTTGCCGACCTCGTTGCTGCGAACACCTGATCCGTGAGCCGCCGTTTGCGCCTACGTTCACCATTGGTGCGTTCGCGAGCACAACCGGTGCGAAATAGGCTCGGATCGGTGCGTCCCGGTTAGCGGTCGACGCGCACGGTCATCGCTGCGGTGTCTCTCGCAAATCTCTTGAGGACGACCCGATTGAGACAATGCCAGGTGCGGGGTCCATCGCATTCGGTGCGGAGGATGTTGGCCTCCCTCAGGATGCGAAGGTGCTCAGAGATCGTGGATTGTGCCAGCGTCAGCTGTGCGGCGATCTCCCCGACGGTATGGGGTTTGCACTCCATGAAGTACTCGACGATTTGAACTCGAGAAGGATGGCCCATCGCCTTGGCGATCGCGGCAATCTCTTCTCCACTGAGCCGTTCCGGATCGACCGGTGGATCGTCGTCGAGGCAGGCAGGCGGTGGCTTGAACTCCATGCTGGTCAGCGTATCAAGTGATGTCACCCCCGTCTTGGGGCCGAAAGTCCGTACATCGCCGATGGGCGATTTCGGGGTCTGCGGTTCGTCTGTGGCCCGGGCGGGCCATAGGTCCCTACGGTTCGGGACGGAGGACTCTATCGGTAATCGTCGAACGACGATTAAATACCGATCGTGAATCCATTCACAAACAACCAGGAGGAAACAATGGCAAAACGACTCCGATCCCTCGGAATCGTGCTTTCAGTAATCGGGCTGATCTTCGTGATCGCCGGTGGCGTCGCCTACACCCAGGTGCAGGCTGGATACGGCTCGCTCCAGGCGTTCAGCGAAGCACAGAACGTGGAGCTCAGCTACAACGACGCCGGACAACTCGTTGATCGGGGCGCCACGGAGGGCGCGGACGCGATCATGACGTTGCTGACCGATGACTGGGGTTATCCGGTCGTGCAGTCGGACATGGATCCCAACGATCCGCTCGTCAACACGGCGTCCGAGTACATGTTCCAGATGGCGACGATCACGTACCACACCCTCTACGGGACCCAAACGGTGGTTCTCACCGAGGATGCTGAGTACAACGGCGAGACGTTCCCGGCAGGGACCTATGACGTTCCGGTCGAGGGCAGGTACTGGACCGGCTTTGATCGGATGCATCCGCTCGAAGGACCCGCACGAGACCAGGCATGGAATGGAACGGCGCACGCCTTGATCGCCGAACTCGGTGTCGGCACCGTGACGCACTCGGCGCTCCAGCTCGGTCTGGCGATCGCCGGCACGCTCGCTGCGATCGGTCTGACGGTGCTCGTCGCCGGTCTCGGCCTGTTCTGGGCCGGGAAAGAAGAGAAGGCTCCGAAAGCGGACCGCCCCGCTGCTGAACCCGACAGCAAGAAGGAACTACTGCCCGTCGGCTGATCGAAACCAGAAGCGCAACGAACCTACCAATCGAACGGGGCCCCGCCGGAATGGCGGGGCCCCGTTCCCTTTGGCGTGAAGCCGTTCAACGGCCCGGTCCGAGGAGGGGGCAGAGGAAGAAGGCATCGCCCTCGTTCGGTAGGTTGTCCCCGTTCATGTCGACGAACCACCGACCACCCACGTAGCCGCGATCGCCCGGCCCGTACTGGGTAGTTAGGCCGTCGGGCGTCGGGATCAGCTGCTGGAATCGGCCGTGCATCGGCAGATTGGCTGTGACGATCGAATCGTACGTGAGACCGCTGCTGAGGACGGTGACCTGGACTTCCGAGCCGGGTCGCCCGTTGCTGTCGGTCGACTTCCCGTTCGACGCCAGGGCCGGTACGGCCATGACGATCGTCAGAAGACCGACCACCAGGCCGGTCAAGAGTGTCTTGCGCATTGTTGCTCCTTACCTTCGCGTGCCGCCGATCTGGCGACCGTTGGAAGGATGGATGACTCATCTGAACGGGCCCGAAACGGGCGGTGAACAAACGGTGAACTCAACGAAGAGCACGAGACGAGCGTCCGCGTTGCCCGTACGATGACCGCTATGGAAGACACCGCAGGCACCGTGCTGGTCGTCGACGACGAAGACCTCGTTCGTGAGGTCGTGTGCACCTATCTCGAACGCGAGGGGTATTCGACCTGCCAGGCGTCGGCCGGGCGGTCGGCCATGGAACTCATCGCCTCCGAGCGTCCTGATCTGATCATCCTTGATGTGATGCTCCCCGAGATCGACGGCTTCAGCATCCTGAGCGAACTCCGGAAGCACGCCGACATCCCCGTCATCCTGCTTACCGCACGCACCGAGGAGACGGACCGCGTGCTCGGTCTGGAACTGGGTGCCGACGACTACGTTGTCAAGCCGTTCTCGCCGCGTGAACTTGCCGCTCGCGTGCGCACGGTTCTGCGAAGGGCGGCCCACGCTGAGAAGCCCATATCCGAGACCGCCATCTCCTATGAGGGCCTCGATATCGATGGCCGCAGCCGAGAAGTTCGGGTGGCTGGGGAGCTCGTAGATCTCACGGCGAAGGAGTTCGACCTCCTCGCGTTTCTCGCAAGCTCGCCCCGGCAGGTGTTCTCGCGGGGGCAACTGCTCGAGCAGGTTTGGGACTCGTCAACCGACTGGCAGGACGCTTCGACGGTGACCGTGCACATCCGCCGCATCCGCCGCAAGATCGAGAAGGATCCGAACGAGCCCCGGTGGATCTCCACGGTGTGGGGTGTCGGCTATCGGTTCGAGTCATGAAGGCGGCGTTCTGGTTTCTCGGAGCCGCGGTCATCGGTCTGATCGCGTTCGAGGTGTTGATGCAGCCGACTTCGGCGGATCGAGTCCAGTTGGCCCTGATCTTCGCCGCTGTGGCAGCCTTCGCTGCGGCCGTCACGCTCATCGTGGGTGCACTGGTCAAACGATCTCGTTCGATTCGTCGCAGTGTCCTGATCGCGAGCATCGCCGGGTTCTTCGTCGCTGCGGCCGCGATGGTGGTCGCCGCCCAGCAGATGTTCCTCTCCTCCCACGACCTCAGGCTGCTCCTCATCGTTCTCATGTTCGCCGGTGGAACCGCTGTGGGGTTCTCAGTGCTGGTCGGTCGGACGCTCACCCGTGATCTCGAAGCCACGGCGTCCGCTGCCCGACGAGTGCAGGACGGGGACCTCTCCGCTCGCACCGGCGTGGCGAGACCCGACGAGATCGGGACCGTGGCGGAGACATTCGACCGCATGGCCGCCGACTTGGAACAGCGAGACGCAGAGCGCCGGGAAGACGAAGCTGCTCGCCGTCGGTTCCTGGCGGCAATCGGCCACGATCTCCGGACGCCGTTGGCCTCGCTTCGTGCGGCGGTCGAAGCACTCGAGGATGGCCTTGCCCCGGACCCCGACCGGTACCTGCGAGCGATGGATCGGGACATCTCGGTTCTCAGCTCCCTCGTCGACGATCTGTTCCTGCTGGCGAAACTCGAAGAGGGCTCGATCGAAGTCGAGCGTGGTCCGATCGACGTGACCGAACTCGCCGACGAGGCGATCGAAGTGCTCGCCCCGATCGCCGCCAGTGCCGATGTGCGCCTCGAACTCGACGCCGACCACCGGACCATCGCGACCGGCGGCTCCGAGGCGGTGAGCAGAGTGCTGAGAAACCTCCTCGACAATGCCATCCGTTTCGCCCCTTCCGGCTCAACCGTTGTCGTCGAGGTGCGAGACGATGGGGGAGCGACAGTGCGCGTACTCGACGAGGGACCGGGATTTGATCCGGGGTTTGTCGACGAGGCATTCGATCGCTTCACCAGGGACGACCCGGCGAGGGGTCGCTCGACAGCAGGATCTGGCCTCGGCCTCGCCATCGCCCACGGCTTCATCGAAGCCCTCGACGGGACGATCTGGGCCGAGCCCGGCCCAGGAGGTCGCGTCGGCTTTCACCTCCCGGCAGCGCCCGCCTAGCTGCCGCCTCCGTGATCGTTTGTGTCTACGTTCACAACACATGTATACGTAGACACGATCGAATACGCGTATGGCGAGCCCCGGACATCAGCGCGGTACGATCCGGTCTGGAGGTGAGCATGGCTCGAGTCGTCGGGGCGGATGTTTGGAAGATGGGATGGATCGCCGTCGTCACCGTCGACGGCTGGATCGTCTCGATTGACGCGTATGACTCGATGGCCGACCTCGCTTCAGCCGAGGCCGAAGCCGCGGTCATCGCCGTCGACATCCCGATCGGTCTCCCGGTCGCCCCGCCCCGAGCCGCAGACGCCGCCGCACGACGCTTCATCGGTGCCCGCGGGTCGAGTGTGTTTCCGACACCGCCCCGTGACGTGCTCGAGTTCGGGACCTACAAGGAGGCGCTCCGGTTCTCTCGCAAGCACTACGGCGTCGGATTGACGGCGCAGAGCTACGCGTTGCGCCACCGCATCCTGGAGACCGATGCCGTCGCTCGCTCGGACGAGCGCGTGATCGAGATCCACCCGGAGGTCACGTTTCGGTCGCTCGCGGGGCGCCCACTCGCGTTCTCGAAGCGAACCTGGAACGGGCACAGCGAGCGTCGTCGGCTGCTGTCGGGCGCCGGACTTTCGCTCCCGGATCGTCTCCCCGACGCCGTCGGTGTGGTTCCGGCCGACGACATCCTCGATGCGGCAGCCGGTGCGTGGACGGCGGCCCGCTATGCCGCCGGCGAGGCCCGAACGGTCCCGGGCGAGATGCCGCTTCCCGGATTCGGTGAGGTGATCTGGTACTGAGGGTCACGATCCGGCCTCTCAGGGCGAAGAACGAGAATGTGTCGCAGCGCATCCCTACGCTGAGGGCCAGAGTTGAATCCGGGATAGAGAGAGGCACTCGCAGTGGAAATCGCATTGGTCTTTCTGGCTGTGGCCATCCTCATCGGCGCAGCGATCGTCGCCTGGGCAGTGTTGCGCGGCGGTGACGAGGACGACGGAGAAGCCAATCGGCGCATTGAGCAACTCGTCGCCTCTCAGCAGGCATTGACCGGACAGCTGACCTCGCTCACCGAGCAGCAGGCTGCCTCTGCGGCAGCGACCGCGAAGGCTGTTCAGGAGTCGTCGGAACGATTGACGAAGTCCGTGAACGATCGACTCGAGAAGGTTCAGGACCGCATGGGGGACAGCCTCCAGAAGTCGTCGAAGGAGACCGCCGAGTCGGTCACCAAGCTCACCGAACGGCTCACCGTGATCGATCAGGCCCAGCAGAACATCACGAAGCTCTCCACGGAGGTTGTCGGTCTTCAGCACATTCTTGATGACAAGCAGGCTCGAGGCGCATTCGGGGAAGTCCAACTGGCGGCCATCGTCGAGGATGCGCTCCCCAATTCGGCGTATGAATTCCAGAGTGTGTTGTCAAACGGCAAGCGGGCCGACTGCTTGATCAAGCTGCCGAACCCTCCCGGGTCCGTGGTCGTCGATGCGAAGTTCCCTCTCACCGCATACCGAAACATGCTCAACGCCGAGGACGACGCCGGCCGAACGGCTTTTACCAAGCAACTCGGGGAAGACGTGAAGAAGCACGTTCGCGACATCTCCGAGCGATACATCATCCCGGGCGAGACCGCCGACTCTGCGCTGATGTTCCTGCCGTCCGAGGCGGTCTATGCCGAACTGCACGCCCATCACCCGGCGATCATCGAGGCGAGCTACAAGGCCCGGGTCTACATCGTGTCACCGACGACGATGATGGCGACGCTCACAACCGTGCGAGCGGTTCTTCGCGACGTCGAGATGCGCAAGCAGGCAGGGGTGATTCAGACCGAGGTCGGCACCATGCTGACGGACGTTGGGAGACTCTCCGAACGAGTTGACAGCCTGCGGCGACACTTTGACCAGGCCCACCGCGACATCGACCAGATCGAAATCTCCGCAGGCAAAGTCCAGAGCCGGGGAACCAGGATCCACGAGTTGGACCTCGGAGAAGCGGACGAGAAAGCGCTCCCGGAACCGGACATGCCACCAGCACTGACGACCGAGCCAACAATCGACTAGACGACGCGTACCCAGGGTTGTCGTCCCCGTATGCGGCGCCCCCAGCCCACAGAAGTACAGACGGACTATGGCGGATTCCATGAATCGACTCCAGGCAATCGAATCAACGGACCGAGTACCTCGCCACGAGCACCGGGTGCGCGCCTTCAGCCGCGACTATGACCTCATCACCGAATTCGGTGACGGATACGCTGTCGAAAGAGACGAGGCCACCGCGCTCGTTCGTTCGGTCGCGAAGCGATTCGTGGTCCCGATGCCGGTACTGGCTTTCAACCGGCGCCGTCGACCCGATACGGGCCAGTGCTGGGCGCCGAGGTGGCACGCTGTCGAGACGAACGGCGCGGAACGCATCATCGCCTGGGAGAAGCACTATCGCCGCACCTACCCCGAGCACGGGCAGATACGGCTCGGCGCCACCACGACGCTGAGGACCCTCGCCCACGAACTCGGGCATCACCTTGTCCACCACCTCGACTCGATCCGCACTCCGGCTCACGGCAA
Source organism: uncultured Actinomycetota bacterium (assembly GCA_963715255.1). GTDB lineage: Bacteria > Actinomycetota > Acidimicrobiia > Spongiisociales > UBA5794 > JAHEEL01. The sequence continues at coordinate 433,269 of CAVQRN010000002.1, read as the reverse complement.
GATCTGGGTCGGCCGCTTCGACGACGCCATGGGGACGATTGCCGAGGATGTGCGAACCGCGTCGACCCACTGACGGTCGAGTCGTCAGGCCCACCCGTCGTCGCGAAGATCCACGATCGGTCGACGCGATGGGAGCGAGCGTTGCGATCCGGAGCTCAAGAGACAGAATTCTCCTGCGATGACGGATACGCCGCACGGAATGCCCGTGCTTCGGCGGGCGACCAGGCACCACCGAAAGGGACCGGCATCGTGAGGGGTGAGGCGGTCTCGCACGGCGAACCCTGAGTCACGGACAGGGCGGTCCCATCTCGGTCGTGATGGAGCACGTAGCTGTAGACCGTTTGGTGTGCCCCGTGGGCACAGATTCCGTCGACGCCGTCGTCATGGGAACGCAGCAAATCGTGGAGATCGCCGACCGAGTCGACCTCCTCGATCCTGCGCCGCGCCGCATCGAATCTGGGCCGTGACGTTGCCATGTTGTCGTCACCCTCAGTGGCGCCAAGGGCTATGTGGTGGTTGGTTCTGACCGTCGCTCCATCGTTCACGACAACCTCGATCCGATCACCGCGGACCTCGATCGCTCCGGCCAGATCCTTGTCGATCAGCACGAGATTCCCCCACTCGTACGCCTGCCGGGCGACCGCATCGGCAACGGCCTCGACCGCACCCACGAAGTCGGAGGCCTCGCGCAGGGCGATCTCGACGAGATCGTCGTGGTTGGCGTGATCGGGGAGTGTCCGCACGTTCGCATCACAGCACAACAATCCGTGTGCGTTTGCCCCGAGTGAGAAGCCCGAGACCTCGTCAAGCGAAGCGTCGTCGCCCGTCCACGTGACGAGGCCGGCGACGCCGAAGACCGACGACTCGAGCACGATCCGATCGTTGAAAGAGGGACGACCGAAGTCCTTGTTCTTGAACAGGGCGTAGCTGCCGTCAACGAATCGCATTACCCCGATGGTGCACATGGCGTCTCCTTGCCCGACGAGTGTACGCCGGGGTGGTCGATCCACATGTCGGTACCGGAGTCGGCCGGCCGGCCGCACCCGGACCCTCGCATCGCTCTCGGTCTCCGAGAGTTCGAGGGCACGGACCCACCGGACACGGGTGTATCCGACTGTCGAATGTCCGACTATGACGGGATGATCGGCGCACGAAGACGGTTGACGCTGAGATGACCACGCAAATCATTGCCTGTACCGACATTCGCCGCGCCCTTGTCTGGGGTGCTCTACTCACTGTCCTCTGGGCAGCGGTCGCCCTTCTCCGGCCCGCCACGACCTTCCACCTGGCACCGTTCCTCGTTGCAGCGGCTCCACCCGTGCTGCTCGTGCTGGACGAGGGAGCGTCTGGCGACCGAGCCTCAGTGCTACGAATCGGTGTGATCAGCACAGCGCTCGCCCTGGGTGCCGCACTGCTGTTGCTCGCCATCGGGGCAATGAGAGGACCGGCGTTCGAGGTGTTCCCAAGCCCACTGGTAGAGGCCTTTGCCTTCGCCGCAGTAGGTGCCGTCGGTGGGATCGGGTTCGGATGGTGGCGAATCCGCTGATCGACTAGCGCCCTGCCGCCGCAGCAAGCGCTTCGCTGTCTGCGAGGGTGACGACCCGGTACCCCGTTTCGACCGCCCCCTCGTCTCGTAGCTCGGAGAGGGCTTCATTGACGGATTGGCGGCTGGCGCCGAGCAGTCCGGCGAGACTTGCCTGTGACAGGTGGAGTTCGCCGTAACGGTCGGATTCGTCCAGGACCATCTCAGCGACCTGCTCCTTCACCGTTCGGCGCATCAGCCGGAGCACACGCCGTTGGGTCGCTTCGAGCTGGTTCAACCCGGCGACCAGCCACCGAATAGCGATCGTTGGATGCTCAATGAGGACCGGGAGGAGTCTTGTCCGGTCGATTCTGAAGGCTTCCACCCGCGTCACTGCCCGCGCGCTCGAGATGTAGGGCTGGGTGCGCAGCATTGCGATGTCGCCGATGACGGCTCCCGGACCGACGCGCCCGACCACGAGTCGTCCGCTCTTGCGGCTTCTGAACAACTCGACGTCTCCGCTGCGGATCACGAAAGCGGCAAGCGAGTCGTCACCCTCCTTGATCAGGTGGGTCCCCGGGTATTTCTCGACGTAGCTCCCTGCACCCGAGAGGGCTTCGAGATCCTCCGATGTGAGGGGGAGATAGTCGGTGCGTCCGAACGAACGGGCCAACCAGGCGAGATGTTGTTCTTCTGCAGAGTCCATGGTCACGACAACACTCCAGCGTGAGCGCGTATTCTCCCGCGATCCGTGCGGCACTCGGGGGCCTCCGTCGGTGACCACCTGGACTTGGGAGGTGCTTCGCTCGTTCAGAAGGGGTGCACCGGTTCACCGCCTCACCGATGACGTACTCGTGCGGTACGACTGCCGGACAGCGTCAGATCCGAAAGACTGATCTTCATCCCACCAGATCCCACGTGCCTGATGTGTTCGTGAGCGATCTCCACGTAGGTACGGCGAATGCTCGAGTTGGACCCGCGGCCCCGTCCCAGGTCTCCCGAGGATACGACACGGTCTTGTCACCGGGGCTTCACACGATCGACACATTCGACGTCGATGATTGACCGTGAAATCTCATCCAAGGAGTAAGCGCAAATGGCAGTCCCACGAATCCACAGAACACCGTGGCCTCGCACACGCCTTCAGCTGCGGTCGATCATCTCGTCGACCATGGTGATCGGGTGGATCTGGGTTGCCGCTTCGGCGCTGATCCCCTACTTCCTGGTTTCGCGAGGTCAAGGGGCAGGAGCCATCGAGGTTCTCGGCCTCACCCGAAGTACCTGGATGAGCATGCACGTGTGGTCGAGTATCACCGTTGGCCTGCTCACCATCGGCCACGCCCTTCTGAATCGGAGAGGCTTGTACCGATCGGTGCGCATTCTCAGCGGCAAGCCCGCGGCAGCGGGCGGGCAAGCGCCAGGTCCGGGACGTCCGAAGCGAGGCTTCGCCTGGGTTGTGGCTCTCGTCGCCGTCATCATGGTCACCGCAGGGAGCATCGGGTTCGCCTCAGCGGATGACCACGGATCCAGATCGGCAGGGATCATCCAAAATAGCGGTGGAGGGCGTGGCGGTGCGGCCGCGGCCAGGGTCATTGAGGCTTCCGACGATCCGAGTGTGCGGGATTCAGTTGCGGGCACCATCGAGCATGGGCAGGGCGGCAGCAGTGATCTGGACGGGGACTCGGACTCAGCCGATCGGCAGCGTCGCCAGCGCGGCGGGGCTTGACGTCGAGCGGGCTCAACCTGGAGGTGTGCCAACGAACGAGTCGGCGTTACCAACGGGCGCGAACCCAGCGGCGGATGGCGAGCTGAGCCCCAACGTCGTCCTCGTTGTACTCGAGGAGACGCGACTGCCGGCTTCCGTCACCTTTCAACAGCTCGGCATACCAGAGCTCGGATTGTGCGCCGCCCGGATCGTCGTCGCGCCACTCGAAACCGCACAGCGGTGCGATCACCTTCAGGGAGTAGCCATCGGGAGAGACGAAACGCTGTTTTGTCCAGGCCCACAGATCGCAGGCGTGGCGATCGAACCAGTCGTCCACCGACGGTGCAGTGCGCAATGACAGCCCGTGCCGATCGGCGGCGGCATTGAGGACGGTCCGCTCGTACCCGGTCCAGTGGTAGACGACGGTGTTGCTCGACGCCCCAATGTCGTCGAAGAAGGCAAAGAGGTCGGCGAGGACCTTCCGTTCCCCGTTCAGGGTTCCGGTCCAGTCGGCGATGGGCTCGAAGCTCGAACCGTCTCGGTCGGTGATGAGGACCCCGGCGAGGTAGAGCACCCCACCGTAGGTCTCGATGTCGAAGTCGATCTCGACGGCGGCATCCGGCAGGACGAGATCGGCCCCCGCTCGGCGAAGCAGCGTCCCGGCACCGCGCGCCCTGGCTTGAAGGATTGCCTCGCCGGAGATCTCGACTTCTCCCACGGACGTTCCCGGCATGAGGCCGGCAATCCGGGCCGTTGTGGTGACACCGGCGGCCAGAAAGCGTTCCGTGTCTTCCGCGCCGATGGCGGGCAGCAGGGAGACGTGGTCGACAGCCTCGAGTTCGGCACGGCAGAACTTGGCCCACGGGCACGATCGGCATTCCCCCCGCCAGACGGGCGGCACGAGGGGCACATCCGGCTGACCTCGACCGGCTTCGACGACTTCGATCGCCTCGGTGAGGGCTGTGCGATATCGGCCGATGAGGCGGGGTGAACCGTCGTCCAGATCGACCCAGAGGCAGGTAAGTGCCGGTTCGGAACCAATGATCCCAACCAGCCGTCGAGGATTGGCGCGCCCGATGGAGTCGAGCAGCGTCCAGTAGTGCGCGACCTGCAGGAGATCGCCCACCCGTTCGGAGCGGAACGTCCTCCCGCGCTCCACCGGTGTCTTCGAGACGGTCGGCGGTAGTCAGCCGGGCTGGGATTCCTCCCTCGCCAATCACCTTGTGGTGCTTGACGTCAACCGGTGCGTAGCCGTCGTCGAGGCGCACGAGCAAATCAGGAACTCCCACTGAGCAGAGGTGAGGTGCCGAGATACGTGCACCAGCGATGAGCGGAACGCCAACTCGAAGCGACAGAGCGGTGATCTCTTCCCGATCGACCGCACGTGCTTCGGGGCCGATCACTACGGGGGCGGTTCGGTCGAATCGATCTGCAGCGGTCGAGACCATTTGCCACGCTCGATACCTCTCGAGGATCCGAGCCACCACGATCTCCTCCCAGCGGCGACCCTCGGTGACCCTGTGTTCGACGACCGCGCTGGTGGAGCGGTCGGCATCGTTGAATCGGCTGTGATGGATTCGCGTCGGGCACCGTCCGAGCTCTCCTCCGCCGATCAAGACCGGTCCTCTGTCTGTGGCCGTTGTTCCCATGTGACCCATCTTCGCATGGCGGAGTGACAGGAACCGAACCCTGGCCAGCTCATCTACTCTGGAAACCCCGGCTCTTCTCTGGCCCCCAGCGACCGTGTCCTATCGGCGCCAGCTCTCGCGGTTGAAGAGGATCAGGATCGGGAGAATCTCGAGACGTCCAACGATCATGAGTCCGGAGAGCAACCACTTGCCGGGGGTGGCAACCTCGAGGTAGTTCCCCGATGGCCCGACCGTACTCAGTCCCGGACCGACATTGCCGAGCGATGATGCGACCGCAGATACGGTTGCAGCGATGTCGAGATCGGGGCCCCAGATCGAGATGATGACGGCAAGGGTGAACGTGCCGGTCATGAAGGCAAACATGTAGAGCATGAAGAAGGTCTGCACCGCCTCGACGACCGTGTCCTTCACCGGCGTCTTGCCGATGCGGGTCACGAACACGCCGCGTGGATGGATCAAGCGGCGAACGTCGGCCCTCGAGGCTTCGTAGAGGATCTCGTGTCGGAAGATCTTCACCGAACCCGCTGTCGATCCGGCCATGCCTCCTATGAACATGAGGCCGACGACCATGATCTGGAGCGCGGGCTTCCAGAGTCCAAAGTCGGCGGTTCCGTAGCCTGTTGTTGTGATGAGGGTCGCCGCCGTGAAGATCGCGTCCCTGATGACCTCGTGGATCGACCCTCCCCACGTACCGATGGCCATCACTGCCGCCGCCGCACCGATCACGCCGACGTAGACGCGTACTTCGGCGGTCCTCCAGTAGACACCCGGCGTCCGGATGGCCCGGTAGTGGACGGCGAACGACGCCCCGGCCAGGATCATGAAGACGATCACCACCCACTGCGAGTACGAGGAGAAGGCGCCGAGCGAGCCGGCGTTCGTGCTGTAGCCCCCTGTTGAGAGGGTCGTAAACGCGTGATTGACAGCCTCGAAGAGATTCATGTCTCCGAGCCAGAGCAGCAGCACCTGCGCCCCTGTCAACGCGAAATACACGATCCAGAGTCGCTTGGCTGTGTCTTTGAATCGGGGGGTCAGTCGGTCGGGTGTCGGACCGGGGGACTCGGCACGTGCCAACTGGACGGCGCCCATGCCGAGGAGGGGGAGGATTGCGATCGACAGGACGATGATCCCCATGCCACCGATCCACTGCGTGAATGAGCGCCAGAACAAGATTCCGTGGGGGAGGGCCGCCGGGTCGGCTACGACGGAGGACCCGGTGGTGGTGAACCCGGAAACTGTCTCGAACACGGCGTCGGTCACGTTGGTGATCGATCCGGTGAAGAGATATGGGAGGGAGCCGAGCACTCCGATCGCGATCCATGCGAGGGCAACGGCAGCGAAACCTTCACGAGTGCTCAACTCGCCCGGTCGATCGAATAGTCTCCACAACGCGAAGCCGATGAAGCCGGTGAAGAAGGCCGCTGCGACGATCCAACCCGCGGTCGACCACTCCCGGTAGATGACGGACACGAGGGCCGCTCCAAGCATCGAAACGCCGGTAGCTCCGACGACGGCTCCGGCAACATGGAGGAGATTCCGCCAGGCCATCGCCGGTCAGCCCGAGAGACTCTCGGCGGCGGCGATGGCCTCCGGACGAGCGATGACGATCAAGTGGTCACCCTGTTCGATCACGGTGCTACCGCGCGGCACGAACGCTTCTTCGCCCCGTTGGATGCCGCCGATGATCAGCGATTCTGGAGGACGGAGATCGTTCAGCGACTTTCCGACCGCAGGGCTGTTCGGGCCGACCTCAAGCTCGATGGCTTCGGCGTCCGAGTCGGCAAACGTCGTAACCGAGTAGATGAGGCCGCGTCGAACGAAGCGGAGAATCTCGTTCGCCGCGGACAGCCGAGAACTCACAGTGGCATCGAGGCCCGCCCCTCCGAGTATCCCGACGAGATCAGTGTTGGTGAACCGGGCAATCGCTTCACCTGCACCGAGCTCCTTGGCCAGTAACGAACCGAGGAGATTGTCTCCATCCCATCCGGTGAGAGCCAGAACGGAATCGGCAGCGGCCACGCCCTCGGCGAGAAGAACCTTCGGATCGGTTGGGTTGCCACACACAGTGATGACTCTCGGGAATTGCTCGGCGATCTCGTGACAACGATCTCGATCCGCTTCAATCAGCGTCGTGACGATGCCGTTGTCGGCGAGAAGGGCCGCGGTGACCTGAGCGAGCCGGGTCCCCCCGAGCACGATCACTTTCTCGGCGGCCTTGTCAGTGATTCCGAGCAGTCGGTAGGCCTCAGCGGTCTTGTCGGCGCGGGCCATCAGCAGGACGTGATCGTGGGGTTTGAGCATCGTCGAGCCGCGGGCGATCTTGGTCTCTCCGTGTCGGATCACCGCGACGACGAGCCAGTTCCAACCGTCAAGGGCCTTTCGAAGTTCCGCCAACGTGGTCCCAACGAACGCCGCCGTGCGGTGTATGTACGCGCCCATCAGGATGAGTCGACCGTCCGCAAATTCAATCAATTCGGAGATGGCGCCACGTTTGACGAGGGTGAGGAGATCCCTGGCCGCGGCTTCGCCAGGATCGATGATGAGGTCGACACCGAGTTCCTCGACCTCGGCTTTCAGCTCGGCGTCCTCGATGCGTGCGACCTTGCGTGGTATTCCGAGCGTGGTCGCGGCGTGACAGGCAAGTACGTTGATTGCATCGGAGGAACTGACCGCGATGAGGAGGTCGGCGTTGCCCAATCCCGCTCTTCTGAGGGTCGATGCCGACGCACCATTGCCGGTGATGACCATGCAGTCGATCTCTGACTGGACCTCGGCGGCACGCCTGGGGTCCGACTCGACAAGGACGATATCCTGGCCTTCCAACGCGAGGCGTTCAGCAAGGTATGAGCCGACGGCGCCGGCCCCAACGATCACGATTCTCATGAAGTTGGCAGGATAGGAGCGAAGCGACCCCCGCACGAACCGCCGGGCGCTTGGTCTTGCGCGACACGGGGCTGCACGGGAACTGCGGAGTGCTGCCTGAGTGGCGATTCCGGTGTCACCGTTCGATGTCGCGCACCCAAAGATCGGTCTTGAACATGGCGGTGAAGCCGATGTCGAGGTAGAACTGCTGGCCTGACCCGACCCACGCCACGTTGGCGCCGAGGCATGCCGCGCGCCGAACCGCTTCGAAAACGACGGCCCGGCCAAGACCCATGCGGCGATAGTCAGGATCGGTGGCAACCGGTTCGACGTAGGCGACGCGGTTCTCCGGGACGAGCCACATGCCGGCGTATGACGCGTAGTCTCCGTTCGGAGCGACGGCGACGATCGTCAGATCCTTGCGGAAGCTGGGTGCCGACTGCGAGTGGCGACGACTCGGGATCTCAGAAGCCGGTGGCGCCCCTTCGTGGTTGAAGCCGCGCCACAGCACGGCGTTGATCTTCGCGATGTCATTCTCGTCGGCGAGGCTCTGGAGATTGAAGCCTTCCGGCATCCGGGCATCGGGTACGGGCTGATCAAGGACGTACCGGGAGTGGACTTCGGCGAACTCGGGATGGATCTCGAATCCGTTCGCTGCGGCGAGGTCGCGGAGCGTCGTATCGAACTCGTCGATGAAGAGACCGTGGATGTCCCGTTCGAAGGTGACCGAACGGCCACCCAATCGCTCGAGGGCATAGGCGAACATTGCCGGCTTGACGTGGTCGTAGCCGCACCTGGTCTGAAAGTAGGAGAAGGTCGGCTTCTCCTCGAAGTGCACGACACCGACGATCTCGCTGTGATCTTCGACGACGCCCATGCGATCGAGGGGTTGATCGTCTGTGAACGACTGGAAGTGCATGTACTCCCACCGCGGCTGCAGCCAATTCGCAAACACGTCGCCCGGTTCGTACACGTCGATGAGGAATTGGCCGACGCGGTTGAAGTCCGCAGCGTGTTCGTACGGGCGGATCGTTGCGGACATGGAACTGAGTCTGTCAGATCAACCATGTTCGAGAAACGGCCGAAAGTCCGTTCGTATCCCGGACCGTGACCCGGACCGGAATGATCGACTTCCGGCGCGTTGTCTTCTCCGCTGGCGGATTCCGGAGATCGACGCGGGCCGAATTGGGATCTGGATCCAGGCTCAGCCGCTCTTCTTCGCCTGTCCAGGAGGCGGTGTCTTCTCCGGTTTCGCGGCCTTGTCAGGCTTCACCTTGTAGGACTTCTGGAGTTGTCCAAGATTCGTGAACTCGCCTTCGAACTCCACATCCTTCAACAGGTTTCCGAACCCGTATCCGCCGTCGCCGGCGAGTGGACCAATGTCCCAAGGGTCATATCCGGTAGCTTGGGCGTACATCATCAGCTTGAAGACCGCGCCCCATCCGACGGCAGCGCGAAGATCCAGGACCTTGCAAAGTAGTGTGTCATTCAAGCCCTCAACCGCGGACTCCACGCTGGTTTGGCAGCCAGTCTCCTCCGTCGTTGAGACGGTGGCTGTGGGGGGTGTGAAGAAGTAGTCGGCGATCATCTGCGCTTTCCACAGCTGTGCCGTCGAGGGGTCCTTCACGCCCACTTCGATGTCGGCACCGTCGAGGTCGTCGGCGTCATCGGCGAACGCGGCGGGGGCAAGCATGGCCATCGCCATGACAAGTGCTACGAGCAGCATCAATCGTTTCATCGGGGACTCCTTCGAGGTGTTCTGACCACTCAGAGTAGTCGACGGGACACGCGGTGACAACCCCCAGAGTCAGGAAGTCAGGCCGATCCATCGAAAGCATTTGACGATCCCCGTCGAATCTGCCGGCCGTCCGGCGTCTCCATCATCGGAAGCTCATTCGAGAGGAGATCCATATGAGAAGGATGACGTTGCTCACGGCCCTCGCCCTGACGTTCTCGTTGTTCACGGTGACGGCGGCAATCGCAGGACCGGGGCCGGGTTCCGACGAGGCAGATCGGGCCGGCGACATGGTCATGGCACGGACGACAACCCAGACACAGACACAGACGCAGGTCGGCGAATGTGAAGCAGGCGACCTGGAGTTGGAGTGCGAACCGATCCAGGCTCAGACGCAGACCCGGACACGGACACAGACCCAGGCACAGACCAGGGACGACGAGTGCCGGGCTGCCGGTGACTGCCCGGCCGGGGAACCGACCATGACGAGGTCTCAGACCCAGACCAAGGATCAGGTGGGCGAGTGCCGAACCGATGATTGCTCGGCCGAGGACGTTCTCATGTCGCAGAACCGGATTCAGGAACGCTTGGTCAACCGAATCCTTGCGATGCTCGGAGCCGAGGGCACAGCCATGGAAGGCCAGTACCGTTTGGCACTGAGTTTCATGTTGCAGAACTTCCTCAGGTTCATGGCCCTCTAGAGAGGCGATACAAAGGCATGTGAGCGATTACCCGGAACTGGATGAAGTCATGAATGGCATACGAACCAGGAGTGAAACCGCATTCGCCACGGCGTATCGGCATACCTCCGGTCCTTTGGCGTCGTTCGCCAATGGGATGGTTCACGATGCCCGATTCGCCGAGGACGCGGTGCAGCAGGCGTTCCTCGAACTCGTCCAGTCCGCTCCGACGATCAAGGGCGACGGCCGCTCCCTGCGGGCGTGGCTCTTTCGGAGCGTTCGCTTCACCTGCCTCGACGAACTGCGACGCCGGGCGCGCCGTCCCGAGCATCTGTCCGCAGAGGTTCCAGAGGTCGGCGTCGAACCGGACCTCCCTCCGGGTTTCGACGCCGACCCTGATCTCTCTGCTGCGATGGCTCAGTTGACACCACATCAGCGGACGGTGCTCGTGCTCAGGCACGTGGTCGGCATGAACGGCAACGAGATTGCCGATGTCGTCGGGGGGAACAGGGTTGCTGTGTATGCAGTGAGCCGCCGGGCCGAGCAGCGCCTCCGCACGCTGCTCGACCGGACGACCGAGGACGGTGGATGATGGACGCACGTGATCCTATGGACCGCCTGTCATCGGCATACACCATGGAGGTCGATCCCGAGACGAGGGAACGGCACCTTGTCGAGATGGGCGTCGCGATTCGGATGGCCCCGCCCGCTCCGGTCCCCGTATGGTTCGGTATGCGTCGCCGCGTCGCAGCGGCGGTCGCAGCCATCTTCATCGTGGCCCCCGTCGGAATGGCCGTTGCAGCTGAGAACGCCGTGCCGGGGGACTTCCTCTATCCGGTGAAGGAGATCACCGAGCGGGTACGTTCGTACGTCGATCAAGACATTGAGGCAACTCACCGTGTGCAGGAGGTCGAGCGACTTGTCTTCCTCCGGGCGCCGAGCCATGTGGTCTCACGCGCGGTGGAACGGGCGGACTCCGCCACGGTGCAATTCGCCGAGTCCGGTGAACTGAGAATGCGGCTCGAAGAGGCTCGAGGGCGCCTGCAACAGCTCGAAGAAGAACGACAGCTGCTCGACGGAGACGGATCTGGTGAAGGTCGGCAAGAATCGGGCTCGAACTCCGGGAAGGCGGTTCCCGGGGAAGGACTCGGGACGACCGTCCCCTCCGGCTCACCCGGGATCACGGAGCAGAATCAAGAGGGAGCTGGCGCAACCGGCACCACTCCTGGCCAGGGTCAGACCGGCGAGGGAACCGGGGAAGGGCCTGGAGCGACGGCCGAATCGAGTGGAGCATCCTCGACGACCACCGCACCGCGGAACCTCGGGGACTCCAAGCAGCCGTAGCGACTCAGCGGGTTAGGGGGTGGATCGCTCGCCATCTTCTGTTCCTCTTCGTCGGAGCGGGAGGATGAATGGCAGCCGTCTCACAGTCCGCGTCAATTTGGCTCGCGCCGCTCGAAGCTACTCCGAGATCGACTCCGCCGTCGATGGCGTAGCGGTCGATCTCTGTGAGTTCATCGCAGTGAACTCCTGGCCGTTGATCGCACCGCGGCTGTCCTCGATCTGGGACCCGCGGCTCGCTCCGGTGAGCACCGTCGTCACCCGTGAGTCGCGCAGCAGCGACCGGATTGCCACCTGCACCGCGTCTGGCCTCTCCTGATTGAGATCTCGTTCAGAGTCTGGAACCTGGGAAGATTCCCATGCCGAGGAAACTCCTTCTGAGAGAATCGACCCCTACGGCTCGTGAATCCGGCGGGACGCCACCGAGGGTTGTGCCAGAGACCGAGAGCGATCTTCGGAAGGTCGAGGCCGCTCCTTCCGCACCGCGCATGGGGCAAGTGTTCGCAGCGGTCGCCTTGTGCGCGGTGCATCGCAGCTCCCGTCTGGTTGGCCGGCTTCGCCCATTGTGACGGAACGGCGGAGTCGGCGGATCGGCATGGGGCGAGAGAGCCTGCGATCGACGAAGGAGGCTCCAATGACGGTTCGGGTGGGTACGGGAGGCGGGAGCCTCAGTGATCTTCGTCCTTGTCCTTCGCCGTGTCCTTGTCGTCGGATGGATTGTCTTTCGGCAATCCGGGTGGGGTCTTGTCGTCGTCTGAGACTTCATCGGATGGATCGTCTCTCATCAATCCGGGTGGAGTCTTGTCGTCGTTGTTACTGCGTTCCTCCGCTCGATCAGATCGTGGAGGACGGTTGCGCTCGATTTCGGGTCGCGCCTGTGCCTCCTCGCGTACCAAGGCGCCCGGGGGCCCGTCGACGCAGTCGCGATATCCAATGTGCGCCGCAAAGGCAGAGACGCCGCGGCCATGATTCGAGAGTGCCGGATCGGCGGCGTCACCAGATAGGCCCGGACACACATCCGATAGTGCACGAGAATCGTTAGGAGCACTTGCATGGCTGGGAGGGGTTGACTCGTCCGACGGATCGGCGGGTCGAGGACCATCGAAGACACCGCGATCGAGCACCGAGGCGACGGGCATTTCCCGGGCCAGCTCCTGTGAGCGCTCGTCGGCGCGTTGATGCATACACGTTCATGCCGACAGCCACGGTGGCGAACACCACGGCGACGACAACGATGAGTTGCTGTCGCATCCGCATCTCGGCCATTCCTCTTCTCACGGACCACCGCTGAGATAGCGGCCTCCCTTCTGATATCGGCTCAAACCGACCATTCGGAGAGGATGGTTTGCCGGATGGCACGATGTGACTAGGAAACGGAGTGGTTACTCCGTAGGGAGCGAGTCCACGGCGTAGACGATGTCTACCGACTCCGGGGAGACGAGTCGCACCGTCGCCGTGATGCGAACGACGTTGCCTTCGTCGGGATGCACGTCGAATCCTTGCTCCCAGAAGAGATCGTTACCCCTGCGGCGGGTGTCGGATCTCGGGGAGACGGCATCGAGCGGTAGTCGCCGACCGTCTCTCCCTCCTGGTCGATCAACTCGACCTCGAACTCGACGACACCCGTCGGATCGTCCGGCCCTGATAGCCTCCACACGATTCGACCGAGGTGCCTTCCGAGATCGAGTCGATCCAGCCGGAGCGTGACACCTTCTCCGAGATCAAGTTGGGCAACACCAGCCGTCGAGAATGGCGTGCCGGTGAATGGGGTTTCCAGCGATGCCGTTTGCTCACTCGGATCCCACCGTTCTGTCATGCGTATGACGTCTCCTTCGTCCGGAGACACGGGGAACTCGACGCCGATCACCCCGGTGTGCATCCGGTCGTACACCAGGCGGGTGGTGCCGGTGACGGAGCCGTTGGCATCCTCGAGTTGCCACCGACCGCCGAGCAGAATTGGCGTCGTCTCAGGGTCGGTCTCCCGGCCCGTGGTGGTGGCGAAGGACACGATGAATCCGGCGTCTCGCGTGAGAACGGCGACCGGCTTCATCGCGACCGAACCGCCGACGTCAAGGAACCCGTCGGGGTAGGAGTTGGCCGCTTCAATCGGTGCGTCTGCCGCTGATACCGCAGTGTCGGCAACGAGAGCCATTGGAGGAGTCTCCCCGGGCGTCGACCAGAGCCCGAGGAGGAGTGAGAGGCCGACGATGGCGACGCCGCCGCCGACAAGTCCGAGCAATACAGATCCCCACCCGTTCGGTTCGGACTCGTCGTCGAGGGGTGAGCGGAGCAGCGTCTCGAAGTCCGGACTGTTCATCGGTCGCCTCCCCGGAAGACAACCAGATCCCCTTCGACCGGTACCCATGTCGGTGAAGACTGTTCGAGAACCAGGATGGAGGGGGCATCCGGGCCGTCCCAGATGAACTGAAGGCCCCCTTCGAGACGACCCGACTTCCTCCAGCCGGGGTCGACGGCATCGATCTCGATGCGGTCCCAGCGGTCATGGGGCAGATCGACGTCGGTCTGTACGATCGTTGAATTCGACTGGTCCAGGATCGTCGCCACCGTGACACCGGTGCCGCCCACGAAATCCGCGGGACTCACCGGTGGATAGGTCGAGCGTGACCCTCTCTTGTGTGGGGACGGCGACTCGCCACCCAATGAGCCGAATGTCTGCGATGTGTTCAGTCTGTAGCCCGGGGCGAACATCGAACCGCACCGATGATGCCGAGGGGTCCGTTGTGTCGACCGTCGCTCCACCCGACACCGTGTTCAATGCCCAACGCTCCGGGAGAGCATCAACGAGGGGTCCACCGTCGACCGACACCTGGATCCCTCCGCTGGGAGCAAGCGTTGTGAGGTCATAGTCGAGCACCACTGCTCCGTCATCGGTGAAGATATCAATCGGGATGAGGATCGTCGACTCGAACTGCACTTCCCCTGCGGTGATCCACGCCAGAGTTGTGGGCGTCGTCGGATCCGGGACCGACGCAGCGGATTCTCCGCTCGCTCCAACCGCCGGGGATTGGTCGGGGATGAGCCAGATGAGACCGAGTGAAGTAAGCACGATCCCGGCGATCGCGCCCGCAATCATCTTGGGTCCGTCCACCGAAACCTCCCGAGGTCGACGACGGGAGCGTAGAGCCTTTGACGTGTGGATCGGTAGCGGGCCTCAGCTCAGCCGGACACGACGTCGAACGTGGCGAGGATCATGTCGAGCGCATCGAGATCGGCGTCGGTGACGACCTGAACCTGGACAAGCACGACGAAGTCCCCTTCGGGCGGGTACGCCTCGAGAACGACGAAGGCCGTGTCGGTGCCACCACACTCGAACCACACGTCGTAGGCGCCGGTGTAGACCGGATCCTCGTAGTCAAACCGATCGTCGTACGTGCAGGCGTCGGAGAACTCCCACGCGTCGAGGAGGTCACCGGGTTCTGTCTGATCGAGAAGTACCTGGGAGGCACCAAAAGAAAGCGCCGGATGTGTACCAGTTGTCGTAGTAGCCGGAGAGGCTCGTTGCCGCGACGATCTGGTTGCCAACGATCTCGCCATCGACCTCCCATGCGCCACCGTCGATGTCCGTCCACGTCGTGGGCACCTGCATGACGAGAATGTCATCCTCATCACGCACTTCCATGTACTCGTAGGTGGTCGTCGACCCGTCGCCGACCTCGTCTCCGAACTCTTCGGCGAACGAGAACGCAAGCGTCAACTCCTCATCGCCATTCAGCGTGCCTTCGAGCACTTCCTCGGTGTCGAAGCGGAGGATCCTGACGGCGAGCACGTCTTCGGCGTCGTGGCTGCGGAGGATGTCGCAGTAGTCGGCCATGGTGCCGTCGGTGGCGAGGTCGAGGCCCTCCATCTGGGTGATGACGTCACCGCCCTTGATACCGACGTTGGCTGCGGGCGAACCCGATTCGACAGCCGACGCCCAGTTCCGGAGAGACTTTCGCCGACGAATGCCGTTCCGTTCACGCCGATCGAATTGACGTCGTTCCCTGCAATGAGAGAATCGAGAGTCTTCGCTACCTCGTCTCGACTGATGGCTTTCTGTATGTCGAGGTCGTTGATCCCCGAATAGTTGACGCCGAGCACCAGGCCATTCTCGGTGACGAGCGGACCACCCGAGTTTCCGGGAAGTATCTGGGCGGTGTGTTCGATGACGAAATCAACAGATGCCCAGGAGGTCTCGCCGTCTGCCTTCTCCTTTGAGACAATGCCTTCCGTCAGTGTGTATTCGGGATCGCCCAGAGGGAAACCGGCTGCGTAGACCTTGGTGCCGGTCTCGATGTCACCCTCGTCCCACTCGAGGTATGGGAATCCGGCACCGTCAATATCGATCACTGCGAGATCGGAGCACTCCGACACGCCAAGGATCTTGGCGTTCCTCGGCCCGTCCTCGCCTTCGACGTGCACCTGGAGGAACGCCGCGCCGGTAACAACATGGTTGTTCGTCACCACGATGCCACTCGGATCGATGATGAACCCAGACCCGCTCCAACCGCCGCTCATCTGACCCTCTTCGGGATCGACGAATCCACCTTCGGCGGTGATGCGCACGACTGCTCCCCGGAGGCCCTTCAGCCCTGACACGACACCGGATTCATCGGTCACGGTGGTTGTGCTCGCGGCAACACTCGTGGTCGTCGTGCTTGCAGAAGGGGTCGTGGTTGTGGTCTCGTCCGACGCGCCGCCGCACGCTGCGACCATCAAGGCCATGACGAAGAGAATGACGGTCGAACGACGAATCACAGATCCCATGCCCCACTCCTATTGAATCCCTGGTGCGACCCCGACACTAGGACTTCAATTGGAGAAGGGCCAAACGAGTCCGAGCGAGCGGTATTCGACACGGCATTCCGTGACTATTGCCCACGAGGTCCGAGCTCGGTCAGTGGTGGTGGCACTGCGTTTTGTGCTTGCCGGCCCGCTGTGGGCGGTAGGTCTGACTCGTACGGCCTTCCGTGCCCACACGTTTGCATCTGGATCGGGCCGACGTTGTCGGGTGGATTCGCGTGGATCCTTCTCGACATCACCTCGTCATTGGCTCGCCAACCGGTCGAATCCTCGTCAAGGGTCGGACGGGCGGTCTTCGGCAGAGGCCAGCAGACACATCGGATTCTGAGATGATTCTCATGTGCGTCGGCGACGATGTGATCGTTCTCTCCCTAGCCTCCCCCGATCGTCTTCTCCGAAGGAACCCAATGAAACGCCTGCTCCTGCTGATTGCCGCCCTTGGCCTGGTTCTCGCCGGCTGTGGCGGGTCGTCATCGACCGCCGCGACCGTCGAGGGGACCGACGTCACCGTCGACAACGTCAATGGACTGTTCTACGAGATCGACGGAGAGTTCACCGACGAACAATTCGCCGGCTACCTGAGCACGCTGATCCAGTGGAAGGCGATCGAACAGCGTGCCGAGGACGAACTCGGTTTCACGGCGACGGAAGAAGAGATCGGCGCAGAGGTCGATTCGATTCTGTTGGAGTCCGGCTACGAGGGCGATCTCGACACGTTCCTGTCCGAGCAGAACGTCTCAGAGGAGGGGCTCGGTCAATACGCAAAGCAGCTCCTCATCGAAGATGCCGTGTCCGATGCTCTGATCGGCAGCGTCGAGATGCCGACGATCGAGGACGCGCAGGCTGAGATCGACGCAAGTCCCCTCGAATACACGCAGGTGTGTGCATCACATATCCTCGTGGGGTCCGAAGAAGAGGCCCAGGCAGTGGTGACACGCCTGGACGCCGGCGAGGACTTCACCGTCGTCGCCGCCGAGGTCTCAACCGACACCGGGAGTGGCGCCAATGGCGGCTCGCTGGGGTGCACGAGTCCTGCACGCTACGTGCCGGAATTCGCCGAGGCCACGATGACGGCTCCTATCGGCGAAGTGACGGAACCGATTGAGAGCGAGTTCGGGTTCCACGTGATTCTCGTCGAGGATCGGACCGAGGCCACCGCAGAAGAGGTGCAGTCGATCATGGGAGATCGGGCGTTGTTCGATGCCGTTGACCAGTGGCTCCTCGATTCAATCGTGAACGCCGATGTGACCGTCGTCGCGCAGTACGGCACCTGGCAGGTTGACCCCTCGCCTCAGGTTGTCCACCGTCCTGATCTCCCGTAGCGCTCCGGCTCCTGGCATATCTAGTGTGAGATTGTGAACACCAGGAACCGGCTCTTCGCCGTCATGGTGACGAGCTTCTTCGTGCTCGGCATGCCGATGGCGGCGATGGGCGTGGCGTGGCCGTCGGCAGTGGATGACCTCGGTCGCACGCTCGGCGAGTTGGGGCTTGTCACGTTCGCCTACGGAGCGGGTTACACGATCTCGACCCTGGCAAGTGGTGAGCTCACCCGGCGATTCACGACCGGACCGCTCCTCGTAGCAGCGGCGTCTACCGCCGCGGGAAGCCTCACCGTTCTCGCTCTCACCTCGACCTGGATGATGTTCCTGGTTGCGACGCTCCTACTCGGTGTCGCAGGGGGCATGCTCGACGCCGGTGTGAACACCTACGTTGCCGTTCACCGGGGCGCCCGATCGATGGGTGTCATCCATACGTCGTTCGGCATCGGCTCGGCGATCGGCCCCCTGTTCCTGACCGCCCTCATCACGGTTGGCGCATCGTGGAGGGTCAGCGTTCGGCACACTCGCTGCCGCTGATCTGCTGCTGGCTGTCGCGTTCGTGGCGACGGTGGCTGCCCTCGAACCGGTCGGGACCCGATCCACGCGGCGTCCGTCGGCCGAAGGGAAGCGGATAGTGGCCGCCCTCTCGGTGACGGTCTTCTTCTTGTACGCGGGGGTTGCCGCGGGCACCGGGGCATGGGCCTTCATCCTCCTCACCGAAGGGCGGGGGTTCGGCACTGCATTGGCGGGGATTGCGGTCGCTGGATACTGGGGAGGGATGACGGTCTCGAGGCTCGCCCTCGGCATTCTCGGAGATCGGATCGACCCGGATCGGGTCCTCACCGCATCGGGCGTCGCCACGGTCATCAGCCTGTTCGTCCTGTGGTTCGGCTCCGACGCCGTGGATCGGCATCGTTGCTCTCATCGGTTCCGGAATCGCCCACGGGTCCGTGTTCCCGCTCGAGATGATCCTCACCGCCCGTCGCTTCGGAGCCGCCTACACGCCATGGGCTGTTGGCTACGAGATCGCAGCGGCCAATGTCGGCGTGGCGCTGGTGGCAGGGGGAATTGGGTTGCTCGTCGGGAGATGGGCACGCGGCCATTGTCGCACCGGCCCTGTTCGTCATCGCGATCCTGCTCCTCGCATCGATCGAAGCACTCAGGATTCGCTCAACCGCCCAACCGGTCGCGCCTATCTCGAGAACGCTCTGAGCGATACGTCGCCGCTCGCGACGATTCAGATTGGCTCCCTCACGGAACTGCGGGGGAGGAACGCCGGGATCACGAGGAGTGCCGTGAGCGCACCGGCGGTCATTGCGACCCACATGACCATCGAAATCTGCGAGTGGATCTTCAGAGGCGACAGCCACAGGGCACTCATCGCGACCGCGATGCCGAGCGCGTTGGCAATGATCGGCCGGCCGGCCCGATCGATGGCTTGCAGGACGTAGCCGTCTCCGTCGGGGCGGGCGTGGTTGATCGCCGCGATGAAGTGGATCGCGTAGTCGATGCCGACGCCGATCACGATGCTCGAGATCACGGCAGTAACCAGATTGAGGTTGATCCCCGACGCTGCGAGGAAGCCGAGGACCGCGGCGATCGTCAACACGATCGGGACGAGCGAGATCACCGTGTCCCGGAGGTTTCGGTAGGAGACCGCCAGCATCAGCGCCACGAGGATGAACGCAACGATGATCGACGTCATCTGCGCCTTTAGAACGAGGCGCGCGATGTCGTCCCAGATGATCGGCATCCCGGTGAGGGTCCGGATCTCGGGAGTTGCTTCGGCGAAGGCGACCCATCCCGAGAGATCATCCGTGGAGAAGTTCGACGGGAACAGGATGAAGCGCAATCCGTCGGCGCTCATCATCTTTCCGAGGGGCAACGTCACCCCACCCGATGCAAGCTGCGTTAGCTCCTCGGGGCTGAGCGTGGCCGCGATGTCGGCCACGGAGAACACACGGCGAACGCCGGCGAGTTCTTCGAACTCTCTCGAGACGGCGGCGATACGAACGATGCCCTCGAGGCCTTGGGCCGGTTCGAGCACGAACTCTCCGGCGAGCGGTGTTGCACCCCCGAAGACCTCTTCGGTCTTCTCGAACGCCACGCGGACGGGGTCGCCGTCTTTGAAGAAGAACAGCTGGTCGGAATCCACGTCGAGCCTCGGAATGAAGACGAGGGCGAACGCAACGATGATGCCCGTGAGCACGATCGCGGTGCGCGAATGGACGAGCGCCTTCAGCCCGGTTGTCACTCTCGGACCGAGGACCGCCCGGTCCCGCGGTTCTTGACGGTCAGGCGGCTCATCAGAGCAGGGAGGGAGAAGAATGAGATGAGTCCGGCAAACCCGATACCGATCGCTGCGAACAAACCAAGCTGGCGGATTGGCGAGACGTCGGTGATGAGCAGCGAGAGGAAGCCGGCTGCGGTACTGATCGTCGTGAGGATCATGGGGACTCCCACCTCGGAGAGGGCCGATCTGATCCGACCGACAGAATCCGTCTCAGCTGCCGTCTCCTGGAAGTGTGTAACGAAGTGGAGCCCGTCGGCCGAACCCATGACGATCACGAAGATCGGCACGATCAACGTCACGATGTCGATCCTGAGGCCGAGTCCGAAGATCAGCCCGAACGTCCAAAGGGCACCGATCGCTGCGGGGAACAGAGCAAGCGCACTCAGCCGAAGGTCGCCGATCGTAAGGAAGAACATGCCGATCAGAAGTGCGATCACGAGCGGGGGAAGGACCAGCAAGAACCACGACATGATGTCGAGCACGCTGGCGAAGATGACCGGATTGCCAGAGAGGGTGACCTCCACGCCGTCGGGTGGCTCCAGATCCGCAAGCGTTCTCGCCAACGCCGTCGCGTCGCCCGCGGGGATAACGAGCATGAGGGTGTTCTGTCCGCTCTCGTCCAGGAGCAGGTCGGTGACTGGACTCTCGCCGAGGAGCGCAGCGACAGCCTGATCCGATGCTGCGGCGATGTCGGTTGCGGTGATCGGAGCGCCGGTGATCGGGTTCTCGTCGGGAACGATCGTTGCCACGGTTGCGACACCGTCGACGGCGATGAACCCGTCACGCAGGCTCACCAGAGTGGCGAGTCCTTCCTTCGACCGGAACGTCTGGCCGTCGGGGAGGGTGGCAACGACGTTGATGGGATCGGCGGTGTCGTACTTCTCCTGGAGCGCCAGGAACGCTGCACCTCCTTCGGTCCCTTTGAGCGCAAACGAACTCACGTCGGCGTTGAAGCTCATCCGGAACAGCATCGCCACTGAGAGGAGGCTGATCAGCGCCGTGACCACCAGGATCTTGCGGCTGTGCCTGACGATGACCTGAGCGATGCGGTCCACAGACTCATCCTAGAGAGACGGGGACGGGACAATACCCGCCGTGATGTCCTGCGGGCTCAGCCCTCTCGGCCGATACCGGCCCGGAATTCGGCGAAGATGTCCCTGCACTGCTCGTCCGCTGCGATGAAGTCGGGATCGGTCGGGTCGATCGGGAGTTCTTCGCCCTGCATGATGGCCGCCAGATCGATCCGGTCCGGGATGTCCTCGAATCCGTGCTCCCGCATACACGCCGCGTACTCGAGGAACGTGTCGTTGAATTCGGTGATGTCGAAGTTGTCCAGACCCAGTACCACGCCTTCAAGAAGATCGCGGCACTCCTCGCCGGCTTCCATCAGAGCGTCGCGGTCGACGGATTCAGGATCATCGAACTCGAACCGCGGGTACCCGTCTGCATCGACGATCGGGTCCGGGAAGTCCACACCCTGGTCTCTCATGCAGGCACTGAAGTCGATCAGCGCCTGCTCGTCATTGGGCGGCTCGACGACCTCAGAGACCGACGAGACATCGACGTTCGTGAGCGATGCCACGTCGCCGACATCGTCCGCGCTGCTGCAGGCAGCAACGATGAGGGCTATGGCCGAGAAGCCGATGACGAGACGGTGCATGGGAGGTTCTCCTGAGTGGCCGTCAACAAGGTATCGCGGGTTACAGATAGTGGTTCACCGCGTATCCGCAGCAAAGCCCCTGGCGGGCGCTTGGTTCCAGTCACCTCAACGGGTGCGGGTCTATGGACCCGATGCTGTGCGCCGCAGGGGCTTCGCTGTCAACGGGAGCATCGTCGCGCCGAGACCATGGCCTGTCTAGGGCATTTCGTCTCGACCTACTGCTCCTACGCGATCGATGGACCCGACCTACGAGCTGATTGGCGCATGGGACGAAGCCCTCGCGTTCACGATCCCCAACGATCCTGCGCACCCTGGACTCGGAGGGGTCGTTGAGGTGTCTCGCCAGCCCACCGTTGTGAACTCAGCCGCACTCGGTCGGTTCGTCAGCGCCTACGACTCTTCTTGGATGCTGCGGATCAGGTCGTCAACGGCCCGGCTGCCGACTGTTTCGCCGTATCGCCGGTCGAGGAGTTCGCGCATGTGGCCGATGATTTCTTCTCGTTCCTCGTCTTCCGTCTTCGTCGAGGCCGGAAGTACCGTCGTTCCGTCGAGCCATGGCTTGGAATCTGACGCCCACGGGATCAGGATCAGCCAGGACCACACGGTGTTGCGACCCGAGACGGCGGTCTTGCGGACGGCTCCGACACATGAGTACGGAAGCGGTAGCCATCCCATGGTTCGGATGAGATCGCGTCCGTCCGGCAGTGGGGTGACATCGCTCATTGGTCCTCGAATCGTTGCTGAGGGCGACACGGTAACGGGGTGTAGCGCTCAGTGGAACGGTCTTGATCGGCACGCGAAAGACGGGGCGGCGAACTGCCGCCCCGTCGACTCCTGAGAGTTCGCGTCCGCTCGGTGTGGTTCGCCGTCCGCTCCTCCCGTCCCGGAGGGGGCCTCCGGGTCCGTGCGGCTGCGAGTGCGCTCCGGCGGTTCGCTCCTCTCACGCTGAACCATGGTGCGGAGTCGTGCCCGATTGCGTTATCGGGGTTCTCCCTGATTCTTCGCGTTGTAGTCGGGCCGGACGAAGCCCGTGTCGTACGCCAGGCGTGACAACTCATGACGGCTGGCGACGCCGAGCTTGTCGAAGATGTGGTGCATATGGGTCTCGAGTGTCTTCACTGAGATATCCATCCGTGACGCGGTTTCCCGGTAGGTGTATCCGCGGGCGATGAGATTCACGACCTCGCGCTCTCTCGGGGTGAGCTTCTCGATTCCGGCTGCCTCGGTGATCCGCTCGTCGATGTCAAGGAGGTACCCGGCGACATCCGGCGAAACGGGTCGTCGTCCCGCAGCAGCGGCCGCAACGAGGTCCGGCAGATCTGGACCGAATGTTCCTTTCGTAACGTAGCCGTCGACCCCGGCGTCAAGGAGCCTCAGTACGTCTTCTCGAACGGCGGAGACCGTGAACGCCAGGAAGCGGATGTCGGGGTGGGTGCGACGGACGCTCGTGACGACCGACGCTCCGCCGCCGCCCGGGAGGTGCACGTCGAGTAGAACGATGTCCGGAAGGCGGTCGCAGATCATGTCGGCCGCGTCCATGGCGTTGTCCGATTCACCGACGATGTCGTACCGCTCCTCGAGGTAGTGCCTCGCCCCGGCGCGGGCAACGTCGTGATCGTCGACGAGGAAGACGCGGAGCCGTTCGGTCATCGACATCCACCCGAGCAGATCTCGACCTCGGTCCCCTCGCCGATCGTGCTGTTGACGCGAACGAAGCCACCAACCGATTCCATCCTCTCGTGAAGCGAGTGGCGAAGACCGCGTCCGTATTCGAATCGCTCCGGGTCAAAACCGACCCCTCGATCGCGAACGAAGATGTGCGCGCTCCCTGCGACGACCTCCGCGAAGAGGTTGATCTCCGAGGTTCTCGAATGTCGAGAGGCGTTCGTCAGCGCTTCCCTCGTTGCATCAACCGCTGCAAGGACGGCCGGATCCAGCGGGATGTCCTCTCGGATGACCGCACGGATCTCGATTCCATACAGGTCCTCGATCTCGTCCCGAACGGCGAGTAGTGCAGCTTCGAAACCGGTGTCATCGGTTCGGCGGAAGCGGTTGATCAACCGATCGACCGCTCGTTCCTCGCTGCGCACGAGGTAGCGGACACGATCGGCGTCGTCCGCATCGGTTCGAATGACCTGCAGGGTCTGGAGAACCGAGTCGTGTAACTCGTTCGCGAGCGCAAGGCGCTCCTCTTGACGAGCCCGCTT
Organism: uncultured Actinomycetota bacterium; assembly: GCA_963715255.1. Taxonomy (GTDB): domain Bacteria; phylum Actinomycetota; class Acidimicrobiia; order Spongiisociales; family UBA5794; genus JAHEEL01. The sequence goes on along the minus strand of CAVQRN010000002.1, from coordinate 409,496 downwards.
GGACTGCTCTGCTTCGAGAGCGAGCTCGGCCTCCCGGCGAAGTGCATCGTTGTGCCGCAGCGTGTCGATCGTCCAGCCGAAGATCACCGCGTAGACGACGAAGACGAATGCGCCGGTGGTGGCCACCAGCGAACGTCCAGTCAGGAAGAATCCGACGATCTGCTGTGCGGCGAGAATCAAGGCAGCGGCGATCGCGAGACGCATGCCTCCTGCGAACGCGGCTACGGCCAGCCATGAGATCGGGTATCCGCCGTGAAAAAGTTCGCCGGCGCCCGAGACGAAGGAGGCGCTCGCTACGAGGAGAGCGACGACACCGTCGATCGCTACGAACTCCCATGTGCGCATGACCAACGGGTTCCGGGCGGTGCGAACGGTGACGATGGTCCACACTCCGGCAAGGATCTCCGCCCCTGCCACGATCGCCAGATGCGCGTCGTCATCCGTGAACCACGTGACGATCACGAGCAGTGTCATCCAGGCGAACCCGAGGACCCGCACGTAGAGGACGAGCTTGACGAGCGTGCTCTCGATCTGAGGTACCGGCGGGGTTCCGCCGTCGCTCCCGGTCATGGCGCAACGGTACCCCGCGGATCGGATCCGGTCGACTGGGAGTTCAGTCGTCTTCGAGCTCTCCGACGAGCGGGGCGTACCGGTCCAAGGTGGCGAGAACCTCATCGGGTGACTTCGACCCGAGCGGGATCACGGCCCGCCGGACTGCGACTCGGGCAAGGCCCCGAAGAACGTCGGCGTCGGGCCGTGCACCGAAGACTCCGATCGTCAGCGACTCCGGGTCGCGTCCGGCGTTTCGTGCGGCATCGTGGAGGGCGTCGAGTTTCGTGGCGAACTCGTGCCGGCCGGCGATCGGCATCCATCCGTCGCAGAACTCGGCGATGTCGCCGAAGGTCTTCGGACCGGCGCCGCCTCCGAGCACGATCGGCGGGTGGGGGTTCTGGACCGGCTTCGGCCATGACCACGACGGCTCGAGGTGGACATGATCTCCGTGGTACTCGGCCACGTCCTTCGTCCAGATCTCCTTCATCGCGAGGACCTTCTCACGCAGGATCGACCTCCGCTCGAGATAGGCGATGCCATGATCCGCGATCTCCTCCTTGTTCCACCCGTAGCCGATCCCGAAGATCACGCGCCCATTCGAGATGACGTCGAGCGACGAGACCTGTTTGGCAAGCCAGATCGGGTCGCGTTGGGCGACGAGTGTGATCCCCGTGCCGAGCATGAGCGTCTCGGTGGTCGCGGCGATAGCGGCGAGCGCCACGAACTGGTCGTGGGTCCGCCAGTACATCTCGGGGAGCGGAGGGGCGCCGGTGGTGCCGCCCCATGGAGTGGTTCGCGAGACGGGGATGTGGCTGTGCTCGGGGAGCCACAGGGACTCGAAGCCCCGCTCCTCGACGGCCCGGCCGAGGGCGACGGGTTGGATGGTCGTGTCGGTTGCGAAGATGGAGACGCCGATATGCATGCTCACGAGGCTAGTGCCCTGTGAACCGCGGGCTCGTCGATGCGCAGAGGTGCGTGAAGGTGCTCTGCCGGCCCACGGTTCGGAGTTAGTACCCTGGTCAACATGAGCAACAAGCAGCGACCTATTGCCGTCGGCATCCAACTTCCCGAGATCGAGTGGCCTGCTCGATGGCCCGATCTGCGCGATATGTCGCTCGCGATCGAAGGTCTGGGGTTCGACTCCATCTGGGTCGGCGACCACCTTCTCTATCACACGCCGGATGGCCCCGCCGCCCCGTGGGAAGCTTGGTCGCTCCTTGCCGCAGTCGCAGCCATCACCGAGCGGGTCCAGATCGGGCCGCTCGTCGCCGCGACGAGCTTTCACAGTCCGGCCATGCTCGCCAAGAAGGCCACCACGGTCGACGAGATCTCGGGAGGTCGTCTCATCCTCGGTCTCGGTGCCGGGTGGAACGAGGTTGAGTACCGCGCCTACGGGTTCCCGTTCGATCACCGGGCGAGTCGATTCGAGGAAGCCTTCACGATTATCCGGACCCTGCTGAGCGAAGGCGAGATCGACTTCGACGGCGAGTACTACACGGCTCGCGACTGCCAACTCGTGCCAAGGAGTCGACCGGAGGGGCCGCCGATCATGATCGGTTCGAAGGGTCCGCGAGTGCTGCGGGCGACGCTGCCGTATGTCGACCTCTGGAACACATGGCATGCATGGCACGGCAATACCCCGGAGGGTTTCGAGAAGTTGAACGCGACGATCGACGACGCCGCTTGCGGTGTTGGGAGGGACCCGTCAGAGATCGGCCGAACCACGGCGCTGTACTGGCAGTTCTCGGGCGGTGGCGGAAGGCGTCAGGGTGACACCGACCGGCATTCGGCGGATCCAAGGAGCGGCACACCGGAGGAACTGGCCGAGGCGCTTCGCTCATACGCAGCGCTGGGAGCGGACCACGTGCAGCTCGTTCTCGATCCGATCACGATCGAGTCGATCGATCAGGCGGGTCGAGCGCTGGAACTTGTGGATCAATCTGGAGAGATTCGTCACTAGACACCAGAGTCCTCTTGATGCAAGATGGCTGCTGATCGAGTCCGGGGGCGTCATGTGCTACTCACCCGAAGCAGATCTGGTTGCCGGTTTCGTTGTGGGGGCCATCGGCATCGATGCCTTCCGCCGGGTCGGCGACCGCAGAGACATGGCACTGGCGGCAGTCCCCATCGTTCTTGCGGCGCACCAGCTGATTGAGGCGGTCGCGTGGCGTGGACTGCAGGATCGCGCGCCCGAGGCGGTGGGGAACCTTGCAGTTGGGGTCTATCTCGTCATCGCCCTAGGGATCGTTCCAATGCTGGTCCCGTACGCAGTCCTCCGGACGGAGCGCGATTCGCGGAGAAGAGCGGCGATGCTCCCACTCTTCCTGCTCGGCGTGGGCGTCTCGTTCGTCCTGCTGTTGTCGCTCGTCATCGCACCCTATGGAGCGTCGATCGGCGGGCGATATATCGCCTACGAAGTCTCTGTTCTCGGGTCTGGATTGACCGGCGCAGCCTACGCGATTCGCTGTCTGCGGGCCGCTCCTGCTCTCGAGTCATCGTCGGCTCGTGGTGTTCGGATTCGCCAATGTGCCGGTCGTAGCTGCTCTCGCCCTACTGCTCTCGGCAGGGTTGATTTCTCTGTGGTGTGTGTGGGCGGCCGTGTCGAGTCTCGTTGTTGCTCGGCACGTGAGGGATCAGTCTGAGGCATACGCCGGGCGCGGATTCGCCGCGACGGATTACGGCTGATTCGTCAATCTGTAGCGCTAGCGTTCGCGGAATGCAATCTCGGGTCCTGGCTGCGCTGCTGGCTGCCTCGCTTGGATGGGGAATGGCCGGTGGTGGCGTCGTGGCGGGCGTTGTGCTGCTCGACGAGGTGTTGACTGTTCCGTACCTCATCGGGGCCGTGTTCGCTCTGGTCGGTGTCGCGGTTGCCGGTCGAGTGCGCTCTCCTCGGCCAGCAGTGGTCGGATAGCGCTCCGGTCGACTACCAGGTCTTGCGCCAGACGTTGCCGTGGTATGCCTCGGTGAAACCGACGGACTCATAGAGAGCGTTCGCTGCTTCGGCATCCCCCGTGTCCACGTAGACGTCGGTAGCTCCGAGGTCTCTGAACCGGCCGAACAGTTCGCGCATCAACGTTCCTGCCAGTCCGCGTCGGCGGTGCGGTGGATCGGTGCACACCGGTTCGACGATGCCGCGACAGTTGCGCTCGTCGAAGGTACCGCCGACGTGGGCTGCGAATGACCCGTCGGGGTTCTCCGCCACGAGGTTGAGGTCGTGGCGGAAGGTCGGGCACTTCGTCATGAAGGTCATGTACTCCGTGGCGGTGTGAATGTCTCTGCCGAATCCGGCGTTCAGGACGTCGGCCATGCGTTGTCCCACGTTCCGATCTCCCGGACGGGTCGATCGCAGCACGTAGCCTTCGATCCGGGCCGTGGATGAGGCATGCTGCGGTGCGAGTCGGAGATGTCGAGTCGTGCCTCCTGCTTCGAGGCGGTCCCAGCCGCGATCGGCGAGCACACGCCGGCGGGCAGAGTCGTAGTCGAAAGCGAACGTGGTGATCGTTCGGCCCCGTCCGTCCTGGGTCGGCAGTGAGAGATGGCTCTCGGCCCATGAGTACATCTCCGACTCGAGATGTCGGAAATCCGGGTGTAGTTGAAGATGGGCGTCTCCGCGTCCTTCCGGGTGAGCCGCTCCTACGATCGACCCTTCTGCTTCCCAGATCCTGATGACCTCGCGGAGACGCCGCACGGGCACCGGCCGTTCCCGATGGAAGCGCCAACCCTCCCACCGCCGATTCTCCCAGTTGAAGCCGGTCGGTGTAATCGGGTAGGTGTCAATGATGAAGTCCCGGATACGCCACCAGTCGTTGTCGGACCGCAGCGCCCGTGACGTAGTTGGCGGTTCGGGCCTTGTCATCGCGTCGACCTCCTGTCACAAGTATCCCAGGCGGACACCGGGACGGGCGGCCTCGCAGCCTTGATCTCGCCGCCGCCCGTCGAGGAGGGATCAGACGAGGTCCGGCGTAGCCGCGATCCGCTTCGCCTCATTCAGCGTCCGGGCGTTGTCGATCGTAAAGACGGCGAGGGCGATCCACACCAATACGAATCCGAACCACTCGCCGCTCGATACGGCCTCGCCGTACAGAACGACCCCGACCAGGAGCTGGAGGATCGGAGCGATGTACTGCAGGATCCCGAGGGTCGAGAGGGGGATGCGCTGTGCTGCGGCCCCGAACAGGACGAGGGGGAAGATCGTGACCGCACCAGCCGCGATCAGGAGCAAGGTCGTGGTCGTCGAGGATCCGAGAGAACCGGTTCCGTTCCCGGCAAGGATCCAGAGGTACACGAGCGCCGGCACTGCTACGAACGTGCTCTCCATGAACAGGCCCTCGATTGGGGGTGCTGCCGCCTTCCTCTTCTTGAGGAGGCCGTACGTTCCGAACGAGAAGGCCAGAATGAGTGAGATCCACGGCAGTACCCCGGACAGAACTGTCATGCCTGCCACGCCGATCACGGCGATCCCGACGGCGATACGTTGTGCCGGGCTGAGATGCTCCCGCAGCACGACGACGCCGAGTGCAACCGACACCAGGGGATTGATGAAGTAGCCAAGGGACGCCTCAACGATGTGGCTCGTCGTGATCGCCCACACGAAGGTGCCCCAGTTGATCGAGAGGAGGACACCTCCGGCCATTGCCGTCGCAGCCGTGCCCGGTGTCCGGAACGAGTCTCTGAGGACGCCGGCGTGCTTCCTGCCAACGATGAGAAGGAACAGGAGCGGTACCGCCCACACGATGCGATGGGAGAGGAGTTCGAGGGCGGGAACAGAGTCGAGGGCCTTCCAGAAGATCGGAACAATCCCCCAGAAGGAGTAGGCCGCCACGGCCAGCCAGATTCCCTTCCGTTGTTCCACCCGGCCCCTTTCGTTGACCGCTTAGTGTCGCAGACCGGGCACACCTATCGACCAATCCGACCATTGTCGTGAGCTGGGAGGGGAGACGTCAGGCAGGTGGTGGGAGTGAAACTGAGGAGAAATGATGAATGTCGCACTGTGGGCGGCCCGGCTGATTCTGGCAATCGTGTTCATGATGGCCGGATCGATGAAGCTGATGAAGGACAACGAGGATCTCGTTGAGAAGATGGGTTGGGTCGAGAACGCCTCCCAGAGCACGATTGGGACCTGAGGCGTTCTCGAACTCTCGGCACTGCATATCACCGGTCTCGACGACCAGGCATCACCACGCGCGATGGCTTCGGCTCCGCCACTCCGATCTGAGGAGCGGCGGAACCTCATTCGTGTACGTCTCGCGTCGAGCCGCCGACCTGGACAACGGCATCACGCGGCGTGTTCGGTAGCGGTGGGCCTATCGTCACCGAATGAACCGCACCATTGACACCGTGCTGCTGCTCGCGCTGCCGGCCTCCGGAAAGTCGGAGCTTCGTCGATATCTCGCTCACCTCGAACCCGAGGTCGCCGAGCGGGATCTCCACCTCGGACCGACCGTTCAGCTCGACGATTACCCGTACGTGCATCTAATGCGACGTATCGCACAGGAGTTGAAGCTGATGGGCGAGCATCCGATCTTCTTTCCCGACGATGTAGCGACGTTCATAGAACCTCGGGAATGGGGCACGCTTGTTCATCTCGTGAACGAGGACTACGAACTTCTCGGTACCGCACCGGATCGGCCCGAGTCTGCCGCGTGTTGGCTCTTCGATCGAATTGACCGCGCCCGGCGAGCCGTGGGAGCGACGCCGGAGCTTGGGCGGCTCGACATGTCTGCTCGGGATCGGCTGAAGCGAGCACTCGATGCTGAGGCCGGTGATGCGTGGGAAGGGATAGCGGCTGTCGTGTCATCGTGGCGAAGGGGCGACACCGTCGTGATCGAGTTCGCTCGCGGCGGTCCGGACGGGGCAGAGATGCCGCTCGATCCTCCGCACGGATACGCCTACTCGCTCGGTCAGCTCTCGCAGGAGATTCTGGATCGGGCGACCATCCTCTACGTGTGGGTCACACCCGAGGAGAGCCGAAGGCGCAACGACGAACGGGTCCGACCCGGACGTGGGGGAGATGCGTCGATTCTCCATCACGGTGTGCCCGAATCGGTGATGCTCGGCGAGTACGGCACCGATGATCTCCCCTGGCTCATCGAAGAGGCCGGTGGCGACGCGGTGCGCGTCGGAAACGGAAGTGCCGCGACGGTGATTCCGGCGGCCGTATTCGACAACCGGACCGATCACACGTCGTTCCTGCGAGCAGATCCCGAATCCTGGTCGCCGGAAAGGACCGCCGCGCTCCACGTTGAGCTTCGGGCCGCGTTCGATCGGCTCAATCGATAGCCGGCCGAAGAGCGGGAGGTTCCATTCCGGGGGCTGGCTGCGCTGAAGAGGACGTCGCGTACCCTGGGTATTCCGATCCGGCTACACTGTCGAACACATGTTCGACGTATCTGCGCCTGAAGACCCGGCCTGGCTCGACGGGCTCAACGATCGGCAACGTGAGGCCGTCCTCTACGGAGACGGACCGCTTCTCGTCATCGCCGGTGCAGGTTCCGGCAAGACTCGCACGCTGGCCAGTCGGGTGGCGCGTCTTGTCGACGAAGGAGTACCCGCCGATCGGATCCTCCTGCTCACCTTCACCAGACGAGCGGCCGCGGAGATGCTGCGCCGCTCCGGGGCCCTCATCTCAAGCCGTTCCGTCGGCAAGGTGTGGGGAGGCACGTTCCACGCCGTCGCGAACCGACTGCTTCGACAGTACGGGTCGGCCGTGGGTTTGCTGGATGGATTCACCGTCATCGACCAATCCGATGCTGCCTCGCTGTTCGGAATGATTCGCACGGAACTCGGTCACGCGGGTTCAAGGCAGCGATTCCCGAAGAAAGAGACGATCGCTGCCGTCTACTCCCGCACGGTGAACGCGCGAACGCCGCTGACCGAGACCGTCGAGGATCGATTCCCCTGGGTTGTCGACCACGTCGACGCGTTGCGAGAGATCTTCCGGGCCTACACGGCACGGAAGAAGGACCACAACGTCGTGGACTATGACGATCTCCTTCTCTACTGGAACGCCCTCCTCGCATCACCAACGGGTGGAACCGTTCGGAATCTCTTCGATCACGTTCTTGTCGACGAGTACCAGGACACGAACCGCAGTCAGGCAGAGATCCTTCGGTCGCTGTGTGGAACCGACGGGAATCTCACGGTGGTTGGCGACGACGCCCAGGCGATCTACTCGTTCCGGGGCGCCACTGTCGAGAACATCCTCGAGTTTCCTGCGACCTACGAGAACGCGACCGTTGTGACGCTCGAACAGAATTATCGCTCTACCCCGCAGATTCTCAATGCCGCGAATGCCGTTATCGAGGCCTCGCCCGAGACGTTCCAGAAGACGCTCTGGACCGACCGTGCCGCAGGCCGCCGTCCGAACCTCATCACGTGTTTCGACGAGTCCGCTCAGGCGGAACTCGTTGCCGATCAAGTCCTCGACCATCGGGAGGCAGGCATCCCGCTGCGGGATCAGGCCGTGCTCTTCCGCACCGGGCACCACTCAGCCGGTCTTGAGATCGAGCTGTCCAGGCGGAACATCCCCTTCGTCAAGTACGGCGGACTGCGATTCCTCGAGGCGGCACACGTCAAGGACCTGTTGGCCCTATTGCGCATCCTCGACAACCCGAAGGACGAACTCGCGTGGAATCGGGTCCTCCAGATGATTCCCGGCATCGGTCCGGCGACCTCGCTGAAGATCACCGACCACCTCGACCGTGAAGCGGAGAACGACGCCTCGGATCGACTGGTCGCACTCACCGTTGCACAGTTCCCCGTGGTGGCCGAGGCGAGGAAGCCGATGACGGAGTTGCAGAAGGCGCTCATCGACTGCCGCGGCCCTGCGGGGGCAGAACCAGGTCCGTCCCAGCAGATCGAGCGTCTGATTCCGTTCTGTGCGATCGTCTTTGACCGCTCGTACGACGACTCCGCGGCCCGCCTGGCCGACCTGGGCCAACTCGCCGCCCTTGCTGCCGAGTACGGGACGAGGAGTCGGTTCCTGACCGAGATCACGCTCGATCCACCGGCCAGCACCAGCGATCTTGCCGGACCGCCTCACCTCGATGACGACTACCTCATCCTCTCGACGATCCACTCGGCGAAGGGCGGTGAGTGGCGGGCCGTGTTCGTGATCCATGCTGCAGACGGGAACATCCCATCCGACATGGCGATTTCGGATCCCGGAGGTCTCGAAGAAGAACGACGACTGCTCTACGTCGCCCTCACGAGAGCGAAGGACCATCTCCACGTGACCGTCCCGCAGCGGTTCTATCACAAGCGCTTCTCCAGTAGCTCGGATCACTCCTACGCACTACCCAGCCGTTTTCTCGATCCGGCGATGGAGCAGTTCGAACAGGTCGCGGTCGGAGTACCGCAGCATGACGAGGCGACCGGGGCGTTGCCGCCGGGGCATGATCCTGTCGCCGACGTGCTCGAGGATCTCTGGCGTTGAGCCGCTCGACGTCGCAGGTCTCGATCTCGGGATCATCGGTCCTGGGTGATGCTGACGACGATCCAACCCGGAGCGATCGCACGAAGGCGCCGAAGATGATCTCGGTGGGCGAACCTTCGAGTCGTCTGAGATACGGGATGATCCGGGGGTCTTCGTGGGTCGTTGCTGCTGCGGGCGGCACGGTACCGCTCGCTGCTCGGGGTCAGCTTCTGGGAATGACAGCAGGCGACAGATGTTTGCGGAGGAACTCGTCGACCGCCGGGAAGAACGGCTCAAAGGCTTCGAGGTCGGAGTGTGTGCCACCGGGGACGATCACAAGTTGGCTCCCCGGGAGGCGATCGCGAAGATCGATCGAATCCTGGAACGGAATCACGCTGTCTGCATCACCGTGCATCAGCATGACCGGGACTTCGACGTCAGCGATACGGTTCCTCGGGGCAATGTCGTCGTACCGGTGGCCGATCATGCGCTCAACCATTCGGAGGATTGCCCAGGTAACCGGCATCGGGAACGGGAAATTCTCCCTCATCATCTCGGCCGGGTGGGCGAACGACGCCACGGCGACCACGGCATCGATTGCCGGGTTCCTCGCAGCCGCGTAGATTGCGGCGGCGGCTCCGACGGAGTGGCCGATGACCCCGATCCCGGTCACGTCATCTCGTTCGAGCATGCTGCCGATTGCAGCCTCGAGATCCTCGGCGAAGCGCGGCATCGACATGAAGTCCTCGTCGTCTGATTCCCCGTGTTTCCTGGCATCGAGAAACAGCGCATGGAATCCGGATTCCAGGAGACCCGGTCCGATCGGGAGCATGTCTCCGGAATTGCCGCTCCATCCGTGCAGGACGATGACGACAGGCGCCGGTCCATCGGCGGGGATCCACCAGGCGTGGAGTCGCTTCCCGTTCGTTCCAGCGATCCACAGATCCGTACTCAAGAGTCCGTAGTCGGACGGATTGCTGCCGACCTCCCTGTCCCGTGGGGCGAACGCCCTCCTGAGGAGGCGCGGCGTCGCGAGCACGACACCGACCATGACGATCAGGAGCAGGATCAATTTCCGCATGCTCGGAATGGTACGGCCGTCCGTCCGGCTTCGATCACTGATTCCTGTGTCCTAGAAGACCGCCTGCAGCGCCCACACGGTGACCATGCCTGCCGTAATCACCACCGCGACGTTCTTGGTCTTCCACGCGATCAGGACCGCGACCAGTGCCGCAATTGCTCTCGGATTCGTGGCGGGCGCGACGGTGAGTGCGCCCTCGTGAAGGAGGACGGCCGGTGCCACGAGCGCAGCCAAGACGGCGGGCGCAACAAACCGGAGCGGCACCAGAGCCCAGTCCGGCATTGCTCGGTTGCCGACGATCCCGATGAACGACAGGCGTATGAGATACGACCCGATGCCGATCGCGAAGACGATTCCGACGTTGCTCATCGCATCACTCGCAATGCGACGACGCCGGCGACGACTCCGCTGACGGCACCGATCATGAGGCCGAGTCCGTATGGCGCATTGGCCGCAGCGACGGCAACTCCCGCCCCGACGGCGGCAGCGATGAGTTCCGGTCGGCCTTTGATCGTGGGAACAAGAAGGATGACGAACATGAGGGGAATCGCGAAGTCGAGCGACCACGACCCCGGGACCTGAGCTCCAACGACGATGCCGGTCACCGTAGAGATCTGCCAGGTCACCCAGAGCCCCAACCCGGCCCCCGTGAAGTACCACCGGCGATACACCGGTTCCTCGACCTGGCCGAATCGAACGATAGAGATGGCGAAGGCTTGGTCGGTCAGCAGATAGGGGAGCACGAACCGGGCGGTTCTTGGGAACTCGCGGAACCCGGGAGCGAGTGCTGCGCTGTACATCAGATGCCGTGCATTGATCACGAGCGCTGTGGCGATGACCACGGCCCCGGCCGCCCCGGCGTCGATGAGTTGGAGGGTAGCGAGTTGAGCGGCGCCCGCGAAGATGACCACCGACGTCGCCCCACCGAGCCACGGCCCGACATCCGATCCTGCTGCGACGATGCCGAACACGAGTCCAAACGGAATGATGGCGATGACGAGTGGTGCGTAGGCGCGTAGGCCGTCGTTGAACGCGGTCCTTCGAAACGATGGGTCGTGGGTCATGGTGCTCCGTCCGAGGGTGCGACGATAGGCACGACCTCGGATGTCGCTGCCGTCGAGGCGTCAAGCCCGCTCGAGGCTGCGATGAGCGGCAGCTCGCAGTTCCGCTAGAGCTTCTTGAGACGCTTGCGCTCGCCCTCGGACAAGTACCGCTTCCTTACGCGGATGGCGTTTGGCGTGATCTCGACGAGCTCATCCTCTGCGATCCACTCGATGGCGGTCTCGAGCGTCATCTCTTTCGGCGGCTTCAGTTTGATCGCCTCATCGGTCGAGTGGGTCCTGATGTTCGTGAGCTGCTTGGTCTTGGTGGGATTGACCTGCATGTCCTCTGGACCGAGAGGCCTCCCCGATGATCATGCCCTCGTAGACATCGGTATTCGGACCGATGAACAGCTCGCCCCGCTTCTGAAGATTGTCGAGGGCGAATCCTGTCGAAGATCCAATCCGATCGGCGGACATGGCGCCTCCCTGGCGGTGGGGGAGTTCGCCGGCCCACGGCATCCATCCGGCGTGGTGCTGGTGAATCAAGGCTGTGCCGCGGGTGGCCGTCATGAGGAGCGAGCGGAATCCGAGAAGTCCTCGTGCGGGTGCGGTGATCGTCACGATGGTGCGCCCAGTGTCGCCTGGGCGTAGGTCGGTGACGTGACCCTTTCGGGGGGCAACGGCCTGTGTGACCGTGCCAACGTGTTCGGTCGGCACGTCGACGACGGCCCGCTCGAGCGGCTCATGGGGACGTCCGTTGATCTCGCGAATGATCACCTCGGGGCGCGAGACCTGGAGTTCGTAGCCCTCACGCCGCATGGTCTCGATGAGAACTGCGAGTTGCAGCTCACCACGTCCGGCAACTTCGATGATTTCCGGAGATGAGGTGGCACCGATTCGGATCGAGACGTTCCCGAGAACCTCGCGATCGAGCCGTTCTTTGATCTGGCGGGAGGTGACGAAGCGGCCGTCTCTCCCTGAGAGTGGAGAGGTGTTGACGCCGAAGGTCATACGGAGCACCGGCTCGTCGACCTCGAGACGGGGGAGTGGCTGTGGATCAGTCGCATCGGCGATCGTGTCACCAATCTCGACTTCAGGGAAGCCTGCGACGACGAACAGATCTCCAGCGACGCGATCCTTGACTTCGATCCGGCCAAGATGTTCGAAGCCCATGAGTTGGGTCAGCCTGCGTTTGACCGGAGGCTCCTCTTCATTCGAGTGACAGAGTGCGACCTGCTCGCCTGCTCGAAGGGTTCCTTCCACGACTCGTCCGATCGCAAGGCGACCGAGGTAGTCGGAAGCGTCGAGGTTGGTGACAAGGGCCTGGACCGGGGCATCGGGATCTCCCGACGGTGCCGGGATGCTCTCCACGATCGCGTCGAGGAGTGCAGAGAGATCGGTGTCGTCCCCGGGGATGCCCGTGCCGACCATGGCGTGGCCGTGGCGAGCGATCGACGAGATGATCGGGAACTCGATGTGGCGATCGTCGGCATCGAGGTCGAAGAAGAGTTGGTAGATCTCGTTGGCGACCTCTTCGATTCTGGCGTCGGGGCGGTCGACTTTGTTGATGACAACAACCGCAGGGAGCCCTTGATCGAGTGCTTTTGAGAGGACATATCGAGTCTGAGGCATCGGGCCCTCGGCAGCGTCGACGAGGAGAAGGACACCATCGACCATGGTGAGCGCACGCTCGACCTCGCCGCCAAAGTCGGCGTGGCCGGGAGTGTCAACCAGGTTGATCTTCGTTCCCTTCCACGTGACGGAGGCAGCCTTGGCGAGGATGGTGATACCGCGTCGGCGCTTGGTCGCTCGAGTCCATGATGCGGTCGACGTGAGCCTCGTGAGACCCGAATACGCCGGCGGCGCTGAGCATTGCGTCGACGAGGGTCGTCTTGCCGTGGTCGACGTGCGCGATCAACGCAACGTTCCGAAAGGAGGGGGAGGACATGCCAGGAATGCTATCCACCCAAACGCCGTACCCAGCTTGGTTCGCAGCGCTACGTCTTCCGTGCCCGCCACACCTCTTCGGCCGGCCAGCGCCGTGCCCAGTCGGTGCTGACGAACGCGTAGGTCGTCTCAGCCCCTTCCGGTGGGCGGAGTTCGATGAGGTCGAGGATTTCGAAGCCGTTGTCCCGCAGCACCCGTATCCAGTCGCCGTGGCCGAGGTGGAACTCGATGCCGTCGTTGTCTGGCCAGTCGAAGCGGTGCATGCCGAAGTGATCGCGGAGCATCGTGTTCCCGGCCGGGACGGTCTCGTCATCCTCGGCGCAGAGCATCAGGAGCGACGAGTTCCCCAGGAAGACCAACTCGCCTCCGTGGCGCAGCACTCGCGCCGCCTCTGGGATCCAACGGTACGGGTCTGACCAGATCGCAGCCCCGTACTCGGAGAGCACCACGTCGAACGACTCAGCCCGGAACGGGAGATGCTCGGCGATTCCGTGGATCAGCGGGAATCGGAGATCGTGTTCGCCCTGGAGCCGCCGTGCCGTTGCCAGTTGAGCAGGGGAGTTGTCGAGGCCGACCGGGCGGCCGCCGAGTCGGGCGACCCATGCTGAAACGTACGCCGTCCCGCAACCGTCCTCGAGCACATCACGACCATCGAGGTCGGGGAAGAAGCCGACCTCTGCCTCCGGGATTCCCCAGAGACCCCACGACGGTTCAGCGGCCCAATTTCGTTGGCCGGCCGACGCGTACGATTCGGCCTGCGTGTTCCAGGCGGTTCGATTCGCAGCAACGTAGTCGGGCGTCGACTCGGTCAGGGCGTACCCCCGCCGAGCCACCGGAGGAAGCATTCGACGTGCTCGAGCGTCATGGCGGCATCCCGGGCACCGCCGTCGGTGAGGACCTGGAGATAGGCGGCCGCTTCCTCTTCGAGCTGTTCGTGCGACCAGGGACCGAGGTCCTTCGCCGCGCCCTTCAACAATGCCTGTGCGTCCTCAACAGTGAAGCGACCGGACGTCACCTCGCGGCCGACGATCAACCCGGCAAGCTGCTTCTCTCCCGACCGGAGCTTCAGCAAGCCGCGCACATCGTCGAGGTCCTGCGCACCCCCTGCAGCGATGACTTCCTCGTCCACGATGGAGATGGCGATCTGAAGCGCCTCGTAGTTCGGCGGCTCCTCGAGGGCATCCCGCCCGACCTCCGACAGGAGGAATGCAGCTGCACCGGCCGAGGCGAGCTCGATCAGCGTCTCTTCGAGGTAGCGACCCGAACCGTGCTGCCAGCCCTGGGTGACGAGTTCCAGGTCGGGCGTGATGTCGAGGCTTACGGCGATCCTTCCGGGGTGAGTCCGGCAGATCTGCCAGAACTGGACCTGGTCAGTGATCGCGAGCGTTCCCATGACGACTCGCCACGCGCCGGCGTCGAGCAATCGGTCTACCTCGAGGTTCGAACGGACGCCGCCGCCGACCTGCACGGGTACGTCGACTTCGGCGATGATTTCACGGATGAGCGGCCGGTTCCGGAAGTCGTCATTGATGGCGGCGTCGAGGTCAACGATATGGAGACGGTCGGCACCCTGCGCTACCCATCCAAGTGATCGAGCGACCGGGTCGGCATCGAGGTAGATCGCCTCATCGAGTGTTCCGTGGGGGAGACGGACGGCCCTGCCATCAAGGATGTTGACGCGTGCATAGAGTTCCATGCCCTTCACGGTACCAACCTGGAGCATCCTTCGTGTCGAGACTGGGGACTGTCAACCGAACCGGTGTAGCGTGGCGGCCATGCGCTACGGAGCTTTCATTCCCCAGGGCTGGCGTCTCGACCTCGTCGGGATCGACCGGTCCGAACAGTGGCCGACGATGCTCGGCGTCGCTAAGACGATTGAGTCCCTCGGCTACGAGTCTGCGTGGGTATTCGACCACTTCCACACGGTCCCGGTTCCGACTCAGGAGTCGAGTTATGAGGCGTGGACCCTCATGGCCGCCCTCGCTCCGATGACCGAGACGGTGCGCCTCGGTCAGATGTGCACGTCGAACTCGTATCGGAATCCGGCGTATCTCGCCAAGGTCGCCGCCGACATCGACGTCATCTCGAATGGCCGAGTTGATATGGGGATTGGAGCCGGGTGGTACGAGCACGAGTATCTCGGGTATGGCTACGAGTTCCCGAAGCCGTCGGTCCGGATCGGTCAGCTCGAAGAGGGTGTCGAAATCATGCGTCGCATGTGGGCCGAGGATGAGGTTCGATACGACGGTCGGCACTACCAACTCGCCGGTGCCATCAGCCGACCCAAACCCATCCAGGACTCCATCCCGATTTGGGTCGCGGGTGGAGGGGAGAAACTGACGCTGCGTGTTGCGGCGCGCTTCGCCGACTATACGAATTACGGGTGGAAGCTCGACGAGTTTGTTCACAAGAGCGAGATCTTCGCAGGGCACATGTCTGTTGTCGGTCGGGACTACGACGAGGTCGTACGTTCATCGAATTTCACGATCCTTGTCGCAGAGACAGATTCCGACGTGCGGGCGAAGGTTGACGAGTACGTTGCTCGAATTGCCGCGCTTGCCGGGTCTGACAAAGCGGAGGCGGCACGGGATAACCTTCACGCCGGTGGCCTGGTCGGGACCCCGGAACAGGTCGTCGAGCAATTGAGGCCTTGGGTCGAGGCCGGGATGTCATACGCGATCGGCTACTTCCCCGACGCGGCCTACGAGTCGACCAGCCTCGAACTGTTCGCCAGGCACGTTGCACCGCAACTCGACTGACCAGTCGGCCGAATCGTTGACACGGGACAGCACTATCGTCGCGCCGGCACTGAGCAGACGGAGGATGAACATGAACGGGCCGAAACAAGCAGCAGTCGGTCCGAGGAGCACGGCGCGGCCGCTGACGGCTCTTGTCTTCGCTGTCGCGATGGCGCTGGTTGGCACGAGTTGTGGTGGCGATTCGGGGGAGGTCACAACGACCGCCGTTGCCGGCAGCCCCGTCGCCCACGGGCAGCAGCTCGCAGGGGAGTCGTGCTCGGCCTGCCACGGCCAGAACTTCGAAGGCGTCACGGGTCTCGGCTCGGCGCTTGCCGACAGTGGCTTCATCCGGGATCACACCGACGACGAGCTCATCGAATTCATCAAAGAGGGTCGTTCGATGGACGATCCAGACAACGAGACCGGCGTTGCGATGCCGCCGTACGGTGGCAATCCGAGGTTGACCGACGACGATCTCGCCGACATCGTCCTCTTCCTTCGTACCCTCCAGTAGGTGCTCTGCGAACCCTGGGTTCGCAGGACGCTTGGTCAGGCCGGGACCGGCTCGGGCTCCTTCTCCCAGGTGCCGGTCTCGAGGTACTTCTCGATCGACGCCGCAGCGATCCGCCCTGCGCCCATCGCGAGGATCACCGTCGCACCGCCCGTGACGATGTCCCCGCCGGCGAAGACGCCGGGCATCGTGGTTCGGCCCGTCGTCTCATCGACGGCGAGCGTGCCCCATCGGGTCTGCTCGAGCCGAGACTCCGTTGCAGGCAGAAGCGGGTTGGGCGAGTTTCCGATTGCCACGATCACAACGTCGGCCTGGAGATCGAAAATGTCGCCCTCGATCGGAACCGGTCGGCGCCGACCCGAGTCGTCGGGTTCCCCCAACTCCATGCGTT
Source organism: uncultured Actinomycetota bacterium (assembly GCA_963715255.1). Taxonomy (GTDB): domain Bacteria; phylum Actinomycetota; class Acidimicrobiia; order Spongiisociales; family UBA5794; genus JAHEEL01. The sequence continues at coordinate 392,820 of CAVQRN010000002.1, read as the reverse complement.
GCAGCCGTACTCCGGTGAGCCAGCCGTCGTCGTTGCCAATCAGTTCGACGGGTGAAACGAGGAAGTCGAAAATGATGCCTTCCTCCTTGGCATGCTCGATCTCCTCGTCGCGGGCCGGCATCTCGGCCTCAGTCCGGCGATAGGCGACGCGGACCTCCTCGGCACCGAGTCGCAGCGGCGTTCTAGCACTGTCCATCGCTGTGTTGCCCCCGCCGAAGACGACCACGCGACGGCCGGCCAGGTCGAGCACCGGCGTCTCCGTGTCCTTCCGATAGGCCCCCATGAGATTGACACGTGTGAGGAATTCGTTCGCCGAGTAGACGCCGATCAGGTTCTCGCCTTCGACGTTCAAGAATCGAGGCAGGCCGGCGCCGACACCGACGAAGACCGCGTCGAATCCCTCCTCGGTGAAGAGCTCCTCGACGGTGATGGTCCGACCGATGATGGCGTTCATCTCGAACTCGACGCCGAGTTCCTTCAAGCCGTTGATTTCGGCAGCAACGATGTCCTTCGGCAAGCGGAATTCCGGGATGCCATAGATAAGTACGCCGCCCGGCTGGTGGAGTGCCTCGAACACCCGGACGTGGTGGCCGCTCTTCGCCAGATCGGCAGCACATGCAAGCCCTGCAGGCCCGCTCCCGATAACCGCGACACTCTTCCCACTCGGTGGAACCGGGTCGGCCGCCGGCTCGAGTCCATAACGACGAACCGTATCGGCGACGTAGCGCTCCAGGTGACCGATCGCGATCGGCTTGTGCTTCTTGTCGAGGACACAGGTGCCTTCACATTGCGACTCTTGTGGGCACACCCGGCCGCAGATCGCCGGCAGCAGGCTGTCCATACGGATGACGTCGCCGGCGCCGCGGATGTCGCCGTGGGCTACTCGGTCGATGAACAGGTCGATCTGGATGTTGACCGGGCACCCGTCGATGCACGTCGGCGTTTTGCACTGGAGGCACCGCATCGCCTCGACCGTGGCCTCTTCCGGGGTAAGTCCGGTGTTGACCTCGTCGAAGCAAGTGGCTCGCTCGAGTGGATCCCGGGCGGGCATCTCGACCCGATCCAACTTCATCATCGCTCGACGCGAGATCTTGATCATGAGGCTTCTTCTGTCGCACAGGCACCGCGCACGGGGGCCAGTACCTGTTCGCGGTGTTCCGCATCGAGGGATTTCAGACCATCGATCTGTTCCACCTCGAACGCTCGGTACGACGTGTTTCGTCGCTGGAGAAGCCTGAAGTCGACTTCATGGGCGTCGAACTCCGGTCCGTCCACGCACGCGAACTTCGTCTCCCCGCCGACTTCGACGCGGCAACCGCCGCACATACCGGTCCCGTCGACCATGATCGGATTCAACGATGCGACCGTTTCGATTCCGCCGGGCCGCGTCACTTCTGCGACAGCGCTCATCATCGGGACCGGTCCGATGGCGAAGACGATGCCGATCTCCTCGTTTGCGATGACGTCGGCGAGCGCTTCGGTGACGAAGCCCTTCCGACCGTAGGAGCCGTCGTCGGTGCAGGGCAGCACCTCGATGCCGTGACTCGCTAGTTCGTCCTCCAGGAGCACGTATTCCTTTGTCCGACCGCCAATGATGGCGATGACCCGATTGCCGGCTGCGGCGAGTGCCAGCGCGATCGGATAGGCGATCGCCGTTCCGACACCGCCGCCAACCACCACCGCCGTCCCGTACTGCTTGATCTCGGACGCGTGGCCGAGGGGACCGGCGACATCGACGAGGTAGTCCCCGGCTTCCAGTTCGTTCATCAGTGTCGTCGTGCGACCGATCGCCTGGACGAACAGGGTGATCGAACCGGCCCCGGCGTCTGCAGCGGCGATGGTCAACGGGATTCGCTCGCCGTTCGGCGTAACCCGCACGATGACGAACTGGCCTGCCTGGTGTTTCTTCGCGATCTTTGGCGCTTCGACGACGATCCGTCTCACGTCCGGCGCGATCGGCTCTGCTTCCAAAATCAGGTACATCGTCCTCTCCGATTGAACACTCTGGCGAACTTCTCGCGGTCGGGGTAGGGCCGTTGGGCTTGTCCTTGTCTCGCGCCGGGGACCGTGCAAATGTCCTCGGCAGGGGAACGGTAGGAGGGTCGACCGGATACGGTGGAAGCACAAGGCTTTCGCCCCTTCCCGATCGCTGCGCCGTCCGATACGCTCACATCAGAGCATGAGGAGGTGTCGCCGTGGAGGGTTGGGATCCCAAAGTCATCGTGGTTGGCGTCGACGGTTCTGAACACTCGATCGAGGCCGCACGGACGGCCGGCGCGTTGGCCCGTGCCCAATCTGCGAAGCTCGCGGTCGTGACGGTCGTTCGACCGCCGGAAGGGTGGTGGGGGATCGTTGGTTCTCCACCTACCGCCGAAGCGCTCGGCGACTCCCTATCGGATGCGCAGCGTGATGTTCTCGATCTCACGCTTCGCGCCGTTGATCTCGCAGGCGTGGACTTCGAGACCTACGAGGAGATCGGAGAGCCGTCGGCGCGGCTCATCGATATGTGCAGAAGAATCGATGCCGACCTCCTCGTGGTCGGTCGTCGCGGGGCCGGACTGTTCCGCAGGATGGTCGTCGGCTCAGTGGCAAATCATGTCGTGCACGAGGCCCCTTGTCCTGTGTTGGTGGTGCCGTGACACAAGCTTCAAGACACAAGCTTCAAGACACAAGCTTCACGACACAAGCTTCAAGACACACGTAGCGGCCCGTGGCCTGCCTTTGCTGGTAGCTGGCAGCTACGAGCCACCAGCTCAACGCCTCGCTAGTGCTTCGAGCGGAGATTTCCCAGTGATCCGATCACCGATCCAGCATCGTCTCCGAGGTGCGGAAGATTCGCAGACCTGGACTTGTATCGCGTGACCTTCGAGCCCTCCGCCGCAGACACCAATTCATCCTCGGCCGGTTCCTCACGAAGATCGACGGCGATCTGTTCGAACTCGTCGGCGGCGCTGACCGCCTGGTCGCTCGGTTCCAAAGCGTGGGCCGGTACCGGCGACTCTGCACGCTGATCGGTCTCCCCCCAATGGCGGGTGTGGGACTTCTCGGCGCTTGCGAGCAACTCCTCGCGCTGTTGTTCGGCGTTTGCCGTGATCTCTCGAGCTCTCATCCGGGCCTCGGTCGTCAATCGTTCTGCGTCGATTTCGGCCCTGTGGCGAATCTTGGCGGCATGTGCGGCGGCTTCTGCTCTTGCGTGTTCGCCGACCTGCATCGCCTCATCTCTGATTGCCGCCGCTTCTTCGATCGCGGCAGCGATCAGTCCGGCCCGTTCTGCTCCGGTGGACCCGAGCAGGTCGTTCCTCTCCTGATTGATCTTCGCCGACGTTGAAAGCGCGCCTCCAATGACCGCCTCTGCTTCTGCCTGCATGGCAGTTGCTCGCAGGTTCGCCTGTTCGATGATCTGCTGAGCTTCAAGCTTCGCCCGATTGACCACGGCTGTGTTCGAGGGCTCGATGCTGGCGGCCGGGGTGCCGTCGGGCGCCGCGTCCAAGAGCCGCACCCGGGCGGCGACGGTTTCCTGGATCGTGGCGTCGGCCCGTGTCTTGAGATTGCGGAATTCGCGCTCGAGCTGTTCTGCCCGAACCTCGGCGATCTTTCGACGCTCGTCCGTGTGAGACATCGAGTTGGCCACCTTCTCAAGGAACTCTCCGACCTGCGCTTGGTCGTATCCTCTTCTGACGACGTCAAATGTCTTCTGCTCGACGCCGTGCGAGTCGAGTTCCATGGATCTTCCTTTCCCCGTTCACATTGCCCAGGGCGATCGTACTTGCGGTTCGGCGCCCCGTACAGGGTCAACGTGGGAACATGAAACGCGCTAGTCACTGTTTACCTCACAGAACGAAAGGAACGAGATGCTCATCCCAGAGTCTCACACGGACATCCTCGACAAGAAGGCGTTCGCTTCGGTCGCGACGATCGGTCCGAGCGGCGAACCTCAGAACAGCCCGGTCTGGTTCGGTTGGGACGGGTCGCGGATTCGTTTCTCCCAGACCAAGACCCGTCAGAAGTATCGGAACACGCGTACCGACCGACGCGTCTCACTCTCCATCCTCGACCCCGGAGACCCGTATCGCTACCTCGAGATCCGTGGTCTCGTGGTGGACGTGGAGGACGACCCCGACCTTACCTTCATCAATTCGATGGCCCACAAGTATCTCGGACTCGACCGCTACCCGTGGCACCAACCCGGTGACGAACGCATCGTCATCGTTGTGGAACCGACTCACACGACCACGATGGGGTAGGAGCGACCGGAGCGCCATGCCATTCGAGACCAGAAGGAGAGAACAATGATCGAATCGATTGACTGGACGATGGCGCTGCTGCGCGTGATCGCGGGGGCGGTCATCTTGGCCCACGGCGTCAAACACGCCCGCGGCCGAGTCAAGACCGCGAACTGGTTCGGGAGTATCGGATTCCGCCAACCCGAGTTGCAGTGGTTCGCCTCGACGGCAACCGAGATTGGAGTAGGAGTGCTCCTCATCGTCGGTCTCGGGACTCCGGTTGCTGCCGCCGGCCTCGTAGCGGTGATGGCGGTCGCGTTCTGGACGGTGCATCGCTCTGTAGGCTTCTGGGTGACCGCACGGCCGGACGAGGGATGGGAGTACGTCTTGGTGCTCGGCACCGTCGGCGCTGCGATCGCGATCGGCGGGCCGGGGGAATTCTCGATCGACGCGATGCTGGGAATCGAAGATTCGTTGAATGGGTGGGTTGGAGCTGCGCTCGTCGTCGGGGGCGTCGTGGCCGCAGCTGCACAGATTGCGACGTTCTTCAGGCCGAACGAAACTGCGGGTACCTGACGGAACCCACACGCTCGGATCTGCCTACTTTCGGTTGGTCCCGTAGACCATGTTCCTCAGGCGCGCTTCGACCTCTTTGGGATCCTGATCCCCGAAGTCGAGTTCGCGGGACAGAACGTACCTCAGTCGATCGGCTGTCACTTCCTTATGACGTTCGAGGTCTGAGCGAGACTCTCCCTCGTCGCGTCGCTTCTTCCAGCGCATCACGATGTATCGGAAACGGTAGATCGAATCTTTAGCGAGTCCATATTTCGTCTACCGTACCCCGCAATCCGTCCTCCGCGAGGGTTCTCTCCTGCCGGAGGCTGGTAGCTGGATGCTGCAAGCTCACCAGTCTTCCCGTCGAAGAACTGTCAGGCCGTCTTTGCGTGTGACCCGCATCGCGAAGTCGAATCGGTCGGCCGCAAGGCATCGCTCAAGATCCCCGGGATCGATCCAGGGCGTCGTACGGAGGCGGTCGGCGCCCGCGCCGGATCGGATTCGGCGGAGACGATCGGGATCGGCCGGCTCTCCGCGGAGCTGCTCCGAAATGAGATCGGCGGTCTCCTCATCCTCGTCTGCCGGGGTGATGCCCCCGAGCCCCGATGCGACGATTGTCACGTGAGGGTGGTTTCGGACAGCCAGGGCGGTGGCTCCGGCGACGACCAGACTTGCCGCGTAGACGGGATCCGCCCCGGAGCGCAGCGCACTCACGACGCTTCGGGTCCCCGACGAGGTTCGCATGACGACAACGCCACGTTCGGGATCGAGGTAGCGCTCGGCTTCGATCGGAGAATTGCCGAGGTCGAAGTCATCGGGTCTGCGACCGCCTTCCTCTCCGCACAGGATCGAATCGGGGATCAGCCGTGATCGCGAGCGAGCTTCATCGAGGGTCTCGGTGAGCACAATCCGATCCACGCCCCGGTCGAGCAAGTACGCCGCCGTGGTGAAGGCGCGGAAGGTATCGATCACGACCGTTGGTCCTGTGATGCCTTGCGTGCCGGCAAGGAGGGAATGGCGGGTGATCTCGGGGACGTTCACGAACAACCGATGCTACCGCAGGTCCTGTCTCCTAGCCTCAGTGCTTGAGGAGGCTCATGGAGAAGCACCGAATAGAAGTTCTCGACTCGCAGATGGCCTACATCGACGCCGGGGAGGGGGATCCGATCGTCTTTCTCCACGGCAACCCAACGTCATCGTACCTGTGGAGAAACGTGATGCCACATGTCATCGGCCTGGGACGGTGCGTCGCTCCGGATCTGATCGGCATGGGAGACTCGGACAAGGTTCCCGGCCTCGAGTACCGCTTCGTCGACCATCGACGCTATCTCGACGCCTTCCTTGACGCGATCGGTGTTGAGGAGGCGGTGACGTTGGTCGTTCACGACTGGGGATCGGCTCTCGGGTTTGACTGGGCGAACCGCCACCGTGACGCGATCGCCGGTATCGCATACATGGAGGCGATCGTGCGCCCCGTCAGCTGGAACGACTGGCCGGAATCTTCCCGACGTATCTTCCAGGCGATGAGATCCAGCTCCGGCGAGCAGATGGTGCTCGAGAAGAACGTGTTCGTGGAACGGATCTTGCCGGCTTCCATCATCCGAGACCTGAGCGACGAGGAGATGGGTGAGTACCGTCGTCCGTTCCAGAATCCCGGGGAGGATCGCAGGCCGACGCTGACCTGGCCACGGGAGATTCCATTCGATGGGGATCCGGGGGATGTCGCCGCCATCGTCGACGACTACGGCCGATGGTTGTCGACGAGCAATGTCCCGAAGCTCTTCATCGACGCGGTGCCGGGGGCGATCCTCGTGGGCCCGCAACGCGAATTCTGCCGCAGTTGGCCGAATCAGATCGAGGCGGTGGTCAGCGGATCGCACTTCATCCAGGAGGATTCGCCCGATGAGATCGGTGCGGCACTTGGTCAATGGATCGAGAATCGCTAACACCTCTATCGTTTGGCCGTCCTCCGGAAGGGAACCCGTGATCCGCAACATGATCCGCGCGGCTGCACTCGATCTCGAGTTCTACAACCGCGCCGAGCACACGACCGGTCTCACGCGGCAAGCCTTCGTCGTCGTCGTGTTGGCCAACGCCCTGGCGGCCGTCGGCTCATGGATCGGCTACGAGAACACGCAGGACGTGTTCGGTGCCGACATCTGGGAATCGATTCGCGGCTGGTTGGGGATCGGCGACTTCCCGATGCCGGGAGAGGGCGGCATCTTCGTCATGGTCGGCGTCGGGATCCTTCTGGCAATCATCGGCTGGATCGTCTGGGCCGTGATCACGTGGTGGATCGGTGGGAGAATCTTCAAGGGCACGACCGACGTGGGGGAGATGCTGCGTGTCCTCGGTTTCGCTCAGGCGCCACGTGTGATCGGGGTGATCCCGTTTCTTGGACCGGTTGCCGCGGTGTGGGTGCTCGTCGCATCCGTGGTCGCGATCCGTGAGGGTCTCGACTTCTCGACGGGGCGCGCCATCGGAACGGCGATCGGAGGGTGGCTGGTCTGGTTCGCCCTCCAGCAGTTGGTTGAGATCCTCATCGCCGCCATCTTCTAACCCCACCGCGAGATACCCAGGGTTCGCGTCCCCGCCTGCGGCGCTGCCGGCCCGCGGAAGCCAGGGCGCTCCGTTCCGCGGGCTGCGGGCCGCGTAGACGGGGACGCGAACCCAGGGTTGCTGTCCCCGCCGGCGGCGTTGTGGGCCCGCGGAACGGGGCGCCCGCGGTTCAGGTCGGGACGACGTCGCCGCGCCGTTCGACCTTCCAATCTCGTCGCCAACTGCGATTCACCCTCCAGAAGATCCACGATCCGATCCCGACCACGATCGGTGGCAGATACGACAGGGCTCGGTAGAGCAGCACTCCCGCCGAAATGAGATCGGCATTGGCTCCGGCGCCCCAGCCGAGCGAGATCAGGCCGATGAACCCCAGGTCGACCAGGCCGAGACCGCCCGGGCTGACCGGGATCATGACGAGCAGTCGTCCGAGAGCGAATCCGAGGAGCAGCCACGGCAACGAGACATCCTCGCTGGTCACACCGACCGCTCGGAGCGAAACGGCGAACAGCGCCGCCATCGAGGCGTGGTTCGCGATGGTTGCGGCCGTCACCCACTTCCATCGATATTGGGCGACGTGTTGAACGTTGTCCCGGAACGTCAGCGTGGCGGCGACCACGTTCAACGGGCCGCGCCCAATCCGTTCGAGTCCCCAGTTGACGATTCGGCCCAGCCAGGTTCCCAGGGTGACTGCAGCCTTCTCCGAGCGGAGCACGAGTGCAACGAGCCAGATCGCTCCGACAACGTAGATAACACCGCCGATCGACACGAGCCACATCCACCAGAGCGCGTTGCCCGTGATGGCAATCGCGGCTACGGCGAGAACGGGAACAGCCATGCGCGCGAGCTGATCCCACACTCCGGCGGTGAGCAGAGCCGCCGTGACGGCCTCGGGAGCGAAACCCCACGAAAGGAATTGCGAGTAGGTGACCGGCAGTGCGATGGCACCGCCCGCAGGAAGCGAGTTGTTTATGGCGGTCGCGGTCGTCTGCACGACAAATCCCTCGCGGAAGCGGAGACCGGGCAGCGTTGACAGGAAGACGAACACGTAGGCCACGAGGAACCACCCGGCGAAGATCGCAAGGAGCAGCCACTCAAGGGGCTCGATGTCGCCGATGTAGTCCGCGACGGCCCGGTAGTCGGCGAGTTTCGGGAGCACGAAACCGAACACCAGGACGAGTACGGCAATGGTGACTCCGGCTCGGAGCAGCCGTTTCCACACAGGTTGTTTCCGGGTCCTTGGAACCGCCGACTCGTCTGTGGAGGGATCAGGCTGATCGGTCATAGGGCCGGCACGGTACCTTCACCGCTGTGGGACCCGCAGCGAATGAGATCGCATCCGGTGACGGCCACGCTGGCGGCCCACAGGCGGGCCGCGGTCACATCGTCGAGAGCCGCCTCGTTCGGCGTGGCGAGTTGCTCATCCGAGAAGTAGGCGCCCGAGTGCTGCTCGATGCCCTGGGCGGTTGCGGCATAGACGGCGGTCGCCGCCCCCTCGGCTGGGGTCCGCATGCGCGACCGGGCGGCTCTCCAGATGAACCCTGCAAGACGGCTGTCTCCGTCCTGAGCGATGCGGGTCGCCACGTTGCCCGGATGGATGGAGAATGCGACCGTGCGGGTGGCGGACAGCCGGTTCGCCAACTCCCGCGTGAAGAGGATGTTGGCGAGCTTCGACCGGGCATACGCCTCGGTGCCCCAGTAGCGGCCACCGGGCTCGAGCGACGTGAACGTGAGGTCGCGCCGAGCCGATCGATGCATCTCGGAGGACACGTTGACAATGCGCTCGGGCCGCGTGGCCGTATCCGCCGCCAGCCGGCAGGTCAAGAGAAACGGGCCCAGATGATTGACGGCCATCGTCCATTCGATCCCATCAACGGTCTCTCGGCGAGGAGTCACGTAGCACCCGGCGTTGTTGATCAGGAGGTCGGCACGGCCGAATCGGGACGTGAGATCGTCCGTGAACGACCGAACTGAAGCGAGCGACGCCAGGTCGAGGACCATCGGCGTCACGCCCCGCCCGGTCTCCGCCTCGATCGCCTCAGCAGCCGCTCGACCACGATCCGGGCCCCGTGCCGTGATCACGACGTCGGCCCCTCGGCGGGCGAGTTCGGTCGCGGTCGCGAAACCGATTCCTGAGTTGCCTCCGGTGATCACGACGGTCCGGCCCTCAATACTCCACGTCACGGGGCGGCACGCTACAGGGTCCGGAGCGCTTCGGTTGGACTCACGCGTGCGGCCCGCATCGCCGGATAGAGGCCGGCAACCGCGCCGATGGCGATGGCGGCGACCATGCCACCGACGATTGCCACGGTCGGTATCAGCACGCCCCATCCTCGCGACCACGCGTAGACGGCGGTGACGGCGCCGCCGAGAGCGACCCCGCCGATTCCGCCGAGCGTGGCCAAGAGCAGGGATTCGCCGAGGAACTGGATCGAGATGTGTCCCCGGGTGGCCCCGAGTGCACGCCTCAAGCCGATCTCTCCGCGCCGTTCGAGCACCGAGATGACCATCACGTTCGCGATGCCGACACCACCAACCAGGAGCGCGACGGCACCGAGGCCGAGGAGGAGATTCGTGAACGCCTGGTCGGCGGCTTCCTTCGCTTCGAGAGCGTCGGACGGACGGGTGACCTCGACCTCGTCAGGACTCTCCGGGTTGACGGTTGCGGGCAGCACCGAGCGGACGGCGTCGATGTCGTCCGGATCGGTCCTGACGTAGATCGTGCTGGGCACGCCGTCGTGTTCGAGGAACGCGTCGGCGGTCGTGTAACTCACGAGCGCCGCGCGGTCGAGATCGGGCGAGAGATCGAGCGTGTCCATGATGCCGACGACGGAGAACCACTCGTCACCGAGCCACACCACCGTGCCACTCGTGCCGTCGGTCACGCCGAGACGTTCGGCCGCAACCGACCCGATCACGACGACCGGGAGATCACTCGCGGCCTGGTCGAGGAAGACCCCCGAATTCATCGTTCCCTGCAGCGTCGCGAGAAGGTTCGTGTCGACGGCCTTGACGGTGATACCTCCGGATTGTCCTTCTGGCACAAGATCGGTTCGATACACGCTGGCGTCGGTCTCGCTGATCGATGCGACCTGTTCGACCGGACCGATGCGCGAGACCATCGCGGTGGCCTCCTCCGGGAGTTCGCCGGTCCCGATTCCGATCCCGGAGCCGGCCTCGATTCGCAGCATGTTCGTGCCCAACTGGTCGAGTTGTGCGAGGAGATCCGACTTCGAGGACTCGGACAAGCCGAGCACGCCGACCATCGCGGCGATACCGATGACGATGCCCAGACCCGAGAGGATCGAACGGAGCCGTCGCGTTCTGAGACCGATGAGCGAGGCCCGCATCATGTCGGCGGGGGAGAGTCGGGACGGTTCGAGGGACACGTTCATCGGCCGATTCCCGGTTCGTTCGATCGCGTGTCCTCGACCAATCTGCCGTCGAGGAGTGAGACGCGAACGGGGGAAGCGAGCGGCAATCTCGTGGTCGTGGGTGATGACGACGATCGTTGTTCCCTGAGCATTGAGGTTCTCGATGAGACGGACGACGTCCTCCCCGGACTGGCTGTCGAGATTGCCGGTCGGTTCATCAGCGAGGATGATGTCGGGCGAGCCGATCAGTGCTCGGGCAATCGCAACCCTTTGTCGCTCACCCCCGGAGAGTTTGGTGGCTTCGTGACTCATTCGGTGAGCAAGACCCACTTCGGCCAGAGCCCGTTGCGCGAGCACCCTGCGGTCGCTCAAGGAAATGCCGGTGTAGAGCATCCCGTCGGCGACGTTGTCCAGGGCCGTTTCCCCGGCGAGGAGGAAGAACTGCTGGAACACGAATCCGACATGACGGGATCGCAGTGATGACAACTGCTTGTCGCTGAGATCATCCACGTCATACCCGGCGACGGAAACGGTCCCTGCCGTCGCCCGATCGAGCGTGCCGATGATGTGGAGCAGCGTCGACTTCCCTGATCCGGAGGGCCCGACGATGGCAACCAATTCGCCCGATCGGATGTCGAGATCGATGCCGCGGATGGCGTGTACCGGCGGAGTGCCGGCGTAGGTCTTCGTCACGTTCGAGAGGGCGAGAACGGTGCGCTCGTTGTCCGGCACGAGTGTCGTCGATGCCGACGTGGGGGCAGTGTGGCTCACGGAACGACGACCTTCATGCCTGCCTCGAGTTCGCTTGACGTGACTTCAACCGACCCGTCGGCGTACATGCCGGCTTCGACCGCGACGAGCCGGGTCTGACCGCCACCTTCGTCGACTTCGACGGCATAGCCGCCCTCACCCAGGGCCAACAGTGCCGTGACGGGAACGGCGAGAACATTCTCGACTCGATCATCGATCACGTCGACGTCGACCGGGGCCTCGTCGAGACCCGTGGCCGCACCCTGGCGGTCGAGGGTGATCTCGACTTCGAAGTAGGTCCCGAATTCCTGGCTGCGGATTGCGATGTTTCCGACGGTCGTAACGGCAGCCGGTTCATCATCACCGTTGGGCATGACAACCGTGACCGAATCACCGACGACGAGGAGTTCCTGATCCTCGGCCGGTAACCGAACCGAGACCACCGACGTTGACGTCGACGGGGTGAAGATCGCAGTTCCCTGCTTGACGGTGCTTCCAATGCTGATGTGCGAGGCTGCGACTCGGATGGGGTCCTCAGTCACCATGATCTCGCCGATGTTGAGAACTCCGTCGACCGGTGCGCCGATGGATGCCTGCCACGAGACCAGTGCATCGGTGGTCGTTTCGTCGAAGACCTCATCCGCTTCGAGTTCACCGGAGGCGTCGAATCCGAAGCTGACGAGCGCCTCTTCGAGCACACGTACGTCATCGCCCGCTGAACCGACACTCAGGGTTCGGTAGAAGGGGACATCGGTGACGAACAACGTCACAGGATCGCCTTGCAGGACGAACAGCGTGTCTCCGTGGTCGAGGATGTCGCCTTCACCCGCCAGGGCGGTGACCGTTCCTTCCGGGGTCGTTGAGGTCGCGATGACAGGGACGCCCGGGTTGATCGGCGAACCGATGTCGACCAGTGTTTCGGCGACGAATACGGCTCGCTCGACGAAGACGTAGGAACCCAGTTGGAGAGCCCCCGTATCGTCGATGCCCAAATCTTCCTGGAGTGCGCTGATGGCGTTCTTCGTGTCGGTGGTGAAGTCACCGTCCAGGCTGAAGTCACCGTCCTCGTCGTAGCCGAGACGCGCAAGGGCTTCCTCGAGTTGGAGCACGTCGGTGCCGTCGGTCGTGCGTGTGTTGAGCGTCCGGTAGGCGGGCACATCGCCGTAGAACACGATCACCGGCTGTTCGTCTCTGGTGTAGAGGATTCCGCCTTCCTCCACCACGGACCCTTCTGCAGGCAGCGAGGTGATGGTTCCCGCCGCGCCTGCCGAAACCGTCACAATTCCGTCGGCGGATCCTGCGTAGACGAGCGGCTCACCTGCAACAAAGCCGAGGGTTCCGTCGAGGGTGGTGACGTCTTCGAGCGTCGTTCTCTGTACCTCGGCGAACTTCAGCGCTGCGACGGTGTCGGTCGTTTCGGAGGCGGAGTTGTTGGAGAGAATCCATGCAGCGATCGCCCCGACAACGAGGATCGCCACAATGACAATCCACGTCGACGCACGGCGCCACCACCGTCTCTTCGCAGTGAGAACCGGATCGGCGTCACCACTCGGATTGCTGCGGTCCGCGGTGACTGGCGACTCCACATCGGCCGATTCGCCCATTGGCTCACTCCTTGCGTCGGTCATCCGCCCATGCCCCCTCCGGGGCCGCCGCCGGGGATGCGGCCGTCGGCGCCAAAGATGTCGGCACATGCTTCCTGCGCTGTCTGGAACGCCGGTTCGTCCCGATCGATGGCGCCGAACGGTCCTCCGCCACCCTGTCCAGGGGTGCCGAAGGACGAGAAGTCCGGATCTGGCATGTCGTAGCCGTTCTCCCGCATGCAGGAAGCGTATTCGTAGAGTTGGTCTTGCCGCTCGGTCTGATCGGCGCCATCGAATCCGAAGGCAACACTCTCGAGGTACCCGCTGCACGCTTCCATCGCCGCGCTCATCATGTCGAGATCTTGTTCATCGATATCGCGGGGTCTCGGCGGACGCAGATTCCCGTCGGCGTCAACGGTGGGATCCTCGACATCGAGGCCTTCGTCTCTGAGGCAGGCGGCGAACGCAAGGATCGCTTCCTCGTCGGACACGGGTTCTTCAGCCACTGCGTCGCCCTGCGCCTGCCCTTGCTCCTCAGTCGCCGCGCTCTGCGTCTCGAGCGAGGCGACGCCCGAGTCCGAGTCCGCGCCGCCGCATGCAGCAGCGAGCAGGCCGAAGGCGAGCAGTATGGGGACAACGACGTTGCGTTTCATCTCGATCTCCAATCGATGTGTGATATTTCGAGGTTCGACGAGTAGTCAATCAGGCAAACCTGAGGCAGGACTGAGCATCAGATAAGAAGATCCTGAGAAGAAATGAGTAGCTGAGTAGCGGCGCAGCTGAGTAGCGGAAAGCACGATACCGAGTCGCTCGGTGCTCGGGAACCCCCGACCGACGCTGCTACTCGGCTACTCCGCTACTCGTCGCACTCTCATCCCCCTCTTAGATCCGATTCACGCCATTCTCAGACGGCTGGCGTATCTTCTTGCTCAGGAGGTGTCATGGAGACCGCCAAGGTGCTCATCGTTGAAGACGACCCGGACGTTCGCGCTGCGTTGACTCGCGCGCTGTCGTTCGAGGGGTACGACGTCGCGACGGCGAACGATGGCGGCCGTGGTCTCGAAGCGATCGCAGGAGATCCACCCGACGTGATCGTGCTCGACGTGATGATGCCGTTCGTCGACGGTCTCGAGATGTGCCGGCGACTCAGAGCGAAGGGCGATGAAACCCCTGTTCTCATGCTCACGGCGCTCACCGAAGTCTCCGACCGCGTCGATGGACTCGACGCAGGCGCCGACGACTATCTGGCGAAGCCCTTCGCGCTCGAGGAACTGCTCGCGCGGATTCGTGCCCTTCTGCGACGGTCGGCCGGGGAGGTATCGGAGGTCCTTTCTTTCGCCGACCTCGAAATGAATCTCGGTACGCGCACGGTGAAACGATCGGGCGAGTCCCTCCCCCTCACGAAGACCGAATTCGATCTGCTCGAGGTTCTTCTTCGAACCGGCGGACGGGTAGCCACACGCGACCAGATCTATCGCGACGTGTGGGGATTCGACTTCGAGACGTCCTCCAATTCGCTCGATGTGTATGTCGGATACCTCAGACGGAAGACCGAAGGCGCCGGTCGATCCCGATTGATTCACACCGTTCGTGGCGTCGGCTACACGCTGCGCGACGAGTCGTGACACGCTCCAGGGGTCGCCCGTGAAGATCAGAACCAGGATCGCTCTCGTCGCGGCAATTGCCGTGGCCGTCGGTGTCGTCGTCATCTCGGCCGCGGCGTTCCTGTCGGCTAGACGCGAACTGCGGTCGGAGATCGATGAGAGCCTGGTCGAGCGGGCACTCGTCATCCAGAGCCTTGCCGACGATCCACGTGGAATCGTCGGTGTGGACGGGCCGATGCGTCCGCCGCTCGGTCTCCTCGGCGGTCGGGGCGCCGCGTTCGATACCGTCTACTACCAGGTGACGTTACCGACCGGCGATGTCCTGATCCCGGAGGGGCAGGCGCCCCTGCCTGGGGCCGATGGGCAGTCTGCGGCCGATCATGCGTATCTCTCCGACGAGCGTGTCGACGGCGTTCATGTTCGAATGATCGTCTTCACCTCCGAATCCCTCGGCGTCGTACAGATCGCCCGGCCCCTGACCGAGGTCGACGCAACGCTCGCCGGGCTCGCCGTGGCCCTCGTGTCGATCGGGATGATCGGTGTTCTCCTCGCCGGCGTCGCCGGTCTGTTCGTAGCTCGCAGCACGCTGAAGCCGATCGACGATCTGGCCGAGGCCGCGGACCACGTCGCCGAGACACAGGACCTCGCGGCAAGGATCGACATAGGAGCGAACGACGAGGTCGGCCGCCTTGCTCGCAACTTCAATGCCATGCTGGCCGCTCTCGAGGAGAGCCGGACCCAGCAGAAGCGGCTGGTTCGCGACGCCGGGCACGAACTGCGCACACCGCTCACTGCGTTGCGCACCAATATTGAACTCCTCGGTCGGACGAAGAATCTGAGCGACGATCAGCGGTCTGAGCTGATCACGGCCGCCGAGGCGGAGGTGAAGGATCTCTCCGTACTCGTTGGCGAGGTTGTGGATCTCGCATCCGATCGATACACCGAAGAGCCGGTTGAGGATTTATATCTCGACGAGATTGTCGAAATGTCCGTTGAACGGGCCGCTCGGCGGACAGCTCTCGACATCGACGTCACCTCGGAGCGGAGTCCCGTGCGTGGCCGATCCGTTGCGCTGGTGCGAGCGATCGACAACCTTCTCGACAATGCTCTGAAGTGGGGTGCCGAGGGTGGCCAGATCGGGGTCACCGTATCCAATGGACGAGTCGCCGTCCGGGATCATGGCCCGGGAATCGACGTGGCAGATCGTGATCACGTGTTCGACCGGTTCTATCGATCGGCCTCGGCGCGATCGATGCCGGGATCCGGCCTCGGGCTCTCGATCGTGAAGCAGATCGTCGAGGCCCACGGCGGCGAGGTGTTCGTTGAGACACCCGACGACGGAGGAGCAGTCGTGGGGTTCGAAATCGGTAGCCGGTAGTCAGTATTCGCGCTCATCGCCCAAGGCCCAGAACTCAAAGCCATGACGACCAGGTTGCTGGACGCTGACCCCGCAATCCCGCTACTCCGCTACTCGTACTCGCTACTCCGCTACTCAGCTACTCGGCTACTCGGCTACTCCGGCTACTCCGCTACCCAGCTCCTCCGCTACTCCGCCACTCCGCGACTCATTCTCAACCACTCGAGACTTCTCTCACCCCCTTCTCACGTGCCGCACACAGATTCGTGATGTGGGCGGTCAAGCATGTGCTCATGGACGAAGAAAGGAGATACACATGAAGAAGATCTTCGTTTCCATCGCAGCCGCCGGCGTTCTGGTGGCCGGGGCGTTCGTGGCCTCGACATTCGTCGACGGACCTGCGCTTGCCCAGACCGATGAGGTCCCAGCAGCTGAGGTTCCGGCCGGCGAGCGGCCGGATATCCCGATGCCGGGCGACATCCTCGATGAGGTCCTCGTCGACTTGGTTGCCGACGGGACCCTCGACCAGGGTGAAGCCGACGCCGTCAAGGCCGCCCTGGAGGCCAGACATGGGGAGGTCCGAGCGCAGCATGACGAGTGGCGCGAGGCCAATCCCGGACGATTCGAGCCAGGCTTCAGACGAGGCTTCGCGATGGGTGGGATCCTCGAGGACGGTGTGATCGACGCGAGTGAACTTGCCGAGCTTCCGGACGACCACCCGTTGAAGGATCCGAGCGGCCCTGCCGCCGAGTTCCTCGACGACGGAGTGATCTCGAAGGACGAGCTGAGCCAACTCGGCGGCGAACTCCGTGAGCGTCGGGCTGCAGATCGGAGCGACTCCACAAACGCCTGATCGGTCCGACCTCGACTGGACCCCGCAGTGTCCTTCCGGCTGCGGGGTCCAGATCGCGTCCTGATCCCTCTGAATCGCATCCACGTCGAAGCCGCCACTAGCTTGACCTCATGGACGACCGAACACTCCTGCTCGATGCGTTCCGAGCCGGCGTCGCCGGGGTCGATCCGGAGGCCGCTACGATCCGCGCCGCCGAGCATCTCGACGTTCGCGACCGTCGCCGAATCGTGGTAATCGCCGTCGGCAAGGCTTCCGCCGCAATGACCCGGGGCATCGCACGCGCCGTGAATATCGACGATGGTGTCATCGTGGCACCGCAGCACGGGAATGCACCACTGCCCGTCATCGTTGCGGGGCATCCCGTCCCGAACCAGGGAAGCGTTGCGGGTGCGCGTCGCGCGCTCGATCTGGCGATGTCGGCCGGGCCGGATGACGTGGTCGTAGTTCTCATCTCCGGAGGAGCCTCTGCGCTTCTCGCTGCTCCGGCGGAGGGATTGTCGCTCGAGGATCTGAGGCAATCGAATCAAGTCCTCCTCGAGTGCGGCGCCGATATCGTTGAGACGAACACGGTGCGCAAGCACCTCTCCGCCGTCAAGGGCGGGCGCCTTGCGGCTGCGGCCGGTCGTTCACGTCTCGTCACCCTTGTGCTCTCCGATATCGTTGGGGACCCGCTTGACGCTATCGGGTCGGGTCCGACGATTCCGGATCCGACCACCTATGAGGATGCCTTGGCCGTAGTGGATCGCTACGGCTTCCGCGAGCGACTCCCCGACCGGGTGATCGTCCATCTCGAGAGCGGCTGCGAAGGACAGATTCCCGAGACACCGAGCGAACCCCACCCACGACACGTCGTGGAGGTCATCGGGAGCGGCACCGTGGCCGCCGAAGCGGCGGCGACGTATGTTCGATCGCATGGTTTCCGCGCCAGGATTGTCACAACATGCCACACGGGGGAGGCGCGTGAGGCGGCGTTCGCCGCCGTCGCGGTCCCCACAGAGGCTGACGAGGTCCTCGTGTTCGCGGGAGAAACAACGGTGACGGTCACCGGGTCGGGGAGGGGAGGCCGCAATCAGGAAGCGGCGCTCGCAGCGGCGATCGAAATCGAAGGACGATCGGTCACCTTCCTCGCTGGGGGGACGGACGGCATCGATGGACCGACCAACGCCGCCGGTGGAATCGTTGATGGAGGGACGATCGATCGGGGACGTGCCTCGAGCCTCGATGCGATAGCCGCTCTCGAGAACAACGACGCGAGTACCTACCTCGCCGCGACGGGTGATCTCATCGTGACCGGGCCGACCGGGACGAACGTCGCCGATCTCTGGTTCGTGCTCGATAGAGGGATGCCGATCCCGTAGCCCGGACCTGGAACCGCGCGACGACCATTCGGGCAGGGAGTGTCCCACCACCCCGGCTTCCGGTTGCCGCATAGCGTCAAGCGGTCCGCGTTGCTGCACGCCGTTGGTTGGAGCAGAGAACCGGGGTGTCGTCTAGACGCCGAGGTCGTCGAGGAAGGCGTTCACGAGTGCCTCGTAGCCCTCCGGATCGGCGTTCCACGCGAGCACGTGGCCGACGCCGGGTGGCGTAACCAGCGTGACGAGGTCGGGACGGATCCGTGCCAGCTCGTGGGACGGTCCGACCGGGACGGTGTCGTCGCCGGTTCCCTGGATGATGAGCGTTGGGGTGTGAAGGTCCCGCCACCGCTCGACGTAATTGAGCGCCTCCCAGTCGATGTCGAACCGCCAACCTGCGAGCCATTTCGCCGTCGAGACCAGGCTCTGCGGCAGCGTGATTGACGTGAGCGGGAGCGTGGCTTGAGCCGCCCCATGGTCGACGGTGGCTTCGAAGTCGAGCACGGGGCTGTCGAGAATCGCGGCAACCGTCTGGTTGCGCAGCGGTGACTCGAGCAGATAGGACATCACGTTCGATCCGCCCATCGAGTACCCGACGACGATCAGGTCTTGACCACCGTTGACCTTCGCGTATCGTGCCGCAGCCGCGACGTCATTCCATTCGGTCAGTCCGTACTGGTAGTTGCCGGAGGGGTCACGAGGCGCTCCCGGATCGTTGCGATAGTCGATGACCATGGCGTGATACCCGCGTTCGGCGGCCACGGGAAGGAGACGCAGCGCCTCGTTCCTCGGCGCGCCCTTGCCGTGAACGAAGATCATCCACGTGTCGGTGGAACCTTCGAGGTACCAGGCGCCGGCACGTCCTCCTTCGACCTCGATTTCGATCTCTTCGAACGCGAGTCCCAGCGCCGTACTCGGATCGCCGGGCCATACGAACGCGTCGAGCCTGACGGCGGATCCCGGTGCAGGAATCGGCTCGCCCGGCACAGCGAGAGCGACGCACCGTTGTCACACCACCGGATGTCTCAGCGCTGACAATGCCGCCGATGACCGTTGCGTCCGATTCGGTGATGAGACCGAACAAGCCGTCAGCCGTCAAGTTCCCAGCGTCGGGGTCGGCTCGCAGAACGACCGCTTCGGCTTCCTCGCGATCGAGTGTGATGTCGAACTCGGGAGGCTCCGGCGGACGCACCTCGAAGGCCCCCGAGTAGATCTCGTTTGAGAAGTGCCAGCCGCCAAGTCCGTAGAAGGCGAGCACCAGCACCAAGACGGCGAGAGTGATCCATAGGAGAATCTTCCACGGACCGATCGAGCGCTTGTGCACGAACGGTCGCGGAATCGAGGATCTCCCGCTTGATCTCGCCATGTGACCCCCAACGTCGGCGGTGAGGCTGGCTTGAGGCTACCCGCCGTTCGGACGACCTGTGGGCATTCCGCTCTCATCTGTGTCGGCGCTCGACGGGATTCTTGCCCACCTGAGTCGATTCACGGCGGTCCGGCCGCCGTCGGTACGGGTCGGCGGCGTCGAGAGAATGAGGTCCTTTCCGCTCCCGTTTGGCAGCCACTCAATGTGTCGGCGCTCGGTTCTTCCCACCCAGTTGGGCATGAGGCTCACCTCGATGTGATGGAGGACGTCGTCATCCTCGATCGTGTAGGCGCCTGCGTAGGCGAGATAGCCGGCTGCCGCTGCAGCCCGGATGTCGGCCGGTGCGGCGCTCAGGGTACGCGTCGGCGCTGGTGGCCTGCCGATGCTCATCAGCGACGCGTTCATGCGTCCGTCGTCGGTGTAGGTGAGCAGACCGACCGGGTCTCCGCCCCACGGATGGGTGGGGCGAGACTCGTTCACGGTGAACGTCCACTCGACGAGACGCCAGGTTCCGATGAGACGATGCATTGCGTGGACCATATGCGCCTCCAGGCTCTTTCGGTAGGGGTTGTTCGCCACGTCGCGGGCAGACCGCACGCTGATGAAGGATCGATGCCCCACTCCGGTGTCTATGATTAGGCATGCCTAAACATCTATTGCGGGAATCCACAGGCATGGTTCAACACCAAACCGGGACTTCAGAAGCCGAAGAGATGTACCTCATCACGGTCGCACGGGCGATCGAAGACGGGCGAACCGAGCCGGTGTCCATGTCGCACATTGCGGCTCAACTCGATGTGACGGGCGTGTCCGCCAATCAGATGATCCGCAAGCTCGACGCTCGCGGCTACGTCGACTACGAGCCGTACCGGGGCGTGTCCCTTACCGAGAGCGGCCGGGCCGTAGCCTCATCGATTCTTCGTCGTCGTCGCCTCTGGGGCGTCTTCCTATCCGGGCAACTTGGGTTGAGCGCGGCACACGCCGACGAGATTGCCTGCGATCTCGAGCACGTGACACCGGACGACGTCGCGAATCTGCTCTCGGGGTTCCTCGGAGATCCGTTGTCGGGACCCCATGGGCGGGCGATTCCGACCGCCGTCGGCGAGGTCTCGCCGCCGGTGACCGAGTTGCTTTCGGTGATGGCAGTCGGGACCCGTGGGCCGATCCTCGCAGTTGATCTGCCGGAACCACTCGCGGCATTCGCCGCCGACCAAGGACTCGCTCCTGGTGCTTGCATCGAGGTGCTCGGCGTCGGCAAGCGTGGCGATCGCCTCGTGGCGATCGACGGGGTTTGTCTTCACCTCAGCACCGTCCTCGCAGACGGTATCCGGGTGGAGATCCAATGACGACCCGAACGATGCCGCTCGGCCGACTTGCACTTGGTGCCACCGGTGTCGTGGTGGGGTATGGCTCCGACGTCGGGGTCCGGCGCTTCGTCGAGATGGGGTTCGTACTGGGGACCCGAGTCACCGCGATGCGCAAGGCACCGCTCGGAGATCCCGTCGAATACGCGGTCATGGGCTCGCGGGTCGCCATTCGACGCGGAGACGCCGACCTCGTCATCGTGCAGGAGGTCGACTGATGGCCGGATACAGGCGCGGGGATCAGCCCACGTCTGCCGCCGGATTGACGGTTGCTCTCGCCGGCAATCCCAACACCGGCAAGTCCTCGATCTTCAATCTGCTCACGGGAGCGAAACAGCACGTTGGGAACTGGCCGGGGAAGACCGTCGCACGGGTCGACGGGTCGTTCCGACATGACGGTCATACCGTCGAGGTCGTGGACCTTCCCGGTACCTACAGTCTCAACGCCTCTTCCCCTGAGGAGATGATCGCCAGGGACTACCTGGTGAGCGGCGGGTCTGATGCCGTGATCGTCGTTGTCGATGCCGCGAATCTCGAGCGAAATCTCTATCTCGCGGTTCAGGTGCTCGAGACGGGTGTTCCAACGATCCTCGTGCTGAACATGACCGATGTGGCTTCCTCGCGCGGGATCGATGTCGACTCTGCCGGACTCTCCGCCCGTCTGGGTGTTCCCGTCGTGGCGACGGTGGCTCGCTCAGGTGACGGACTCGAGGATCTGAAGGACGCTGTCGTGGGCATCTACGCCGGGGACGAGGTCTCGTGAGCTCCTTCCGGATCGACTACGGCGCCGAGATCGAGGCAGCCATTGATCGTCTCACTCCGGTGATTGCAGAAGCGACCGAGATCGCTGATCAATTCGACGCTCGTTGGCTCGCCGTCGCTCTCATCGACGAGGATCCCGGGATCGCCGAACAGATCGAGCAACGCCCCGGTGGCGACGAGATTCTTCGGCTCCGGGACCAGCTGCTCGGCGGTCTTCGCTCGGTGATGGGCACGTCGGCCGAGACAGCGATCGCCGGCGCGCGATTCCAGATGGTGAATGACATCGTCCACGCGGTGACCGACACGACGCAACGACGGAAGCGAACGCGGACGGATCGAATCGACGGGGTTCTGACGAATCGAGTCCTCGGGATTCCCATCTTCCTAGCCGCGATGTGGGTCGTGTTCAAGATCACCACGGATGTCGCCGGTGCATTCCTCGAATGGATTGACAGCACCGTCTCGGGACCGATCGACCATCTCGTGCGGAGCCTGGTCGGAGGTGTGGGTCTCGGTGGCACCTGGATCGAGAGCCTCGTGGCCGATGGCGTCGTCGCGGGGGTCGGGGCGATTCTCGTATTCATCCCCGTGCTGTTCTCGCTCTATCTCGCGCTCTCCTTCCTCGAGGACAGCGGCTACATGGCGAGGGCAGCATTCGTGATGGATCGGGTCATGAGCGGCGTCGGCCTGCAGGGGAAGAGCTTCCTTCCGATGCTGGTTGGCTTCGGCTGCACCGTCCCGGCGGTCTACGCCACGCGTACGCTCGAGAACGAGCGAGACCGAATCCTCACGACGCTGCTGGTGCCGTTCATGAGTTGCGGGGCGCGCTTGCCTGTCTATGTGATCATGGCGTCGGTCTTCTTTCCCGAGTACGCGGGGCTTGCCGTTTTCGGCATGTATCTGCTCGGCATCGCGGTCGCGATGGTGATCGGGTTCCTGCTGAACCGATCCCTGCTCCCCGTGACCGATCCGATGCCGGCGATCATGGAGATGCCTCCGTACCGACTTCCAACGTTCCGATCGATCTGGTTCCACACGTGGACACGGACCCGCGCCTTTCTCAGGGAGGCCGGTTCGATCATCTTCGTCACAACGATCGTCGTCTGGCTCCTCATGGCAATTCCTGTTGGGGGGAGTGGTTCGTTCGGGGACACCGATGTTGACGAGTCTGCGTTCGCGTCGGTCGCGGGAGCGATTGCCCCCGTCCTCGAACCTGCGGGCTTCGGAACGTGGGAGGCATCCGGGTCGCTCATGTCCGGGTTCGTGGCCAAAGAGGTCATCGTCTCGACGATGGCCCAGGTCTACGGCACTGAAGAGGTCGAGGTCGGCGAGGATTCAGCGATTGTCGATTCACTGGCCGAGGTCTTCACCGGACTCGGCGCTGCGGTCGTCGACGCCACCACGTCCATTCCCGGGATCATCGGGATCGACCCGGCGAGTGACGGGGCAGAGGAGACCTCGAGCAGCTTGTCGGCGGCGATCAGGAACGGATTCGAGGAGAGCAGCGGCGGCCATGGCGCCCTCGCCGCCCTGGCATTCATGGTGTTCATCCTCGTCTACACGCCATGTATGGCGACGGTCGGAGCGATCCGTCACGAGATCGGGACCCGCTGGATGTGGTCCAGCGTCATCGGCCAGACCGTGCTCGCCTGGGTGATGGCCGTCGGGGTCTTCCAGATTGGCAGATCGGCGGGTCTGGGATGACGGTGCTCGACCGAATCGTCGACGAACTGCGTGCCGAACGCGGACCCATCCGTTCCAGCGATCTTGCCCGTCGTATCGGCGTCTCCGAGCCCGCGCTCGAGGGAATGATCGGCGTACTCGCTGCCAAAGGTGTGCTGAGCGGAAGCTCGGATTCAATGCCGGGCGAAGCGGTTGCCTGTTCCGGGCTGGCCTGCGGGACCACCTGCATTGGCCTTGACGCCTGCCCGTTCATCGTGAACCTGCCGACGACGTATGGCCTGGTAGTAGAGCAGTAGAGCAGTAGAGCAGTAGAGGAGTAGAGCAGTAGAGGATAGCTAGGCAGTAGAGCAGAGCCGCCAGCTGCCATCTGCCAGCTGCCAGCACGAGGCCCCCCTCTGGCCTGCCGGCCATCTCCCCCATGCCGTGGGGGAGCGTCTCAGAGCGGCCCGCTCGCACCTTCACCCGGATCGTGACCATCGCCACCATCTCGAATCCCCGCCCCTTCATGAGATCCCACCAAGGCACTCAACGACAGGTCGCGGACCCAAGCTACGGCGCGGGAGGGTGAGGGCTGTACCCCAACTGCGTGGGGTGACGGGAGATGGCAAGCACTCTGCGGCTCTATCCGCTGAATCGGGCGATGCCGACTGCGCCGCCTGAGGCGGCCAGGTCCCGCTTCGCCCAGTAGCGGCGGGCCCAGATCGGTCGCACGTCCTTGTCGTTGTCGGCTGATGCAACCGTTGATGCCCAGCGGTCGATGAGTGCCGAGCCTTCGTCGAATGCGGCCTGGCCTTCTGGGAGGTCGGTGAGCCATCGCGCTTCGAGGGCGTCGCGTTCTGCGAGGAACAGGTTCGCCAGACGATCAGGGTCTCGCATCACCGTTCTTGCCATATGTTCGTGCCGCCACCAGAGGCTCTCGCCGTCATCGTGGCCGTCGGGGATCGGCCCGATGTCGACCGGTCCATCGACGCTCACCGGTTTGAAGAGCGCAAGGCACTGGGCCGACGTTCCGCTGATCCAATGAGTACGGGTTGCGAGATCGGAGATCCAGCCTGCGACGCTCGACGAGGAAGCTGCGATGCCGCCGCCGTGCATGCACGGGATCGATAGCGTGCCGTTGATGACCTTGTAGCGAGGCCAGCGGTCCGGGCCGTGGGAGCGGAGCGTCGCCATGAGGTCTCCCGGCCCGGTGGCGTCGGAGGCCGAACCGGCCGTGAGCCTCGTTCGGACGTCACAAGCGGAGACCTTCGTCTCGAGCCACTTGCGATGCTCGTCGGCGAAGCCGGGAATCGTCAGACCGTTCGAGATCGTCCGCACCCCCGACCTGACCTGTTCGGTCGCCCAAAGCGAACCGGCGGTCTCGAGCACCCAGGCGTCGGACGGGTCGGCAACGATGAAGGAGTTGTGATAGGTGAAGGAGCGCTTCTCGTGCCCGCACCCGCCACCCTGGCCGTGTCGCTCGAGGAGCTCGACGATGACGGTGACTGCCTCCTCGGCGGTGGCCGCCCGTTCGAGGGCGAGGCGGATCATGTCCATCCCGGTGAGGCCCTCGTCTGAGAGCGGCTGATCGGTGAAGACGGCTTCGTTGCCGATCGTGACGCCGTGCTCGTTCGCGCCAATCTCGGCACCCCACATCCAGAACG
Source organism: uncultured Actinomycetota bacterium (assembly GCA_963715255.1). Lineage (GTDB taxonomy): Bacteria > Actinomycetota > Acidimicrobiia > Spongiisociales > UBA5794 > JAHEEL01. The sequence goes on along the minus strand of CAVQRN010000002.1, from coordinate 367,795 downwards.
GTCGGCTGATGAGCGTGGCATAGGTGTGCGCAGCTTGGGGAATCTCCAGATACGTCGTCTGCACGATCGCGCCGTCCGGATGATCGACGGCGGGATACCACTCCGGCACCTGAGCCTCATTCGGGTCCCGGTCCGAGTTCTTGGCGAACAGCACACCCTCTGGACGGACGACGACGATCGTGTCACACATTCGCGATCCGCCTTCTCTGGATGCAGGAACGGTAGTCCCGCCATCGCAACGGGCGATACCGCCAACGACTGGTTCGACGGAGCCGCTGCTGCGCCGCGTGCACGACCGTGTCCCGGATCCGTCTGGCCTGGGTTCCGGGCGGCGGTCCCGCCACCCGACGAGAAGCGGGGCTGCCGATCGGCAGCCCCGCTTCTAGGTGCTTGTCTGCTTTTGGTATGAGGCCTAGCCCGCTAGTGCATCCAGACCCGCCTGGAGGAGGGCCTTGGTGTAGCTCGGGTTGTGAACACCCAGGCTCTTGTCCTCATGGCCGATATAGATCCAGTTCCAGAGTGCGGCAGCCTCCGCCTCGGGGTAGACCCCTACGACCATCGTTGCCTCTGCATCGAGCAGACCCTTGGCAATCAGAGCCGCTCCGAGTTCGTCGAGCATCGCCTGGACCTCGGTCTGCAGGCCGCCGATGTCGAAGTCTTCGGCACCGGAGTGGCATGCCTGGCACGCCGCGACATCGGGCTCGAACGAGTGGTTGCCGCTATCGCCCAGGTGGCAGGTCACGCAGGTGTCTTCCACCTGTGAGTAGTGAGCGCCGGCGCTGCCTGAAACGTCACCGCCGCCGGCAAGGCCGAGCAGCATCGCAGTCTGCGGACCGTGGTGCGGGCCCCAGTGGGTGCTGTTAACCTCGATCGTGCCGTCAACCGCTTCGGATCGATCCCTCGACGAGCCTGGTGACAGGTGGCGCACAGGTTGCCCTCACCGCCGTCGTAGGTGTCGCCCTCAAAGGCATACATTGGCACCGGGGCAGTCGTCTCCAGTGCCCAGTCGGCACCGGTGTACGTGGTGTGGATCTCGTGGCAGGTTCGGCAATCCTGGCGGGTCGGATTTGGATCTCCAGCCTCAACCTCGTCCGGGTTGACTCCCGCCGCGACCATGGCGCTGAAGGCTCCGCCGGAGTGACACCCGGCACAGCTCGGCGCTCGTGCCACGCACATATGCCTCACCAGTTCCATGCAGCGAGTCTCCCCACGCCGTCGCCTTTCCGGAGATCAGCGTCGTGTCGTCGTGACACTCGATACACCCGAGATCGACTGCTGCCGCGGATTCGCCTGCGGGACCTGCGGGACCCGCGGCACCGGCTTCACCTGCCGGTCCAGCCGGACCGGCAGGACCGGTCTCCCCGGTGTCACCGGCACACGCTGCCAGAACGAGAACCATGAGCAGAGCAAGCAAGCTCATGACAATCACTCTGGGATTTACTGCAAGGCTTGTGCCTCTTTGACGCATCTGCTTCCCTCCCTGCGGGTCTTGGACCATATGTAAACGATTTTCGGCGACGTCAAGTCTGTCTTCGTAGGGCCGTTCGACCCTAATCTCGTTCATCGTCGATCGTCGGTCCGTGATTCGGGGCGAGAATCGGCCAATCCGGCTAGGACGTGCCCCTCGACGGTGGTGATGTGGCGGAGATGGTTATCTGCCCACCGAGCGGGAGAATGCTCCTGATCCGTCTCGATCAAACGGTCGATCACGTCCCGGATTCGGTCCGCGTTGCGTCGTCGGAAACTGGATCCAACGCCGCCGCTCGTCTCGCACGTCAGCGAACCACCTTTCCCGGAAGCAAGAAGGGGTAGGTCCGTCTCCGAACCCTTCGCTGCCACCACCGGTCGGTACGCCGGAGCCGCTGGAGGACCTCCCACATCAGGGCGTCGTTGCGGTAGTAGCGGTCGATCTCCTTGTTCGTGATCGGCGGATCGACGGCCCGGTTCGCTGCCGAGAGGAACGGAGGGATGGCGGCCCCGAGCCGCTCCTTCTTGAGGTTGCCGATCAGATCGACGAGCGCCGCTCTTGCGTCGTAGTAGTGGCTCAGGATCTCGCGGAGCAGCAACCGACGGACAACCGGTCGAAGAAGCGCCGGGAGGGACGCAAGGAACAGGTCGGTGTCGAGCATCTCTGCGCCGGCCTCGTCGCGGATGAGCGGTGTGGTCACGTCGATGTAGACGAAACCGCCATCCGTGTCGAGCGCCCAGTTCGAGATCTGAGCGTCGAGGCCGTGCCGCTCGTCGATGAATTGGGCGATGGTCGCCACGAGTCGGGCCGCGAGGGCGACGACCTCATCCGGATCGACATCTCGGAGATGATCGACGAGCAGTCGGTCCTCGAGCGGTTGGACGCAGTAGACAACGGGGCCGTGTTGCGTAGCCACGATCTCGATCGTCGACAACGCTGTGCGGATGCCTCGCTCACCGAGTGCCACGAGATAGGCGGTGCAGGTGGCGCGGTAGCGATCAATCGCAGCCGCGGGGAAGGGCGGAAGGCGCTTGCAGGCGTACGAACGGTCGCCAACGGTGACGCCGAGGACGGTCGAGATCTCCCCGTAGCCGAGCACATCGATGCCGGATCGGTCGTCGGTGACGAGGGCATCGGCGACCTTCCGTTCGAGGTCGACGAGCGCCTCATTCATCCGAAGACCGATCGGATGACGCCGATGATCTCGTCGGTCTCGTCCTCGGAGGTGACGAGCGGCGGGAGGAACTGGAGGACCGACGTGTCGTTATTGGCGTAGATCGCGAACAGTCCGGCGTCGAAGAGCATCTTCGACGCGACCATTCCCGCATCGGGTACGGGGAACGCGAGAGCCATCATCAGGCCGAGATGCCGGACGGTGAACGGCATGTCGTTGAGTCCCGACACGAAACGCTGTTCGAGGCCGGTGACGTGCTGAAGGAACCCTGGTGCTTCCACGAGATCCAGCACCGCCAGTGCAGCGGCTGCACCCGGTTCGGCACCCCCGAAGGTCGAGATATGGGTGAACGGATGGGTGTCGAAGAGCGAGTGGATCTCGCGAGTCATGAGTGTGGCGGAGATCGGGTAGATGCCACCGGAGAGGCCCTTCCCCGTGACGACGCACATCCGGCTCGAGGCCCCAGTTCTCGTACGCCCACATCCTGCCGGTCCGTCCCAGACCGGTTTGCACCTCATCGAGGATCAGCTTCGTTCCCCGTTCGCGACAGAGCTGCTGCACCGTGGGCAAGTACTCGGGGTCGGGGATCGGCATGCCCAGGGTTGCTGGTACCGGCTCGAGGATGACGGCTGCCGTGTCTCCGTCGATCGCGGCTTCCATGGCATCGACGTCGTTGATGGCATCCTGCATGAAGCCGGGTAGGTTCGGGCCGAACGGTGTCCGGTACTCGGCGTCGCCTGCCGCGAGGGACAGGCCGGTGTGACCGTGGAAGCCGCCGGTGGCCGAGACGATCCCGATACGTCCCGTCGCGGCCCGGGTGGCCTTGATGGCGAGGTCGTTGGCCTCTCCTCCCGACACGCCGAACACCACACCGGGCAGTACGCCGTTGGTCGTGGCGACGAGGCGACGAGCGAGTTCTGCTCGGGATGGCGCCGGGAGATGATGGTTTCCGATGTCTCGATCCTCGAGGGAAGCCTGCACGGCGGCAAGCACCGCCGGGTTGCGGTGCCCAAGGTTGAAGACGCCTCCGTTGCAGTGACAGTTGATCCACGATCGGTCGTCGTACGCGTCCCAGAACCGGGATGCCCTCGCGCCGGCCCATCACGGCATCGAACCCGTAGCGTTCATAGGTCTCGATCTTCCCGGCGTTGAGGTATCGGCGGGTCAGTTCGAACGTGCGTTCCCGGTCCATCTCCGCAGTCTCCGCGGTCGGTGGAGCAGATGCAAGTCGTGTCCTGCGAGCCCCCTGGACTCCGGCGTTGATCCGGACGATATCCCGCCCGTATCAACGCCAGACACCACGCGTGTGGTCGCTAGCCTGGACTCCATGTTCGAATATGCCACAGCAGCAGTTGAAAGCGCCCTCGCCGCAGGAGCCACCTACGCCGACGCACGGGTCGTCATTTCCAAGCAAGAGTCGATCGATGTGCAGAACCAGGCGGTGCAATCACTCGAGCGCACGGAGCAGGCGGGTGTCGGTGTTCGGGCGCTCATCGGATCCTCGTGGGGCTTCTTCGCCACTGCCGATCTCTCGCTCCGGGCGGCGATCGTCGCCGGCGAGAGGGCCGCAGAGATCGCTCGCGCCTCTGCCACGGTCCCCGGCGATCCCATGCAGTTCGCCGACGTCGACGTGGTTCAGGACACCTACCAGACGCCATACGTCGAAGATCCGTTCACGGTGCCTCTCTCGGAGAAGGTCGACCTGTTGATCGGTGCAACGAAGACGATGCAGGAGGTCGAGGGGATCGCCATCGCAACCGGCAATCTCACCTTCTACGACACCGACAAGTGGTTCGTATCGTCCCAAGGTCACCGCATCCACCAGCACCTCGTCGAGTCGGGCGGCGGGATCGATGCCACGGCACTCGGCGAGAGCGAAAGCCAGCGGCGTTCCTACCCGCAGTCGTTTGGCCAGTACGAGACCGGCGGCTACGAGGTCATCCGCAAGTGGGACTTCGCTGGTAACGCCGGACGAATCGGCGAAGAGGCAGCGGCCCTGCTCGCAGCAGATGAGATGGAGGAACAGGAGACCGATCTCATCCTGGAAGGGTCCCAACTTGCGCTCCAGATCCACGAGTCGGTCGGTCATGCCATCGAACTCGACCGGATCCTGGGATGGGAAGCAGCGTTCGCCGGCACGTCGCATCTTCAACTCCCAAAGCTCGGCACGTTCAAGTTCGGATCGGAGCTGATGAACATCACCGCAGACGCCACGATCCCCGGCGCTCTCGGCACGTTCGGCTACGACGATGAGGGGACAAGGGCACAGCCGGTCGATATCGTCAAGAACGGCACCTGGGTCGGGGTTCTCTCTGGTCGTGACTCTGCGGCTATGGCAGGACTCCCTCCGGGCGGCATGGTGCGGGCCGACGGGTACAACCGGCTGCCGATGGTTCGGATGACCAACGTCGGAATCCTGCCCGGTGACTCGTCACTCGAGGAGATCATCGCTGACACGAAGAACGGCGTGTACATGTCGACGAACCGCTCGTGGTCGATCGACGACAAACGCCTCAATTTCCAGTTCGGGACAGAGATCGCGTGGGAGGTCAAAGACGGGAAGCTGGGTCGGATGCTCAAGAATCCAACCTACACCGGCATCGGCCCCGTGTTCTGGGCGAGCCTCGACCGGCTCGCCGGAGGCGACGAGTGGGTTCACTGGGGACGCCGAATTGCGGCAAGGGCCAGCCGATGCAGGTCGCGCACACCGGACACTCGGCGGCACCGGCGAGATTCAAGCAACGTGCGGGTGGGGGTGCGAGGATGAGCAGAGAGACTCAACTCACCGAACAGATTCTGGACCTCGTCGGAGACCGCGCCGAGGCCGAAGTGCTTGCCTCTACCGGGAACCTGGCGCTGACCCGATTCGCCAATTCGTTCATCCATCAGAATGTGGCAGAAGAGGGGGAAGCCGTGAGCCTTCGCGTCGCGATCGACGGCCGTGTTGCATCTTCGAAGACCACGGCGACGGGTGACGACGCTCTCGCCGCGTTCGTCGGCGCCGCACTCGAGACCGCGACGATGCAGCCGGTGGACGATGACTGGGCGAGCGTTACCGCTCCCGTATCGCTGCCGGCGATCGAGCACGCGGACGACGCGACCTATGACGCATCGCCGGATGCGCGAGCCGAACTCGTCAAGGCATTCGTCGACGCAGGCAACGGACTGCTCGCAGCCGGGTACTGCCAGACCGAAGGACAGTCGGTGGCGTTCGCCAACTCGGCCGGTCACGTCGTTTCGGGACGGAGTACTTCGGCGATCATCGACGGGATCCATCAGACCGGGACGTCGGCCGGCTCCGGTCACGCCGCGTCGGTCGCGATCGGAGATCTGACGGTGCCGCAGTCGGTGCGGTCGCAGCGCAGCGCGCGATCGACTCGGCGACCCCCTTCGACGCCAAACCGGGGGAGTACGAAGTGATTCTGGCTCCTGATGCCGTGGGAACACTTGCGGTGTTCCTCGGTTTCTACGGATTCAACGGAAAGATGCTCTCCGAAGGACAGTCGTTCGTCGACCTTGGATCGCGGCAATTCGATGAGCAGTTCCAGATGTGGGATGACGTCACCGATCCGCGGGCGATGGGCGTCCCCTTCGACACCGAAGGGACACCAAAAGGTCGTCTCGAACTGGTCACCGACGGTGTGACCCGCGCCGTTCGCTCACAGCCGCAAGACGGCGAAGAAGTTCGGCGTCGCTTCGACCGGGAACAGCATCCCCGGATCCGAGGGATGGGGACCTGTTCCTACCAACGTTTTCGTGGGAGGGGGAGACCGATCGGTCGACGAGTTGATCTCCGGCGTCGAGCGTGGAATCTATGTCTCGACCTTCAACTACTGCCGCATCCTCGACCCGAAGACAATGGTCGTGACCGGGTTGACCAGAAACGGGACGTTCATGATCGAGAACGGCCGGATCACCGGCGCGGCGACCAACATGCGTTTCACCCAGTCGTTCGTCGATGCGTTGGGTGAGGACACGATTCTGGGCCTCGGAAACGATGCCCGATTCGCAGACTCGGAGTTCGCCCCTGGCCTCATGTATGTGCCGACGATGCACCTCGCATCGTGGAACTTCACCGGAGGAGCGGAGGGCTGATGGCGAAACCCGACGACCTGGTAGCGGCTGCCCTGTTCACCGACCGTGACGTCGCCGACGAGGCATGGGGGCGTCTGCTTGAAGCGGACATTCCCGCGTCGGTGATTACCGAGCCCGGCATGGTCGGCGCCTACCGCCTCAACGTGATGGTCGAACGCCAGCACCTGGACGAAGCACAACGGTTGATCGTGGATTTGGTGAACAAGTAGTCGAGTAGCGGAGTAGCCGAGTAGCCGAGTAGCCGAGTAGCCGATCCGGTCGACGGTCGGCGAGGATCTCTCTCCGCTACTCAGCTACTCCGCTGCTGAGACGAGAGAAGCGGCCCAGGGAGATTCCCCGGGCCGCTTCGCTGTCTTCGAACAGTCCCGACTACGCTGTCCGTGTGGTCGTGGTTGTGGTGTGGTCGTGGTCGTGCTCGTGGGTGTCGCCGTCACTCTCGATCTCCTTGCGAACGGCGTCCATGTCGAGGCTTTCGATCTGGGAGATGAGGTCGGTGAGGGCGTCCTCAGGGAGCGCACCCGGCTGGGAGAAGACACCGATCTGCTCCTTGAAGGCCATCAGCGTCGGAATCGATCGGATCTGGAAATACCCGGCGAGTTCTTGCTCCGCCTCGGTGTCCACCTTGGCGAACGTGATTTCGGGGTATTGCTCTGACACCTTCTCGAAGGTGGGGCCGAACATCTTGCACGGACCGCACCATTCGGCCCAGAAATCGACGAGCACGATGTCGGCGTCGAGGATGGTCTTCTCGAAGGTGTCCTTGGTCAGGTTGACGGTTGCCATGTTCTTTGAACTCCGTTTCGATGGCGGTCTCGGAATGTGAACCATAATACCCCTAGGGGTATTCCGACTTTGAGGGAGTCGTCGTGCTCGCGCGGGCTGAAGAACGCCGCTGGGCGGCCGCGGCGGCGGCCGCATTGAGGTCGGCGCGAAAAGGTCCCGACCGCCGAACACCACTCCCACGGTCTCCTTCGCGGGCGTAGACGGGTATCCCGGCGTTGCAGCGTCGGCGTCGAAGGGTCCGATGGCGCGGACAATAGGCCGTTAGTCCCTAGTGGTTTGCCGTCGTCTGTCCTGTGATGGGCACCGCACGGCAAGAGATAGGCCGAGATGTCGCCGGTCCTCGTATGAATGGTCTGAGTGACTCAGCGTACGCTGAGCCCGTCGTCTCGTCGGGCAACGGTTTGACTGCCGAACGGTGTAGCCGAGTCAGAGGGGCGATGGTGAATCGAACGGTCAGGAACCTTCTCATCTTCGCCGCCGTGTTGCTTGCTCTCGGAGTGGGATCCACGTGCCGGGCAAGCGCTCAGGTCGCCGTTGAGTGGGACAATGCAACCTGCCTGGAGTGCCACTCCGAACCGGGATTCTCCACGGAACTCCCGTCGGGTGAGGATCTCGATCTCCACCATCGACGAGGATCAATGGAACCGATCGATCCACGCCGAGTGGAACATGAAGTGCGTGTTCTGTCACACGGAGATCACCGCCATTCCGCACGACTCTCCTTCCTTCGACAACAGTCGTGAGTATGCGATTCGGAAATCCGAGGCGTGCATCGTGTGCCATCGCGAGCAGGTGGTCATCGAAGACAGCGTTCACGCTCAGGCTCGAGAGGACGGCAACGACCAGGCGGCGGTCTGTTCGGACTGTCACGACCCGCACTACACGACGGATCCCCCGATCAGCCACACGGCGATCCCGGAGACGTGCCGGTCCTGCCATGCGGAGATCTACGACCAATATACCGAGAGCGTCCACGGGAGTGCGCTGACCGAAGGAAATCCCGATGTGCCCACGTGCACCGACTGTCACGGCGTCCACGAGATCGCGGGACCGAGTCGTGGAACGTTTCACCTCTTCTCTCCTGAGATCTGTGCCTCCTGTCATGCGGACGAGGAGTTGATGGGCAAGTACGGGATCAAGACCGATGTGTTCAGCACGTATGTGGCGGACTTCCACGGGAGGACCATCACGCTGTTCCAGGAGATCACACCCGACCAGGCCACCAACGCTCCTGTGTGCATCTCGTGTCACGGCGTACATGACATTCAATCGGCGGACGAGGCAGGCAGCACGGTGGCGAAAGAGAATCTCCTGACAACGTGCCAGAATTGCCACCCGAACGCGGACGCCGCCTTCCCGGAGGCCTGGATGAGTCACTACTCGGCGAGTCCCGCCGAGTGGCCGATCGTGTACTACGTGAGACTGTTCTACCGGATCGTCATTCCGGTCGTGATCGGTGGAATGCTGATCTACATCACCATCGACGTCACCGGCCGCCGGCGGAGAAGAAAGGCAGTGCAGAGTGTCTGACGACTCCGCCCAGCGTCGATACCCCAGGTTCTCCCTCTCGGACCGCCTCGAACACTGGGTTCAGGTCGTCGTGTTCACCGGCCTGGCCATCACTGGACTGGTGCAGACATGGTCGGAGTCATGGTTCCCGAAAGTCATCATCACCGGCCTGGGCGGGATCAATAGCACTCGGTTCATCCACCGGTCGCTCGCCGTCGCGGCGCTGATCGCGACGGCGTACCACTTGGGCACGGCCGGGTATCGCTTCTTCGTCAAGCGGACCGGCCGTCACATGCTTCCCGGGTTCAACGACGTCCGCGCCGCCATGCGATCTGTCTCGTTCAACCTCAACCTTCGACCCGATCCGCCGCATCAGGGGAAGTTCACGTTCGCCGAGAAGGCGGAGTACTGGTCGATCATCTGGGGCACGGTTCTTATGGCCGTGACGGGCCTCATGATGTGGAATCCGATCGCAACGACTGAGATTCTTCCCGGCGAACTCATCCCGGCGGCGAAGGCCGCTCACGGTGGGGAAGCGATCCTGGCGGTGTTGGCGATCCTCGTATGGCACATGTACTTCGTCTACGTGCAGCCTTTCAATCGGTCGATGTTCACCGGGTATCTGACCGAGGAGGAGATGTACGAGGAGCATCGACTAGAACTCGAGGCGATCAGATCCGGTGAGAGGACGATCACGATTCCGCCGGAGACGTTGCGCCGGAGGCGGCGGATCTTCTTCCCGGTGTACGGGGCCATCGTCATTCTGGCGGCGGCGTCCGTCCTGCTGTTCCTGTCCTACCAGGAGGGCGCGATCACGACCGTTACTCCTCCGCCCTCCGGCTCCGAGGTCTACACGCCATACGCTCCGGCAACCGTGCCCCCGTCGGCGGACGCCGCTCCGCCGACGGTCGAACCGTAGGGCTCGGTGTGGCATCGATCATCGACCGGCACGGTGCGAGCGCGAATGTTCTCGGGCGCATCACGCGAGCGCATGTCTCGAAACCGCCTGAGGGAACGTTGCTAGGATTCCGGCACCAAGGAGGGCTCTAGTGGGGAACGAAGAACCACCGACCGACCCGATGCCCTCTGAGACGCCACCCTCCGAGCCTTCGGTCGAAGCGAGGAGCCTGTACCGCCATCCCCTCGCTGCCGTAGGTGGAGCTCTGGTGCTCGGCGGCACCCTTGCTTTCGTCCTGATGGTCGTCGTCGACATCACGTCGGGTTCTGAGAACGCCTATCGATCGCTCGTCACGTACTTCGCCGTTCCCGCCGTCGCGATCGTCGGCCTGATTCTGTTCCTGCTGGCGATTCGCCTGCAGGTGATGAACGCGAGGGATCGAGGCGAGAACGTGCGCTTCAACCTTCGCATCGAGCCGTCCAGTCCGAGGTACATGCGGAGCCTGTGGCTCTTCCTTGGTCTCGGCGCCGTGATTCTGATCGGAACCGGATGGGCGGGTTTTAAAGGGTACGAAACGACGGACTCTGTGGCGTTCTGCGGGGAGACGTGTCACACGGTCATGGGACCCGAGAACACGACGTACCAGAACTCGCCGCACGCGCAGGTGCTGTGCGCCGAATGCCATATCGGGTCGGGGGCATCATTCTGGGTCCGGTCGAAGATCGACGGGATCCGGCAGGTCGTCAAGACGGCGACCAACACGTACGACCGACCGATCAAGACCCCGGTTGAGAGCCTCCGGCCTGCGCAGCAGACCTGTGAGCAGTGCCACTGGCCCAGCCAGTTCTACGGGCGCAAGCTGGTCACGCAGCACTACTACCGATCTGACGAAGCGAACTCGCCGTGGACCGTCGAACTTGCCGTCAATGTGGGCGGAGCTGCAGGGACACAGGATGCCGGGAGCGACGGCATTCACTGGCATATGCTCGCTGGGAAGACGATCGAATATCTCGCGGTCGACGACCAGCGACAGGAGATCCCGTGGGTGCGCGTGACGCGTGATGACGGCTCTGTCAGCGTCTTCGCGGATCCCAACCTCCAGTATTCGGATCCGGAGAGCTTCGAGCAGGAGCTTCGCGTCTTCGACTGCGTCGATTGCCACAACCGGCCAAGCCACAAGTTCCTACCGCCTGCGGTTGCCATCAACAATGAGATGGCAAGCGGGACCATCTCCCAAGATCTGCCGTATGTTCGGCGGTTCGGGCTCGAGCTGCTGAACGCCCCATATGACACTCAGGACGAGGCAGAGGAGGCGATTCGAACCACACTCGCCGCCTACTACCGGGACACGTACCCCGATCGTTTCGATGAATTCTCTGGCGAGATCGAGAAGGCCAGCGACACGCTGGTCGAGATCTACCGCAGGAACTTCTTCCCCGAGATGAAGACCGACTACCGGGCACATGTCAACAACCTGAGTCACTTCGTGAACGAGGGGTGCTTCCGGTGTCACGGATCCGGCATGGTCGATGAGGCAGGCACGACCATCACAAAAGACTGCGACTCATGTCACACCATCGTGGCGCAGGGACCGTCGGACGACCTCGGCGAACTGGATCAGAACATCACCGGCCTCGAATTCGTTCACCCGGTCGACATCGGTGAGCAGTGGCAGGAAATCAACTGCACTGGGTGTCATAACGAAAACGAGGGGTACTAGGAGGAGCCGACGATCAAGCTTGTGCACGCAACGCCGGCTCCGAGGGTGGCAGGGATTCTGATTCGGATGACGATCGTCCGGGCTGGCAGGAAGCGCCTCGTCGCGCCTTCGGCCCGGTGTCCAAGGAATTCGGCCGTTCGGCCCTACAGCCCCTTGGTCAGGGTGAATACCGTTGGATCACAACGAGGCGTGGGCGAGAGCGCATCGAGCGGAGATAGGACGTCAGCGATGCATCAAATACAGAAGGTGGCCACGCGAGTCCGTGTGGCTGTCGCCGGTCGCGACAGCATTGCCCGGCCGCACTGCGTCGCGACGGCCAGAGCGCGGGACATGAGCGCTACCCCGGGAGCGGGTGCGGGAGCATGAGACGGCTTCGGATGATCAGGCGTACCTGGTATTCGGGCGGTGCCATGTTCATCGCGATCCTCGCCGCCGGCTGCAGCTTCGGCGGGAGCGCGTCGTCCGACGAGGTGCCGCCCCCGTCCACCACGGTGGTCAGCAACAGCGAGTTCGTTGTGTGTTCCGAGTGTCACGCCGACTTTGACGAGATTCGTTCCACCAACCGTCCCGAGACCTTGACGTTCGATCACGACGACCACGACGCCGCATCTGACTCCGTCGGCTGCGGATCGTGCCACCCGGTTGAGTCGCATGTGGACGCAAGCACCGTCAAACCCTCCATGGACACCTGCTATGACTGCCACGGCATCGATGCCATTGCCCCCTTGCCATGCTCATCCTGTCACCCTCTCTCGGTGATACCCAGGCCGCCGAGCCATCTGGACGCGCAGTGGGGCAGGGCACACGGGACTGCCCTATTCGACGCAGAGCTCGCGTGTACGTCGTGTCACTCCCAGGAGCAGTTCTGCGATACGTGCCACGGCTTGGAGATGCCTCATCCCGACGGCTGGAATGAAGACGACCATGCCGGCGCCTCCCTGGAAGGCGGGGAAGAAGCTTGCATGGCCTGTCACGGGTCCGCCGCGATCGGCGCGGCACGCAGCGACTGCGACACGTGCCACCATCCCGGCGGGGCTGTCGATGACCCCTGGCTCACCGCCCATCCGGACGTTGTGAACCACGAAGGTGGCGAGTCGTGCTCGACGTGCCACGTCCAGCCGGACTTTTGCACCGCTTGTCACGGTGTGGAGTTGCCCCATCCCGACGGATGGAACGAAGCGGACCATGCGGCCGCCTTCCTCGAAGACGAGGGAGACGGGTGCGTGCTGTGTCACGAATCCGATGAGAGCGTCGACGCGCGTACCGAGTGCGACACTTGTCACCACCCCGGAGGCGACCTCGACGAGCCCTGGCTCGCCGCACATCCCGATGTGGTGAAGTACGGGGACGCGAACGTGCTTCACGTGTCACGCAATCAGGACCTGTGTCCGGTGCCACGTCGATGGTGTCACGGACTTCGAAGCCGATCGGACACGATTCCGGGAGGCGTGGATCACCTCGGCACCGTGAGCGATGTCGGAAGCGACGGGTCGATTCGGACCATCAGCTACCCCGGCGGCCCGCGGCCTCCCCACCGGTCGCACGGACAGTAGAGTCGCCCCGGTTGCAGCGTCGGTATGAAGCGGACTGGACGCGAGGAGAACTGGTGGGCCACTTGGAAGATGGGCGGCGCGTGACGAACCTGCCCGCTGAGGATCATGGTCTCGTTGGGCCATTGGTTGCGCTCGACGGCGTCGGCGTTCGGATTGGATCGACACAGATCCTGCGAGACGTCAACCTCGAGATCAACGCAGGCGAGGTGGTCGGACTGTTCGGCTCCAACGGGGCAGGCAAGACCACGGCTCTGCGCCTCATCGCCACGTTGATCAGACCGGCAGAAGGCTCGGGGACCGTGCTCGGCGCCGACCTGACGTTGCCGGATCGGTACGACGTCCGTCGCCGGATCGGAATGATCGGTCACGTCCCCGGGATCTTCCCAGAGTTGACACTCGCCGAGAATCTCCGGTACACGGCACGAGTGGCCGGCGTGCCGACGGATAGGGTCGAGACGGCACTCGCCGCCGTCGGGTTGGCGGGCGCGGCCGACCGACCCGCCGGTGCCTCATCGCACGGGATGCAGCGGCGCGCCGAGTTCGCCAGGGAACTCATGATCGATCGCTCGCTCCTGCTCCTCGACGAGCCACACTCCGCTCTCGATCGCGATGCTGTTGATCTCGTTGAGGGACTCATCGAACGGAAGGCCGCAGAAGGCGGTGCCGTTGTTGTCGTCTCTCACGACCGTGACCGTATCAACAAGATTGCTCACCGAACGGTCGAACTCTCCGGGGGCACGCTGTCATGACGACCGGATTCTGGCTTCAGGTGCGCGCTGTGGTCGACCGTGATCTCCTCCGGGAGCGGCGTCGAGGAGACATGCTGTGGATCACCATTCCGTTCGGTACGATTGCCCTCCTCCTCGTCCCGCTCGCGATCGGGACCGACGCCGTGCTGCTCCGCGAGATCGGACCGGGGATGTACTGGGTGATCGTGATGCTGTTCGGGGTGCTCGTTTCCGTCGGGCGGTCATCGATGGAGACCCTGCCGCAGCAGGACGCCTCGGCACTGCTCGGCCTCGACCCGGCGGCCGGATTCGTCGGTCGTACCGTCTCTTCGGCGATCCTTCTGATGATCTTCGAATCGGTAGTCGGCGTCGTCGCCGTCGGCCTCTACGACATCTCGATCATCGGCCCACTGTGGCTTCTCGCGACGATGCTGATCGTCGCCATCGGTCTTGCGCTTCTGGGAACCCTCACCGGTGCGATCGTCAACAGTTCAAGCGCAGGAACGGCCCTGGTTCCCCTTCTTGTTGCCCCGCTGTCGGTTCCTCTGCTGCTGGGAGCCACCCAGACCTACGACGGGTTACTCGGAGGATACGGTATCGTCTCCTGGGTGTTGTTGATGGTTGCTGTCGTCTTGGTGGTGGCCATCATCGGGGTGGTGTCCTCCCGACCTCTACAGGAGACATGATGACGGTGCAGACGTGGAGCCGGCGGTGGCCGTGGGTGGTGATGGGGTTGTCTCTCGCCGTCGTGTTCACGCTCTCGATGGTCAGTCCTGCCGACTCCGTGCAGGGCGATCTCGTTCGTATCATGTATGTCCATGTCCCCGCGGCATGGCTCGCCTACACGGCGTTCTTCGTCACGTTTGTCGGCAGCCTGGCGTACCTACTCACCAAGAACCTCCGGTGGGATCGCGTCGCGGCTGCCAGCGCTGAGATCGGCGTGTATTTCACCGGCCTTGCACTCGCCCTCGGAATGATCTGGGCGAAGCCCACGTGGGGAGTGTGGTGGACGTGGGATGCCCGGTTGACGCTCACCTTCATCATGTTCTTCGTCTACCTCGGCTATCTGGCTCTGCGGAGGACCACCGACGATCCCATAGCGAGAGCATCGAGGGCGGCGGTGCTCGGCGTCCTCGGAGCGATCCAGATCCCGATCGTTCACTTCTCGGTCGTCTGGTGGCGCACGCTGCACCAACCTCCTTCACTCATTCGTCCCGACGGCCCGGCGATCCAGGATCCGTTGATGCTCACTGCCCTCATTGTCGGTGTCGTGGCCTTCACCATTGTCTACGCGGCGCTAATGGTGAAACGCATCGAACTTATCCACCTCGAGGAGCGCCGCCTCGCGGTGCGAGCGCTCGATCGAACGGCCGGTTGCCGGCGAGGCAGTCACCGTCCCCCAGCTCGGTGGTGCGTTGTGAGCGACTGGGGCTGGGTCGCATTCGCATACGGCGTCGCATACGGAAGTCTCGGGTTGTACGCGGCGTCGATCGTGATGAGGATTCGAAACAATCGTCGGAGCATCGGAGACTACGAGTGAAGCGCTACTGGAAGTTCGTTCTGCCCGCGGCGATCGTCGTCGTTGTGATTGCCACACTCGTGGTCAGCCTGAATTCGAGTCTGGTCTATTTCAACACCCCGACCGAACTCTCGGCGCAGGTTCCCGGTGATGCACGGCTCAGACTCGGGGGTCAGGTCGTCCCGGGCACCGTCACCGACACGACCGGAGGAGTCTCGTTCGAGGTGACGGACGGCCGAGAGGCCGTGACCGTCCTCTACATCGGCGCGCCTCAGCAGCTCTTCCAGGAAGGTATCGGCGTCGTGGTTGAAGGGACGTGGGATGGGAGCCAGTTCCACTCTGACACGATGCTCGTGAAGCACGATGAGAGCTACACGTCGGACGAGGGTGAGTACGATCCTGAGCATCCATCCGGAGACGGATCGGGTCAGGCGTGATCGCTGCAGCGGGGTATCTCTCGATCATTGTCGCTCTCGTCTCGGCGATAGCGCTCACCATCCAAGGCGTGCGCGTCTCGAGATCACCAAACCCAGACCCGGCGCGAGTCAAGATTCCGGCTATCGGTCTTGTCCTCGGTGGTGTTGCTGCATTCACTCTCCTCGAGATCGGGATCCTTACGCACGATTTCTCGATCGCCTACGTCGCAAAGAACACCGCACTTGCCACGCCGTTCGTGTTCCTTCTGGCCGGGGGTTGGGTGGCTCTCGCTGGCAGTGTTTTGCTCTGGGGACTCATGCTCTCCGTATTCACGTGGCTCGTATGGCGGAAGCTGCGGGCGGGGGATGGGTTGGGGGTGCTCGCTCTCGGCATCATCGGCGCTGTTGCTGTGTTCTGGTTCGGTCTCATGGCAACTGCCGCGAACCCCTTCGAGGTGTGTACCGAGGTCGTGAACGGGTTCTGCGCGGCATCGTCCTGGTTCCCGCTGAGTGCGACGGCGGCGCCGCTCGACGGGATCGGGCCGAATCCGCTCCTGGCAAATCACATTCTGATGGCGGTCCATCCGCCGCTGCTCTACGTCGGATACGTCGGATTCACCGTCCCGTTTGCCTTCGCTATCGCTGCGCTGATCCGGTCGGATACCGGTCGGGTCTGGCTCGACCGCACCCATCGCTGGTCACTCGTGGCTTGGATCTTCCTCACGGCAGGCATCCTCCTCGGCGGCTGGTGGAGCTATGAGGTCCTCGGTTGGGGCGGCTACTGGGCATGGGATCCGGTGGAGAACGCGGCACTGCTGCCATGGATCGCGGCAACGGCGTTCATCCACTCTGCCATCGTCCAGAGCCGCCGTTCGATGCTCCAGGCGTGGAACTTCGTGCTGGTGATCGTCACCTTTGCCCTGACGATCTTCGGAACGTTCCTCACGCGCTCCGGCGTCATCGCCTCCGTTCACGCATTCAGTCTGTCCGTCGTTGGACCGGTGCTGCTCATTTTCCTCGGACTCATCGTCTTCGGTTCGTTCGGACTGTTCGCAGCGAGGGCGAGCACCGTCGCCTCGTCCCCGCGACTTGACTCGCTGGTCTCACGCGAGGGGTTCATCCTGCTCAACAACTTGCTGATGACACTGTTCGGATTCACGGTCCTGTTCGGCACGCTGTATCCGCTCCTCGTCGAGGCATTCACGGGGAGGGAAGTTGCCGTCGGTCGGCCGTTCTTCGACCGTGTGGCCGTTCCGCTCGCCATCCTGGTGCTGCTCGCGATCGGGACCGGATCGACGGCGCCATGGCGGCTCGCGAGCGGAAAGGTGCTCTGGCAGCGAACGCGAGTCGGCCTCAATGTCGGTCTCGCGGTCGCCGCCATCTCGG
This sequence comes from uncultured Actinomycetota bacterium, assembly GCA_963715255.1. Lineage (GTDB taxonomy): Bacteria > Actinomycetota > Acidimicrobiia > Spongiisociales > UBA5794 > JAHEEL01. Next base: position 350,546 of record CAVQRN010000002.1, on the reverse strand, counting down.
TACTCGTCGGGGTCGGTTCGGTGTCCGTCATCGTGATCATCGGCCTCGCAGGTTTCGTTATTGCCAATATCGTGGCGTTCTACCTGCATCAGTCGTCGCGGGCTCATGGAGGGGGCAAGTCGTGGCCAACTGCCCTCGCTTCCACGGTTCGCAACGACAGGGGATTCTGGGGCGGACAGGTCGCCCATATCGGGGTCGCGCTCATCGCGGTGGCGATCGGTACCACGTCGGCGCTGGCGATCAGGACCGAAGTGCCGCTCGCCGTCGGTGAGACTGCTGTCGTCGAGGGCTACTGCGTCAAGTACATCGAACCTTTCTCGCGGGTCGAGCCGACGCGCAACGTCCAGGGTGCTCGTATTGCGATCCTCGATTCGACGTGCTCGACGACGAGGGCGGTCCTCGAACCGAGGCTCCACGAGTACCCGAAGTTCGGACAGGTGATCACCACTCCTCAGGTCTGGACGACATGGATCGACGACGTCTACCTGTCAATCGCATCCCTGACCGACAGTGGCATTCGCTTGAAGGTTCTGATCTTCCCGCTGCAGTGGCTCGTTTGGGTCGGCGGGCTCACGATCGTCGCCGGCGGGACCCTTGCTCTCGGCCGGAAACGCCGCGACCAGTCTGCGACGCCGGAGCGGGGTGAACAACGTGAGCGTGCAGATGTCTGAGCGTCGACGGGGCCTCGTATGGTTCATCGTGCCGGTGATCGCTCTTGCGGTGCTCGTCGTGGGGCTCTGGCCGGGCGCCGACCCGGCAACGGATCCGGAGGCGCGCGCCTACAACCTCGCGGTCAGGCTCAAGTGCCCGATCTGCGCGGGAGAATCGCTTGCGGGGTCACAGACCGACCTCGCGAAGGATCTGCGGATTCGCATCGCCGATGAGATCGAGGCCGGAAGTACCGATGAGGAGATCATCGCCATGTTCGTCGTCAACTACGGCGAGCAGGTGCTGCTCGATCCACCGGCCGCCGGGTGGGGAATCATGCTTTGGGCCGTACCACTAGGCGCTCTCGCCGTCGGTGTGGTCGCCATCGTTGGACTTCGTCGCAAAGACCGTGACCCGGCAGGAGTTGAGAAGTGAACGCTACACGCATTGCCGATCAGATCGCACAGGTGGATCGTGATCTTGCAGAGATCGACGAGCAGCTAGAGGCGGGTGAGTTCGACGAGGCAACAGCCGAGCGCTTGCGCGCCGCGTGCCGGTCGGAGCGAGCCGCGCTCGAGGAACAACTCGTCGGTGGCGCGAAGCAGGAATCCAACGCCGCCGAAGCCAACACCCGGGAAGGTCGGTCGAAGAGTCGAGCGATCATCGGAACGGCAGTCGTCGGAATCGCTGCGGTGGTTGTCGTCGTAGTGGCCGTGATGTCGATCCAGGAGCGGACACCGGCAGGCGAAGTAACCGACGGGATCGCAACCGAGGTCCTGGAAGGGCAGGTAGCGGGAGGCCAAAGCGGGACGGATCTGTCTTCCGTCACGGCAAGTGAGATGGAGACGGTCGTTGCGCAGAACCCTGAGATCGTCGGCATGCGGATCGCACTCGCCGAGCGCTACGTGGAGGAAGGCAATATCTCGAAAGCGGTCGAGCACTACATGATCGTGCTCGACCAAGAGCCGGAGAACGCTGCTGCTCTTGCTCGAGTCGGATGGCTGACGTTCGTCTCAGGGGAAGCCGAGTTGGCGGAGCCGTTTGTGGTGCGGGCACTCGCTGTCGAGCCCGACTATCCGCAGGCGTACTGGTTCCTCGCCAACATCAGATTCGAGCTCGGCGACATGGCCGGCGTGGTGGAGCCCCTCGAGTTGTTGCTGGCCTATGAGTCGATCCCCGCCGACGTGCGGGCGGAGGCAACGACGATGCTCGAAGAGGCGAGATCGTGAGCAACAAGATCGTCTGGCTGGTGATCGTCGCAGGTCTCCTCGTCGTCGTGGTCGGTATCGCGTTGGGATCGAGTCTCGGTGAGGATCCGACCATTGTCAGTTCGGCACTGGTCGGCAAGCCGGCACCGGAAATCGATCTGGCTGAACTTGAAGGAGACGGGGAGGCTCGGCTCTCGGACTACCTCGGCGATGTGGTCGTGGTCAACTTCTGGGCGTCGTGGTGCACCGGGTGCCGCCAGGAGCACGCTGCACTCAATGCCGGTGCATCCGAGTACTCGGACTTCGACGTGACCTTCTTCGCTGTCAACACACAGGACGAGAAGACTCAGGCGATCGGCTATCTCGACCAGTACGGCCAGAGTCCGGAGACGGTATATGCCATCGATCAGGGCTCGCGTGCTGCGTTTTCGTACGGTGTTGCCGGTCTCCCGGAGACCTTCTTCGTCGACCGCGACGGAATCGTCGTCGGCAAGGTGATTGGTCCGGTCACCTACGAACTCCTGACGCAGACGATCGAGCGTATGTTGATCGGTCAAGATATCCAATCGGTGAAGACCGGGGAGACCGAGCAACAGGGGTAGGCGGGCGGTGATTGACGACCCTTCCTCTGTTCCGAGTCGGTACGATGGTTCCATGCGGGCATCGACCTTTCGACGCGCTCTCCTCGTGCCGCTGGTCACGGCGCTCATGCTGGTAGGCCTGACCGTTCCGGCCCACGCCGAGACAGATGGTGCGCCGGGTGGCGATCCGTCGCTCTACGCACCCCCGTTCTCCCTCGGTTTCCCCCTCGAGGGCAGCTACCGCTTCTCCGACACGTTCGGAGCCATCAGGGACGATGGCGGCCGCCTCCACAAGGGCAATGACATCTCCGCACCGAAGACGACTCCGGTACGTGCTGCGGCGAGCGGCGTCATCTCCCGTGTTGATGTGGGACAAAAGGCTGGCCTCTACGTCGAGATCCAGCACGCCGATGGCTGGCATACGCGATACCTCCACCTCAACAACGATGTGCCTCCTCCCCCTCCCGTTGCAGAACCCGTATGCGAAGTTGTCCCGGTTGAGGACGCAGCAGCCGATGGTGCGACGACTGGTAACGCCGCGGCTGCGGACGTCATCTGTACGGAGGTGCCGGTCATCGACGAATCCCTCACCTGGGGAACGCCTCCGGAGGTCGTTGTCGGAGCCAACGTCGCTGCCGGTGACGTCATCGGATTCGTCGGGACCAGCGGCAACGCCAGCTCCACGGCACCCCATCTGCACTTCGAGGTGCGGATGCCGGATGGGACCGCTGTCAACCCGTACCCGATCCTCACGGGCAAGACAAGCCCGACAACGCTCTATGTGCTTCCGGACGTCACCGACGACCCGGTCACGATCGCGCTCGACGTCGTCGGCCACGTCGAACCCGCCGGCGGTTTCAACGCGGACATCTGGGTTCACCGCGGCGTCGCCTATCTCAGCACGCTCGGCCGGGGTGAAGCCTGCCCCGCGACCGGTGTCCGGCGCTACGACGTGACCGACCCTTCGGAGCCGGTGGAGACGGGAGTCATCTCGGAGGACTATCCGGGCACGAGCACAGAAGCCGTGTGGGCGGGGACGATCGAGACCGACCGATTCTCGGGAGATCTCGCCATCATCGGACACCAAGTCTGCGATCCCGCAGTTGCGGATGGCTTCCGCGGTTTCGCTCTCTACGACGTCACGGATCCTTCCCTGCCGGTGCAACTCGGCGCGTATGAGACGGGTGCGGGAACGTTGGGGATCCATGGCTTCGACGTGTGGGTCGAAGACGACCGGGTCCTCGTCGTGGCCGCGGCACCGAATTCATTCCTCGATCATCCCGATGCCCTCGGCGACGTTCGCATCGTTGATGTCACCGATCCGGCGAATCCCGTGGACGTGTCCGACTGGGACTTCCGACGCGACACTCCGGCGACGGTCAGCGAGGCTGTTGTCGACGGTGCCGACCCAAGGGAATTCCACGCACGAAGCATCACCGTGGATCCGGACGGGGAGCGCGCCTTCGTTGCTCACTGGGATGCCGGGGTTGTCGTTCTCGACCTATCCGACCCATCGCAGCCAGAGGCGATCGGTCGCACCGCCTCGCTCGGGTATCGGGAAGGAAAGTCGAACTCGACGACGTTCAATCCGGAGACCGGAGTCCTCATCGTCAATCATCGGGATCTCGACCCACTTGATGACGAGGTAGGGACGGGGTCATGGGGGATCAGCGTGGTGTTTGACGCGGCGCGACAGGCTGATCCGTCTCTGGCTTCCGTCTACTCGATCGAGGATGCGCTACCGGACGTCGAAGGCCGGCTGGCACTCGACGGGTTCTATACGGCCCATGAAGCTGTGACGGCCGGTCACTATCTCTACGCCGCATGGCTCTCCGGCGGGCTGCGCGTCGTGGATCTCTCGGATCCGACAGCACTCGTCGAGGTGGCATCCTTCGTTCCTCCGACGAAGGTCGATCCGCAGCGTCACTTCGCCTCTCCCAACGGCAACATCGCCATGCCGCTGGTGTGGTCGGTTCACGTGGTCGACGATCTCATCTACGTCTCCGACCTGAACACCGGCCTCTGGATCCTCCGCCTCGCTGAGCCTCCGATCGGCACCGACTGAGCGAGCGCGCCGATAGGCGGATGACGCGTCTCCATGCGTTCCTCCGACATGTCCCCCCCCGGCGGTGGGACAGACAATGAGCGCCCCTTCTGCGATCACCGATCTGCCGAATCGCCGAGTCCGTGGATCTGCGGGTCCGGCCCCAGTCGCGATCGACTCCTGGATCGTGGCGATCGGTAGTATCACCGTCAATCCATCACCGCTGAAGAATTCTGGAGCGAATCGTCCATGCAAGGAGACATCATCCTCGTCGGCGAGGAGCATCGACGCGCCGCCGACATCATCGTTGGCCGTCTTATCGACGAGATACTTGCTTCGCCCCGTCGCTTCACGATGACGGTTGCGGGTGAGTCAGGCAGCGGGAAGTCCGAAACGGGCCAGGCGCTGGCCGACGCGCTCCGGAAGCGTGGGGTGAACGCCGTGGTTCTCCAGCAGGACGACTACTACGTCCTACCGCCTCAGTTCAACGATGCTGCACGGCGAGCGAACTTCGCGTGGGTGGGAACCACGGAGGTGCGCCTCGACCTCCTGGACGCCCACCTTCAAGCCGCACAGTCCGGCGATCCTGCGATCGTCAAGCCGCTCGTGATTTACTCGGACAACCGCATCGACGAAGAAGAGGTCTCCTTCGAAGGGGTCCAGGTCGTCATCGCCGAGGGCGTGTACACGTCGCAGTGTGACCATGTGGACCGCCGGGTCTTCATCGACCGGAACCGACTCGAGACCATCGAGCATCGCATGAAGCGCGGTCGCGAGGAATTCGACCCGTTCATCGAGAAGGTCCTCACGCAAGAGCACGAAATCATCTCGCGGCATCGCGGCCGGGCCGACGTGATCATCACCCGGGACTACGACGTCGAATTCGTTCAGGAATGACCGCAGAACGCCATCCCGGAGCGGCGGCCTATGCGAACGGGGATACCTCCTTTGTTGTCGGTCTCCGGCCCCAAGATGCTGTTGCCACACCGTTGAGCGTTGTTCTCGAACTGCTGGTCAGGCGGTATAGGGGCGCGATTGCGGTCGCTCTGTCCGACACGGCGGTGGATCTCGCTCGTCCGCTCGCTGAGCTCCCGGAGGCCGCACGCTCACCACGGTCGAATGAGCCGGACTCCTCGTGGCTGAAGCGCACGAACATGGTCGGCATCAACGTCCGCACCGTCGGGGACTACGGGGGCGTGGTCAAGTACACGCTGACGCTGCCCGGAACGACAGACTCGATCCACCTGCTGCCACTGTGGGAGCCGGGAGTCGTCCGGAGCCTCTACGGGTTCGCCGCATGGAATCTCAGCACCGAGTTCTTCTCCGACGAGCTCTACGAGTACGCACCGAACCTGGACACGGTTGACAAGCAACTGCGGGCGACGTCCAACCTTCTCCATGTGATGGGCAAGACCGTTGGGATGGATGTCATCCCCCACACCGACCGCTTCTCCGAGCCGACACTGTGTACGCCCGGCCTCTTCGAGTGGATGGTCGTCAGCGATCGCCGGATCGTCGATCACTCGAACGGGCTTGCACGAACCGTCGAGGAGGCCGTGTTCGCTTGGATCGTCGAACGGGGACCGGCGTTGGGCGGCGACGCGGTGCCTGAGAGCGTTGAGCAGCTGTTCCACCTGGACGAGGGCGCCCGGCTCCGGTTGCTGTTCGGTGAAAAGGATCGCATCTTCGAGCGGACCGATCGCCGGATTGATCTCATCATGCACTTGAAGCGGATCGGTCTCGAGCCGGTCCCCGCCACCATGGGCGTCCCATTCCGAGGCATCGAAATCGACTCCGATCCGGCCCACACCGTTGTCGACGGTTACGGGATGGAGTGGCCCGACTTCGTCATCTCCGAGCCCGAGTACATGTCGCGAGTGTTCTCACCGCTCGCCCGCTTCAAGCTGTACGACAGGCTCGATGACAATGTCGATTGGGAGATCGACTTCAGTCGGCCGCGGGTCGAGGTGTGGGACTACGTGTGCCGTCACTACGCCGAAACGCAGCACATCGGCAATTTCGACTTCATGCGGGGTGACATGTCGCACGTGCAGATGCGCCCCGCCGGTGTTCCGGACGTCATCGACGAGTACTACGACATTCTCACCGCCGTGAAGACGCACATTCAGCGATCCTCGAAGACTCCGTGGTTCGGCTACTTCGCGGAGACGTTCCTCCCGGCGCGAGACGTCTTTCAGTTCGGCGAGGAGCTCGACCACCTCGAAGCCTCCCGCGCCGACGTCACGCTCGGCGACCTGCAGTCAACCGTCGTGGGCGGCAACGAGTACCTACGTCGATTCCGGCGGTATCTCGACGATCTGGCGACGCGACGGACCGCTCCCGCCTACACGGTGATGACCGCCGACAAGGACGACCCGCGGTTCGACGAAATGTATCGAGCGGGCAACGAGGCTCGACTGTTCACGGCGCTGTTCCTGCCGGACATGCCGTCATATGTCGGACTCGGATTCGAGATCCGGGATGTGCACTGGGAACCGGTCGAGAACGAGCGCTACACGAAGCTGTTTGTCTTCCGCGAAGAAGGCGATTCGAACACGTACCCGTCGAAGGCCCGCTTCGGTGACGACTTCATCTGGGGAGAGAACGACGAACTCTTCGCCCGCGTCACAGATCTTCGCGTGTTCGCTGAGGCCGTTCTGCCGGGGATCGCGTCTTCGACCACCGATTGGCTCATCCCGCCCGACGCAACGACGCTGCGCGGCATCGCAGCGTGGACACAGAATCCGACCACGATGCCCCGAGGCACCGATCGGTACGTATTCGTCGTCAACTACGACCTCACCGCCGGCTCCGGCTACTTCGGTATCCCCGCTCTTCCGGCCGACTGCAGCCTCACGGCCGTGCTCTCGACGAGGGGCGCGGAGCACGTTCACGGCGAGATCCTGCGGCACAACGGCTTCTTTCACCGTCTCGAGAACCTGGCCCCCGGAGAAGGCCGTGCCTACCGGGTTGACCCAACCGGGGCTGAGGTTCGCCACGACGGATCAATCGAGTAGCACGAGCAGGCTCGCCCCGAGGAGCCGGTACGATTCGCCCGTTCACCGAGCGAAGAGGAGCATCCCGTGCCGTCCGAAGCCGACTACCGCCTGCCTCGAACCGTCATCCCGAGCCACTACGAACTGGCGCTGACCCCGGACCTCGCCGGTGCGACATTCGGCGGACACGTCGTGATCGACATCGAGGTGGTTGAAGCAGTCTCAGCAATCGTCCTGAACACTGCCGAACTGACCCTGCACGCTGCCGTCTTCTCGAACGACGTTGGTCAACGACTCGAAGCCACGACCGAGAGTGATGAGGATGCAGAGCGGACGACGTTGACGGTCGAGTCGAACCTGGAGCCCGGTCCATGGAAGCTCGAGATCTCGTTCGACGGGATCCTGAACGACGACCTCCGCGGCTTCTACCGCTCCGTCTACACGGACCCCGACGGGAACGAGAAGACGATCGCCACGACCCAGTTCGAAGCGACCGAAGCTCGTCGTGCCTTTCCCTGCTGGGACGAACCAGACCTGAAGGCGACCTTCGGTGTGACCCTCGTCGTCGACGACGGGCTCACCACGATTTCGAACGGGGCTGAGCTCGGCCGTGAGCCGGCGGGTGATGGCAAGGTTGCCGTTCGGTTCGCCGACACGATGAAGATGTCCACCTATCTCGTGGCTTTCATCGTCGGCGAACTCGAGGTCACCGACACCGTCGATGTCGACGGGATCCCGCTGCGGATCGCCTTCCCGCCCGGCAAGGGTCACCTCACGGACTTCGCTCTCGACATCGCCGCCTTCTCTCTGCGCTACTACGCCGAGTATTACGACATCCCGTACCCCGGCGGGAAGATGGACAAGATCGCTATCCCGGACTTCGCATGGGGGGCGATGGAGAACCTCGGGGCCGTTACCTACCGCGAGACGGCGCTGCTCGTCGACGTTCACAAGGCGACGCAGAACGAGATGATGCGGGTGGCCGAGGTCATCGCTCACGAGATCGCCCACATGTGGTTCGGTGATCTCGTCACGATGAAGTGGTGGAACGGAATCTGGCTCAACGAAGCATTCGCCACGTTCGCCGCCATGAAGTGCGTCGACGCCTACCGGCCCGACTGGAAGGTGTGGCTCACATTCTCCGGGGACCGGGTCCATTCGATGGAGACCGATGCGCTGGCGGCGACGCGGCCGATCGAGTTCCCCGTGGCTTCTCCCGAAGAGGCGAACGCCATGTTCGACTCGCTCACCTACGAGAAGGGGGCCTCGATACTCCGGATGCTCGAGCAGTACCTCGGGGAGGAGGCGTTCCGTCTCGGCGTGAGCAACTACCTGAAGGAGAACGCCTACGGCAACACCGGCGGCGAAGACCTTTGGTCGGCGCTTGAGGAAGCATCGGGTGAGCCGGTCATGGAGATCATGGACACATGGATCTTCCAGGGCGGTTTCCCGCGGCTCAGGGTCGAAGGAGAGCCGGGCGCGTACACGCTCACCCAGGAGCAGTTCCGTTACCTCGGTGACGGCGACCAGCAGTGGAAGCTGCCGGTGCTGGTCCGATCGTCGGAAGGCGACCAGAGGCTCCTCCTCAGCGAGGAGAGTGCAACGATCGATGCCGGCGATGATCTCGTCGTCAACGCCGGTGGTGATGGTTTCTACAGGGTCGCGTATTCACCCGAGCTGCGGGCCGGGATCCGAAGGCGGCTCTCGTCGCTCTCCGGCGAGGAGCGGTATGCCACCGTCTCCGACGCGTGGGCCGACGTTCTCAAGGGCGGTGCCGACGCGGCGGACTACCTGACGCTCGTTGGTGAACTGGGCGGGGAGAATGAGGTTGACGTCTGGCAGAGGATCCTCGGCGGTCTTGGAGAGCTCGACCGGATCGCATCGTCCGACGTCCGCCCCGCTCTTCAGGGGTTCGTTCGCGACCTCGTCTCCGACAAGGCCGACGAGATGGGCTGGAGCCCGGACGAGGGTGAAGACGATCGCAGCCGCAAGCTCCGGGGAGCCCTCATCGCGGCGCTCGGCAACCTGGGTGATGATCGCGCAACGCAGCGCCAGGCACGCCTCGTCCACGAAGAAGTCAGGTTGGGTGAGGGGGCGGTTGATCCTGAGGTCGCGGACGCGGCGCTCAGCATCGTGGCTGCGAACGGTGATATCGATGACTTTGAACGGTTCCTCAAGATCTCCGACGAGTCGGACACTCCGCAAGAGGTCGTGAAGTACCTTCGGGCTGCGGCCGTCGTTCCGGACCGGGTGGGGAGCGAGAAGCTGTTCCAGATGGTGCTCGACGGAGACATCCGGCGACAGGACGCCTTCTGGGTCATCGCGATCATGTTCGGCCACCGCGAGAACGGTCCACGGGTCTGGGAATTGATGAAAGAGAACTGGGACGACTTGCTCGATCGGATGCCGCCGGCGACCGGCCGCCGGATTCTCGACCTGCTTCCGAACCGTTCGGAACCGGAGATCGCGAAGGACATCGAGGCGTGGCTTGCCGACCATCCGATCAAGGGTGGTGAGAAGTACGCCGACCAGCAGATCGAGCTGCTGAAGGTGAGGGTCGGATTGCGCCGAGCGCAAGCCACCCGCCTCGGCGACGCCCTCTAGAGCCGCGTACCCAGGGTTTGTGTCCCCGCCGGCGGCGCTGCGAGCCCGCGGAATCCAGGCCGCTCCGTTCCGCGGGCTGGGGGCAGCGTATACGGGGACACGTACCCTGGGTAGCTGTCCCCGCCGGCGGCGCTGTGAGCCCGCGGAATCCAGGCCGCTCCGTTCCGCGGGCTGGGGGCAGCGTATACGGGGACACGTACCCTGGGTAGCGGTCCCCGCGGGCGGCGCTGGGGGCCCGCGGAATGGGCGGCGGCGCGGGCTCGCGGTCCCCGCCCTGTGAGTCGGTAGGCTGGTGCAGCCGGTCCGGACTTCGACCAGAGGAGCTGAGCAATGGTCGTCATCGTCGATGGGTCGCCGCTCACGATCGAAGAGGTCGTCGCCGTCGCCTTCCGGAGGGCCACCGCCGAGATCGGGCCCGATCTCGCCGCCCGCATGGCTCCTGCTCGCTCGCTCGTCGAGCGGATCATCGGTAACAATGAGGTGGCGTACGGCATCACCACCGGTTTCGGTGCACTCGCCTACACCCGCATTGCTACCGATCAGGCGACAGAACTTCAGTACGACCTCGTTCGCAGTCACGCTGCCGGAGTCGGCGACCTCCTCAAGCGTCCGACGGTGCGGGCGATGTTGCTCCTCCGTTCCCGCACCCTCGCACAGGGTCACTCAGGGGTCCGTCCAGTCATCGTCGAGAGACTCATCGAGTTGCTCCGCAGAGACCTGCTTCCTGCGATCCCCGACCGGGGATCGGTTGGTGCATCGGGAGATCTCGCCCCGTTCGCCCATCTCGCGCTACCGCTCATCGGCGAGGGGTTCTTTCTCGTTGATGGCGAGCGGGTGCCTGCTGGTGACGTGCTTGCGGCAGAAGGTCTCGAGCCGATCCAACTCGAACCGAAGGAGGGGCTGAGTCTGCTGAACGGGACCGAGGGAATGCTCGCGCAGGGCTGCCTTGCGATCGACCGGGCACGCCACCTTCGCGTCCGCAGCAGACGCTGCATGTGCCCTTTCCGTCGAGGCGTTGATGGGCTCGAGCCGACCGTTCCAGGCGCGCGTCCATCAACTGCGCCCCCACCCGGGCCAGATCCGGTCCGCTGCTGTGATCGAAAGCCTCCTGGACGGGTCAGAGATCGGAGCGAGTCACAGGGACGACTTCTCTCACCGAGTGCAGGACGCGTACAGCCTCCGGTGCGCTCCGCAGGTCCACGGTGCCGTTCGCGACACGATCGAACATGCGGCTGCCGTCTTTGGCAGGGAACTCGGCTCGGTGGTCGACAATCCGATCATCTTCGCCGATGACGGGGACGTGGTTTCTGCCGGCAATTTCCACGGTCAGCCGCTCGCCTTCGCATTGGACTTCCTGGCGATCGCGATAACGGAGCTCGGCTCGATCTCGGAGCGCAGGACCGACCGCATCCTCGATCCACAGCGGTCGTACGGTCTCTCGGCGTTCCTCGCAACCCGGCCTGGTGTCGACTCCGGGTACATGCTGGCCCAGTACACGGCGGCGGCGCTCGTCGCCGAAAACCGGGTGCTCTCGCATCCTGCATCGGTCGAATCGATTCCCACTTCCGGATCTCAGGAGGATCATGTGTCGATGGGATGGGGTGCGGGACGAAAACTCAACGACGTGATCAGGAATACGACGAACGTGCTTGCCGTCGAACTCGTTTGTGCCGCCCAGGGTTGTGAGCAGCGCGGCGCCGCTCGAGCCTGCGCCGGGCACGGCTGCGATTCTCAACGTCGTGCGAAGGGAAGTCCCTCGCCTCGTTCAAGATCGACCGGTCGGCGCCGACATCGAGGCGGTCGCGCGCCTCATCGAAGATGGCGCGATCAGCGCCGCCATGGGAGAGAGGTGACGATGTCCAGAATCATCAAAGCCCCGCATGGGACCGAGTTATCGACCAAGGGCTGGCTCCAAGAAGCCGCTCTCCGCATGCTGATGAACAACCTCGATCCCGATGTCGCCGAGAATCCCGACGAACTCGTTGTCTACGGAGGGCGGGGGAAGGCGGCACGATCGTGGGAAGCCTTCGATGCCATCGTGCGGACACTGAGGAGTCTCGAAAACGACGAGACGATGCTCGTCCAATCCGGCAAGCCGGTCGGCGTCTTCCAGACCCACGAGATGGCACCCCGGGTGCTCATCGCCAACAGTCTCCTTGTTCCCGACTGGGCGAACTGGGAAACGTTCTGGGATCTCGAGGCCAAGGGCCTGATCATGTACGGACAGATGACGGCGGGGTCGTGGATCTACATCGGCACACAGGGCATCCTTCAGGGCACGTATCAGACCTTCGTGGCGATTGCCGAACAACGGTTCGGTGGGTCCATGAAAGGGACGGTGACCCTCACCGCAGGACTCGGTGGAATGGGTGGCGCCCAGCCGCTCGCCGTCACCATGAACGACGGCGTCGCGCTGTGCGTCGATGTCGACCCCGAGCACATCGCTCGACGCATCGAGCACCGCTACCTCGATGAGGTGGCAGACAACCTCGACGATGCGATCGTGCGTGTCTTCACCGCGAAGGCGGAGGGTCGGGCGCTGTCCGTCGGCCTCGAAGGGAACGCGGCCGAGGTCTTCCCTGAGCTGCTGCGGCGCGGTGTTGGATTCGACATCGTCACCGATCAGACGTCCGCTCACGATCCGCTCAACGGCTACATTCCCCGCGGCTACAGCGTGGCCGAGGCTGCCGAGTTTCGGCGTGAGGATCCGGACGCCTACGTCGCGGCGGCACGCGAGTCCATGTCCATTCACTGCGAGGCGATGGTTGGATTCCAGAAGGCCGGTTCCGAAGTCTTCGACTACGGCAACAACCTCCGCGGTGAGGCACTCCTCGGGGGTTTCGCAGATGCCTTTTCCTACCCCGGTTTTGTCCCCGCCTACATCCGCGACCTGTTCTGCGAAGGGATGGGCCCATTCCGGTGGGCCGCGCTCTCCGGTGACCCGGAAGACATCAAAGTCACCGACGATGCAATCCGGGTGCTCTTCCCCGAGAACCGGGCGCTGCACCGCTGGCTCGACCTGGCCGAGGAGCGAGTCCAGTTCCAGGGTCTTCCCGCCCGCATCCTTTGGCTCGGCTACGGCGAACGGGATCGCGCAGGAGAGGCGTTCAACGAGCTGGTCGCATCAGGCGAGGTGCGGGCACCGATCGTCATCGGGCGCGACCATCTCGACTCAGGCTCGGTTGCGTCCCCCTATCGCGAGACGGAGGCCATGCGCGACGGCTCGGACGCAATCGCCGACTGGCCGATTCTCAACGCCCTGCTGAACACGGCCTCCGGTGCCGCGTGGGTGGCGGTGCACCATGGCGGTGGCGTCGGGATGGGGAAGTCGATCCATGCCGGTGCTCAGGTCGTCGCCGACGGCACGGCAGACGGTGCGAAACGGCTTGCCAGGGTGCTCACCAACGATCCCGGCATGGGGATCATTCGGCACGTCGATGCGGGTTACCCGAAGGCTGAAGTGGTCGCGAGACAGCATGGGGTCAGGATCCCGATGTGGGAATGAGCGGACAGCGGACAGCGAACAGGCAGCAGGCGACAGATGACAGGCGACAGATGACCGGCGACCGACAACAGGCAACAGGCAGAGGTCTGAACCCGCTCGTCAGCGCCCGGCGGCGCTACCACTCTCTTCTGAGTGGAGGGAAGATACGGGGGTGCTCTTGAACTCGTTGCTCGTGTTCAACATTGGGTCGCTTGCCACCAATGACCCCGCACTCGGCGGGTTGCTTGGGCTCGCGACCGATGCTGCCGTGGCCGTTGTCGACGGGCTCGTTTCGTGGGTTGGACCCGAAGTTGACACCCCCGCCGACTACAGGAATCTTCCGCGACTCGACGCCGGAGGGGGCGCGGTGCTCCCGGGATTCGTCGACCCGCACACGCATCTCGTGTTCGCAGGAGATCGCAGTGACGAATTCGCCCGGCGACTCCGCGGCGAGTCATACGAGAAGATCCTGGCCGCGGGCGGCGGCATCCTCTCGACGGTCGAGGCCACACGGGCGACGTCTGAGGACGACCTCTATGAAGCGGCAGCGGAACGTGTGTGGCGGATGTTGGCGAACGGGACGACGACCGTCGAGGTGAAGTCGGGTTACGGCCTCGACGTCGCAACGGAAGAGAAGATGCTCCGCGTTGCCCGTCGTCTCGATGAGTCGCTCCCGATCGACGTCATTCCCACGTTCCTCGGAGCGCACGTCGTCCCGGCGGCGTACCGCGAAGACCGCGACGCCTACGTCGATCTCGTCTGTGGAGAGATGCTCGATGCTTGTGCCCCACTCGCTCGGTTCTGCGACGTGTTCAATGATCAAGCGGCTTTCACTGTCGCCGAGACCCGTCGCATCCTCGAGGCAGCGAAGACCAAAGGCCTCGGCATCCGGATTCACGCCGACCAACTGGGTCGCGTCGGTGCAGCCACTCTCGCTGCCGATCTTTCGGCCGCCAGCGCCGATCATCTCGACCACGCCACCGACGAGGATCTGGCGGCGATGAGGGATGCCGGCACCTCGGCCGTCTTGCTCCCAGCCGTCTCGTTCTCGATGAGGCTCCCGTATCCAGACGGCAGGCGCGTCTGGGACAGCGGAGTCTCTGTGGCGCTCGGCACCGACTGCAACCCAGGAACGGCCTATGTGGAGTCGATGCCGTTCGTGGTCGCCCTCGCTGCACTCAACATGGGGCTCACGCCGGACGAAGCGGTGTGGGCGGCAACCAGGGGCAGTGCACGGTCTCTCAATCTCGACGACCGGGGGCATCTGATCCCCGGCGCCGTCGCCGATCTCGTCATCCTCGACGCACCGACCCACCTTCACATCCCGTACCGGCCCGACGCCGATCTCGTCGTCGCCGTCGTGAAGCGCGGGGTGGTCCTTTGAGCGACTTCTTCTCGGTCGAACACCCGATTCGCTTCGCCCATCGCGGGAGCCGCGTCCTGTGGCCCGAGAACACGATGTACGCCTTCGCCGGGGCCGTGGAGGATCTCGGCTATCACTATCTCGAGATCGACGTTCGGCTCACGAGCGACCACGTTCCCGTCGTCATTCACGATGCGAAACTGAACCGAACAACGAGCGGTACGGGCAAGGTCTCAGAACGCACGCTCGTCGAGATCCAGGCCGTAGATGCCGCCTACCGGTTCGACCCGGAGAACGACTACCCGCTGCGCGGCACCGGAATCGGGATTTCGACCCTCGAGGAACTCTACGGGACATGGCCGGACGTCCGGCTCAACATCGACCTGAAGGATCCCGGCGAGGAGTGGGCCGTCGCCGAGGTGATCCGTGCATTCGATGCCGAGCATCGCACACTGATCGGCTCGTTCATCGACCGACGCATCGCTCGGTTCCGACGCATCACCCGGGGGCGGGTTGCTCTCTCCGCGGGCCCAACGGCGGCGGCGTCGATGTATGTCGCCTCCCGCACGGGACGGACCATTCATCGAAAGGTTCAGGCGTACCAACTCCCGTTCGACTACCGCGGCACCACGATCGATGACAAGCTCATCGATGCCGTCCACCGGGCCGGGGCCCACATTCATCTCTGGACCGTGAACGAACCTGACGACATGCGGCGTCTCATCGACATGGGTGTCGACGGGATCGTCACCGACCGTCCGGATCTGCTCAATGAGGTGTTGGATGTCTGAAACACTCGGCAGGATCGTCAGGCTTCAGATCCAGGCAGAGCCGCTGAAAGCCACGGGCCGGTACCAACCCGACCATCTCGTGACCGCAAGCAAGGCGCTGATCGGCGAAGCGGGCATGGTCATCAGGAATGACAACGGATGGATGGTTGATGCCCATCACCGCGCCCATCCGACGGCGAGAGGCGGAGGGAATCGAGCGCTGTCGATCGGCTTCACGGGTCACTACGAGGCGATGGCGGAACGATTCGACGCGGTCACTCTTGGGGTCGCCGGTGAGAACATCATCGTCGACGGACCCGCCGTTCGAATGTCCGACATTGCCGCTGGATTGTTCATCCGGCGGCCGGACGGTTTCGAGATCGGGCTGGAGGGGCCTCGTCCTGCCGCTCCCTGCCTCCCCTTCACCTCGTTCCTGGTCGGCAGCGACGACGTGCTCCAACGCCATGAGATCACCGGTGAACTGGCCTTCCTCTCGAACGGAACCCGCGGTTTTCTCGTCTCGGTGCGTCTTTCTGATCGCTACGAGGAGATCACGGTCGGCGATGAGGTCCGCGTCCTCTGAGCGCGCACGGCGCGCCGATCCGGGTAGCGTGAGCGTCATGTCCGCCAACCGGAGAACACAACGATGAGCGAATCCCTCGGCCCGATCGTCCGACTTCAGGTTCATGCCGAGTCGTTGAAGCGAGACGGTGCCTACGACCCGGCACCGCTCGTTGTCGTGCAACGAGCCGTGATTGACGCGTCAGGGATGCTCGGGTGGGACGGAACGGGCTGGGTTGTCGACAGCCACCATGAGGCGCATCCCCACGTCCGGGGGGGAGGCCATCGGGTCTTGTCGATCGGCTTCACCGGTCACTACGAACGAATGGCCGAACGCTTCGGGGACGTGCCGATCGGGATCGCAGGGGAGAACATCATCGTCGACGGTCCGGCCGTCGCGTCGGACGACATCGGCGAAGGATTGGTGGTCCGCACACACAGTGGAGCTGTGATGGAACTCCTCTCACCGGTGCCGGCAGTAGCGTGCCCCGGGTTCACCTCTCGTCTTCTGGAGAGCTCAACCGTCCTGGAGCGCGACGAGATCGCGGAGCATCTCGCATTCCTGTCGACGGGCACCCGGGGGTTCATTCTGGCGGTCGACCACATCGATCGTGGCGTCGAGATCTCGGTCGGTGACGAGGTCTTCACACGCTGAATGGGATGCCGTTCAGCAGCACGAGTTCGTCGATGACGGCATCTCGGGCTTGATCGAACGACAGGTTCATTCGCTCTCGTACCGGGATGCCGCGCTCCTGGGCATAGACGCGAAATCCGTCGGGATCTTCGAGGATGTAGAGGCCGTCACGCGGGCCGACACGGTTGAGGCCGAGCGCAAGCAGCGTCTCCCTGTCGGGGACTTCGGAGATGATGTCGACCCGTTCGAGCGTGAATGCTTCGTTGAAGTCGGTGACCGTGGTCGCACGGTACCCGAGGATCTGCGACGCGAGCTTCCTTGCCTTGCGCTGCAAGATCGCTTGAGCCTGCTCTTGTCGGGTGGGTCTGATCATGGGGGCAGAGAGTAGGAAGCAGAGAGCAGAAAGACACGAGACATGAGACTTGGGACCGGAGGAGCGGAGGAGCGGAGTAGCGGAGGAGCGGAGTAGCGGAGGAGCGGAGGAGCGGAGTAGAGCGGAGGAGCGGAGGAGGAGCTGCCGGCTGCCGGCTACCAACCCCGACTACTTGTTGGGGACTAGCGAAGGGACGGTTTCCAGGTTGGGCGGGAACGTTCGAAGGTCTCGATCTCCTCGGCATGTGCCAGCGTCAGGGCGATTGGGTCGAGGCCGTTCAGGAGGCGGTGTTTGGCTCCGGGGTCGATGTCGAATACGGCGTGCAGGTAGCCGGAGGTCACGGTTTGGGCGGCGAGGTCGATCGTGACTTCGTTGGATGGATCCTCTGCGAGTTCAGTCAGTCGGGCGCATTCGTCATCGGTCAACACGATCGGGAGCAGCCCAACGTTGTAACAGTTCCCCCGGAAGATGTCGGCGAATGACGGGGCGATGATCGCACGGAACCCTCGGTCCTCGAGCGCCCAGGGGGCGTGCTCGCGCGATGAGCCGGATCCGAAATTCGGACCGGACACCAGGACCAGCGCATCGTTGTACTCGGGTCGATTGATCACGAACTCCGGGTCCAATTCGCCCTCGGCGTCCTGTGCCCAATCCCAGAAGAGGAAGGGCCCGAAGCCGGATCGTTCGACGCGCTTGAGGAACTGCTTCGGGATGATCTGGTCGGTGTCGACGTTCGCGGGGGAGTGGGGCCATCTGCCCGGCGATGACGGTGACCGGCTGCATCAGGACCACTCCCGGATATCGACAAACCGGCCTTCAACGGCAGCAGCCGCCGCCATGGCCGGGCTGACGAGGTGGGTGCGGCCGTCCCGACCCTGCCGTCCTTCGAAGTTGCGATTCGACGTCGACGCGCACCGTTCTCCCGGCTGCAGAACGTCGGGGTTCATGGCGAGACACATCGAACATCCGGCATCGCGCCATTCGAATCCCGCTTCCATGAAGATCTTGTCGAGGCCCTCTTCCTCGGCCTGAAGCTTCACCAAGCCGGACCCAGGGACGACCAGCGCACGCACGCCGTCCGCGACGTGCTTTCCTCCGACGACGCCGGCCGCGGCCCTCAGATCTTCGATCCTTCCGTTCGTGCATGAGCCGAGGAACACCACGTCGATGTGGATATCGGTGATCGGTGTCCCGGCTTCGAGGTCCATATAGACGAGGGCGCGCTCCGCTGCGTCGCGGTCGAGTGGATCATCGAACGAATCTGGATCGGGGATGGTCCCACCGACGGGAATCGTCTGTGATGGGTTCGTTCCCCACGAGACATACGGGGTGAGGTCGGCGGCATCGATGACGATCTCCGTGTCGAACGATGCGCCGGGGTCGGTAGAAAGGGTGAGCCAGTGCGCGACGGCCTCATCCCAGGCGGTGCCGGTCGGTGCGAACGGGCGGCCCTTCAGATAGGCGAAGGTCGTCTCATCGGGGGCGATCAAGCCGGCGCGGGCGCCCGCCTCGATGGACATGTTGCAGACGGTCATCCGGCCTTCCATCGACATGTTCTCGAATACTGATCCGCGATATTCGATGACGTGTCCACCGCCGCCGTTGAACCCGATCCGGGCGATGATGGCGAGAATCACGTCTTTCGGTGTCACCCCCAGCGGCAGATCGCCGTCGACGGTGATCGACATCGATCTGGGTTTGCCCTGCGGCAGTGTCTGGGTCGCAAGCACGTGCTCGACTTCGGAAGTACCAATCCCGAATGCGAGGGCTCCGAAGGCTCCATGGGTTGCCGTGTGTGAGTCACCGCAGACGATGGTCGCACCGGGTTGGGTGAGGCCCTGCTCGGGGCCGATGACGTGGACGATGCCGGACCGGGGGTCATTGATGTCGAACAGCGTGATACCGCTGCGCTCACAGTTGGTGATCAGCGTGTCGATCTGCTTCTTCGAGAGCGGGTCAAGGATGCCGAGGTGCCGGTCGGCGGTCGGCACACCGTGGTCGATGGTCGCGAGCGTGAGATCGGGGCGTCGCACGATCCGTCCGGACATCTCCAACGCCTCGAAGGCCTGGGGCGAGGTCACCTCGTGGATGAGGTGAAGGTCCACGAAGAGGAGGTCGGTGCCATCGGGATCGGACTGGACGACGTGATCGTCCCAGATCTTCTCGAAGAGCGTGCGTGGCGGTGCCGGTGACATGGAAGGGTCGAGCATAGGGGTGGTCCGTCGGACACGCGGTGGAGCTGCGATATCAGCGGGAAGACGTATGTCCGATACCGGCCGCTGGGATGCTGATGTCCTACGCTCTTGTCGATGCCGATTCTGTTTGTCCTTCTGCTCTCCGTCACGCTCGCGGCTCCCTTTGGTGAAGCCGAGGCGCGGGCGCTCGAGATCGATTCTGGGATGACGATCGAAGTGTCGGTCGCAGTCGACGGGGGCCGGTCGGCGGTTCTGGCCCGTGTCGTGGCCGTTTCCGGAGAGTTGCCCCCGGTTGCGCTCGTCGATCAGGGGAATGGACGGTGGGTGGGCATCCTGCGCTTCTCGGGTCGCGAAGACGTTCGGGTCGCGTTCGAAGCCATCGACGGCGGTGGCCAGAGCGAGATCTCCGACCTGACGACGCTGACGGACCTGGGGGTTGACCCAGCCGTGATCTCTCCGTCCCGTCCAACGCAAACGCCGCCCGAGGAACCAGGTCCGAATTGGTGGCTCCTCGGCGGCACTGCGGCCGGTCTCGCGGCGCTCGTCCTCGTTGTGGTGTGGGCGATTGGCAATGAGGTTGACAAACGGACGGAGAACCCCGACAATTCGACAGATGTCGACCAAAGCGCAGACCGACCCGACCGAGAGTCCGACGGCTGATCACGGGGGACTCGACTACGAGATCGATGAAGAAGTGGTCGCCGACACGCCGGCGGCGTTCAAGGCTCTCGCCGACACCACTCGACTCGCGATCCTCGATCTCCTCCTCGAGCGGGCCGCCACGACGAGCCATCTCGCCGAGGCGCTCGGCAAGCCGAAAGGTACGGTCGGCTATCACCTGAAGGTTCTCGAGAAGTGCGGGCTCATCCATATCGTGCGCACCCGGCAGGTCAGGGCGATGACCGAAAAGTACTACGGGCGCGTCGGCCGAACGATCATCATGGTGGGGCCGGGGGAGATGAGCGATCCGCTCTTCATGGTGCACGACGCTCTTCGCGATGTGCGAGTCGTCAAAGGGGAACCGCTGCCGATGTTCACCACACGGCGAGCGCGGATCCCCGAGTCGCGAGCCGTTGAGTACGCATCCCGACTCGCCAAGCTCGCGGCAGAGTTCGCGGCTGAACCGAGGCACGGCGAGCGGGTATACGGCATGCTTGCAGGTGTCTACCCGACCGATCTTCCGACGCTCGGATCTGACGGCGACGAATGACCGACGTAGCTGCGAAGAAGGAGAAGAAGCCCAGGGTCCGCCTGGGTGCGAACTACTGGAAACTGTGGTCGTCGTCGGTCGTCTCAAACCTGGGCGACGGCGTCGCCATGATCGCCTACCCCTGGCTCGCCTCGGCGATCACGCGCAACGCTGTGCTGATCGCTCTCATCGCCGTCGTCCAACGCCTCCCGTGGCTGCTCTTCACGCTACCGGCGGGTGTCATCACCGACCGGGTCGACCGCCGCAAATTGATGCTCTGGATGAATGTCCTCCGAACGATCATCACGGCTGTTGTCGCAATCGTGGTGTTCGGTCAGTCGTCGACGCTGCCGGACCCCAACGAGATTGCCGGCGGCACGGACGCGACGACGAACTGGATCGTGTATCTGACGCTCGTCATAGCAGCACTCCTCTTCGGCATGGCCGAGGTGCTCTACGACAACGCCGCTCAGACGATTCTCCCGGCGATCGTTGAACCCGAAGGACTCGAGCGAGCGAACGGCAATCTCTGGGGCGCCGAGATGGTCATGAACAGCTTCATCGGCCCGCCCCTCGGCAGTGTGTTCATCGGAATCGCCTTTGCGCTTCCATTCTTCTTCGACGCCGGATCGTTTGCGATCTCCGCCGGACTCCTGCTCCTGGTCGCAGGCACCTTCCGGGTGGATCGAGACGGGAAGGAACTCGGCGCGAAGGTCGATTGGTGGGGCGAGATCAAAGAAGGCGTGACATGGCTGTGGCGACACCCGCTGTTGCGCCCCATGGCCATCATCCTCGGCTTCCTCAACGCCCTCGCTTCGGTCGTGTTCGCCACGTTCGTACTCTTTGCCCAGGAGATTCTCGGTGTCACCGCATTCGTGTTTGCGATCCTCGGTGCCGCAGGGGCGATCGGCGGGGTCCTCGGCAGTGTGCTCGCCCCACGCATCTCGAAGGCCATCGGGAGCGGGGCGTCGCTCTACACCACGTTCATAGCAATGGCCGCCAGCACGGCCATCATCGGTCTCACCAGCAACTGGATCGTGGCGTTCGTGGCCTTCGCCATCTCATCGTTCTTCGGAGTTCTCTGGAACGTGATAACCGTATCGCTCCGCCAGACGATCATCCCGGATCACCTCCTCGGCCGTGTCAACTCGGTCTACCGGTTCTTCGCCTGGGGGATGATGCCGATCGGTCTGGCCGTCGGCGGCTTGCTCGTCTCTGGCATCGAGCTGGCCGGTGGCTCGAGAGATCTCGCCCTCCGCATGCCCTGGTTCCTGACGGCAGTGGCGTACGTGCTGCTCTTCATCTATGCCGCACCGAAGCTGACGACGGCGAAGATCGAAGCCGCCAGGACCGAGGGCATTGCTACCAAAGCAGCGAGGGCCGTCGGCGCTTCCGACGGCACGGGCGAGATTCGTCTCGAACACGAAGCGATCGCCGAGGTCGGAATCCCGGGTGCCGTGCCTCCGGACATCGACGCCTCAGACGACTCCTAGGAACGGACCCGGCGCTTCATCAGCACAACAGCAGCCGCAAGGGCGGCCGCCGACAAAGCGACTGCGGCGCCGGTGAACGGAGAAGGCCTCGGGATCGTCGGGCCCAAACTCACCGGTCGTTGGAACTCGAGAATCGGCCAGCCGCGCTTCTCAGCGATTGCCCGCAACTCCTTCTCGGGGTTCACGGCGACCGGATGTCCGACCACTTCGAGCATCGGTAGATCGGTGATGGAGTCGGAGTATGAGTAGGACCCGGAGAGGTCGATACCCTTCCTTTGGGCGACCTCCTTCATTGCCTCTGCCTTGCCGGGTCCCATGGCGTAGACCTCGATCTCGGGAAGAAACCGCCCTTGGGCGTCGGTCTTGATCTTCGTGGCGATGACCTCCCAAACGCCGATGTGCTCTGCAATCGGGCGGACGATCTCCTCCGGGCTGGCGGAGATGATGATGACTCGCCTGCCATGGCGGATGTGCTCGTCGATGAGGAAGAGAGCCTCCGCGTAGACGAGCGGTTCGGCGACCTCGGTCAATGTCTCCCGAACGAGTTGCTCGAACTCGTCGCGCTTCCAACCGGCGGTGAGGTGGAGCAGTTCGTCGCGGGCCCGTTCGAGCTGTTCCTCATCGGCGCCGAACAGCATGTAGAAGGCCTGAGCGAGACCCATCCGAGCGAGCGCCTTCTTGCCGAGGAAGCCGGCTTTGTAGAGGGGTTTGCCGAACGCGAGCGTCGACGACTTCGC
The DNA here is from genome assembly GCA_963715255.1 of uncultured Actinomycetota bacterium. Lineage (GTDB taxonomy): Bacteria > Actinomycetota > Acidimicrobiia > Spongiisociales > UBA5794 > JAHEEL01. Next base: position 327,666 of record CAVQRN010000002.1, on the reverse strand, counting down.
TATGACCGTCTTATCGAGGTCGAAGAAAGCTGCTTCCTGCATCATGATCGATTGTATCGGCACCGCCGGACGCAGAGATGACCATGAATCGAAGGTCTTGAACTGGACGCTGGTCTGGCATACGGTGCCGGAAGCTCACCCATGGAGTTGGAGATGCCGGCGCTCGCCGTATGGTCGCCGGAGGACGAGGTGCTCGGCGCTGTCGCGCCGCTTGCGCTCGGCGCTTCAGCCGGGACAGCACTCATCGTGGACCTCGATGTACGTGGGCCGAGGTATCCCGGTGAGCTGACCCTGGCGGGCCTCGTGGCGGATGGTCCCACGAAGATCGATCTGTCTCCGCAGCGACGTGGCATCGCGGTAGTGCGCAATGGAGGCGTCGATCCAGAGGATGCCGAACAGGTGCTCCGTGCTCTCGTCGCCGGTTGGCCGGCCGTAGTGTTTCGGCTCCCGGCCGATCACATCGGCGGTGATGGTGCCATCCCCGTACTTCCTCTGATCCCGGGTTCGATGCTGGAGCGATACGCAGGCCCGGCCGTCTATCAACGCGCCGGGTGGCGGGTTCGAGTCCCGGAAGGCGGGGTGGTGCTTCCTCGGCCGGGGTCCGGAACGATCGCGGCGCTGCTCACGGGTCGGCTTCCACATCCGGGTGATCGGTGGATCCGAGCGTGGCGACGAGTCTGGGAGCAGTCATGGGTGTGACCGATCGGATCGTGCGACGCCTCCTCGAGTCCGATGTTCCACTCGAGCGCGGACCCCTCACCGCCGCAGCCGCCCTGATCGCACCGGAGGTCGCGCCGCTCGCTGGTCCCGAAGCCATCGTCGACGCGGTGGATGCTCTCGTAGGTCTAGGGCCGATCGAGCGCCTGCTCCGCGATCCGGAGGTGACCGACGTGCTTGTCAACGGCCCGTCCGATGTCTGGATCGAACGGCGCGGCGCCCTCGAACGCACCGAGATCACCTTTGCCGACGACCGCGCCGTGATCGCAGCAGTGGAGCGGGTGATCGCTCCACTTGGCCTCCGGATCGACCGGGCGAGTCCTGCGGTTGATGCGCGACTGCAGGACGGCTCGCGGCTCCACGCTGTGATTCCGCCTGCGTCGGTCGCCGGTCCGATTGTCGCAGTCCGCCGCTTCTCCGAGGCAGTGACCGATCTTGATGCCCTTGTTCACGTGGGCGGCATCACGGCGGATGGAGCCGATCTGCTCCGGACTTCTGTGTCGGATCGGCTGAACCTGCTGGTTGCCGGCGGCACCGGAGCGGGGAAGACGACGTTGCTCAATGTCCTGTCCAAAGAGATCGACCGGTCGGAACGCACGGTCACGGTCGAGGATGCCGCGGAACTCCGTCTCGGCGGCCACGTCGTGCGGCTCGAAGCCCGGCCGCCAAATGCCGAAGGCGCAGGTGAGATCACCATGCGAAGTCTGCTCCGGCATGCCCTCCGTCTCCGACCCGATCGCATCGTCGTCGGTGAAGTTCGAGGGCCGGAGGCCCTCGACATGATCCAGGCGATGAGCACCGGACACGATGGATCGATGTCGACGATCCACGCGAATCGGCCAGAAGAGGCGCTGTGGCGACTCGAGAGCCTTGCGGCGACCGCCGACGTCGGCGTCTCGGTTGACACACTCCGGGCGCAGATCCGTTCCGCCATTGATCGCATCGTGTTCGTCACTCGACGTCGGGGGAGTCGGCTCGTCACGTCGATATCCGACGTTGGTTCTGATGGAGTCCAGGAGGTGTACCGGTGTTGATGGCCGTGCTCCTTGCCGGTGCTCTCGCTGTGGGTGTTCCTCCTGTGATGATCGCGATCGCCGCCGTAGCAGCGATTGAACCCAGGCTCGTGCTCGTCGGCGCTTCAGTTTGGGGTGTCGTCGCGACCCTCCGGCGACGAGCGACGAGTGTCACGCCCGACGATGAAGCGACACTCTTCCATGCGATGGCCGCGGAGTTGCGCTCGGGTGCCTCGCTGAGAAGTGCGCTCGCGGAAGCGGCACACCGTGTGCCTCAGATCGAACTCGATCGCCCGGTGCGGTTTGCCGCTGCCGGGATGCAGATGACCGAGATCGCCAAGGCCGTCGAACTGCAATTGCCCGAGAATGGGCGACTTGCCGCTGCGGCCTTCCGCTTGAGCGACTGGTCCGGGGCCCGCGTCGCCGACACCTTCGACGGGCTCGCCGAGAGGGCTGCGGCCACGGCCGAACTGGCCCGGGAGCGGAGGGCGGCAACCGCACAGGCTCGGCTCTCGGCACTGATCGTCGGGGTCGCGCCACTCGCCTTCACGGTGCTGCTGGTGGCTATCGGTCGGAGTGTCGGGCTCGTAGCGCACGGTGGTCTTGGCTGGTTGGTATTGGGTGTCGGCCTCGGGCTCGAGATGCTCGGCTTGATCGCGGTTGCGGCGATCGTGCGGCGGGCAGAACGATGATGGCCCTGACCGCGCTCGGTCTTGTGGCGGCCATTCTGCGAGGGAATCGGCGAGCGATCGTGGCTGCGTGCGCGCTCGGGGCCTTCGTCCTGACCCCGATCCTCGGAATCGGGATTGCCCTTGGACTGGCCGTCTGGGTTGTAGCCCGGCACCGGCCTCGATCGTCGAGCCGCAGCGATGACGAGGCAGTCCTCGCAGAACTCACCGCACTCGGACTCAGCGCCGGGCTGACCTTCTCGACGGCAGCGGACGCGGCGGCGACCTCGGTCCCCGGTGAGGCGTCTGCCCGTCTTCGCCGGGCCATTCGTGTCGGGGGAGGGATGGGCTCCGGCACCGTTGATGGCCGGGGCCTCCTGGTCGTGGCTCACCGGGCGCTGTCCACCGGCGCTCCGTTGCAGCCAGCGGTCTCCGGGTACGCAACAACACTCCGCAATGAGGAGCGATCCCGGCAACTCATGGCGGCGAGGCGCCTTCCGGTCAAGCTGCTCTTCCCGCTGGCACTGCTGATCCTGCCGGGGTTCCTGATCCTCACGATCGGCCCGGCGGTGCTCGGCAGCCTCGAACGTCTCGGTCTAGGCGTGCACTGAGGGACGCACGTCACTCATCTCGACGACCAGGCAGCACTCAACTCACTTCCAGCTTCCCACCGCCCCGGCCGGACGCCGGTGAACGAAAGGATTCTCCATGCGAGCAATCTTCATTGACGAGCGCGGGCAAGCGACCGCCGAGTACGCCCTGGTCATCGTTGCTGCAGCGGCGATCGCTCTGGCTCTGATCATCTGGGCGACCTCGACCGACTTGCTGCCCTCCTTCTTCTCAACCGTGCTCAAGAAGGTCACGTCTGTGGCGAATGGGGCACCGCTCGGGTGACCCAGCGAGGTAGTGCCGTGGTCGAGTTTGCGCTCGTCGTGCCGCTCGTACTGGCCCTCGTTCTCGGTGTCGTCGAGGTCGCGCTCGTGGCCCGGAACCAGATGGAGGTGGTCAATGCAGCGCGTGAAGGGGCTCGCGAGGCCGCGGCATCGCCGGATCCCTCCGACGCGGTGCGTGCGGCGAGGGCTTCGCTCGGTGAGGCCGGGTCGCACGCGCAGGTGTCGGTACGCAGGCCCGACGTGGTTGGGCGCCTCGCCGAGGTTCGAGTGACGCTGCCGTATCGCGTGGCTGCCCCGCTCTTCGGTGGGGTCCGCGTCGAGATCACCGCGAAAGCCGTCATGCGAGTAGAACGGTGATACGCGAAGGCGGATCTGCAGCCGTGCTGCTCCTCGCCGTCGCCGGTCTCGTGCTCGTGCTGGGACTCGGCATCGCGGACGCCGGAATAGCGTTCTCGAGCGCGGCTCCAGACAGCTGCCGCGGCAGATGCGGCCGCACTTGCCGCTGCTCCAGTGACCTTTCGGTCTTTTGGTGCAACGGGTACTCCTGTCGCGGAAGCCCGGCGCCTTGCAGGAGCGAACGGTGCCGTGTTGACCAGCTGCTTGTGTCCGGTCGATCGCACGTGGCGCCCACGCGTCGTCGAGGTCGTCGTCGAACGGCGGGTCTCACTGCTCGGGCTCGGTGCGATCACGGTCCGAGCATCGAGCCGAGCCGAGTTCGCCCCGATGCTGCTCTTGGAAGGCGACGGTTGAGCCGAACGTCGGGCGCGTCGTTCAGCGACGGGTCGGAGAGCCGATCGAAGGTGATGCCCCGAGATGTCGGGTGCCGGTCGCCGGCACCCGATCAGCCGCCTTGGATACTTGTGAAGCACCCGGATATCCGTGCCGATGAATAGGAAACGGGGTGGTGGGCGCGTATCCCGACCGAACGCATGCCGGGGGGTCGAGGCACGGGCCGGTTCGCGACGAATGATACCGAGAGGGCACGAGGGACCGAGATGGAGGATCTCACAGAAGCCTATCGAGTGGGCGTACTGCCACACCTCGAGAAGCTTCGCGATTGCATCCCGTCGGTGGGACGAGGCGATCCCGCTGCGATCGAATTCGTTCGCGCAATCAGTCATCAGTTGAAGGGATCGGGAACCAGTTTCGGCCACCCGGAGATCACGACGCTCGCGAACGTCGTGCTGCATGCATCTGCTGCGGATCTGGTTCAGGCGGCTGAAGCACTCGTTGCCAGCCTCGACAACGTCGTCGGCGCAAATGGTGCCGTGCGGCGGATCGTTGTGGTCGACGATGACTCGCTGATTCGCATGATCGTCACCAGGACGCTGTCGCGACCCGGGCGCGAGTTCCTCGAGGCAGCGTCGATTGGCGTCGCGAGAACGGTGATCGACGGGACTATCGATCTGGTCGTGCTCGACTTCCTTCTTCCCGATGGGAATGGCCGTGAGCTGCTCGAGGTCCTCAAGGCCGATCCATCGACGGCAGGAATCCCGGTTGTCGTCCTCTCAGGCTCCGGTAGCGACGAACTTCGCGACGAAGTCATGCGAGCCGGCGCCTTCGCCTGCGTCGAAAAGCCCTTCGACGCGCATTCGTTCGCCTCATTTATCGATCAGGTGCTCGGTGCCGAAGAGGCGCGTGCCGCGGTACCAGACCAGGCCGCCGGCGATCCTCCATCTGCCGATCGCGACGGACGAGCGACCGTATTGGTGGCAGAGGACGACGAACTGGTGGCAGCGCTCATCCGGGATCGACTGCAGCGTGACGGCTACGAAATTCGAGAGCACAGGGACGGCGAGAGTGCCCTTGCCGATGCGCTCGCGTCTCCTCCGGATCTCGCGATCCTCGACGTGATGATGCCGAGGATGAATGGTTTCGAGGTGCTCGGTCGGCTGCGCGAGTCGAGTAGGACGGCCAAGACTCCGGTCATTCTCCTCACCGGAAGAGGGCGCGAGGAAGATGTGGTTCGTGGATTCGCGCTAGGGGCGAGCGACTACATCATCAAGCCGTTCTCTCCCGCCGAACTCGCCGTTCGTGTCCGTCGACATACGACCGCATCATGAGTGTCCTGTTGATCGTGATCGTTGCGCTCGCGGTCCTCAATATCGTCTTCGTTAGTCTGGTGATCCTCCTGCGCGTCGTCAATGGACGACGCGACAAACGTCTCGAAACGCGCAGGAGCACCTGGTATCCAAGGCTCATCACGTTGATCTCCGACGGATCGGACCTCGAGGACCTACGTCGGCAGATCGACCAGGGTGAGCGCCGCGATGTGATTGTGACCGCCTGGAATCTTTCACGCCGACTTCGCGGTGTCGACCGTGACCGACTCCGCGACTTCGCAGGCCCGCTGCTCGACGAGATCACCCCGGATCTCGAAGCGCATAGCGCCGAGACCCGAGCGAGAACCCTGCAGATGGTGAGCTGTCTCGGCGGCGACGAATACGAGCCGGCCATCGCCGCCCGCCTCGACGATCCTTCGCAGCTGGTGTCGCTGGTTGCGGCTCGGGCGCTCTGCCAGCCGAACAGAGCGAGATGGATCGCCGAGGTCCTCGCCCGACTGCACCGCTACGCCTCGTGGAGCCACGCGCTTACCTCGTCGATGCTGGCAAATGTTGGCATGGACGCCGCCCCCCATATGCGGGCCTTTTCGGCGGATGTCCGGAACCCGGCGAGAGATCGGACAGCGGTGATTCGCGCGCTCGAGCTGCTGCGGGACGCGGAAGCCGCTGACATCGCGGCCGCGCAACTCACCGACGACGACCCGGATCTCATTGCCGCCTGCCTCCGTCTGCTTGCCGTGGTCGGTCGAAGCGAGCACGCTGCTGCGGTCCGGCCGTTCCTTGCCGATGAGCGATTCTTTGTCCGCGCCGCCGCGATCACGGTTCTTGGCAAGCTGGGCGGCGCGTCGGATGCCAGGATGATCGCGGCACTGGATCATGGTGGGTCACCCTGGGTCGCCATCCGATCGGCCCATGCACTCGCCGATCTTCATGCGACGGATGAGCTCGCATCGATGGTCGGGGAGGGCGGCCTGGCGGCCGATGCGGCGATCGAAACCCTGTACGGCGGTGCGGCATGAGCGGGCTCCTCAACGCCTTCGAAGTCCTGATCCTCACCTACTTCGCTCTGCTCAACGGCACGTACCTCGTGTTGAGCCTCACCGCCTTTCGGAGTCTGAGACGGTATATGGGCCGGCTTGAATCGCTCCAGGTCGACGACCTGCTCGCGTCGAGCGGGGGTCTGCCGATCTCTCTGGTCGTCCCCGCCTACAACGAAGCGGCGTCGATCGTTCCGTCGGTTCGATCGCTCCTGACACTCAGGTATGCCGACTACGAGATCGTCGTGGTCAACGACGGATCGAGCGACGACACCCTCTCGGTGCTTCTCGCGGCCTTCGATCTCGAGCCGGTCACTCGTGTTCCGACGAGTCAACTGCCGGCCGCTCCGGTGCACGCGGTTTACCAGGGCGTCCGACACGAGAACCTCACCGTCATCGACAAGGCGAACGGCGGAAAGGCCGACGCCCTGAATGCAGGACTCAACTACTCGCGAAGGGCCCTCTTCTGCGCCATGGATGCAGACACGATCCTGGAGCCCGATGCGCTCGCACGGGTGGCTCGCCCGTTCATGGAAGATGCGTCGACCGTCGCGGTCGGCGGAATCGTTCGCATCGCCAACGGTTGCAGCGTCGTCGGCGGTTCGATCGACGATGTTCGCCTTCCGAAGAGCATGTTGGTTCGATTTCAGGTTCTCGAGTATCTGCGAGCCTTCCTTGCGGCCCGCGTCGGATGGAACACCCTGGGCGCGACGCTGATCATCTCGGGAGCATTCGGAGTGTTCCGACGGTCCGTCGTCGCCGATGCCGGCGGGTTCGATGCGACCACGGTCGGCGAAGACATGGAGTTGATCGTTCGTCTCCACCGCCACTGCCGCGATCAGGGCATCCCGTACCGGATCGAGTTCATTCCGGATCCCGTCGCGTGGACCGAGGCACCCGAGAAGATTGCGGCGCTGGGCCGGCAGCGTGATCGGTGGCAGCGCGGGTTGGTTCAGGTCATCACGCGCCACCGCCGGATGATCGGGAATCCGAAGTACGGGGTTGTCGGGACCATGGCGCTTCCGTATTACGTGGCATTCGAGATGCTCGGCCCCGTTGTCGAAGTGGCGGGCTACGCAGCATTCATTGCGGCCGTTCTCTTCGGCAGGGCATCCGTTGTGTTCGTGATCGGATTCCTCGTCCTCGCGATCTTCCTCGGAACCGCGCTCTCGATCGCCGCCGTCGCACTCGAGGAACTCTCATTCCGGAGGTACCGTCGCTTCAGCGATCTGTTGATACTGCTGGGTGTGGCCCTGGTCGAGAACTTCGGGTACCGACAGTTGTCGACCTGGTGGCGTCTCCGCGGCCTCGTCTCCGCCATGCGCCGCGACCATCGGTGGGGAGCCATGGAGCGCCGGGGGCTTGAGACCTCCGATCGTGATGTGGGGTCGACGGTCACGGACTCGCCAGCACTCCAGCAATCCGGTTCGCGACCATCGGCTGAATCCAGTCGGAGGGCGCCGGTCTCGTAGGCGCCGGAGGCTTCTCGGCTACTCCCCAAGCAGCCCATCATCCGCGAGATCGGCCAGAATCTCATCGGCCTCCGGTGTCAGCCGTACCACCGAGGCAGCTCCGGCCCGTCCCAGCGTGCCGGGGAGGACGACGTTCTCGATCTCTTCCGGATCCAGCGTGTGCACCGTGGCGGCGAGTTGGATGAGGTCGCTCGGCGTCAAACTCGTCCATGTATGGTCGAGCAGAACGCTGACGATCTCGGGAGCATCGACGATGTCGTTCATCTGGAGGACCCGGAGCACTGCCAGCATCACGAGACCCTGATTCGCCGAGCGTGTGAGATCCCCGCCTGCGATATTCTTGCGGGTGCGGGAGTACTCCAGCGTGCGCTGTGGCGTCAGTGTCTGTTCTCCGGCTCGGAATCCGGCCCACCAAGCCTGGGTTGGTATGGCTCTTGGCAGGTCGATGGGGAGATTGCCGATGCTTCGCATGAGGTCCTCGAACCCCTTGAAGCCTGTGACGACGTAGCCCTCGACCGGCTGATCCCAGGTACTGACGACCTTGTCGACCATGACTTGGGGACCTCGCCCGGCCATCAGGGAAGTGAACTTCATCGAACCGTACGGTGTCGAGATCCAGCTGTCCCTCGGGAAGCCGACGATGGTGCCGTTCCCTTCCGACGGATTCGCCGTGAGCAGGTGGATGCTGTCTGCCCGCAGCCGTTGTTGGTTTTCGCCGGGGCGAGCATCGGACCCGATGACCATGACCATTCGTGGTTCATCGCCATACCAGGGGGGACCTGCGGCGGGATCGGCGCCGACGACCTGCCATCCGTCACCCTCATCGGCTGCCAGGAGCACGTCGCCGGTGTCGATCTCCACGACGGCGATCTCCCCGCCTTCGATCGTTGCCGTGCTACCGCTCACCGAGACCGTGTCCGAGGTCTTCAGGGGGGTAGTCGCGAGGTGCTCGGCAAGCCCCTCGGGGAGCGTAGGTGCTTCATTGCGGTCGTCTCGTTGCCACGAGAGCACCGTCGCTATGGCGGCGAGCAAGCCCTCCGGCAACTCTCCGTCGACGGTGACGGTTTCGGCCGCCTTGGTGCTGCTCGTGGTGGGAGCCTGCGATGTCGTCGTTGACACGGTCGTTGGTGTCGTGGCGATCGGCGGAGCGGTCGTCGAGGCGGGAGCGGCCGCGGGAGCGGCCGCGGGAGTCGATGTGCACGCTCCGGCGAAGAGCACCAGAGCGACGACGGCGGCGAGGGGCGGGATGAGTCGTTTCACGGGCAGGGATCGTACGAGAGAAGCGGACGAATCGCGCGGACTTGGGGCCGCGCGGGACGACAGGCGACAGGCACCGGGAAGTTGTTCGGCATGGCGAACCCGTCGCAACGCTGGTCGCACATGCCCAACCGGCAGGTGAGAGAGGGTCAGGGGGAGTTTCGGCTGGGCAACCTGGACCGGTACCGCCCGAATCTATAATCACCCCGAAATCCTTCTACCAACCTTGGGAGTTGCCTGTGAATCAACCGGAACTCTGGCTCTACATCGCCGTGGCGATGGGTGTTGCCGCTCTGGTCCTTGCCTTCGTGTACGCCCGTCAGGTGACCTCTGCCGATCCCGGCAACGACCGGATGGTGGAGCTGATGGGTGCCATTCGACGGGGGTCGATGGCGTTCCTGAAGCGCGAGTATCGGGCGATCGCAATCTTCGTCGCTCTGATGACGGTGCTGATCACCGTGCTTCTCCCGTGGGGTCGGCCCTGGGGCGGAATCGCCTACGTATTCGGCGCGCTGCTGTCGGCAACAGCCGGCTTCATCGGAATGCGGATCGCGACCGTGGCGAACGCCCGTACCGCTGAGGCCGCTCGCCGCGGCGGCACCGCAGAGGCGCTCCCGGTCGCGTTCCGCGGCGGAGCGGTCATGGGTTTCACCGTCGCCGGTCTCGGCCTGCTCGGCTTCTCCCTCGGTATCTTGCTGTTCAAGGAAATCCTCGAACTCGATGATTGGGTCTCCATCGTCACAGCGATCGGTCTCGGCGGGTCGTCGATCGCCCTGTTCGCACGCGTTGGTGGCGGCATCTACACGAAGGCGGCCGACGTCGGCGCCGACCTCGTTGGGAAGGTCGAAGCCGGGATTCCGGAGGACGATCCGAGGAACCCGGCCACGATCGCCGACAACGTGGGCGACAACGTTGGAGACGTCGCCGGCATGGGCGCCGACCTATTCGAATCCTATGTCGGATCGCTGATTGCTCCGATCGTGTTCGCGATGCTCGTCTTCGGTGTGGCCGGCGAGGCATTCACGATGCAAGCCGTGTTCTATCCACTGATGATTGCCTCGATCGGAATGCTCGCCTCGATCATCGGTTCGTTCCTCGTCAGGCCCGGCAAGGCCAGCCTCGCAGCCACGCTCGAGCGTGGCACGTGGGCGGCTGCCGGGCTGACCGTCATCGGCGTCGCCGCACTCACGCCGCTGATGTTCGGCGGTGTTGACGGAGTGAAGAACCCGTGGGGCTTCTTCATCGCCGTTCTCGTCGGCCTGCTCGTCGGAGTCCTGGTCGGACGCATTTCGATGTGGTTCACCTCGGATGAGTACAAGGTTGTGAAGGAGATCGCTCGCCAGACACAGACCGGGCCTGCGACGGTCGTCCTCTCCGGTATCTCCGAGGGCATGAAGTCTGCGGCGTATTCGGTCGTCGTTGTCGCCGCCGGTATGGGCGCCGCCTACTGGGCCGGTGATCTGGCCGTGGACGGGGGTGGCATCTACGGTGTGGCGATCGCCGCGATCGGTGTCCTCGCAACGCTAGGAATCACCGTTTCGGTCGATGCCTACGGGCCGATCGCCGACAACGCCGGCGGGATCGCTGAGATGGCGCACCTGCCATCCGAGGTCCGCGAGGCGACCGATGAGCTCGATGCCGTCGGAAACACGACGGCAGCCGTCGCGAAGGGGTTCGCCATCGCATCCGCCGCGGTCACCGCTCTGGCGCTGTTCTTCACGTTCATCCAGTCGGTGAACGTCGAGCTGAGGGCAGCAGGAGAGCCGATCATCGAGCACCTTGACATCCTGAACATCTGGGTGATCGTGGGACTGTTCCTTGGCTCGATGTTCCCGTACTTCTTCGCCGCCCAGACCATCCAGGCGGTAGGGAGAGCGGCCAACCAGATGATCGAAGAGGTACGGCGGCAGTTCAGGGAGATCCCCGGTCTGCGTGAGGGAGATCCGGCAGCGAAGCCCGACTACGAGAAGTGTGTCGAGATCTCCACCAGCGCGTCGCTGCGGGAGATGATCCTCCCCGGTTCTCTCGCCGTGGCGTTGCCGCTGATCATCGGATTCATCAACGTCGAGATGCTCGGTGGGTTCCTCGCCGGCGCCTTGCTCTCCGGGTTCCTCCTCGCCATCTACATGGCGAACGCCGGTGGTGCCTGGGACAACGCCAAGAAGTTCATCGAGGCGGGAGCCTTCGGCGGGAAGGGGTCCGACGCTCACAAGGCAGCCGTCGTCGGCGACACCATCGGGGACCCGTTCAAGGACACCTCGGGCCCGTCGATGAACATCGTCATCAAGGTGATGACGATCGTCTCGCTGATCTTTGCGGCAGCCTTCGTCTCGAATGGCCTGTTCTGAGGGTTCGGCAAGCGTTGGCTCGCCCAATCCGGCACTGGGAGGCTCACGTGAGGTGACGTGGCCTCCTGATGTCGCTTTCCCCCTCGGGGGGCGGATCGAGTGCCTGCGGTTGCGGGTGTGGTCGGGCACCCATCACGACCACCTGCCAGATGACCGCCGTTCTGTTGGAGTTGGCTTTGCCCGATCTCGACGCGTTATGCTGAATGCGGAACTGGGGACCGAACCTGGCCGACCAGGGATTCCCCTTCGTCTTTGGAGGACTATATGAAGAGAGCGAAGTGGCTATTGTTGCTTGTCGTTTTTGCCATGATCGTCGCTGCCTGTAGCAGCGACGAAGAGGCGGAGACGACGACGACCGCCGGCGGAGACGCCGGGGGCGGAGACACAACCGCGACCAACGAATACACCGACGTCGACGTGACCGGCACCGAAGTTTCGGTGTTTGCTGCGCCGACCGGCGACGAAGGAGCGTCGATCCAGAAGACGTTCGACATCTACAACGAGGCGACCGGCGGCGTGGTCACCTATGAGGGTTCAGACGACTTCGAAGCGCAACTTAGGATTCGCGTCGACGGCGGCAACCCTCCGGACATCGCGATCACACCGCAGCCGGGTTCGATCTGCGTCTTCGCAGACGCGGGTGAGATCGTTGCACTCGAGGACATGGGTATGGACATCGCGGCTCTCGAGGCTGCGCACGGGGCCTACTTCATGAACCTCGGCCTGTGTGCCGACGGCAAGCACTACTCGATCCCAACGAACGCGAACTACAAGAGCATCGTTTGGTACAACAAGCCCGCCTTCGAGGCAGCCGGCTACGCCATCCCCACAACCTGGGACGAGATGGTGGCACTGTCCACCCAGATGGTCGCCGACGGCACCACCCCGTGGTGCATCGGTCTCGGCAGCGACGCGGCCACCGGCTGGCCGGGCACGGACTGGATCGAGGACATCTTGGTCCGGACCGCAGGTGCGGACGTCTACAACCAGTGGACGAAGCACGAGATCCCGTTCAACGATCCCGCGGTAGCGGCTGCTTTTGACAAGTTCGGCGAGATCATGTTCGGCGAGGGCTTCGTCCTCGGCGGCGCCGATGGCGTTGCGGCGATCGACTTCCGTGATGCGCCGGATCCGATGTTCAATGACCCGCCGAGCTGTTTGATGCACCGTCAGGCGTCGTTCATCGCGAACTTCTTCCCTGAGCCGCTGCCCCGTGAGGATGCTGCGTTCTTCAACTTCCCGGCCATCGACACCAGCCTCCCGGCTGCTGCGATGGGCGGCGGCGAGCTCGGCATGGTGTTCAACAACCGTCCCGAGGTTGCGGCAGCGTTGCTGGCGTTCTCACAGCCTGCGTTGCAGTGCATCCAGGCTTCAGGCGCCGGCGTCCCAGGCATTGAGCGGATTTCTGCCAATGCCAACACGCCGAATAGCTGCTACGTGACGGACACGGTGAAGCTGCAGGCAGAGGCCGTTGCTGCCGCTCTGGGAGCCAACGGGTTCGTGTTCGACGGTTCCGACCTCATGCCACCGGCAGTGGGTCAGGGCTCGTTCTGGACCGGCATGATCGATTGGACTCGTGGTACGCCGACTACGGACGTGCTCGATACCGTCGAGGCCAGTTGGCCGAGTTCATAATCACAATCTGACCTATCGACAGCGAGAGGGCGGCCCAGTTGGGCCGCCCTCTTCATTTTGTGTAGAGTCGTCGACGGAACGGAAAGGAGGATCATGCCCGACATCGACGAAGCGGCTCTGGGAGTCGAGAAGACGAGACCCATCAAACCGATCCGGAAGGGGCCGGGTCCCAATCTCCTGACCCAGTTGATGCGCATCGGCGTATCGCTTGTTGTGCCTGTCCTCGCGTTCGGCATCCTCTACTGGGCAGGCACGGTTCTGCTCGATGAAAACGCCAACCGGTTGGTAGTTGTCCTGATGGCTCTCATCATCGGGGTTCTCGGTGTCTTCGCTCTGTTCTATGGGATGAACTGGCTGGTGATGCGGCTTCCTGAGCGCTACCGGCATTTCGTCCTCCCCTTCGTCTTTGTTGGTCCGGCCCTCGTCCTGCTGAGCGTCTTTCTGGTCTATCCCACCGTCGTGACGGTGAAGCTGAGCTTCCAGAACAATCTCGGTGAAGGCTTCGTCGGATGGGACAACTATGTCGACATCTTCACCGACCCGGGCACCTTGGAGGCGCTCCGCAACTCGTTCCTGTGGGTGATCATCGTGCCGGCGTTCGCCGTCGGCGTCGGCCTCTTGTTCGCCGTGCTGGCCGACAAACTTGGCAGCAAGGGCGAGGCCTTCTCGAAGTCCTTCATCTTCATGCCGATGGCTATCTCCTTCGTTGGAGCGTCGATCGTGTGGCGCTTCATCTACAACTTCCGGCCCGAAGGATTCGGCGAGCAGATCGGCTTGTTCAACGGGATCTGGACGGGGCTCGGGTTCGAACCGGTGGCGTGGCTGCTTCAGGAGCCGTGGAACAATCTCTACCTCATGGTGATCCTCGTGTGGCTCCAGGTGGGTTTTGCGATGGTCATCCTCTCCGCAGGCATCAAGTCGGTGCCCAGCGACATCATCGAAGCGGCCCGCATCGACGGCGCCAAGGAAGTCCAGGTGTTCTGGAAGGTCATCATCCCCTCGATCTCGTCGACGCTCGTGGTGGTGCTCACCACCATCGTCATCACCGTGTGGAAGGTCTTCGACATCGTGTATGTCATGACATCCGGCGAATTCGGCACCTCGGTGGTGGCGGAGCGGATGGTTACTGAATTCTTCACATTCGGCAACGAAGGCAGGGGCGCAGCGCTCGCCGTGGTCCTGCTGGTCGCCATCACCCCGTTGATGGTGCTCAATGTGCGCCGGTTCCAAGCGCAGGAGGCCCAGCGATGACAACGTCCACTGCGGAGACGACGCGGACCGAGAGCGCTTCCGCCGCGAAGAAGCCTGGATTCTGGAAGCGAGTCTTCCACCTCTGGCCCGTGAAACTGGTAATCCTGATCATCATCATCATCTGGATCATCCCCACCGTGGGGGTCTTGATCAGCTCATTCCGTCCCCCGGAAGCTGTCAACGCAAATGGCTGGTGGACGGTGTTCTCCAATCTCGGATCCAACGAGTGGACACTGTCGAACTACTCCGACGTCCTGACATCCGAAGGGTTCGGCAACTCCTTCCTCAACAGCCTGTCGGTGACGATCCCGGCCACCGTGATGCCGATCACAATCGCCGCGTTCGCCGCCTATGGGTTCGCGTGGATGGACTTCCCCGGCCGGCAGTGGTTGTTCGTCGTCGTGGTTGCGCTGTTGGTGATCCCGTTGCAGATGGCACTGATCCCACTGCTGCGCCTCTACACCACGATCAACCTCAACGGGACCTTCCCTGCGGTTTGGCTTGCGCACACCGGATTCGGTCTGCCGCTTGCTATCTACCTGTTGCGGAACTACATCGGGTCACTGCCTTCGTCGATGATGGAGTCGGCGAGCATCGACGGCGCCACGCCGTTCGAGACCTTCACCAAGCTCGTCGTGCCGCTTTCGGTGCCGGTGTTGGCGTCCTTTGCGATCTTCCAGTTCCTTTGGGTCTGGAACGACCTCCTCATTGCCTTGGTCTTCCTCGGCGGCGAGCCGGACGTTCGGGTGGTGACATTGGCGCTGAACAACCTCAACGGTTCGCGTGGGCAGGCATGGCACCTGTTGACGGCGGGAGCGTTTATCACGATGGCGTTGCCGCTCGTGGTGTTCCTGTCGCTCCAGCGATACTTCGTGCGCGGCTTGACGGCGGGTTCGGTCAAGGGCTGAGCATGTTCACCCATTGTTCGTCGGCGTTGACGCCGCTTCGCAGCGCGCCGTGACGGAGAAGGATCAGGGATACAAGCGATCCTGGCTGGCGATCGGCATCGGCACGATGGTTCTGTTGGTCAGCTACAGCTCCCTGCTCGTGGCGATCGCGGCAACTCAGTCCGATACCCCGGATGCCGCAGGCCCCGTTTTTGCACTGGGGTTCGCATTGGTACCCGTCACCTTCGTCGCCGTGGCCTTCTTGTCGGGGCGCCGACGCGCACCGATAGCGGTGCTGAAGGCGATGGGTGTGTGGCTGCTGGTCGCTCTCCCGTTCGGATTGTTCAATCCGGTGTTTGGGCTATGTATGGGATTCGGTTTCGGCGGCATGCTCACGTTGAAGGAGCTCAACAACACCCGCTGGCAGTCTCGCCTGATTGCGGTGCTGCTCGGCTCAACGTACGCCTTCGCGATGCTGTTCGTGATCCCGGCGATTGGCCTGCTCAGCGGCGGTCTCTTGCCGTTCGCGTCGCTCGGTCTTGCCGACTACTACACCGAGCACAGAGCCGCGGACGCCGCTGGCCGGGTTGATCCTTCGTCCCCTTCAGGCGAATGACTCCCATGCAGGCAACGTCCGCGAGTTCCGCAACACGAACGACGGACAACGGACCGGGGGGGTCTACGGGTCCTTCATGTCCGGGTCGTTGCGGCGTATCGCTTCTTCTCGCCTCGCACGATCGAGGTAGTGTCGGCGCGACTTGATGCGAGTGTGGCGGACGACGAGGTAGAGGCCGACGATGACGCCTGCGACGAGGGCCCAAACGACGGCTTCGGCTCCGCCGCTCGGCAGCGGCGATCCGGTCGAGGCGAACAGCGGAGTCATCCAGTCACCCTAATCTCCGAGTCGATCCACGCAGGGGGCATCCTGGCTCGCACCATCACACTCGTACGCCACGCCGAGACGGTCAGCAACATCTCCGGGACCTGGCAAGGCCAGACGGACTCGCCTCTGAGTGACCGTGGACGTGTTCAGATTGAGCGCCTCCGTGATCGCATGGAAGGGCACGGGGCTGCGCTTCTTGTCATGTCCGATCTCGGACGGACCAGGACAACCGGAGAAGCGATCGGTATCGGTGAGTCGCTCGCAGCGTGGCGGGAGTTCGATCTCGGTGCATGGGATGGCATGCGTCCCGAGGACGTCAGAGAGCGTTACCCCGAGGTCGACCGCGTTCGGTTCGGCTCGGGTGACTTCCAACCGGACGGAGGGGAGCGCTTCTCCGACTTCAAGGCGCGTATCCGCGACGCCTTTGACACGGTCGCCGCACGCATTGGCGATGGGGAGCATGCGGTTGTCGTGACCCACGGCGGAGTCATCCAGACGATTGTCGGAATACTTGTCGGCGCCGACGATCAGTCGACGATCCTCGTGCCGTCGAACGCATCGCTCACGACCGTCCGCCTCGATGGTGGGAAAGTTCAGGTGTCAGTGCTCAACGATGATCTTCATCTCGACGGTGGAGTCGTCCGGCCACCTGGAACGCGACTCAGATTCGTACGCCACGCCCAGACCGAGGCGAATTGTGAGCATCGGTGGTGGGGGAGGGGTGAGACCCCGTTGACCGAGGAGGGGCGTCGTCAGGCGGCAGCGCTTGCACGGGCGACGGGTCCACTCGATGCGATCTTCTCCTCCCCGTCCTCCCGGGCACTCGACACGGCGACCCCTGTCGCCGTCCAACAGGGGCTGGACGTCGCGATCGTTGACGACCTCGCAGAGTTCGATTTCGGGGAGTGGGAAGGCCTGACCGTGGATGAGATTCGATCAGCCGATCCGAACGGCTTCCGACGAATCTTTCGAGACGGATTCGACGAGCCAAGAGGAAGCACGGGTGAGACCTTCGCCGCCACCGGCAATCGCATCGCACATGCCGCGGACGGCATTGCCAACGGCGGGAACGGGACGATCGGAGTGTTTACTCACGGTGGAGCTACGCGAGCCTACGTGGCCGGGATGCTCGGCATTCCGTTCTCCGGCAGGGACGTGCTGCCGGTGCCCCGCAATACCGCGCAGAGTGAGATCATCTGCGGCGACGGGGGATTCCGTCTCTCCTCGTACAACGTCGCATCCCACCTAGGAAACTGACCGTGCGCCTCCTGCTCATCACGAATGACTACCCCCCGAAACCCGGAGGCATTCAGCAGTATCTCGCCAACGTCGTCGACGCGTACCCGGACGAGTACCACGTCATCGCTCCCGCCGATGCAGGTGCCGAACCCGATGATCGGATCAGTCGACATGAATCGACGTTCATGTGGCCGACGCCGTCCGTCGCCGACTGGGTCGAGGAGCGCGCCGTCGCGTTCGCTCCCGACGCGATCCTCTTCGGGGCGCCGCATCCGCTGCCGTTCCTCGGTCCTCGGCTCCGTGAGCGTCTCGGTGTCCCGTACGGAATCCTCAGCCACGGCGCAGAGGTCACACTCCCAGCGGCAGCACCGGGGACCCGGCAGGCCGTTGCCAAAGTGCTCCGGGACGCAGATGTTCGCTTCGCCGTCAGCCGTTTCACGGCCGATCGAGTGCGGCGATTGACCGGCAAGAACGTCATCTTCGTGGGCGCAGGCGTCGACATCGAGACATTCACCCCGCCACCGAACGGGGATGGCGAGATTCCCGTGGTCGGGTGTGTCTCGCGGTTCGTGCCGCGCAAGGGCCAGGACCGGCTGATCGAGGCTGCGGCGAGGCTCGACCGGCCTATCGAAGTGTTGCTCGTTGGGAAGGGCCGCAACGAGGCACAGCTCCGCAAGCTCGCCGACAAGCTCGGTGTGCGGACGAGATTCGCCGTCGACGTCCCGTGGTCCGATCTCCCCGGGCTCTACCGGGAGATGGACGTGTTCTGCATGCCGTGTAGATCGCGGTGGGGCGGACTCGAGGTCGAGGGCCTCGGACTGGTGTTCCTCGAAGCGGCAGCAACCGGATTGCCGGTCCTCGCAGGTGACTCGGGTGGTTCTCCCGAAACGGTGATCCCCGCCGAGACCGGGTACGTCGTTCACTCGGTTGACGACATCGTCGAGGGCCTCTCAATGCTCCTCGACGACCCGGCCGAAGCTCGTCGAATGGGTCTCGCAGGCCGCCGGCTTGTCGAAGATGTATTCACCTGGCCGAAGGTCGTCGACCGGTTCCGAAAGGGCTTCGAGAGCTGACCTGTCTTTCGGGAGAGAGAGTCATTGTCTTGACAACAGGGCCATACTCACGCATCGTTGAGGCCGTCCCCGAACGTCAGAGCACTATTCACCCATGCCCAAACATCTCGTCATCGTTGAGTCCCCGGCGAAAGCAAGGACCATCGGCCGCTATCTCGGAGACGATTTCGTCGTCGAATCCTCCGTCGGTCACATCCGCGACATTCCGACGAGGGTCGGTGAGGTGTCCGAAGCGAACAAGGACGCCTGGAAGGCAAGTCGATTCGGGATCGACATCGAGAACGGCTTCGCACCCATGTATGTCGTCACTCCCAATTCGAAGAAACAGGTGTCGGTGCTACGCAAGGAGATGAAAGGTGCCGATGCCCTCTACCTCGCGACCGACGAGGATCGAGAAGGCGAAGCGATCGCGTGGCATCTGTTGGAGGTCCTGAAGCCGAAGGTGCCGGTGTACCGCATGGTCTTCCACGAGATCACGGCGAATGCGATCCGGGAAGCCGTTGAACACCCACGGGAACTCGATCAGCGGGTCGTTGCCGCACAGGAGGCCCGGCGAGTCCTCGATCGGTTGTTCGGATACGAAGTCTCGCCGGTGTTGTGGCGCAAGGTTCAACGAGGCCTCTCTGCCGGGCGGGTCCAATCTCCGGCGACGCGCATCATCGTCGAGCGCGAACGGGAGCGGATTGCCTTCGTCGGTGCGGAGTACGCCGGTGTGGCCGGCACCTTCACACCGATTGGAGAGGACGCCCCGTTCGAGGCGAAACTCGTCACCGTCGATGGCGAGCGAGTGGCGACCGGCACGGACTTCGATCAGTCCGGTATTCCGAGAGCGGACCGACGTGTCCTCGAACCCGCGACTGCCGCCACCCTCTCCGACGAGCTTGCCGGTGCGCCGTTCACCGTGGTGGCCGTCGAGCGAAAGCCATACACGCGTCGACCGTACGCTCCGTTCCGAACCGCCACGCTGCAGCAGGAAGCAGGACGCAAACTCCGTTTCGCCACGCGGCGAACGATGTCCGCGGCCCAGCGCCTCTACGAGGGTGGATTCATCACCTACATGCGCACCGACTCCACCAATATGTCGGGGACGGCCCTCAACGCAGCCCGCTCTATCGTCGCCGCCCGTTTCGGCGAGGAATACCTGCCGAACGCACCTCGCTTCTACGGAAAGAAGGCCAAGGGCGCGCAGGAAGCGCATGAGGCAATTCGACCGGCCGGCGAACGATTCCAGGACCCCAAGGCCGTCGCGCGCTCGTTCGGAGCGAGCTCCGACGAGGCCCGACTCTACGACCTCATCTGGAAGCGCACGGTTGCCAGTCAGATGAAGGATGCGAAAGGCGAGAGCCTGCAGCTCCGGCTCGGCGGCTCCGCGGCGGAGAGCGGGCGCGCCTGCGAGTTCTCTGCAACCGGTCGCACGATCCTGTTCGGCGGTTTCTTGAAAGCCTACGTCGAGGACATCGATGACCCGGACGCCGCGAGGGACGACCAGGAACGGCATCTTCCCGAACTGGATGAAGGACAGGCGCTCGAAGCGATCGCTATGGATTCGACAGTGCATGAGACGAAGCCTCCGCCCCGGTACACCGAAGCCAGCCTCGTGAAGAGACTCGAGGAACTCGGCATCGGCCGACCCTCGACGTATGCATCGATCATCTCGACCATCCAGGATCGGGGATACGTTCGCAACCAGGGCTCGGCTCTGGTTCCAACACTCAAGGCCTTCGCTGTCATCGGCCTCCTCGAGGAGTACTTCGGCGACTACGTCGACTACGACTTCACCGCGCTCATGGAGGAGGACCTTGACAGGATCGCCGACGGCGAAGAAGAGATGGCCCCATACCTCGAGCGTTTCTACTCGGGGAGCGGCGGCCATCCGGGGTTGAAGGACCTCGTCTCGGTCGGCGCCCTCGAGGCGATCGATCCGCGGGCCGTCAACTCGTTTCCCATCGGAGATACCGCAGATGGCGTGCCGATCGTGGCGCGGTGCGGTCAGTACGGGCCGTACCTCATGCGCGGCGAGGACCGTGCATCGATCCCGGAAGATCTCCCGATCGATGAGCTCACGATGGAGAGAGCAACCGAATTGCTCGAGACTCCATCCGGGGATCGCACCATCGGCGAAGATCCCGAGACGGGCCTCACGGTGCTCGCCAAAGCAGGACGTTATGGGGCGTACGTGCAGCTCGGAGAACGCGACGCGGACTCGAAGGCGAAGCCGAAGACGGCGTCGCTTTTCAAGACGATGACACCCGACACGGTGACGCTCGACGAAGCGCTCCGACTCCTCACGCAGCCCCGAACCGTGGGGGAGCATCCCGAGGATGGGGAGCCGATCACCGCCCAGAACGGCCGCTACGGGCCGTATGTGAAGTGGGGGACGGAGAGCCGCAGCCTGGATGAGGAGGAGGCGATCTTCACGGTCGACCTCGACGCGGCCGTCGCATTACTCGCCCAGCCGAAGAAGCGTGGTGGCCGGAAGGCGGCGGCGCCGTTGAAGGAGTTCGGGGACGATCCCAACACCGGGAAGCCAATCGCTCTGAAGAACGGACGCTTCGGTCCGTACGTCACCGACGGAGAGACGAACGCGTCGCTCAGAGTTGCCGACTCGGTCGACACCATCACACTTGATCGAGCCGTAGAGCTTCTTGCGGAACGCCGGGCGAAGGGCCCTGCGCCGAAACGGAAGACAACGCCGAAGAAGAAGCCGAAGAAGACGCCGAAGAAGACGCCGAAGAAGACGCCGAAGAAGACGCCGAAGAAGAAGCCGAAGGCGTCCTGACGTCGGCACTCCGGCCCCCGCGGCGCCGAACTCTGCGAAACTGGAGCGGGAACCCCGAGGATGAGGAACGTGATCAGGTGAGCCTTCCGTACGTCGCTTTCGAGGGCATCGAAGGTGCAGGCAAGTCGACGGTCGCCGAACGCGTCGGTGAGCGGCTCGAGGCTGAGGGTCACCGGGTGGTTCGGGTTCGCGAGCCGGGTGGCACCGCGGCCGGTGAGCGCATCCGGGCAATACTTCTGGGCCACGATCTCGCGCCCGATCCGTGGACCGAAGCTCTGCTCTTCGCCGCCGCTCGAGCACAGCTCGCAGCCGAAGTCGTCGGCCCGGCTCTTGCCGATGGGGCGTGGGTTCTGTCCGACCGGTCCGTCTACTCCTCGCTGGCGTATCAGGGAGCGGGTCGGGGTCTGGGAATCGACGCGGTGAGGAGCGTGAACGAACCGGGTCTTCTGGGTGTTTGGCCGAGCCTTGTCATCCTCCTCAACGTCGATCCCGCTGAGGGGCTCCTTCGCCAGGACGTCGGCGATCGCATCGGCGACGAAGGGGTTGACTTCCAACGGAGCGTGGCGGACGGTTTTGTCGCCGCGGCGGCATCCGAGCCGGATCGTTTCGCGGTGATCGACGCCGGGGACCCGCTCGATGACGTGGTTGATGCGGCCTATCGAGAGGTTCGGAGACGATGGTGAGTTCGTTCGACGGGATCATCGGTCACCGGCGTGTTGTTGACTTCTTGCGCCGCGAGATCAGTCGACCGGCTCAGTCGTATCTCTTCGTAGGTCCATCGAACGTGGGGAAGTCGACGATTGCTCGCAGGTTCGCGGCGATGCTCATGTGTGGGGAGGACCGGGGCTGTTTCGGACGGGTGATGTCAGGAGTTCACTCGGACCTCGTCCTCATCGAACCGGAGGGTCGAGCATCCATCACGGTCGACCAGGCTCGCCGGGTCGTGTCTCAGGCAACACTCACGCCCCTCGAGTCCGACCACAAGATCTTCCTCTTTGAGGAGGGCGGCATGATGAATGACGAAGCCGCCAACGCCCTCCTGAAGACGCTGGAGGAGCCCACGCCGGCGACGGTGTTCGTCATTGTCGCCGAGACCGAAGACGATCTACCCGCAACCGTCGCGAGCCGGTGCCGAACGGTCGTATTCGGCCGGGTGTCCGAGAGCGAGGTCATCGAAGGTCTTGCCGCCCTCGGTGTCGCTGAGGAACAGGCGACCGAGGCAGCTCGTATCGCCGGAGGCAGGCCCGGGCTAGCCCTTGCCCTTGCGACCGAACCCCAGGTCGCCGTGTACCGGAGGCTCTGGTTGGGCATCCCGATGCGGCTCGGCGAACATCCCGGTGACGCGTTCCGTCTCGCCGACGAGACCATGGCCTCGGCCGAACCGCTCCTTGCCGCACTGAAGAAGAGGCAACAGGTGGAGCGCGATGCTCTCGGTGACACCGCACCGAAGTCGCATCGCGACCGTCAGATCCGGGAACTCAAGCGCACCACGGATGCTCTATTCGTGACCGGCCTCGAGATCCTCGCTTCGTTCTATCGCGATGTTGCCGCTGCGCAGTTCGGTGTGCCGGTCCGCAACACAGATGTTCCCATTGCCGCTCTGTCGTCGATCACGCCAAGGCAGGCGGTCGCCGGGGTGGAACGAGTCCTGACTGCCATCGAAGCGCTGGCCGCGAACCAGCGCCCGCAGCTCGCCTTCGCCAACCTCTTCGCCGAACTGGCGCGCGATGCGTAGGCTCCGGCGCATTCCGTCTGAGCTCGCGACGCGAGTTGTGAGTGTTCCTGCACGATTGGCGGCGCGGGGATTCCTCGACTTCGAAGTCAGCGGCACAGAGCACATCCCGAAGACCGGACCGCTCGTCGTGTCAGCCAATCACCTTTCGCATCTTGATCCGCCGCTCGTCGTGAACGCCGTCGGTCGGCTCATTCGTTTCATCGCCGTCGACGAACTGTTCGGCAACCATCTGGCGTTCGACGTCGTCACCGGATTCTTCGGTGCGATCCCCACCGATCGAGACGGTGTGCCGCTGAGGGCCCTCGAAGAGGCCGTCGCACACCTGAGGAACAGCGGAACCGTTGGGGTCTTTCCGGAGGGGCGGCGGGTCGAGTACTGGGGAGAAACGGCACCGAAACGCGGGGCGGCCTGGTTGTCCTGGATGGGGGGAGCATCGCTGCTCCCGGTGGCGATCCATGGAACGGAGCGCACGCTCGCGCCCGCCAATCGGGGGATCCACCGAACCTCAGTTCGCCTCTGGATCGGCGAGCCGCTCGTCTGGCACGACTTCGCAGATCGTGAGGATCCTCTCGGTTCCATGACCGATGCATGGAGTGAGTTCGTCGACTCCAAGCTCAGGCCCTGGTGGCCACGGGTACGCTCGAGTCGATGAGTTCGGTGATCCGACCAGAGATCGACGGCGTTCTTGCAGCTGCCGAGGAACCGAGGGCGACACCGGCCGTCGCGGGCGGTATCTAGCCAGCGGTCCGGAGACGGTGACGACTCCCTCCTGCTCACGGACCGATCTACCGATCTGCTGATCTACTGCCCAGAAACGCGTCCACTTCTTCCGTACCGGGAATTCCCGATCGGCCGCCGAAGCGAGTGCACTTCAAGGCTGCGACGGCAGACGCGCGCCGGATCACGTCCTCGATGGGGCGGCCTTCGGCGAGACCGAGGGTGAATGCGCCGTGGAATACATCCCCCGCCCCGAGTGTGTCGATGGCGTCGACGTCAAATGCTGGTGATTGGCGAGACTCGTCTGCATCGTCGAGCCACAGAATTCCTCCGGCCCCCAGGGTGACGGCGATCCAGGATGGCGTCATGGTTCGAACGGAACGTAGTCCCGACACTGGATCTTGCTCGCCGCTCACGGCTGCGAGCGCGGGAGCGGAGAAGATGACATGTGTCGGCGCCGTGAGCACGACGCCGACCGGGCCACGGGGAGTTTCGTCGAAGTCCAGCACGGCTGGGATGCCGGCGGCCCGTGCGGCGTGCATCGCCGATATGGCACCAGTGGGCCAGAGCAGATCGCCGAGGACGGCATCCACGCCGTTGAGGTCGCCTGGCGCGACGCCATCGTCGGGAGCGAACAGCCGTTGGTCGGAGTGATTGACGATCGTTCGCTCTCCATCTGCCTCCACGACGATTGATGAGACCGGGGAAGGTACCGACGGGATACGTCGAACCCCGGATGCGTCGACACCCCACCTGGCGAAGTCATCGATGATCAGGTCTCCGACGATGTCGTCTCCGAGACGCCCGATGAATCGAGCATCGCCGTCGAGTCGGGCCACTGTTACGGCCGCGTTTGCGGCGGGACCGCCGCCGATCACCGTCATCGCATCGGCGAATGTCTTCCGTCCGCGGTCCGGGTGTGTTTCCACGCTGAACACGATATCGAGGACGGCGAGACCGACGCAGGCGACGGTGGTCACGACCCCGACCCGGCGAGTACGTAGCGAACCAGGAGCGGCGAGCCGGTCGGTGAGCGTCCGTGAATCCATTCGGGTGGCAGCCTTTCGCCGGCAACGGAGCGCTCGGCATGCGTGACGAACGTGGAACCAACCGGAAGTCTCTCGTACCTCATCGCACAGAGTCTAGAAACCGCACTCGGGACCGGCGTTGTCGGTTGGTCAGGGGCGCGCGACGCTGGACGCGGCAACCGGTTCGCTCGTAGGATTGAGTCATGAAAGTGGTCGCCGTCTTCCTTGCCGTTGTTGTCGCTGCGAGTTGTAGCTCGCCGGACGAGTCCCAGGACGCCGCCGCATCCGCCGCGTCCGCCACAAGCGTCGCCGCGGAGTCAACCGTGGTGACCACCGTGCCCCCGACCACAACGGAGGCCACCGCGACCACGACGGTTGCCCCGACGACCACTGCAGCGACGACCACAACGACGACACAACCGACGACAACGACGACCT
The DNA here is from genome assembly GCA_963715255.1 of uncultured Actinomycetota bacterium. Classification (GTDB taxonomy): domain Bacteria; phylum Actinomycetota; class Acidimicrobiia; order Spongiisociales; family UBA5794; genus JAHEEL01. Next base: position 302,533 of record CAVQRN010000002.1, on the reverse strand, counting down.
CCGGGGGGCCGTACGTGGTCGGCACACCCGAGTTCCACCCGCTGACGCCACTCCCAGGGAGTGGCGGTGCAGGCGGCTCTGGGTGCGCCCCGGGTTCCGGTCCGCTGCCGGACGGTGTCTGGTTTGGGAATGTCGGTGGCATCGGGGCGGCATCGGTCGACTTCGACCTGGCCTGCTTCTACTTCGGAGACATCGCATACACCGAGGGTGCCAAGGACGGGGAAGAGGTCAACAACGATTACTACGTTCGCAACGTCAACCCGGCGCTTCGAACGGTCCCCATCGCGACGGGTGCGATGGTCTTCGAGATCGATGCAGCATCGATCGGCTATCTGAATGTTCCGTTCGCTGACTGGCCGGTAGATCCGGCTGGCTACATCGCCTGCCCGTCGAACTGGTGTGGCGTCTGGCTCTTCGTCAATGGTGGACAAGTCACCGAGATCCTCGAGCAGTACCTGCCATAGCGTTCATCCGGCGAAGCCGGATGAACAAGCACTCAGCGGCTCTGCGGATAGGGCCAATTCACGCCGTGATGAAGCTCGCGGCCCCATCCGCTGCGCTTCTCGGTACTTCGAGAGTCGGTACGGGAACTATGTGGGGGGCTGTGGCGTCAGATGAGTACTGCACTCGATCGCTAGGTTTGTACTGATGTCGCGACGCGCCGTATTACTGGGTACCGTTCTTGGTCTACTGATGGCCCTGGCCATTCCGGTCTCGGCATTGGCGCCGCCGCCGGAGCAGCTGCCCGATGGTGATACGCGACCGGTCATCGCGTCGGCGGAACTTCTCGAGCCTCAGGCCCACAATGACCTCCTCGCAGCGGACCTTCGCATAGCGGCTGATGACAACGACGGCATACTGCGCTACGACTACCGCTGGAATCAAGCCACGCCCGGCGAGGTCTTCACGACCGCGCCCGAGCGTCCAACCGTGTCCTACACCTCAATCCTGCCCAACACTGGTTACACCCTCGAGCTGCGTGCCGTGGATCTCCACGGTTGGGAGTCCGACTGGTACACGGTCTGGTCGGGTCTCACGCCTTCTGCCCCGAAGATCGTCGTCGCCGGTGACTCGATCGCTTCCGGCTACACGCGCCGGTGGTTCTCCGGGAGCGCAACCTGCCGTGATGTCGACTACTCCTATGGCAGCACCGTGCGGGACGCCGTTGCTGCCGTCCTTCCGGCTGCGTGGGCACCGGGATACGCAAACGTTGCCTTCCCCGGCGCGGGGGTGAGCTCGGTGCTCAACGGCGGATTCGACTCCTGTTCGGACCGGCATCCCAGCCAGGTCGACGACATTGTCCGGCACACGGACGCGACAACATGGAATGTTGTGGTTGTGACGGCGGGGATCAACTCGACGAACTGGGTCGACGTCGTGAAGGAGCTAACGAAGGACACCGCGTTCTCACTGACCGACTCGGGTGACAAACTCGTGTGTGAGGAAGCGGTGACCGAGCGATGGGATCTCGAGGCGCGGCGTGACGAAATCACGGCCCGAACGTCGGATGTCATTGAAGCGATTGAGACTCGAACGAACGCCTCCGTGTTCTGGACGGGCTACTTCGCGATCGCCGGCTCACTGATCGCGCCCGGATGGTCCCCTATCGGATCGGAGTGCGCCGACGAGATGGGCTACGCCCTCGGAGAGTTGCACGCCGCCATCCAGGCAGGTCTCGACCGCAACGTAACGTGGGTAGACATCGATGACGTGCCCGTCTCGACACAGATGTGGGCCGGCTGGCCACACCCGAACCCCGAAGGTCACCGAGCAATCGGCCTGGCTGTAGCCACAGCCATCGTTGGCTGAGAGATCTGCGAGCTACGACCCGCCGGTCACCGGCTACGAACAGAAGCCTCCAAGACTTGGTACTGACAACCGACAGCGTTCGATCGCGTAGCGATCGGATCGAGCCGGAGATGGGATTCGAACCCATGACCTACGCATTACGAGTGCGTTGCTCTGCCGGACTGAGCTACCCCGGCGGGGGAGCGGGAATGGTAGCGAACCTCCGCTCGTTGCGGCACCTGCATAGGATGGCAGAGCACGACGAGGGAGACCCGTGGCGGACCAGGCGAACTTCGAGCGCGACGCTATGCAGTACGCACCACAGCTGTACTCGGCAGCGTTGCGCATGACGCGAAATCCGACCGACGCTGAGGATGTGGTGCAGGAGACGTTCCTCAAGGCGTACCGAGCCTATGACTCGTACACCGAGGGTACGAATCTGAAGGCCTGGCTCTACCGGATCCTCACGAATACCTACATCAACAAGTACCGCAAGGCGCAGCGGCGCCCCTCCGAAGTGGAACTCGGGGAACTCCAGGATCTCTACCTCTACAAACGTCTTGGTGAAGCATCAGGAGCGTCACCGAGCGCCGAGGCAGACATGCTTGATGCGTTCGTCGATACCGACGTTATCGAGGCGCTCGAGTCCCTTCCCGAGACGTTCCGGATGCCGGTGCTGCTCGCCGACGTCGACGGATTCTCGTACAAGGAGATCGCGGAGATACTCGACGTTCCGATTGGCACCGTTATGTCTCGTCTCCATCGGGGAAGAAATGCCCTCCAGAAGAAGTTGTGGGACGTAGCACAGGAGCACGGCATCACAGGGAACCAATCATGAGCGGTTGCGAACACGCCATCGAGTATGTGTATCAGTACCTGGACGAGGAGATCTCGTTCTTCAGGAAGTCCCGCGTCCGCGTGCACCTGCGCCGCTGTCCTCCTTGCATGGACGCCTTCCAGTTCGAGGAAAAACTCAAAGGCGTCATCCGCGATCGTGGACGATCCGATCCTCCACCGGAACTTTTTGACACCCTCAGAGCGTTGTTACAAGAGGAACGACAAAGAGACGAGCCGGGGATCTGATTCCTTCTGGCTCGACTGGAGGGAATCGATGATGAACGACAACGTCATGAGAGGCCGACGCCTCGACGGTGGGTCTCGCGCTCCGAAGACGTATTCCGCGGAGCGCATGTGCGCCGACACCGGCTGTGAAACGAAGCTCTCCCGGTACAACCGCCGCGAGTTCTGCTTCGCCCATGCACCCGTCAGGTACCCCCGCCTCCGCGGGCGCATCGTCAACAACGAAGCCTGACCGCCAAGACCATCGATGAAGCGCCCCTGAGAGGGCGCTTCATCGCGCTCGAGCTGTCGTCTATCCTCGGCAGATGCACCGACGACTTCAATCACTGATCGCAACGGCCCTCGTCGTCTTGATTCTGGCCATCCCAGGCGTTGCCGCGGCCTCAGGATCCGACGCGAGCGACGATGCCGAAGCGGTTCTGATCTTGGCGCAGAGCGGCGCAGCCGTTGAGGTCCAGCCGCCCGACGCGATCGACGACTCGCAGCCGTGGACCGTCCGGTATGTCTTCCCCCTCCTCGTCACCCTGACGGTCGTAGTGATCGGCGGTATCGGCGTGCTCTACCTCGTTCGAGTCAAGGGCCGGTACCGTCCGGCGCCGGAGTAGTCGACAGCGGACCTCCGATAGTCGGCGTAGGCCATCGCTCCCCGTTGCCTGTTGCCCGTTGCCTGTTGCCTGTTGCCTCCTTCCTGCTGTCTGCTGTCGGCTGCCTCTTCCCTGAGCGGTTCTTCTGGTCCTACGGCCCTACAAGGATCCCGGCGGCGATTGCAGACTCGACCGGAAGCAGACTCGATCGAGGGGAGGGCCCGTGGAGGACCTGGCGCTGTTGTTGGCGCGGTGGCAGTTCGGTATCACAACGGTGTACCACTGGTTGTTCGTACCGATCACCCTCGGCATCACCTGGATGGTCGCCATCATGGAGACCTCGTGGGTTCGGACGAAGGACCCCGTGTACCTACGCATGGCGAAGTTCTGGGGCAAGTTGATGTTGATCAACTTTGCCATCGGCGTCGTCACCGGGATCGTCCAGGAATTCCAGTTCGGGATGAACTGGTCCACCTACTCACGATTCGTTGGTGACATCTTCGGAGCACCGCTCGCTATCGAGGCGCTGCTGGCGTTCTTCATCGAATCGACCTTCCTCGGTCTCTGGATCTTCGGATGGAAGAAGCTCAGCCCGAAGGTCCACGTCTTCACCATCTGGATGGTGGCGTTCGGGACCCTGGCATCGTCGTTCTGGATCCTGGTTGCGGGCTCCTGGATGCAGTACCCGATCGGGTATGTGCTGAATCCAGTGACGGGTCGGGCCGAGATGACCAACTTCCTGGAGATCATCACCAGCAAAGTGCTCTGGGCGCACTTCCCCCACACGATCTTCGTCGGCTTCGCCACAGCCGGGGCGTTGATCCTTGGCGTATCGGCGTGGCACCTGATGCGGCAGCAACACATGGAGATCATGCGCAAGTCGGCGGCATTCGCCAGCGTGGCTCTCCTCGTCGGATCGCTCGGTGTCGCGCTCACCGGCCACTGGATGGGACAGGTCATGGTCGAAGTGCAGCCAATGAAGATGGCCGCCGCCGAAGCGCTTTGGGACGATGAGCAACCGGCGTCGTTTTCGCTGTTCGCAGTCGGGGACAAGGAGAACAGCCGCAACGCGATCAACGTGGCCATCCCGAGAGGGTTGAGTTTGCTGGCCTGCAACAACCTCGACTGCGAGGTGAAGGGCATCAACACCCTTCAAGCGGAGATGGTCGAGAAGCATGGCCCCGGTGACTACATCCCCAACTTGTTCGTCACCTACTGGGGATTCCGGATCATGGTCGGCGCCGGGTCGCTGCTGATCCTTCTCGGTGCGATCGGCGTGTGGTTCCACTCGAGGGGGAGGCTCGGGGAGCATTGGTGGTTCTTGAAGTTGGCTCTCTGGGTTGGTGTCGCCGCTGCGTTCATCGGGAACGCGACCGGGTGGATCTTCACCGAGATGGGTCGACAGCCGTGGGTCGTGTATGAGGTGCTTCTGACCGAGGGATCCAACTCTCCGACCGTTCCTGCGGGATGGGTCTGGATCTCTCTTGTCGGCTACAGCGTGCTCTACGGCCTTCTTGCCATCCCGGCGGTGTACTTGTTCGTCAAGTTCGCGAAGGCCGGACCCGGTGAAGAGAACGACAACGAAGACGTTGCTGCGTCGATGGTGTACTGAGGAGGATGACTATGGATCAGGGAATATTGAACCTGGAAACCCTCTGGTTCGTCCTCATCGCCGTGCTCTGGATCGGATTCTTCTTCCTCGAAGGATTCGACTTCGGCGTCGGCATCCTGCTGCCGGTCATCGGCAAGGATGACACGGACCGGCGGGTCATGATCAACACTATCGGGCCGACGTGGGATGGGAACGAGGTGTGGCTGCTCACGGCCGGAGGGGCAATGTTCGCCGCCTTCCCCGAGTGGTATGCCACGATGTTCTCGGGCTTCTACCTCGCGTTGTTCCTGGTGCTCATCGCCCTCATCGTGAGAGGGGTCGCGTTCGAGTATCGAAGTAAGCACCCGACGTCCGAATGGCGGACCATGTGGGACGGAGCAATCTTCTTTGGAAGCGCCGTGCCTGCGCTGCTCTTCGGTGTTGCGTTTGGGAACCTCGTTCGGGGCCTCGAGATCGATGCCGCCGGCGAGTACGTTGGAGGCTTCTGGGCCTTGCTCAATCCGTACTCACTTCTCATGGGCGTCACCTCGCTCGTGTTGTTCACCCTTCATGGGGCGTTGTTCCTCTCGATGAAGGCGGAGGGTGATGTTCGCGACCGGGCGTCCGCGGCGACGAAGCCGCTGTCGATCGCCGCAACGGGTGTGATGGCCGTCGCGATGATCTGGTCGTACCTTCAGGCCGAGAGCGGCGTCATACCCGGTCTCCTTCCGATCGCAGCAGTCGCCCTGCTTGGGATTGTGATCTGGCTTGTCCGCTCGAAGATGGTCGGATGGGCGTTCGTGGCTACGGGCCTGACGATCGTCACCGTGGTCGCTGCGATCTTCATCGGGATGTATCCGAACGTGATGACGTCGACGATCGATCCGGCATACAGCTTGACCGTGTTCAACGCATCGTCGACGACGATGACCCTGCGGATCATGACGGTCGTGGCGCTCATATTCGTTCCGATCGTGCTTGGCTATCAGACATGGTCCTACTGGGTGTTCCGCAAGCGCGTCGGTCGTGAGGATGTCCCGGCATCCACGCACTGAGAAGGCGACGGCAGTAACGGATCGCACAAGACCGATCGACCGGCGCCTCTTCGGGATAACCGAAGGGGTGCGTTGGTACCTGGGAGTGACGGTTGTCCTCGGGCTTACCTCCGCGATCGCCGTGATCGCAGGAGCGGCGGTCCTTGCCGGAACCGTCAACAGGATCTTTCTCGATGGAGTCGCTCCGAGCGACCTGATCGGTGGGCTTGTCGCTCTCGGGTTCATCTATCTCGCACGGGGCGTTCTCGAATGGGGACGCTCCGTGGCGGCGCACCGGGCGGCGGCCGACGTGAAACGTGTGATGCGCGATCGGCTCATGCGGGCCGTTCTTGTTCAGACGTCGCAAGGACGACCGTCCGGGAGTGGCGACCTTGCCGTGACGGCGACGACCGGGATCGACGCCCTCGACGCCTACTTCTCGCGCTACCTCCCACAGCTCGTCCTTGGTGCCCTCATTCCGTTGCTCGCGATCGTATGGATCGTGTCGGTCGATCCGCTCACGGCCGTGATCATTGCTATCACGGTTCCGCTCATCCCCGTATTCATGGTGCTCATTGGCAACTACGCCGACCAGGCGACGCAGTCACGGTGGAGGACCATCCGCATGCTCGGGGATGGCCTGGTCGAGACCCTGCGTGGGCTGCTGACACTCGAGGTGTACGGAGCGGGGGAGGGGCGACTCGATCGAGTACGGAGGCTCTCGAACGAGTACCGGAAGCAGACGATGGCGACGCTGCGAATCGCTTTCCTCTCCGCGTTCGTGCTCGAACTCGTAGCGACGATCTCCACAGCAGTTGTCGCCGTCGCAGTGGGGCTCCGCGTTGTTAGCGGGAGTCTGGATTTCGAGCCGGCCCTCGCAATTCTGATACTTGCTCCGGAGGTATATGCACCACTCCGAAAGGCCGGATCAGAGTTCCACGCGGCCATGAACGGCATGGAGGCAGCCCGGTCCGTGTTCGATGTGCTCGAGGCGTCGCCTCCGATGGGAGGTCGAGCCACGATTCGACCCGCTTCATCCCCCGGCACGTCGTTCGTCGAGTTCGCTTCCGTGACCTACCAGTACCCGACGTGGAATACGGAAAGGACAGCGACCGTCCTCGACGGTGTCGATCTCCGTATCGAACGGGGTGAACATCTCGCGGTGATCGGATCTTCCGGGGCTGGAAAGTCGACGCTCATCCGGCTGATCCTCGGTTTCGGTGCACCAACCACGGGGTCGCTCGCCGTTGATGGGATCCCGATCGACCGGCTCGACCTGAAGGCATGGCGTTCGAGAATCGGCTGGGTCGGACAGGACCCGTTTCTGATCGCAGGAACGGTGTTTGACAACGTGCGGCTCGGTAGTCCCGATGCAGATCGAGACCGCGTTGCAGGCGTGTTGGAGCTGGTCGGTGCGCTTGACTTGATCCCGAGGATCGACGAGACCATCGGCGAGCGTGGAACTGGTTTGAGCAACGGTCAACGGCGCATGGTGACCCTCGCCAGGGCCATTCTGAGAGAACCCGATCTGCTTCTTCTCGACGAGCCGACGAGCGGTATCGACAGCGAGACGCAACTTCGCATCGCACGATCGTTCGACCGCGTCGTGGCGGGTCGTACGGTACTGACGGTGGCCCATCAACGAGTACTGGTGGATCTCGCCGACCGTGTCGTCGTCATCGATCATGGTTCGATCGCTGCACCGGCCGGTGGAGGTCCTCGATGAGAGGATTCCTTCGGCTCCTGGGCTCCCTCGGATCCCACCCCGGGCGTCTGGCCGCGTCGATCGCAGCGGGGGCTGCCACGATCGGTGCATCGATCGGGCTTCTCACGACGTCCGCGTGATCTCATCTCCGCCGCAGCACTCCACCCGCCGATCCTGGACCTCACGGTTGCGATCGTTGGAGTTCGCTTCTTCGGCATCTCACGTGCCGTATTTCGCTATCTCGAACGGATCGAGTCCCACGAATTGAGTCTGCGTCTCCTTGCCGACCTCCGCGGCAGCTTGGCTAGAGCTATCCACCGCCTGGGTCCTGCGGGCGTTGCATCGTTCCGTGCAGGAGATCTCGTCGGGCGGGTGCTTGACGATGTCGACGAGATCCAGCATGTCTTCGTCCGGGTCATCGCACCGCCGCTTGTCGCCGTCGTCATCTTCGTGGCCACAGCTCTGCTCGCGCTGATCTGGTTTCCGGCCTCCATGGTCACGATCCTCGTGCCTCTCCTGATCGCAGCGATCGCTGTCCCGTGGGTGACTCATCGGGCGGGAGCCGTCGCGGGTCGCGGCGTCGCACATGAACGCGGACGAATGATCGGCCAGACGGTCGAGATCATCGAAGGGGCCCCGGAGATCGTCGCCCTGGGCGAAGAGGATCGGATGCTTGCCACTGCGAACCGGTCCGGCGAGCGAGTCGCGGCGGCGGAACGGCGAACGGCATGGCTCCACGGACTCGGTGACGCCGCGATCCTCGTTCTGGTCGGCGGTGCTTTGGTCGGGACGTTGTGGGTTTCGGCAGTCGCCGTCGAGGCGGGGTCCCTCGATGGGGTTATGGTCGCTGTACTGGCCATGTTGGCGATCACGCCTTTCGAAGCGGTCGCGCCGCTCCCTGCCGCATTCGAGCGTCTTGGTCGCTCACTCGGTGCAGCCGATCGTCTCTTCGAAGTAGTCGACGCCGAGTCGCCGACCGCTCCACCCGAGTCACCAACGGCGGTTCCGGATGATCCGGAGATTCGTGTCGATGGTGCTGTGGTTATCGCTTCTGCGGGTGAGCGGATTCTCGGACCGATCGACCTTTCGATCCGTCCTGGTGAGAGGCTCGGGATCATTGGAGAGACCGGCGCGGGGAAGACGACCCTTGCCCACCTGCTTCGCCGATTCCGGGACCCCGACGAAGGTTCGGTCTCGATCGGAGGGATCAACCTCGCCGACATCGCCTCGGATGATCTCCGGGCGTTCGTTGGCTACGAGGACGATCGAGCATTTCTCTTCGGGGGATCGATCCTCGACAATGTACGGATCGGCGACTCCACCGCATCCGACGACGATGTTCGGGCCGTGATCGATCGGGTTGGATTGGGGCAATGGATCGAGACCCTCCCCAACGGTCTCCAGACCGATGTTGGTGAGGGAGGTGAGGCGGTTTCCGGTGGACAGCGTCGACGCCTTGCTCTTGCTCGTGCTCTCCTTGCCAACTTCCCCATGTTGATTCTTGACGAGCCGATCTCAGGTCTCGACCCGACCGCCGCGGAGGCCGTGATGAACGACATTCTCAACGCCTCCGACGACCAGGCTCTGGTGCTGATTACCCATCGACCCGTCGGCCTCGACCGTATGGACGAGATCATCGTTCTCGAAGATGGCATCATCGTTGATCGGGGGAGCCACAAGAACCTGCTCGAGACCTCCCAGAGGTATCGCGGGATGTGGGCCCTTGTAGCAATCAGCAAGTAGCGAGCTGCAAGCTGCGAGCTGCGAGCTGCAAGCTGCAAGCTGCAAGGAGCAACGAGCAGGTTCTGCTCTACTGCTCTACTGCTCTACTGCTCGACTGCCCTACTCTCCTCCCCATGTCACATGTCGACTGGCCACTCGCCGTTTCTGTCGCTTCGAACGTTGCCGGGCGGTATCCGCTGGAGGACACCTACCACCAGACGCGACTCGAGCGGGACATGCCCGAACTCGTTGTCCGGGCGTCGGCGCTCGTCACCGAGGAGACGGGGCTCGAGGCTCCCGGATTCCCCGACGTCGCCGTCATCGGGCGGTCCGGCTGGGTCGAGAACAACGTCGCCTCGTTCTCGCTCCTGCTCGCCCCCGCCGAGGAGCGGCTCGGATCACAGACCGGGATCGGCTCGGCCATCGCCGGCCGAATCATGGGCGCTGAGATGGGAGCCGTGCTCGGATTCCTGTCGCGCCGCGTCCTGGGTCAGTATGAACTCGTCCTTCCGACCGCTGACGGCGAGGACGGGGATACGGTTCTCTTCGTCGGCCCGAACCTCCTCAAGATGGAACGAGATCACGCCTTTCGATCCGACGAATTCCGATTCTGGGTGGCGCTCCACGAATGCACGCATCGCCTCCAATTCATGGGTGTCCCATGGCTGCGCGGGTACTTCCTGGGTCTTGTCGAGGAATTGGTGGCTGCATCCAAGCCGGAGAGTGGCCGCATCCAACGCTTGACGGCCGAACTCCGGGAGGCCGCCGCAAACGGTTCCCCCCTGATCGATGAGGCAGGAATCTTCGGCCTTTTCGCGACACCGGAACAGCGCGAGATCATCGATCGCGTGCAGGCGCTGATGGCGCTTCTCGAGGGCCACGGCCACGTCGTCATGGATCGGATCGGTGAGCGGGAACTGGTGACCCAGCGGCGTATGTCCTCGGTGCTCAAGGCGCGGCGCGCCGACAAACGAACCGCAGCTCTGATGCGTCTGATCGGTCTCGAGATGAAGCTGCGCCAGTACGAGATGGGGGCCGAGTTCATCAACGAGGTCGAGAGAAGGGCAGATTGGGGCGCACTCGACCACGCATGGGAGAGCCCAGAGTCGCTGCCGACGCTCGACGAGATCGGGAATCCGGAACGGTGGCTGCAACGAATCGCCTGAACCCCGACCAAATCGCGGTCGCGGCCCTCGACCAACTGCCGGACGGCCCGCTGCTCGTTGCGCTCGGTGGAGGTGCCGACTCTGCGGTGGCCGCGTGGGTCTCGGCGCGGCGTCCAGGCACTCGGGGAGTGTTCGTCCAGCACCACCTCGCCGGATCGGCCGATCTCGAAAGGGCGGCGCGTGCGCTCGGAACCGAGGTCGGGATCGTCGTCACGGTCGTCGACGCACCGGTGGATTCGGGCCCGTCGCTCGAGGATCGGGCCAGAAGGATCCGGTGGGGAGCGATCAGTCGAGAGGCCCGAGCGAACGAGACCGTCGTTACCGGGCACACGCGGGACGACCAGGCCGAGACCGTCCTGATGAATCTTCTCCGGGGATCGGGGAGCGCCGGCATTGCGGGGATGCGTCGGAGCCGTCCCGGCGTTGTCCGCCCATTGTTGGAGTTCTCCCGGAGCGACCTTCGCGTCGCAGCCAGGGGCCTCGACCTGCCTTTCGTCGACGACCCCGCAAACGATGACCCCGTCCATCTCAGGAACCGCCTGCGGTCGGATCTCCTACCTGCACTCGAGCGCAACTACCGGCCCGGCATTCGCAAGATCCTCGCCCGGGTGGGATCACTGGCCGCCGCGGACGACACCGTGATCGAGGATCTCGCAGGCGACATCCCACTGATCGACGACGCTGGGGCGATTCTGATCCCCTCTGCCGCCCTGGTCACCGTCCCACGCCCGGTTGCAGCCCGAGCCGTGCGGAGAGCTCTCCGCCGTCTGCTGCCCCCATACGCCGGGACGACCGCCGACGTCGACGCGGTGCTCGCCGTTGCCGAAGAGCGATCCGAATCGGTGATGCTCACGAACACGCTCATCGTGTCGCAGCGAGGGCCCGTTCACCGCCATCGACCGGGGACATGGAGCGACACCGACGCAGGTGACGATCACGGTGCCCTCAGTGATTCAGTTCGGAGGAGTTGAGATCGCCTTCGAGCCGGTCGAAGGAACACTCATCACCCGGCGTTCTACGCTCCTCTTCGAACCTGCGATCTTCGCATCCGACGCGGCCGTCCGCTGCTCCGCCGAAGGAGACCGGATCGAAATCGAAGCAGGATCGAAGACCGTCCGTGCCGTCCTGGCCGAACACGATGTACCGGTCCGTCTGCGCCGCACTTGGCCTGTGGTCGTCGTGGGTGGGAGAATCGCGGCCATCGTTGGGATTCGCGTCGCTTCGTGGGCGAAGCCGAAATCGGGCCGAGCCGTTGCAGTCACTAGGGAGAGAGGTCATTCGTGAAGATCGGAAGAACGCTCGTTTCGGCAGCAGAGATCGATGCCAGGCTCGAGGAGATGGGCGCGGAGATCACCAGGGACTACGAAGGGAAGGATCTCCTGTTGGTTGGCATCCTCAAGGGCGCATTCGTTGTCATGGCCGATCTTGCTCGGCACATCGCTCTGCCGCTCGAATTCGATTTCATGGCGATCTCCTCATACGGTGCGTCGACGAAGTCATCGGGCGTGGTGCGGATCCTGAAGGACCTCGATGAGGAGATCGATGGCCGCCACGTGCTCATCGTTGAGGACATCATCGACACAGGCCTGACGCTCCAGTATCTGATCAACAATCTGAAGGTGCGCAACCCTGCTTCGCTCAAGCTCGCAGCGCTCCTCATCAAAGACGGTATCGAGCGGCCACCACTCGACGTGGCGTACGAGGGATTCCACATCGGCCCCGAGTTCGTGATCGGCTACGGCCTCGACTTTGACGGGAAGTACCGAAACCTCCCACACGTGGCAGTTGTGGACGAGGTTTGAAGTGAGTAGCTGAGTAGCTGAGTAGCGGAGTAGCGGAGTAGCGGAGTAGCGGAGTAGCGGAGTAGCGGAGTAGCGGTGTAGCGGGAGCAACTCTTCACGGCTACGGCTACGGCTACGGGATGCGGGCTACGGACCGCTGCTGCGTAGCTGGCCTACTGGCGTACCATGAAGAGCCGGGCCGTCGACGCCCGGCAATCAGTCGAGGAGCAGTGTGAGCCGCACCGCACGAACCATCTTGATCTACCTGGCCGTGATCTTCCTCGTGGTCATGGCCGTCAACGTATTCGTGAACCAGTCGAACGAGCCGACCGAACTCAGCCTCAACGAGTTCAATGAGAAGGTCGCCACCGGACAGATCGACGAGCCGGTCACGATTCGGGACCGGTCGAACGAGGTCGTCGGAACGTACAGCGACGGCTCGGGTGAACCGGTCGAGTTCGTTACGAAGTACCCGGCGGAGTACTCGCCAACCATCACACAGTCCCTTCTTGACGCCGGTGTGGAGAGCATCACCGACAACCAGGAACCGTCCATGCTCCAGTGGTTCCTCGGCAATGTGTTCCCGTATCTGTTGCTGTTCGGATTGTTCATCTTCATCATGTTCCAGCTCCAGGGTGGCGGGAACCGCGTCATGCAGTTCGGCAAATCCAAGGCCAAACAGGTGACGAAGGACACACCGACGGCAACATTCGCGGACGTAGCCGGCGTTGACGAGGCGATCGAAGAGCTCGAGGAGATCAAAGAGTTCCTCGCGAGCCCTCAGAAATTCCGTGCCATGGGAGCGAAGATCCCGAAAGGTGTGCTGCTCTACGGCCCCCCCGGCACCGGCAAGACGCTGCTGGCCAGGGCGGTTGCCGGCGAAGCGGGGGTTCCGTTTTACGCGATCTCCGGATCGGAGTTCGTCGAGATGTTCGTTGGCGTCGGTGCGAGCAGGGTCCGCGACCTGTTCGAACAGGCGAAGGCGAGTGCCCCATCGATCATATTCATCGACGAGATCGATGCCGTCGGACGTCACCGCGGCGCCGGTCTGGGCGGCGGGCACGACGAACGGGAGCAGACGTTGAACCAGCTCCTCGTCGAACTCGACGGTTTCGACGTCAAGGCCGGTGTCATCGTGATGGCATCAACGAACCGACCCGACATCCTCGATCCTGCCCTTCTCCGTCCCGGGCGATTCGACCGGCAGATCGTGGTCGATCGACCGGATGTGAGGGGGCGGGAAGCGATCCTCGAGGTCCATGCCAAGGGCAAACCCTTCGAGGACGGCGTCGAGATCATCACCCTAGCTCGCCAGACGCCGGGTTTCACGGGTGCCGATCTCGCAAACATCATCAACGAGTCGGCGCTGCTCGCTGCACGGAGGAACAAGACGAAGATCGGGCAGCCGGAGCTCGAAGAAGCGATCGAGAGAGTGATCGCAGGCCCCGAACGCAAGAGTCGGATCATGTCGGAGGAGGAGCGGAACCTCACCGTGTACCACGAAGGTGGACACGCCCTCGTGGGGTACGCCCTCCCGAAGCTCGACCCGATCCACAAAGTGACGATCATTCCGCGCGGTCGTGCCGGCGGTTACACGATGGCGCTGCCGCTTGAAGACAAGCACTACGAGAAGCGAAGCGAACTCGTGGACCAACTCGCATACGCCCTCGGTGGACGCACTGCCGAGGAGATCGTCTTCGGCGATCCTTCCACCGGTGCATCCAACGATATCGAGAAGGCAACGGGTCTCGCGCGCAAGATGGTCATGGAGTACGGAATGAGTGACCGGCTCGGCCCGCTCAAGTACGGCGAAACGGAAGGCGAGGTCTTCCTGGGCCGCGACTACACCAAAGGACGGGACCTCTCGAATGAGGTCGCGGCCGCTATCGACGACGAAATCCGAAAGCTCATCACTCAGGCCCACGAGGAAGCAACGCAGATCATCATCACGCACCGTGACGCCCTGGACCGGATCGCCGCAGAGTTGATGGAGTATGAAACGCTCGACGCCGCCCACGTGATCAGAGTGTTGCACGATGTCCCGAAGTGGGAGCACGCCGAATCCGGCGCCCTGCGCATCAAGGGACCCGAGAGTGCCGGGAGAACCGGGGACGTTGCCGCCGCCCGGACGGGCCCCGGGACCGCGCCCTGACCCGTGCCGTTCGAACCGACTACCTGGGAACTGCGTACGCGATCTCTCACGACGGCGGACCACACGCTCGTCATGGGAATCCTCAACACCACACCCGATTCCTTCTCCGACGGCGGACGATGGCTCGACCCAACTGCGGCCATCAACCGGGGTCGCGAGTTGGCGGCCATGGGTGCAGACCTGATCGATGTGGGCGGCGAATCGACGAGGCCGGGCGCAGCATCGGTCGATGCAGCAGAGGAACGAGCGTGCGTCGTACCCGTCGTCAAGGCGCTTGTAGCGGAAGGATTGGTCGTGTCCATCGACACGAGCAAGCCGTCGATTGCTGGTGCTGCGATTGACGCCGGGGCAGAGATTGTCAACGACGTCAGCGGTCTCTCGGATCCGGCGATGATCGCGATGTGTTCCGACACCGGCGTTGGTGTCGTCATCATGCACATGCTCGGAGATCCTCGCACGATGCAGATCGACCCAACGTATGGAGACGTCGTCGCGGACGTCGCAGGGTTTCTCAGGCACCGAACGGAGGCGGCGGTTGCTGCCGGCGTCGACCCTTCGCGGATCGTGGTCGACCCCGGCATCGGATTTGGCAAGACGATTCGACACAACCTCTCATTGCTCAACGGCATCGACCGGATCGGAGAGGGGCGCCCAGTGCTTGTCGGTACCTCGCGCAAGGCCTTCCTCGGAACGATCCTCGACCAAGCGGGGCGACCCTCGTCACCAGACGATCGCGACATCGCGACGGCGGCGACGACGGCGCTGGCGATCGCAAGCGGCGCGGCGGTTCTGCGGGTGCACGACGTGGGCGGTGCCGTCGACGCTGCGCGAACAGCCGACGCTATCGTGCGGAGTCGTTGATGACCAAGAAGGATGTACCAGGGCTCGAACCGAGAGGATTCCGGTGGGTGATCGCCGGTCGTTTCGCAGTATCCGAGCGGATCGGCGGATCCGGGTTTCAGCATCGGCGGGTCCGGCGCGAAGAAGAGATCGTGTGGCTCAAGGAGAAGGGTATCAACACGGTTCTCACCCTCCTCCCTGCAGGTCAGAACAAGACTGCATATGAGGAGGCAGGTCTCAGGGTCATCGTTCACACGGTCGAAGGGCCACCGGCCGAGATCGGCAACGTGACCGGCGTGTTCAACTCCATGGACGACGCACTGAACATGCGAGGCGCATCGGTGCTCCTGCACCGAGACACCATCGATGAAACCGTCGCCGGGCTCCTTGCCGGCTATCTGATCCACTCCAATCTCGTTGCGGATCCCATCGTCGCGACGTCGTTGATCCAGGAGATCCTCGGACGTCCCATCGGTCCTGAGGGACGCGGACTCATTCCCACACGGTGAGCCGCTGTGCGATCGCCACTGGATCGAACCTCGGTGATCGTCTCGGCCACCTGAGCGCGGCACTCGATGGCCTCACTGCAATCGGGGCTCTTGCAGGCATCTCGTCGGTCTACGAGACCGCTCCGATCGGTGGGCCGGAGCAGGGTCCGTTTCTCAACGCTGTGGTCCTCATTGACACGGCTCGCACACCGACCGGTCTGCTTCGCGAGCTCTTGTCGATAGAGAGAGCGCGTGGCCGAGTGCGCCACGAGCGGTGGGGGCCGAGGACACTCGACCTCGATCTGATTCTCTTCGGCCGAAGGGAGATCGACGAACCCGGTCTCACCGTGCCGCACGCTCAGATGCGCCACCGCAGATTCGTGCTCGAACCCCTCCTCGAGATCTGGCCGGATGCCGTGATGTCTGACGGGCTAGCGATCACACCGGCCACGGAATCAGTATGGAGCCAGCAGCTCGACCGAACGGAGTTGGCGCTGGGAGCCGCGGATTCGAGTAGCGGGGTGGCGGGGTAGCGGGTAGCGGGGTAGCGGAGTAGCGGAGTAGCGGAGTAGCACACACCTTTCACCGACAGCCGACAACCGACTACCTTCTACGAACACACAGCCCCGAGGAGGGGTCGGACCGATACCGGGAGGATCGGAGCCATATGCGCATCGCCATTGTCGGGCCCGGGCGGGCGGGCCAATCCATCGCCATCGCAGCAAACGGTGCCGGCCACGACGTAGCCGCTGTTGTCGCCCGAGATACCGAGCACGCAATCGCCGTCGCTCGACGTTTCGATGCCGTCCCGCTCGCCATCGGCGAGCCGATTCCGCCGGTCGACCTTGTGATCATCGCCGTGAGCGACCATGCCATCGAGGCGGTCGCCGACGTGGTCGCGCCCGTCGCAAGGAATGCCGCGGCGAGCGCCGTCCATCTCTCGGGAGCAACTCCGCTCTCGGCATTGAGATCGTTCGGTGTCCACGACGTCGCGATCGGGTCCTTCCATCCGCTCCAGACGATGCCGACGCCGGAGCTGGGAGCTCGGCGGCTCGTCGGAGCGTGGGTGGCCGTGACGGCGGACGAGCCGCTGCGAGCGACGCTCTACGATCTCGCCGGAACCATCGGCCTCCACCCGTTCGAGCTCCGCGATGACGACCGGGCGGCATATCACGCTGCCGCTGCCGCCGCTGCGAACTTCCCGATCTCGGCACTTGCCATTGCCCAACGACTGTTCGAGGCGACGGGTGTGCCTTTCGATGCTGCTCGCC
Source organism: uncultured Actinomycetota bacterium (assembly GCA_963715255.1). Classification (GTDB taxonomy): domain Bacteria; phylum Actinomycetota; class Acidimicrobiia; order Spongiisociales; family UBA5794; genus JAHEEL01. The sequence goes on along the minus strand of CAVQRN010000002.1, from coordinate 285,331 downwards.
CGCTCGTTGAGGCGATCGTCGCCAACACCTTCGAGTCCGGCCCGCAGACGTCACTGACCGGCCCGATCGCTCGCGGGCGACACAGGAACCGTGAGTCTTCAGATCAATGCGGTCCGTGAGGCGACACCGGATCTCGCGGCCGCTTTCGAGTCGATGGTGGACGCGACGGCGGCCGTTGTTGGCTCGTTCAGCGAGGACGGCGAGGAATGAAGACGGTCCGGACGTTCGCGGAGGCCAGGGCGTTGGGTTTGGGCTGCGTCGGACTGGTCCCGACGATGGGGTACCTTCACGAAGGGCACATCAGCCTCGTCGATGCGGCGCGACGCGAGTGCGATACGGTCACCGTCAGCCTGTTCGTCAACCCGCTCCAGTTCGGACCAAATGAGGACCTCGCTTCATACCCCCGCGATCTCGAACGCGACGCAGCGATGGTCGCTGCAGCCGGAGCCGACGTCCTGTTTGCTCCACAGCTCGCGGAGATGTACCCGGGTGAGCCCCTCACAACGGTCACCGTCGCCCTCGTCACGGAGGGAATGGAAGGCGGGCTCCGACCGGGGCACTTCGATGGTGTTGCCACCGTCGTTGCGAAGCTCTTCGCGGGCGTCGCGCCCGATCGGGCCTACTTCGGCAGGAAAGACGCGCAGCAGCTCGTTACCGTCCGTCGCATGACGGCGGATCTGTCATTCCCGACCGTGATCGTTGGGGAGCCCATCGTGCGAGAGTTCGACGGTCTCGCCCTGTCGTCTCGCAACACCTACCTGGATCCGGTTGAACGCACCGCCGCTCGCTCGATTAGTAGAGGAGTTGCTGCCGTTGCTGACGCCGTCTTGGCAGGAGAGCGGTCCGGCAGGCAACTCGAACAGACCGCGGCCGCACCCGTAAACGAGGAGCCGGGCATCGACCTCGACTACGCAACATTGGCGGACCAGGAGACAGCGTCCTCACTGACCGACCTCGACCGACCGGCCTTCCTCGCCATCGCCGCACGGATCGGGAGGACGCGGCTGCTCGACAACGTCCACATCGACTGGACTGATGCCGGATGGGTTCCCGACCTGGGCATCCGTCTTGATGTACCTTCGATCCTCTACGGGGAGGCCTGATGCTGCTCGCTATCGACGTAGGAAACACCCAGGTCGCGGTTGGACTGTTTCGAGACGACGAACTCGTCGGCCATTGGCGATTCTCCACGAAGGAGCAGACCACCGACGAGATGCGATGGGAGCTGTTGGGTGTCCTTGCCCTCGACGGCTTCACGCCAAGCGACATCGGAGGTGTTGCCGTATCGAGTGTGGTGCCTTCGGTGACCGCGACGATGCGCTGTGTTGCGCCGGCGCTCTCGCATGGCGCAATCCTGGTCGTCGGCCCGGGAATCCGAACCGGCATGTCGATCCTCATCGACAATCCCCGCGAGGTTGGAGCCGACCGGATCGTCAACGCGGTCGCCGCCCGAGAGCGCTACGGGAGCCCATCTATCGTCGTGGATTTCGGGACATCGACGAACTTCGACGTGATCGGATCAGACGGTGCCTACATCGGCGGCGTGATCGCACCGGGTCTTGAGATCTCCACCAGGGCCTTGATCTCGGGAACGGCGGCACTCCGACGAGTGGAATTCGTCGTACCGCGGTCCCCGATCGGCAAAGGCACCGTAGAGGCGATTCAGAGCGGGGCGCTCTACGGTCACGCGGGTCTCGTCGACGGCATCATCGAGCGGCTCGTCGACGAAGTTGGTGGTGACGCGACCGTAGTGGCCACCGGCGGTCTTGCCTCTACCATCGTCCCCCACTGCAGCAACGTCACAACCATCGACGAGTATCTGACGCTCGAAGGATTGCGTATCATTTTCGACCGAAATCAGGAAGACCAATGACCGACGACAAGGCGGGCGAACCGGTCGCCTTCGACGATCCGGTCGTTGCTGCACGGATAGCAAAGCATCAGGAAGTACTGGGAGACGGCGGGTACCCGTACCGATTCGATCGCACGGACCTCGCCCGAGACCTTCATGAGCGGTTCGTCGATATCGATCCCGGGTCTGAGACCGGTGTTGACGTCACCGTCGCCGGACGACTCATGAACGTGCGCGACATGGGCAGGCTCGCCTTCGGTGTGCTCCAGGACGTCTCCGGTCGGATCCAGCTGTTTGTCAGCAAGGCGGTCCTGGGAGACGAGGACTTCGCCCGGTTCCTCGACCTCGACTCGGGGGATTGGGTCGGGGCGACCGGCGAGGTGATGGCCACGAAGAAGGGCGAGCTCAGCGTCCGTATTTTATCGTTCGTGTTGCTGTCCAAGGCGCTGCGACCGCTTCCCGACAAGTGGCACGGGCTGAAAGACATCGAGGCCAGATCGCGGCGACGCTATGTCGACCTCATGGTGAACGAGGAGTCCCGCAAGACGGCGCTGACCCGAGCGAAGGTGATCTCCGGGCTGCGCCGTCAATTCGAAGACAGGGGGTTCATCGAGGTTGAGACGCCGGTGCTGTTGACGCAGGCGACGGGAGCCACCGCGCGACCGTTTCAGACGCATCACAACGCGCTCGATCTCGACCTCTCGCTGCGCATCGCAACCGAACTGTTCCTGAAGCGGCTGGTCGTTGGGGGGATCGAGCGCGTCTTCGAGATCGGTCGGATCTTCCGGAATGAAGGTATTGACGCCACCCACAACCCAGAGTTCACGATGCTCGAGGCGTACCAAGCATTTGCCGACTACGGCGACATCATGGTGCTGATCGAAGAGGTCGTCGCCTCGGTTGCCGAGGCAGCCGTCGGCACATCCACGATCACGTACCAGGGTCGCATGCTCGATCTGACGCCGCCGTTCCGCCGGGTGCGGCTCGTGGATCTGGTCGCGGAGATCGTGGGAGAGGACGTATCCCTCGACACGTCGATCGATCGGCTGCGCGCGCTCGCCGGTCGCTACGGGATCGCGGCCGATCCGTCATGGGGAACGGGTCGTATCATCTTCGAAATCTACGAAGCTGGTGCGGAGTCGACGATCTGGGAACCGACCTTCGTGACGGACTATCCCAAGGAGGTCTCACCCCTCTCGCGGCTGCACCGCGATGATCCTCGTCTCACGGAACGATTCGAATTGGTCATCGCCGGTTCGGAGTACGCGAACGCCTTCTCGGAGCTGAACGATCCGTTCGATCAGCGCGAGCGCTTCGAAGCCCAGGCCGAAGCGCGAGCCGCAGGCGACGACGAAGCCCATCCGATCGACGAGGACTACCTCCTTGCCCTCGAGTACGGCTTGCCGCCGACCGGCGGCCTCGGGATTGGTGTCGACCGCCTCGTGATGCTTCTCACCGACAGAAGACACATCAGAGAAGTGATCCTGTTCCCAACAATGAGACCAGAGCAGTAGCGAGGGGCAGGTTGCAGGTAGCAAGACACGGGGGCGACGCCTCTTTCGGTCGTGCTACCCGGCTACTCGGCTACTGACTTCAACCGCGCGCCGCCGCGACCCGATCGAGCAGATAGGAATCGAGGTTCCGTAGCACCGGTGTGAGAGCGCTGTCGGGAATGCGTTCCGACGCTTCCTCCGCGACCCGCATGTGTTCCATGGCCTCGTCGATGACCGTCTCAACGTATCCCCCCGCGACCGTGAGTTCGATGATCCGGCCGATCACAGCCCGATCGGTCGGAGCTCCTCCGGCAAGCAGTTCACGTATCTCCGCTCCGTCGGGACCATCTGCCGCATACAGCACCGGCAACGTGTAGACACCCTCGCCGATGTCGGAACCGGCCGGTTTGCCGAGGAATGCTTCGTCGGCGATGAGGTCGAGGACATCGTCCGTCATCTGGAAGACGAGACCCATCTCCCATGCCCATTCCGAGATGGCTTCCATGTCGTCCGGTGTGGCGGATGCTGTGATCGCGCCGAGACGGGCAGATGTGCGGATCAGGCTTGCGGTCTTGCCGCCGATCACTTGGTAGTACCCGTCGGCTCCGTGGTCGAGCCCTCCGGAGAATCGCAACTCTGCGACCTGTCCCTCGCACAGGCGGGCGTAGGTGCGCGCGATCAATGCTACGGCCTCTTCGCCGAGCGGGGCCGCTACCTCGGAAGCCCGTGCGAGCAGGAAATCTCCGGCGAGGATGGCGATCGTGTTCGACCAGTTCTCGTTGACCGAGACCTTGCCACGGCGGGAGTCGGCTTCGTCGATGACGTCGTCGTGGTAGAGGGAACCCACGTGGACCAATTCGACCGATACCCCGGCCTCGATCGGGCCGTCGCCGTTGTTGGGGCCGAGTTCCCCGGCGACCTGTGCGAGGAGTGGCCGGTATCGCTTTCCACCGGCGCGGAGAAGATGCTGGGCGATATCGGTGAGGAACACATCGTCGGAACGGGTCACCTCGAGGAGGCGCCGTTCGACGGCGGCCATACGCTCCCACACGCGGGGAACGGGGACGAGATCGTTCAGAATGGGGCGATCCACGGGTCTCCAGGGACTTCGGGAATCGGGATGGTAGCCCCGGCGTTGACCGAAGTATGAGGCAGAGTCATCGGATGAACATCCGGGGTCTACGAGGCACCCCGCCCTATACTTGGCGAGGCGCCCGGGGAACCCGGCGCCGTCGTTACAGCATGAGGTATCGCCTTGTTTGAACGGTTTACCGATAGGGCCCGGAGGGTCGTTGTTCTTGCTCAGGAAGAGGCGCGTCTCCTCAACCACAACTACATCGGCACGGAGCACATCCTGCTCGGCCTCATCCATGAAGGGGAGGGTGTCGCCGCTCGCGCCCTTGAGAGCATGGGGATCAGCCTCGAATCCGTCAGGAGTCAGGTCGTTGAGATCATCGGTCAGGGCTCCCAGGCACCAAGCGGACACATTCCGTTCACGCCACGGGCAAAGAAGGTCCTCGAACTGTCGCTTCGCGAGGCCCTCCAGCTCGGTCATAACTATATCGGCACGGAGCACATCCTCCTCGGCCTCATTCGCGAGGGGGAGGGCGTCGCCGCCCAGGTTCTCCAGCAACTCGGCGCCGAGCTCCACAAGGTGCGCCAGACGGTCATCCAACTTCTCTCGGGTGTCCAAGGTGAGGAAGAGACACCTGCCGGCCACCCCGGCGGGAGTGGACGGAGCGAGTCGAGTGCATCGAGCAGTGGTTCGACGGTGTTGGACCAGTTCGGTCGGAACATGACGCAGCTCGCAAGGGAACGCAAACTCGACCCGGTGATCGGACGAACGACCGAGATCGATCGTGTCATGCAGGTGCTGTCCAGGAGAACGAAGAACAACCCGGTGCTCGTTGGAGAGCCGGGGGTCGGCAAGACCGCCATCGTTGAAGGGCTAGCTCAACGGATCGTCGACGGCAACGTGCCGGACACGCTCACCGGCAAACATCTCTACACGCTCGATCTGGGCGCACTCGTGGCCGGCTCCCGCTATCGAGGTGACTTCGAGGAACGTTTGAAGAAGGTCCTGAAGGAGATTCGGACAGCGGGGCGACATCATCCTGTTCATCGACGAGATCCACACGCTCGTCGGCGCTGGCGCCGCCGAGGGAGCGATCGATGCGGCGAGCATTCTCAAGCCGATGCTTGCGCGCGGTGAACTCCAGACGATCGGGGCCACCACGCTGGAGGAGTATCGAAAGTACCTCGAGAAAGACTCCGCCCTCGAGCGCCGATTCCAGCCGATCCGGGTTGAAGAGCCGACGATCGCCGACACGATCAAGATTCTTGAGGGGCTTCGGGACTCGTACGAAGATCACCATCGGGTGCGATTCACCGACCAGGCCCTCGTGAATGCGGCGAATCTCGCAGACCGCTACATCGCGGACCGATTCCTGCCCGACAAGGCGATCGACCTCATCGACGAAGCCGGGAGCCGTATGCGTCTGAAGCGCAAGGACCTCCCGCCCGACATCCGAGATATCGACGAGAGGATCGCGAAGTTGCGTGGCGACAAGCGGGACGCCGTCTACGCGCAACAGTACGAGCGGGCTGTCAAAATTCGCGACCAGGAACGCACGCTGATGACGGAACGTTCTGAGTACGAGGCCCAGGGTGCCGCTGTGGGCGAGGACTACTCGGCGGTCATCGACGACGAGCAGATCGCAGAAGTGCTCGCCCAGTGGACAGGGATCCCCGTCCACCGTCTCACCGAAGAGGAGACCGAACGGCTGCTGCGCATGGAGGACGAACTCCACAAGCGTATCGTCGGGCAGCACGACGCCATCCAGGCGGTCTCCAAGGCGATTCGCAGGACTCGCGCCGGTCTCAAGGACCCGAAGCGTCCCGCTGGTTCGTTCATCTTCCTTGGACCCTCGGGTGTCGGCAAGACCGAGTCGGCGAAGGCGCTCACCGATTTCCTGTTCGGCGACGAAGACGCCTTGATCCAGATCGACATGTCCGAGTACATGGAGAAACACGCCGTCAGCAGACTCGTCGGTTCACCACCCGGATACGTCGGCTACGACGAGGGTGGGCAACTGACCGAGGCGGTACGTCGGAAGCCGTTCTCCGTGGTGCTGTTCGACGAGATCGAGAAAGCGCATGCGGACGTCTTCAACATCCTGCTCCAGATTCTCGAGGATGGTCGCCTCACGGACTCGCAGGGACGCACCGTCGACTTCAAGAACACGGTGATCATCATGACGTCGAATCTCGGGACGGCCGACCTGCGCAAGAAGGCGGTTGGCTTCGCAGTCGATGACGTCGACGCCGACTACGACAAGATGCGTGAGAAGGTCGTCGAGTCGCTCAAGAAGCACTTCCGCCCTGAGTTCTTGAACCGAATCGACGAGGTAATCGTCTTCCACGAGCTGACGCAAGCCGAAGTCAAGGTAATTGTCGACCTGCTGGTCGCCCGTGTGCGCAACCAGCTCGAGTCGCAAGCCATCGATCTGGCGCTTTCGGATGGGGCCAAGACCCGTCTCGCCGAGAAGGGGTACGACCCGCAGCTCGGCGCCCGGCCGCTTCGTCGCGCCATTCAGCGGCTGCTCGAGGATCCGCTTTCGGAGCGGGTGCTGCAACGTGAGTTCCCGGCCGGTTCGACCGTGCTCGTCGACATCGATGAAGAGGACGAAGATCGCCTGTCGTTCGTGTCGATCGAGACCCCGATCCAGCCCCCGGTAGAGCTAGCCGACAACGAGCGCTGACTCCGTCCTCGCCGGAAGCAGATCGGTATCCGAAGTTGTCCCTTCGGTGAAGAACCCCGCTGCCTGTTGCCTGTCTCCTGTCTCCTGTCTGGCTTGCATTTCTTTCGCCAAAACCTCCTACACTTACGGGTGTTGCGACCGCTGCCATGCGGGCAACAGTTTCGACCAAAAGAAAGGGCTCGATCCATGAACCGATTTATGAAGCGCGGAGTGCTGCTCGCACTGCTCCTAGCGTTTGCACTGATCGTTGCTTCCTGCAGCAGCGACAGCGACGACACAACGACGACCGCGGCTGCTGCCGTCGATGAGACCACGACGACGGCTGCTGCCGTCGATGAGACCACGACGACGGCTGCCGCCGTCGAAGAGACCACCACGACCGCCGGCTCCATGTCCGGTGAAGGCGTCAGGGTTGGCATGGCCTACGACATCGGTGGACGCGGCGACAAGTCGTTCAACGACTCCGCGGCAGCGGGACTCGAGAAGGGTATTGCTGACTACGGCATCGAGAGCCAAGAGCTCGAACCGACCGCTGGTGGCGAGAACCGTGAAGAGAACCTTCGCCTCCTCGCTGAGAGCGGATTCGATCTGATCTTCGCGATCGGCTTTGCTTTCGACGAGGCGCTTGCGAATACGGCGCCGCTCTACCCGGACACCACGTTCGCCATCGTCGACTCCGTCAGTGATCAGCCGAACGTCTATTCGCTCGTATTCGCCGAGCACGAGGGTTCAGCGCTGGTCGGTGCCGCGGCCGCGTTGAAGACAGAGACCGACATCATCGGCTTCATCGGTGGTGTGAACATTGGCCTGATCAACAAGTTCCAGGCCGGGTACGAGTTCGGCGCTCAGCAGATCAATCCCGACATCGAGATCCTGGTGCAGTACCTGACCGAGCCGCCCGACTTCTCGGGATTCAACGACCCGGCAAAGGGCAAGGAAGCGGCGCTCGCCATGTTCGAGCAGGGCGCGGACATCGTCTACCACGCGGCAGGCGGCTCTGGCGGCGGTCTGTTCGAGGCAGCCAAGGAGGTCACCGAGACCAGTGGCAGCAAGGTGTGGGCGATCGGCGTCGACTCCGACCAGTACCTAACCGCAGGCGAGGACGTGCAGGAGTACATCCTGACCTCGATGCTGAAGCGGGTCGATACGTCCGTGTACGGCACGATCACGAACTTCCTGAGCGAGGACAACCAGTCGGGTCTTGTGGTGTTCGACCTCGCTGCCGACGGCGTGGGCTACTCCACGAGCGGCGGCTTCGTCGACGACATCGCGCCGGAACTCGACGCACTCCGTGCGAAGATTATCTCGGGCGAACTTGTCGTTCCGGACGCGCTTGGCTGAGACTTCCCACTCAACTAGATAAGGTTGGGCCCGAGGCGCTAGCCTCGGGCCCAACTTGTTGCACGCGGCATTTTGGAAGCGAGGAGCGCACCGGTGAAGGACGAGTCGCAAGCTGTCGAATTGACGGATATCACCAAGACATTTCCCGGCGTTATCGCCAACGAGGACGTGAATCTCGCGGTCGGTGTCGGGGAGATCCACGCGATCGTCGGGGAGAACGGCGCAGGGAAGTCCACGCTGATGAAGATCCTCTACGGCATGCAGGCGCCGGATGAGGGAACCATCAAGGTTGGTGGCAAGACGGTCCACTTCAAGACACCGAAAGATGCCATCGCCGAGGGCATCGGCATGGTGCATCAGCACTTCATGCTCGCGGACAACTTCACGGTGCTCGAGAACATCATTCTCGGCGACGAGCCGACAAAGGGAGTACAGATCGACTTTGCGGCCGGTCGTGATCGAATCAACGAGATCGGCGACGCCTATGGCATCGACCTCGAGCCCGACGCCCTCGTCGAGACGCTCACTGTCGGCGAGCGCCAGCGCGGAGATCGTGAAGGTGCTGTATCGCGGTGCCAAGATCCTCATCCTCGACGAGCCGACCGCCGTTCTCGTGCCCCAGGAGGTCGACGAGCTGTTCGACAATCTTCGGGAGATGACATCGGAGGGCCACACCATCATCTTCATCTCGCACCATCTCGATGAAGTCCTGGCGATCGCCGACTCGATCACGGTCATGCGTGGTGGGCGTACGGTCGCGACCGTGACCCCGGCCGACGTCGACGCGAGCCAACTCGCCGAGCTGATGGTCGGATCCGAGCTGCCAACCCCTGAAACGACAGATTCGACGGTCACCGACATCATCGAGCTGTCCGTGCAGGGACTGACCGCGCTGTCGGAGGATGGGCGCACCTTGCTCGACGATGTCACGTTCGATATTCACCAGGGCGAGATCGTCGGGATCGCGGGTGTCGAGGGCAACGGCCAGGCCGAACTCACGGATGCACTGATGGGGATCCGCTCAATCTCCAGCGGAAGTGTGGTCTTCAAGGGTGACGACATCGCCAACTGGTCGACGAAACGTCGTCGCAAGGATGGCATCGGCATCATCCCGGCAGACCGACACCGCCAGGGACTGCTGCTTCAGTCGCCACTGTGGGAGAACGCGATGCTTGGCCATCAGACGGTGAAGCCTTTTGCCAAGGGACCGTGGATCAACCGAAAAGGGGCGCGCGAGCGGACGAGTGACATCATCAAACGGTTCGATGTCAAAACACCCGGCACCGACACGGTGGCACTTGCACTCTCCGGCGGGAACCAGCAGAAGCTCATTGTGGGCAAGGAGATGATCGCCAACCCCCATGCGCTGATTGCATCACACCCCACGCGTGGTATCGACGTCGGGGCCCAGGCGGCCATCTGGGATGAACTCAGAGATGCGAGGAAGAACGGCCTTGCTGTGCTGCTGATCAGTGCCGATCTCGAGGAGCTGATCGGCCTCTCCGACCGGCTACTCGTAATCTACGGCGGCCGGATCGTGGCGGATCTCGACCCGCTCACGGTCACGCCCGAAGCGTTGGGCTCGTACATGACCGGTGTTGAAGTGGAGGCGGCATCATGAACAGTCGCAAGATGCTGCTCTCGCTGCTCGCTCCAGTTTCGGCGATCATCTTCGCGCTCATTGTGGCGTCGATCGCCTTGTTGGCCGTCGGTCGCAACCCGATCGATGCGTTCAGTTCGATGTGGGACTTTGCCGCCACAACGACGTCAGTTGCGTCGATCATCAACCGAGCTATCCCGCTGTATATCGCCGCTGTTGCGGTGGCGGTCGGCTTCCAGATGGGGCTGTTCAACATCGGTGTTGAAGGCCAGTACCTGCTCGCCGCTCTGTTCGCCGGATGGGTGGGTGGAAACATCGGCCTCTGGCAGCCACTGCATATCGCAGTCGTCATATTGGTGGCAGTTCTCGTGGGTGCGATCTGGGCCGGCATCGCCGGGTTCCTGAAGATCACCAGAGGCGTACACGAGGTCATTTCCACGATCATGCTGAACTTCATCGCGTTCAGCGTGATCGCGTATCTTCTGTCCAACTGGTTCCGCGATGATCCGACGTCGCTCAATCTCAAGACTCGGACGTTCCCGGAGTCGGGCCAGATCCCCGATTTGAACTGGCTCTTCACGATGTTTGGGTTCAACGAACCGGGTGGAATCGCCCTCCAGGGATTCTTGTTCGTGGCGATCGGGATCGGGATCTTCTACTACCTGCTCGTGAAGCGCACGCGGTTCGGCTTCGAACTACGGGCATCGGGCATGAACCCGGGTGCGGCCCGACTGAGTGGTGTGGCTCCGAAGAGGATGGTTCTCACAACGATGATGATCTCCGGAGGCGTCGCCGGCATGGTCGGTCTCTCGACGATGTTCGGCAACATGCACTCCTACACCCAGGATTTCCCAAGGAACTTCGGCTTCACGGGGATCGCTGTTGCCCTGCTTGGTCGCAACAGTGCGGTCGGTATGGCACTCGGTGCGCTCCTGTTTGGCTTCATGGAACGATCTGCCTTGATCCTCGATCTCGAGGACACGCCGAAAGAAGTTGTGCAGATCATGCAAGGTGTTGTGGTCCTTGCCGTCGTGGTGGCATACGAGGTCGTGAACCGAATGATCGAGCGGCGTGAGGTCAAGGCAGCGGCCGACGCAACGCGGTCGACGGATGTGAACGGTGTGGGAGAGGAGGTGTCGGCATGACCGGTCGTCTCGACGATTCGAACACCCGGCTTCCGGATAGCGCCGAGTTCGAGCCGGACGTTGATGCCAAGCCATCGTTGCTGGAGTCGCGGGCACTGCGGTACACGGCTCTTGCTCTCGCTGGCATCCTGTTGTTGTCGATCGTTCAGGCGATCGCGGGCACCACTGAGCTGACGTCGTCCGGCACGTGGGCGGCAGCCATCCGTCTCGGAATTCCGATCATGCTTGCCGGCCTTGGTGGCCTCTTCTCGGAGCGCTCGGGTGTTGTGAATATCGGCCTCGAAGGCATGATGGTCGCGGGCACGTGGTTTGGGGCATGGGCAGGATGGGACCTCGGCCCTTGGTATGGAGTCGCCTTCGGCATCATGGGGGGAGCGATCTTCGGGCTCATCCACGCTATTGCCACGGTCACGTTCGCCGTTGACCACATCGTGTCGGGTGTCGCGATCAACATCCTTGCGGCCGGCGCGATGCGCTTCCTCTCAGTTGTCGTATACAGCCCGGAGTCGGGAGGAGGCGCCACACAGTCGCCGAGGATCCAATCGCAGATCGGTACCTTCGATGTCCCGCTGATATCGGACGCGCTCAACTGGGTCGAGGATCGAGCAATCTTCTTCATATCGGACGTCGCCGGTCTTCTCGCCGGATTCACAACGAAGATGTCGTGGTTGACGCTGGTCGCGTTGTTGATCATTCCCGCGACCTGGTGGCTGCTGTGGCGCACGGCATGGGGTCTCCGGCTCCGGTCGTGCGGTGAAAACCCGTACGCGGCAGAGTCCCTCGGCGTTCGCGTGCTCCGGATGAAGTACTACGCGGTGGTGATCTCCGGAGCGCTCGCAGGTCTCGGCGGCGCCTATCTGGTCGTCGTCCAGGCCGGGATCTACCGAGAGGGCATGACGGCCGGGCGAGGCTTCATCGGCCTTGCTGCGCTGATCTTCGGGAACTGGTACCCGTTCGGTGTAGCCGCGGGCGCTTCCGTATTCGGTTATGCCGACGCGTTGAGCCTCAGGCAAGGTGAAGCCGTGCATGCGCTGCTGCTCGTTGCCGCCATTGCGCTCGCGATCATGACGGTATGGGCGCTCACGCGTGGCAAGGTGACGGCCGCGATCATCCAGGGAGTCGCAGCGGCATTCTTCCTCGGCTGGTATCTCATGACGGATTCCGTCCCCACGCAAGTGGTCGCCGCTCTGCCATACCTCGTGACGTTGCTGGTTCTGTCTCTGGCCACCCAGCGACTGAGGATGCCCGCCGCGGACGGCCTGAGATACCGCAAGGGCGAAGCGATCTGAGCTCAAGTAGCGGAGTAGCGGAGTAGCGGAGACGGACGCCGAAGGGGCCGTCGGTGACCGAGCAGTTCGGTACGGCACCGGATTCCAGGCGATCGGGCGAAGCACGGCAACGGTGTCGGGTCGGATCACCCGCGCTACTCAGCTACTCAGCTACTCAGCTACTCGGTCAATCAGCCTTCGCTGCCGAAGAAGCGCACTGATTGCAGTGCTAGCTCGTTGAACGGTGGGCGGTCACCCGCCGGTTCGGCCGGGTACGTGCTCTTCACTTCGATGGTCAACTCGGTGGTGCCGAGGCTCGCGATCGGTACACGCTGCGGGTCGTTTGTGTTTGCCAGTCGCCCGGAGATCTCGATCGTCAGGTCGTCGGTGGTGATGAGGTAGCCCTGGATCTTGTAGTTCTTCTTGAACCGATCTTCGTCGAAGAGGTTCTGAAGCTCGATCTCGGTGATCCGTACCGGCTGTGCGAAGGAGAACCGCACCCACGCATCGACGCCCCGAGCACCGTCGTCGTTCCAGTCGGTATCGGCATCTCCATCGATCAGATGCTCAGGGTCGTGTCCGTTGAGGTATGAACTCGCTTCAATCGCGGAAGGGAATAGTTCGACAGCGACCACGGGGATAGTGGTCGCCGATGAAGTGGTCGTTGAGCTCTCTGCGACGTCGTCTCCTCCGCGAAAGACGTTGAAGATCAGCGCCGCGAGCGCCACGAGGAGTACCACAGCACCAAGTACGCCGAGGGCACGACCTCCCGGTGAGGTCCGGAGATTCGGCGCCGGGGCCACGGGGAGCGGATCCTGGCTCAGGCGAGCGCCGCATTGTTCGCAGTGGCGATTGAAGTCAGGATTGTGCGCTCCGCACGAGGGGCACGGAACGGTCGGCACTTCGGAACCAGCGACGTGGGTTGGTGCCATGGGTGCCGGAGCTCTGGGTGCCGGCGTAGGTTGCTGACGGCGCGGTGTCGTCGGCTCTGGTGGGGTCTCTCCGAGTTCGAACGGTTCGAAGAGATCGTCGAAGTCGGGTTTGTCCTGGTCCATCCGTTTGCAGTCTTCCGAGCGGGGCGTGTTCGGGTATTGTGGCACGAATGCCGTGTATTGCGCTGGTTCGCGTCGCTGAGCCCTGGACCTTTGGGAATGTCCTCGGGGCTCTGTTCCTCGTTTTGGTCGTTGGGATGATCGTCTACTGGGTAATTCGACGCCGTTAGGCCAGCCAACAGCGGACAGCCCACAGTCTGCGGTAGACCGTCGCTGCTGTCTGCTGTCTGCTGTCTGCTGTGGCCTGTTGCCGGTCCGCTGTTTTCTGTCCCACCCGTTTCCTACGGTGTGGTTCATGGCTGACTACCGATGCACCCATTGCTCATACCGCACCAGCCGTTGGATGGGGTTCTGCCCACAATGCCGCGGCTCGGGAACGCTCCTCGAAGCGGTCGCCGACGGTCGTCTGGTCAGCGCGCCGACACCCATAGGCGACGTCGTCGGCGATCGACTCGACCGTCTTCACACCGGAATCGACGAGTTCGATCGCGTTCTGGGTGGGGGTCTTGTTCCGGGTTCGGTGGCGCTGCTCGGTGGCGCTCCGGGAGTTGGCAAGTCCACGCTCGTTCTGGAGATCGGATCGGCGCTTGCCGAAGCCGGTGTGGGTGTTCTCGTTGCCACCGGCGAGGAGTCGCGGCCCTCAGGTGGGGTTGAGAGCGCGGCGGATTGGAGCCATTGCAGACGGCCTCTTGATCACCACCGAATCCGATGTTGAGCAGCTTTGCGACCTCATCCGATCCGGGACGTATCCGCTTGTGGTGATTGATTCGATCCAGACCGTGACCGGCGTCGCAGGAGAGAACGGTGCCGGGAGCACGGGTGCAATCCGTGGTTCGGCGGCCCGCTTGATCGCAGCTGCGAAGGGGGCCGATGTTGCGGTTCTCCTCATCGGTCATATTACGAAGGACGGTGCAATCGCCGGTCCGAAGAGCCTCGAGCACATGGTCGATGTCGTCCTTTCGCTGGATGGTGATCCGCATCGAAACCTCCGGTTCCTCCGGGGCATGAAGAATCGATTCGGCTCGGTGAACGAAATCGGGGTGTTCGAGATGACGGACCGCGGCCTCGACCCGATGATCGATCCGAGTGCGGTTCTTTCGGGCGGTCGCGACGGAACATCGGCCGGGAGCGTGCTGTTCCCGGCGCTTGACGGGCGACGCTCCCTGATCGTCGAGATTCAGGCTCTCACGGCGCCGACCCGATCTGCGCAACCTCGGCGTAGCGTGAAAGGCCTGCCGGCATCGCGGGTTCACCAGATACTCGCCGCTCTCGAACGACACGGCGGGATCTCGATGGGCGGGCGTGAGGTGTACGTATCCGTGATGGGCGGCCTCTCGATCAGTGAGCCTGCTGCCGATCTACCAACGGCACTTGCCATCGCCTCGGCTGTCACCGGAGTTCCTCTCGGATCGATTGCCGCATGGGGAGAGGTGGGCCTAACCGGGGAGGTGCGGAGGGTTGAGCAGGCAGACCGCCGACGATCTGAAAGTCGCCGGCTCGCTATCAGCCGAGTTGTCGAGGCTGCTGATCGGCGGAATCTCGGTGATGTTCTCAGTGAGTTGGGGATGCGTCCGCCCGGCGCCGACACCCGGCGGGGGCTGCGTGTGATTCCCGCGAGGGCTGGTGTGGTCCCTTGATCGGATCCGATCGGTGGCCCGTTGGACTAGCCTGCATCCAGGATGACACCGAAAGCGCTACCACCGCTCGATGTGCTTCGTCGGTTCGCCCCCGGCACGACGCTGAGGGATGCTGCGGAGCTGGTATTTCAGCAGGGGACCGGGATGCTGATGGTGATTGCAGTGAATTCGGATATCGACGACCTGTGCACCGGCGGATTCCGATTCGTCGATGTGCCGATTACTGCTCAGCGCATCGCGGAGCTCGCCAAGATGGATGGCGGGATCGTGATCGACGACGCAACGAAGACGATCTCTCGTGCGAACGTGCACTTCATCCCCGATCCAAGGATTCCGACCGACGAGACAGGGACGCGATTCCGGACCGCGGATCGACTTGCCTCACAGACGGGTCAACCGGTTCTCGCGGTGAGCGAAGAGGGTCGCGATCGCGCTGTCCTCTATGTCGGACAGCAGCGGTTCACTCTTCAGCCCCCGACGGCGCTCTTCGCGGAGGCCAACCACCGACTCCAATCGCTTGAACGGTTGCGCGGTCGTTTGGACGACGCGGTGGAACGCTTGTCGCTCTACGAGATCGACGACATCGTGACCATGCGGGACGCGGTGAAGGTCATCCAGCGAGCTGCGCTCGTTCTCAGACACGTGGAGCAACTCGAACTCGTTTCGGTCGAGTTAGGGGACGAAGCCCCGCTCGTGCGCTTGCAGGCGACAGACGTTGCGGACGGAGTTTCCGAGCTGGTCGACCTGGTGAACGCCGACTACCAAACGCGAAAGCCGCGGTCGCGGTTCATCGGTGATTGCCAGGCTCAGTGAGATATCGACGGAGGATCTCTATCACACCGCGAGAGTTGGCGATGTGCTTGGTCTCGTTCCCCTCGACCAGGAAGTGACTCCGCGGGGTGTTCGGGCCCTGGCAGCGATTCCGCGGATTCCCGACTCAGTGCGCTATCGGATTCAGAAACGATTCGGGACACATCAACGACTGCTTGCTGCGACGACAGAGGAACTCGATGCGATCGACGGGGTCGGGCCAAAACGCGCATCAAGGATCCGAGCCTATCTGGGCCAGGGGAACGGCATCCTCAACCAGCATCTCGAGGACTGATACCCCCGGGCCGGTACTGCCGGAGCGGCCGGTACACTCGCGCTTCAGCGACCCCAGGGTGACCTTTGGCGACGAAAAACACTGCCGCAAAGACGACGACCAACAAAGCCCCCGTGAACAAGACGGCGGCAAAGCCGGCCCCCGCGAAGAAAGCCACCGTGAGGAAGGCGGCGGCGAAGTCGGCTCCCGCGAAGAAGGCCCCCGTGAAGAAGGCGGCGGCGAAGCCGGCTCCCGCGAAGAAGGCCTCCGTGAAGAAGGCGGCGGCGAAGCCGGCTCCCGCGAAGAAGGCCTCCGTGAAGAAGGCGGCGGCGAAGCCGGCTCCCGCGAAGAAGGCTCCCGCGAAGAAAGCCTCCGTGAAGAAGCCGGCTCCCGCGAAGAAGACTGCCGCGAACAAGACTCCCGTGAAGAAGGCTTCCGTGAAGAAGGCTCCCGTGAAGAAGGCTCCCGCGAGGAAATCCCCCGCGAAGAAAGCCCCGGTGGAGACGGCGGTGGCGACGAAGGCTCCCGCCACGTCGTCGGCGGCGCGAAGACCGAAATTGAATCCCGATCCGTTCGGCGTTGGCGACAAGGTTGTCTACCCCCACCACGGTGCGGCGACCATCGTCCGCAGGGAGAAACTCGAGTTCAAGGGCGAGAAGCAGGACTTCTACGTTCTCGAAATCGCAACCGATCAACTCATCGTCAGGGTCCCTGCGGCTTCGGCTATGGAACGCGGCGTCCGTCCGGTGATCTCCAAGTCGAAGTCCCGCCAGGTCTTCCAGACGCTGCGCGGTGAGCCGCAGGAAGCGGGATCCAACTGGAGTCGCTGGTACAAAGTGCTCACGGAGAAGATCAACAGCGGCGACATCTTCCAGGTCGCTGAGGTCATCCGCGATCTCGACTACGCCCAGAAGATCAAGGGAATCTCGCCGGCGCTGAAGCGGATGCTGGCCAAAGCCCGTCTGATCATCATCAGTGAACTGCAGTTTTCGCTCAACATCTCCGAAGAGGAGGCGACGAAACGCCTGGAGCGTGCGCTTCCGAAGGTCGAGATTCCAGAAGAGGACTGACCTCCGACGGCGACCGGATACCATTCGGATCATGAACGAGAGCATGCCGATCTGGGGACTCCTGTTGGCCGCAGGCCGGGGCACTCGGTTCGGTCGGAAGAAGCACAACGTCGAAGTCGGTGGAATTCCGATCTGGCAGCAGAGTGAGCGTGCCCTGCTTGACGGCGGTGTCGACCATCTCATTATCGTCGGAGATCTCGACGGTGCCGTACCCGGTGGCGATCGACGCCGCGACTCTGTTGCTTCGGGACTGGCGGCGATCTCTGATCGTGCCGGACTCGTGCTCATCCACGATGCGGCAAGGCCGCTGGTTACCGCAGATCTTGTGCGAAGGGTGATCGACCGTTTCTTGATAGGTGACGTTGCTGGTGTTGTGCCGGCGATCCCGATTCGAGACACGCTCAAGCGGATTGCAGGAGACATCGTCGTGGAGACGGTGGATCGTGGCGACCTCGTTGCGGTCCAGACTCCCCAGGGATTCGATCTGGAGACGCTGCGAGCTGCGCACGCGGCATCCGGCGCGGATGCCACCGATGATGCCTCGATGGTCGAGGCGATCGGTGGCACGATCGCCATCGTTGGCGGGGATCCCGCCAATCTCAAGGTGACCTATCCGGAAGACTTGGCAGTGGCGGAGGCGCTACGCTCCCGACATCATGGCTAGCTCACCAGCGAGGATCGGTTGGGGGTTTGATGCCCACCGTTTTGGCGGGAGTGGTCCAATCTTGCTTGGCGGCGTCGTTGTCGATACGACACGAGGCATCGAAGCCACGAGCGACGGAGACGTGGTCGCTCATGCGGTTGCCGATGCACTCCTGGGAGCGCTCGCTCTCGGCGATCTCGGTGTGCACTTTCCATCTTCCGATCCAGAGATGGAGGGCATCGACTCGATGGAGGTGCTCGCCAGGGTGGTTCGAAAGATCGAGGATCGGGCACACCTCGTAGGCAACGTCGACGTGACTGTTGTCGCTCAGTCGGTGCGGGTGGGACCTCACCGCGACGAGATCCGCGATCGGTTGGCAGCGGTGTTGCGCATTGATCGGTCGGCGGTGTCGGTCAAGGCCACGACCACCGACGGTATGGGTTCGGTCGGCAGGGACGAGGGTATCGCCGTCGCCGCTGCGGTCACTCTCTACCGCTGAGCGTCTCCACCATTAGCCCGGGATCATCCGTGAAGATACCTGCGATCCCCGCGTCCGCAAGTGCGACGGCATCACCGGGGTCGTTCACCGTCCATACCAGCACAGCGAGATCTCCCGCCGCCTCAACGATCCGCTCGGCGTCGCCCAGAGTCCGTGCCAGGGCGAGATTCGCAGACACGTGGCCCTTCTCGCGCTTGTGTGAACACGACAACGGGGTCGAGCCACGGCATAGCGAGCAGCCCGGTTCGGATGGCCGGGTTGAGGTCCTTCACGGCGTCGAGCGTTTGGGTGTTGAACGAGGACACGAGGATGCGATCGCCCGTGTCGTGATCGGCGATCCACTGGACGACCGCAGCGGCGAGGCGATGCGTTGGGTCGTAGTCGGGTTGGCCGTACGCATTCTTGATCTCGATGTTGAGAAGGGCGCTCGGACCGAGCGCATCCCAAGCCTCGTCGAGGGTCGGGACCCAGGGCGTTGTTGCTCTGATCTCACTGAGATCGAGTTCGACGAACGGTGTTGCGTCGGGTGCCGGGCGGTCGTCGTGGTAGATCACGATGGCGCCGTCCCGGCTTCTGCGGACGTCGAGTTCGACGCCATCGGCACCTTGTTCGACAGCAAGCGCGTACGCCTCGACCGTGTTCGCACGCACGTGCGTCGAAGCCCCGCGGTGGCCGTAGATAAGCATGAATCCATCATAGGGATGGAGTGGACAGTGGACAGCGGACAGCGGACAGCCGACAGCGGGACCGCACGCCACCTTCGCATGGTTTCTGGCTTTGGTCTGTTGTCGAGGTGTCTGCTGTCCGCTCACCGCTCCACACGCGCGTCCCCCATTACCATTCTCCGCAATGAGGCTCTACAACACGCTCGGACGGGAGTTCGCCGAACTCATGCCGCGCGACGACGGCAAGATTGGGATGTACGTTTGCGGAGCAACCGTGCAGTCGGCTCCGCATCTCGGGCATGGCCGCTCCGCGGTCGTCTTCGACGTCATCCGCAGGTATCTCGAGTGGCTCGGGTACGAGGTCACCTACGTTCGCAACGTCACGGACGTCGACGACAAGATTATCGACGCGGCGATCGACGAAGGGGTGACGACGGATACGATCGTCGAACGTGCCTACGCCGCATTCGACGAGGCGCATCGGAGACTCGGTGTCAGAGAACCCACCGTCGAACCATGGGCTACGCATCACATCGACGAGATGCTGGAACTGGTCGGCCAGCTTCTTGAGACAGGTCATGCCTATGCGATTGACGGGGATGTCTACTTCTCGGTCAGGTCCTATCCGGAGTACGGCAAGCTCTCCCGCCATGATCCGAACGACCTCCGATCCGGGGCACGAGTCGACCCCGATGATCGGAAGCGGGATCCACTCGATTTCGCCCTCTGGAAGGCGGCCAAGCCGGGGGAGCCGTCATGGAAGGCGCCCTGGGGTGCCGGGCGTCCCGGGTGGCACATCGAGTGCTCGGCCATGGCTCGCAAGTACCTTGGTGACGGGTTTGACATCCACGCGGGAGGCCACGACCTGATCTTCCCCCATCACGAGAACGAGATTGCGCAGTCGGAGGCCGCAACGGGTGCGCCGTTCGCGAACTACTGGCTCCACAACGGGATGATGAATCTGGAAGGCCAGAAGATGTCCAAGTCGACGGGTCATGTCGTTGACCTGCTCGAAGCCCTCGACGTTCACCGGCCGACGGCAGTCCGTCTCGTGTATCTGCGAACGCACTATCGCAAGCCTCTTGACTTCTCCGAGGATGGTCTCACGGATGCCGAAGCGGCCCTTGACCGCCTCTGGGGATTCCGACGACGTACGCCGGGTCCGGTCGAAGACACACCCGATGAAGAGATGCTCGCACGCTTCCGATTGGCGATGGATGAAGACTTCGACGTCGCCGGAGGTCTTGGCGTTCTCTTCGACCTGGTTCGTGAGGGCAATCGACGTCTTGATGCCGCGGAGGGTGCCGGCACCTTGGTTGCCGCGTATGACGAGATCGTCGCGGTGCTCGGGCTCGGCGAGGAGACTCCCGATCTCGGCGATCTCGGAACGGAGATCGCATCCATCGCTGAGAGGTACGGTGCAGCGTCTGGGACGATTGGCGACCTTCTCGAGACGCGAGACCGAGCTCGTTCTGAGCGGGATTGGGCATCATCGGATGGAATCCGAGAGGACCTAGCAGCAATCGGCATCGTGGTGGAGGATGCGCCTGATGGCTCGCGCTGGCATCGGGGATAAGATCGAAGGCTTCCACGCCGTCGCTGCTGCAGTCAAGGCTGGGCGAGCGAAGACGGTGCGAATGGAGAAGCGGCGCCTCAGCCAGTCTCCGTACACGACGCTCGCCGATGAGGCCCGGTCCTCCGGAGCCCGCGTCGAGTTTGTCGATGACGTGCGCGACACCGCTCTGACTTCTGCTCCGCAGGGGGTCGTCGCCGTGTGCCGGCCGAAAGAGGTTGTGTCCCTCGAAGAAGCCGTCGCGGCGACCGATCCAGCCGCGCTGCTCGTCTTCGACCACCTCGAGGATCAGCGCAATCTCGGTGCCTCGATTCGATCGGCCGTCGCTGCCGGCGTGAGGGCGGTCATCGTCCCGCGGCGACGGTCCGCGCCGATCGGTGCCGCCGCATTCAAGGCAGCTGCAGGGACGTTGGAGGAAGTCGCCCTCGTGGAGGTGTCATCCGTTCCCGAGGCACTCCGCAGGTTGAGACAGCTCGGTGTCTGGTGTGTCGGTCTCGATGGGGCAGGGGAGCGATCCTTGTTCGGGTTTGATCTGCTGGCCGAGCCGGTTGCGCTGGTGGTCGGCGCCGAAGGGAAGGGCCTGCATCGGTTGACTGCCGATCGCTGCGACGCCATCGTGCGGATCCCCCACGCCGGACCGGCCGAGAGCCTCAACGCCTCCGTGGCGATCGCCCTCGCTGTGTTTGAGGTCTCCAGGACCCGTGGCTGGGTATCCTGACTCCTACGCCGGGTTAGCTCAGTTGGTAGAGCATCTCTCTTGTAAAGAGAAGGTCATCGGTTCGAATCCGATACCCGGCTCCACTCTCGATCGTTCGTGCCTACGTTCACACCTGTTGTGATTTCAGGCACAAACGAAGGAAGTGGATCGTCGATCCAGTGATTGATCTCTGCAAACGGCGTAAATCGCCAGAACATGACTGAATCATTGGTCAACATCTACCGACGATGGACCCTATCGCCGGACGTCGATTCGGTTGACCATTCGGAGTGGACCGATCGCCCGAGGAGGATCAGTGGACTACGTCGTGAAATTGCATGTTGACGTCGATGACGAGGCGGCCTTTGCCGTCGCCTCTATGGAATGCCCATCTGGGTCGTTCAAGGGCGAGGGGAGAGCAAAGATCGGTCGGAACGACACCAAGGGCCATGTCGGCGGTGACCTCGCCAGTGCGCGCGCCCTGCGTGCCCTCGAGGCCGACCTGATGGAGCATGTCCACGAGCAGATCGACCGCTGTACCGACATCGGGTAGCGATCGGGCGGGCGATGGCTCCGAATCGCCGCTCCGCACCTGCGGGGAACAGGCCGTGCGTGGAGTGAAATCCACGGTTCTGGCACACCCCCTGCATACGCTTCACTCATGGTGTCCGATCGGGACCGAGAGGTTCTCGACTTTGAGGGCTCGTGGTGGCTGTTTCCCGGACCGAAGGATCGGGACATTCGCGAGTACCTCGACATGAGTGCGACCCGCTACTACAAGGCGGTTCGTCGCCTCATCGATGACGGTGATGCGCTCGCGTACGCACCGTTGACGGTGCGGCGGCTGCGTCGCATGCGCAACGATCGGCTCGAGCAAATCGCTCGCCGGACCGGGACCACCCCTTGAGCGACGGACAGGCTGATCCCCGATTCCACGAGGACTTCGGCGAGCTGGTTCGCCGAGTCGGCATCTACTCCTGGTCGACGATCGGCGCAGTGATTCTGATCCTGTTCGCTGGCTTCGTCCTCATCGAAGGGCGGGTCATCTTCGCTCCACTGTTCATCGCTCTGGTCATGGTGTTGGTGCTGAACCCGTTTGTCACTGCTCTCCAACATCGCGGGATCCACCGACTCATCGGTGCGGCCATAACGTTCCTCGGGCTGCTCGCGGCGATCGTGGCGATTGGGCTCGTCGTGATACCCAACATCGCCGACCAGGCGCGCGGGTTCACGACCGAGTTTCCGCTCCTCTATGACCGACTCATCGAGCAGGTCGCCACATTCGGAGAGCGATTCGGCCTCGACCCCTCTCTCTGGTCCTACGAACAGGTCCTCGAGTACCTCAATGATCCCCAGAACCAAGACACGATCCTTTCGATCGTGTTCGATCGCCTGGGGACAGTGACGACCGGGATATTCGAGTTCATCCTGGTGTTCCTCCTCGGCCCGGTGGTCGCCTTCTACGTGCTGATCGACCTTCCGAACGTGCAACATCGACTGCTCGAGATGGTCCCGGAGCGTAGCCGGGCCGAGGTGGCCTACGTCGGGCGGCGACTCAACAGCGCAGTGGGCGGCTTCCTCCGAGGGCAGCTTGTGGTAGCGATCATCGTCGGAGTGATGCTCAGCGTTGGCTACTGGCTCATCGACTTGCCGTTCTGGATACTGATTGGGATGGTCGGTGGAGTGCTCAATATCGTTCCATTCCTGGGTCCGTGGGTTGGAGGCATCCTTGGGGTCACCATCGCTCTGACCACGGCCGACTTCTCGACGGCGGTTTGGGCTGTCGTCGTCGCGGTGGTTGTCCAGCAGATCGACAACAACTTCGTCAGCCCGAGTGTTCTCCGCGCCACGGTGCGTCTCCACCCGGCTGTGACGCTTCTAGTGCTCGTCTTGGCTGGAGCCCTGGCCGGATTTTGGGGGATCGTCATCGCCGTTCCCCTCGTCGCAGGGCTGAAGATCATCTCGGGCTACTGGTGGAGAACGAGGATCCTCGAGCAGACACCAAGCGAAGCAGCCGAATCCATGTCCATTGAGCCGCCACAACGCAAATTCTGGACTCGAGAGATCCAAGCTGTGGTTGTCCCTGCCGAGGATCCTGACGGCGACCGAGATGACTCGTAGCGCATGCCTAGGCAATTCCGGTTGACCGTCTGGTCATGATCGATCTCGCCGTTCTCACGTTGGTGATTCTCTTGGTGGTTCGCGGATGGATGCGCGGAATGGTTCGAGAGGCCATCGACGTTGGATCACTCGTGATCGCCGCAGTTCTCGCTTTCCGACTCGCGCCGATGGCCGGAGGCCTGCTCTCGGACTTCACCAATCTTGCACCAGAGCCCGCGCGCGTCGTCGGCGGCGCCATTCTCTTCATCGCCATCTCGGTCGGGGCTGCCATTCTCGGCTCCGTGATCCATCGGTCGATCAAGCACCTGCCGGGTCTCACCACGCTCAATCGGATCGGTGGAGCGGCCCTCGGCGTGGCCTACGCCGCTGTGCTCATCGTCATCGCGGTCACCTTGATGTCAACCGCACCGATCCCGGCTGCGGTGGCCGATGAAGTGGAACGCTCCGAGGTCGTCGCTTTCGTCGTGGAACCAGGCGGAGCTGCACAACAAGCCATGGGCACCATATCGGGTGACCGGGCTCTCCAATCGATGATCTGGATTCGGGGCGCCGTGGACGAATGGGCGATCGATCCGCGCATCACCGATGTGACGCTTCCCAGTACCGACGCCGGAGGCGGTGTTCATGCTTCAGCTCGTAACGCACTCCTTCTTCACGAGAAGATCAATCGAGATCGGGCCGACTCCGGTCTCGACCCGCTTGTCTGGTCGGAATCGATGAGCCTCGTGGCGGTGACGCGTGCTTTCGGCGTCTACCAGTCCGGTTCGTTCGCCGCAGCGTCACCGATCGCGGATCGACTCTCTGACGTCGGCATATCGTCAACGATTGCCGACGAATACCTGTTGCTTGCTCCAACGGCCGAGGGTCTTGCCGAGGCGGCGAATACCGGAGCGGGATTCGCCGCCGTCGGCATCGGAGTCGTGGATGGTCCTGTCGGGCTCATTGCCGTGATTGTGCTGACCGGCTGAAGCCGAGGAGACCACTACTGCTCGGTGTCATCCTCGTCGTCGAACGGATCGACGGTGTCGACCTCGTCTGATTCTGCGAGCGGAGCAGCGTCCTCGGGGACTTCTGTGTCCGGCTCCTCGGGGACTTCTGTGTCCGGCTCGTCGGGGACTTCTGGGTCTGCGTCCGGAGAGGTTGATGTGGACTCAGCGCTCGTACCGACGGCTGGCTGCGGATACTGCGCCGCTGCGTCGGACACAGCCTGCTTCGATTGCCGCTTCCCGAGAACGACCGCAGCGATGATTGCGATGACACCAAGAACGAGCACGACCCCGAGAACGATCCACAGCCACCAGAGGCTGCTGCCACCGAATTCGGACTTCGCGTAGACGTCCTTGTCGCCACCGAGGATTGGCAGGTCCCACCGCAGGCGGCCGTCCGCCATCACCTCATCGGCGTTGTGCTCGACAACCGTGCCCGGCATTCCGAGTATGAAGTTCGCAGCGAACACGTCGCCCGTGAGAGCGGACGCGTCGAAAGGCACGTCTCCGAGGGCCTCCTCGGGTGTGGAGGCCTTGGCCGTCAGTTCGGCCGTCTCGTCATCCATCGTGAAGGAGAAGTCTTGGAAGAGAGGATCTTCGGAACCGGTCACACCGGTCAGCTCGTCCATCGCTTCATTGACATCGGTGAAGTCCTTCGTAACTCCGGTGAAGGTCATGTCGCCTTCGGTTCGAACCGTGGCCACACCTTCATCGGCGCCGAGGTTCATCTCGCCGAACAGGTCGTCGACGCTCCCACCGCTCGACTCGATGAGCCCGAGGAACTCCTCGTCGAGCCCGAATTCGAAAGCCGCTGTTCCGGATCGGTCCTCGTTGATGTCGACGAGGACATTCACTTCGGCGCGACAGGCAACAGCCAGGAGAGCGATGCCGGCGATGAGTAGGACGAGTCTCTTCATGTGATGCCCCCGGGGGATCGTGGTCGGTCGAAACGATGTTAGACGGGCCCAACGCCGGTGGATGCATATCCTTGACCCGTGATCTCCGTTGCGCAACGACTCCATGCCGCCCTCGTTTCGGCCTTCCCCGACTACGTGACGGGCGTGTTTTCCGAGCGCGGATACCCTTTGGATCGATCTTCGGCGGAGGCAATCGAAGGGGCGGTGACGTTCCTCGATGTCGAGCTCGGTGCCGAACTCGACCAACCGTTTCGCAAACAGCGCAGGAGTCCGCTCGAGATCTTCCGCGGTGCACTCGAGATTGTGGGTTGGGCCCTGGCCGATGCCGGGGTGGCACCCACTGTGCTGCAACCCTTGCCCGGCCAGGTAGATCCCTTCGGACTCGCACCCGGTTCGTCGAGTGTGCTCGGTACCGAGGCGCACGAAGCCCACCTTGCATGGGGGGCTGCGAAAGCGTCTGCATTCATCGGGGTGCGGTCGGCGACATCGGGACGCCCGACGATCCTTCTGTTGGCTGCCGATCGGGACGATCGGGAGATCCTCGCTCGGTTGCTCGAATCTCCCGGTGTCGCCTGTCTCCCAGCGCGGAACCCGGCTGCGGTCGCCGCCGAGATCGAGAAGGGCACGGTTCTGAACGCGGTGGTCGACCTCGCCCATCGGTCGTCCGGCGATGCCATCAACCGACTGACGCGAGGGGGGGTCCCGACCGTCGTCTATGGAGACGACATCGACGATCTCAGAGAGATCGGGTTGCGCGCACAGGGTGTCCGCGTGGTGGTCGACCGGAGGCAATTCGTCGCCGATCCGACACGATTCCTTCCGGTGATTGTCTGACGCGGCGGACAACCGAACGGCGATCCCTGAGCCGGGATCAGGTCCCGGGTCCGGGATCGACTACGACCGCTTCGTTTGGAGCCATGGCGAGCACATCGGGTGTGATCACTGTTCGGGTGTGAACTGTTGAGAGCAGCAGAGTCGCCCCCTCCGGCGCCGTCACCGTCCGTTCTCCATCGCTGAAGTTGATGAGCACGATGGTGCGTTCACTTCCGTCCGCTCTGACGAACCCGAGGACGCCGTCTGGGACATCGTCGAAGAACTCGATCGTGCCCATATGCAATGACGGGCGGTCGTCTCTGATGCGAAGGAGTTCTCGGTAGAGGTTCAGGATCGACGACGGGTCGGCGAGCTGTACTTCAACGTTGCGACCGATCGCGTCATCGCCGAATGGGAGCCACGGCTCGATGGCCGGCTCAGTGAACCCGTGACCGGGGGCAGCGGTCCACGGCATCGGTGTGCGGCATCCGTCGCGACCCATGCCGGGGACACGGATACCCCACGGATCGTGCATTTCTCCCGAGCTGATCACGGTTTCGCGGAGGCCGAGCTCATCGCCGTAGTAGATGGTTGGTTGCCCCCGCAGCGTCAGCAGCAGCACTGCGGCAGATCGGGCGTTCCGGGGTCCGTATCGGGTCGCGAGGCGCTGCTCGTCGTGGTTGCCGAGCACATAGTTCGGCCATCCGTGCGCAGGGATCGCGGTCTCGAGTCCCTCGACCCGTCGACGGATCGCGCCGGCGTCCCATTCAGACCAGACGAGAGAGAAGTTGAAGGGCATGTGGAGTGCGTCGCCGCTCCCGTAGTAGCCGGCCCACTCGTTCCAATCGAAGATGTGGATCTCCCCGACGGAGAATCGGTCGCCATCGTATTCGTCGAGAACCCGGCGGAGACTTCGGAAGACGCCGTGTACGTCGGCATGGCCCTTGTCGTGAAGGTGCTCCCACTCGTCGTAGCCGCCCAGGGGTTTGAAATCGGCGTCGCCGTCCGCCGGAGGAGCGGGAGGATTGTCGGTGAGAAGTGGATCCTTCATGATGTAGTGGGCGACGTCGATGCGGAATCCGTCGACGCCACGGTCGAGCCAGAACCGCAGCGTGTCGAACATGGCGGCTCTGACCTCGGGGTTGCGCCAGTTGAGGTCGGGTTGTTCGGGAAGGAACGAATGGAGGTAGTACTGGCCGGTCAGCTCGTCAAACGTCCAAGCCGCACCGCCGAAGCCCGACTGCCAGTTGTTCGGCAGCGATCCGTCGGGTTTGGGGTCCCGCCATACATACCAATCCCGCATCGCGTTGG
The DNA here is from genome assembly GCA_963715255.1 of uncultured Actinomycetota bacterium. GTDB lineage: Bacteria > Actinomycetota > Acidimicrobiia > Spongiisociales > UBA5794 > JAHEEL01. Next base: position 257,803 of record CAVQRN010000002.1, on the reverse strand, counting down.
TGCGTGACGAACGCGATTCGCTGAACCAAGGGTGCCGGTCCGACGAGTGGTTGGGGACCCAGTCGATGATCACTCGGAGATCGAGTCGGTGGGCTTCGGCAAGGAGACGGTCGAAGTCGTCCAGCGTTCCGAAGAGGGGGTCGACGCCGATGTAGTTGGCAACGTCGTATCCGAAATCGGCCATCGGCGACGGGTAGAACGGCGAGATCCAGATGGCATCGACGCCGAGCGTGTCCGCGAGATACCCGAGCCGCTCGGTGATCCCGTCGAGATCGCCGATCCCGTTCCCGGTCGTGTCCCGGAACGATCGTGGGTAGATCTGGTAGACGACGGCGGTTTTCCACCATTCGACATGGTCGTGTGTGGTGGCCATGATCGTAACGCTAGCGGTGCATCCAATCCCAGAGGTCAGCCACCGTACCTCGCTGCGATTGCAGAGGAGAAGTACGCAGCCAAGCCCTCACCGTGTCGGTCGATGTTGACGAGGAAACGTTCGTCTGCGATGTACATCGCTCCGAGTCCTGCGTGGATCTCGGGCGTGCATTCGTAGAACCACTTCGTGATGTGGGCGCGATGGGCATCTACGAGCAACGCAGCGTCGGCCGAATCTGCAGGTATGCCAGAGTGCATCAGCACGAGCAGGCCTCGATTGATCTCGTCCGCCTCAGCCTTCCATCGTTCCCAGTCCTCGATCGTGTAGGCGCTCGCGCGACGTTCGGACTCGACATAGGCGTCGGTACCGCCCCATCGAACCTTCGCTTCAGCGGCGTGTTCCACAGGATCGAACTCGCCGAAGGCTTTCGATCTCTCTCCAGAGGTCAAGTCCGCTTCCTTCGTTTCAGACTCGTTGGCCGCGTCGAGGCTCTCCGTGATCGACTCCGCCGGACCGGTGCGGCGTTCCTACGAACGGAAGAGCCTGCGGAGGACGAACAACGTCACGACCGCAGAAGCACCGATGATGGCGGCAACTCGGGCGTCAACGGCGACATCGGGTCTTCCCTCGACGGTTCCGCCGAGGAGGAGTGCGATCCTCGAGTTCTTCGCGTTGATCTTCGAGGCCACAACGAGGCCGGCTGAAGTGTGATTCATGGTCGCTTCTTCAGCGACGATGACCGCGACGCCGGACTGGTTCACCGTTGCGTGTTCGGCGTCGACGAAGAAGGCACCACCCTGCGTGATATCGGCAGAGCCGGAGGCGATCGTCTGAGCGCCTCCCTGTCGGATCGAGACCGATTCGGCGTCAACATGACCAGCGCCGCCCTGCTTGATGTTCACGACCGTGGCCTGGACCTCGTCTTGGAACGGTTCGGTCGGGTTCTGATCCTGCGGCATGGTTGGGTCCTCGGGTTGCTGGGCGGAATCCTATCGAAACACGAGTAGCTGTGTTGCGGGAGAGATCTCTTTCGCGACACAAGGATGACGTTGACGTGTCTCGCGAAGGCGTCCACACCAATCGGAGACGCCCGAACGGCCGGCGGCCTCTTCGACGCTGGAATCGGTGGTTCCGGGGGTCCCCGCAAAGGACGCGAACATCCGGTTGGACCGGGCGAACGAAGCGGAGCCGTGGTCGGCTACTCGATTCGGAGTGCCGTTTCGAGAGCGATGACGATCATCTCGTCAAGGGAGGTCTGACGATCGTCGGCCTCCATTCTGTCGTCTGATCCCAGCACGTCGGTCACGCTCAGGATGGCGGCGGCATTCACTCCGTGTTCGGCTGCGACGGCGTAGAGACCTGCTGTCTCCATCTCGACAGCGAGGAGACCCATGCGGCGGGCGAGGTCGAATATCTTCGGTTGGGGGTGGTAGAACTGGTCGGAACTCAGGATATTCCCGACCCTGACCGAGACTTCGCGCTCCTCAGCTACTTCGGCCAACGTTCGGGCGAGTCCGAAACTGGCGATGGCTGCGAAGTCGAACCCACCGAAACGCAATCGGTTCGCGTTCGAATCGGTTGAGGCGCCTGAGGCGATGATGACGTCCCGCATCGACAGATCGGGTTGGATCCCTCCGCAGCTTCCGATTCGGATGAGCGTCGTGACGCCGTACTCACGGATCAACTCCGTCGCATAGATCAGGATCGACGGAATTCCCATGCCGGAACCCATCACGGAAACGCGTCGTCCGCGGTAGGTCCCCGTGTAGCCCTCCATGTTTCGAACCGACGTGATCAGAGTCGCATCGTCGAGGAAGTGCTCCGCAACGTAGCGGGCACGAAGCGGATCGCCCGGGAGCAGACAGACGTCGGAGAAGTCGCCCGATCCAGCCGAGATGTGTGGTGTGGGCATGCCGGGAGTCTACGCGACGGCGCGGCGGCTCCGGATGGTTGATCGCGTACTCCAAGGCGGCCGACTGCCTGTTCCGGCGTGTGGGGATGCAATCCTCCATACGCCCTTCCGGAAGGTCTTCGGCTCTGCTAGCAATAGTGGGGAAGCGCTTCCACGGGAGGAAGGGGGTGAGAATCTATGTGGAATGCAGCGCTCAAGATCAGCTACGGAGTTCCGGTGCCCGGCCGTGAGGCCAAGGCGATGGAGGTCTTCGCCGGTGCACTCGCCATCTACGGCAAACTTGCCGCAGACGGCATGTGCGCCGAACCAGAGGTGTTCCATCACCTTGTCGGGGGTGGGATGTTCATTGTCAAGACCGAGTCCATCGGGATCGCCAACGAGATCCTCGATATGGACGACGTTCGCAGGATGCTCGACACAGCCGTCTTCACGGTGAGCGACTTCGACGTCGAAATCATGGTCACCGGCGGGCAGCTGATGGGCAATATGTCGCTGTACACATCGATCGGGGCCGAGCTCGGATACATCTGAGTCGACGACAGACCGAGAGGGGCACAGGGCGGGGGTGCCTCTCTCATGAAACGGGCCCCTCAGGCCGGCCTTTCGAAGGCCGTCCTCGCCTCGTCCGGGTCGTTGACCAGCACGATCCGATAGCGGGCCCTGTTCTCTCTCAGGCGCTGAACTGCCTCGTTCACCCGCGACATCGGCATCAGTTCGACCTGGGGGGCGATGCTGTGTTCATGTGCGAAGGTCAGCATCTCCCGCATCGTGGACCGATTGGCCATGAACGACCCGGTGATCGAGAGCTGGTGTGCCACCAGGTCGATCGAATCCAGCGCAAGCCACGGGAAGGCCACGAGTACCAGCCGTCCGTTCTTCTTGAGGGCCATGAGCAGGGTCTCCCAAGCGAGCTCGCCGTGGGCGGTGCAGAGCAGCAGGTCGAAGCGGTATTCGGCCTGTCCCATCGCCTCCGTATCCGCCGCCACGATGAAGTCGCAAGCGCCAAAGGCGCGCGCTTCGTCCTCCTTCTCAGGCGAGGAGGAGATGGCGGTGACCTCGCAGCCCAGTGCGCGGGCGAACTGGATGGCGAGATGGCCAAGACCTCCCACACCGATGACGCCGACCTGCCGCGAGGGGCCCGTGGCGTACGCTCGAAGCGGGGGATACACGGCACTCCCGGCGCACATCAGGACCGCGGCCACTTCTGAGGGCATGGCGGCCGGGAGCGGACAAGCGAATCGGCCGTCCACCGTCACCGCGGAGGCGAAACCGCCGCTGGGGGTCCACGTACCGCATCGAACGATGTCCTGGCAGAGGTGCTCGTCCCCATTCAGGCACCACTCGCATTGCATGCACGAACGACCCTGCCAGCCAATGCCGACCCGATCCCCTTCCTTCAGCCCGGATACAGCGTCCCCTAGCGCCGACACGTGGCCGACGATCTCGTGGCCGGGCACGAGGGGGAAGGAGAAGACACCGAGGCGGTCATCGATGGCGTGGATGTCCGTGTAACAGAGGCCACAGTGGGTGACCGAAACTCGGACGTCGTGGTCCCCAAGTTCTGGCGCCTCGAGGGTGGCTGGCTCCAGCGATTGCCCTGCCGCTCGCGCTGCGAACCCCAAGATGGTTGAAGGAGACATCGGCGAAACCTCCCGTTTCGCTGGGGCGTCTCTGCAGCCATGGTAGGGGATGTCGCCTGAACAGGCCAGACCCACGATGCGCCGCAATGCTCCTTCCGGCACGACGGCCAGGGTGAGGCGATGCGGCGATTCTGGGGCGACAGACAAGGCTTGCGGCCCGGCGGCAGCCTCGGTCGGCGCGCGATCAGGCGGATGGGATCGTACCGAGAGCTCTGCCGTGACCGGTATCCCGGGCCTGCGTGGTCAAGGCGTGCAGCCGAGCACACCCAGCTGGTTGTGGGCGCTTCAGTGCGATAGGGGCCGGTCAGGGTTGTGCGGCCTCGGCCCCGTTGCGCGTGTACTCGGTGCATTCGCGCTGAAGCCAGTTGGAGAACGCGTCGCAGCTTCCCTCGATGAGGTATCGGACGCGTTCTACTTCCTCGAACTGGAAGGCAGTCGTATTGAGTTGCGAGAGCAGGGACATGCTGCCGCAACTGGTCGAAGCGTTCGCGATCACTTCCCGGAAGTCACTGAAGTCAACTGAAAGCAGTCCATTGTCGAGTGTCACGGACTGAACCGTTTCTGAAGTCTCAATGGAGAAGATGATCGCGTCGGCACCGCGAGCCGCTTCATCACCGGTCGGACCGGCGACAAGGTCTCGGAACGCTGCCTCGACGGGGTCGAGGGAAGCAGCCACCGACCGCCCGAAGAGGGCCACGTCTCCACAGTCGCCGCCACTGGTGGCGAACGCCACCTGGACGGTCTGCGTTGTCCCCGACTCGGTGGGAGTCGCGGCCGGCGTGGGCGTCGTCGTCTCGATGCCGGGAGTCGCTTCATCGAACCCGGGATTCGAAATCACGGTGTCCTCACAATCAGGCGCATCTTCAGCACAAGCCACTGCGATCAGAGGAGTGCCGTCTGCACCAGGACCGTCACGTTGCTCCGACACGGCACAGCCGCTCAGCACGATCACGACCGCGAGGCTCGTAACGGCTACCAGCAGGGATCGTTGCACAAGAACCATATGATCTCCCTCAAAGCTCTGCACATATGACGATCACTCCGAGCCATTCAGTTCCCGCCCATATCGAAGGCACATCCGCTCGCCCGTTGGACGGTGCATATTGCCTCCGATATGGGCTCGTGAGGATGGGACTCACGTCGATGGGAACGAAAAGACCGCCGGCGTCCGGCAGCCCGGTCCCGCGTCGATTCGTGGCGACCTTGGAGGGAGCCATGTCGCCGGAACCGAACTGGTAGCGACACCACCGCGTCCTCGACAGTCCGATGAACGTTGTCAGGTGCCGTCGAGCGTGAGCGAATACACCCGTTCCTCGAGCTTCCCAATCATCCGGTAGATCGTCCAGAGGTTGTTCGCCTGCATCACGCGGAAGGGAGCCACCCCCACCTCAGCGACAATGCCGTCCTTGTTACGCTGCATACGCGCAGCGCGCAGAAGACGCTTCTCGCCGTCCTCACGCTCGAGGAGCGATTCCAACCACTCGGACGCAACACGATCCATCGCCCGGATCGTGAAACCAGCTCGACGGACAGCCTCCTCGAAGACCTCGAGGGAGAGTCGGTCGGGTACCGTGGCGAGGTCCGCGCAGATGCGCTCCTTCTCAGCAGGTTCAAGCAATGGCGTCCCGAACACCTGATGGATGAGCATGGATCCTGAAGGGGTCAACACCCTGCGGCACTCCATGAGTGCACCGTCCAGATCCGCGACATGGGTAAGCATGTCGCGCGAGAACACGACATCGACAGTGTCGTCTTCGATAGGGATCTGATTGATCGTTCCCCGACGCACCTCCACGAGGTCGTCAGAGTCGCGGCTGGCGATAGCGTGCAACGCGTCATCAAGATTCGCTTGCACAGGATCGACGACGATGACGCGACACCCGAAGCGCTCGGCAATCGCGAGGCCATCGGTGGCATCCCTGCCACCAACATCCAGGACGACGTCCCCCTTTGCGAGACCGAGGGTGGAGAGGGTGTCATAGATGGAAGACTTCGGTCGAGGGTCGAGACTCCGATCGGTCAATGCCGTGGCTTCGTCCCAGTCCACATCCCAGTGCCCGTACACTTGCTCAACGGTGAGCGGCGTGGTCCATTCATCGGCCATACCCATCAACATACCTCGTCGATTCCCATCCGGGTATCCAGCCATGCCTCGAACCTAGAAGCGCATCACAACCGCTCGTGCCCTCAGCGAAGATCGTCACCCATTTCGAGGCACACGTGGGCGGAGGTGAAACTCACGCCAAATGAAGGACCACCGACGAGACGGTCTTCGGGAACGTCGAAGCGACTCTCGGGTTCCGACGGTTCTCACGCAGAGGCCCCCACGCCACGTTGAGCGAGTGGCGGCTCGTCTGCACCGTCCACAACCTACTCGAGATCCACCGGCACCGACCTGCAACCGTCTGAACCCGGAACCACGATCGGCGCGTCCCCACCGAGACACGCCGAACCCCCCACTCCGGAGACCATCCATGCGACAGCCCCCGGCGTAAGGGTGTCAGGGCCGCCCTCGGCTGGATTCGAACCAGGGACACCCGGCTTAGGAAGACGATCCTGGGGCCGTAGCTGACTGGGGAGAGTGTGGAGAACCATCGTCACACTCGACTTCCGGGGACCTGTCGTTGAGCGTCCCAGCCCATCGTCTCTCGTCGCCCTCGCGGCGGACACCTGCTGTAGCCGGATCCAACGCTCCAACAGCGGCAGCGCACTGGGGTGGGATCCTCGGATGTGGCATCGCCTCTGAGCACTCGTTGTCGGCCTGGTCAGGGTCGACAACGACGCAACGGAGATCCTCGGCACCCGAATCTCGGATCGACCGCGGAACAGGACCCGGAGCGATACCGCATGGTGGTGAGCGGGGAGTTGTCGCGATGCGTATGTGTGGCTCATGTGCGGCCTGATGGTGGAGTGGGAAGCTTGCGGCCGAGCAGGCGAGCGATCCTGCTGCCCACGGGCACAAGCAAGCCGACTAACCCGGTTGTCACGAACACGTCCCGGTACTCGCGAGCGAGGAGGGCAGAGTCGAGTGGCCCGGCATCGTCGCCAAGCTGGCCCGCCGTGGTGAAGAAGGCAGCTGTTCGCAGGGCAGGGCGCGTCTCCCAACGCACAACTGCAGAATCCGTTTTGGAAGCGTTCTTGGCCTTGTGCCGTGTCCCGCGCGGGATCTCGATCGTGTCTCCTACACCTAAGACGTGCTCGGTGCCGTCGATGACGAACAACATCACGCCGTGTTCGATCTCGAAGTGTTCGTCCTGATCCGGGTGATAGTGAGTTGGAGGAAACGGTGACCCCGGAAAGTACTCGACTCGCTGCTCGTGGATCGGCTCCCCGTTGTTGTCGATTGAGCGGAGGTACCAGACTCGAGATACTGAATTCTCAAGAGTCGGAGTTGGGGTCGACGCGCCCTCCCATTGCTGGTGGTTGACCTTCGGGATCTCGTGATCGGTGTTCATGCCAACCCTCTCTCTTCTTTCGTGCTGACGCACTATCCGCTCAAACCCTCTCTGCTTCTTCGCGTCGGTGGTGGGTTGCGAGTTCGCGCAAGGCGGCCGGCTGAATCTCTTGAGCCGCAGCGACGGCAACCTTTGCTGGAGTTCTTGCCCTGAGCGTCGACGTGCGGACGCCGCCCTCGATCAGGGCGCGCTCTCCCAGAATCGAGCCGGGGCCCAATTCGGCAACGGCCTCGCCGTCCACCTCCACCGTGAGCACGCCGTCAAGGAGCAGGAAGAGGTCCGTGCCCGGATCGCCTTGGGTCACCAGTGTTTCCCCCTCTGCCAGTTTGCGGAACCGAGGCTTCCTTCCCTCCCGCATGACTTGGATGGACAGTCGCCGCTCCAGCTCGGTCTCCACCGCAGTCACGATTGCCGGTGAGTCGGCATCGCCCCACGGGGTGTTGTCGCCGAAGCTCTCCCGGGTCCAGCCCTTGAAGTCGATCATTCCGCTCTTGGCACGAGATCGAAGTTGTCGTCGTAGATCCAGTGCCTCGGCATCTTGCTCGCGCCGGCTAGCCTTGAAATCACTGACTTCCGTCGGCACGAATGGTGAGCGAGAGCGTGGTCCACACGGTCGGGGCCGTGATCTTGAGAAAGGGTGGGCGATTGATGCGACGGGGCAGCGGTGCACCGGTCCGGCCCCCGTCGTCTGAACGAACGTTGCCGTCGTCGCCGTCACATCCGGGTCGTCGCCGAATGTCGGGGAATGAGACGGCAGGAATGGTGATGCTTCCGAGGCCCAAGGCCACCGTGGTCGACCCGATAGTCCTCCGCCCGAGTATCCGGCATCGACCACCCGGCCGTCCTCGACGTCGATCCAGGCTGCAAGCCCGTTGGCGAATCGGAATCGGTCCGCGCCCGCAGCGCCTCCAAGTTCTCGATGTGGTCGGGAAGCGGATCGTCGTAGTGGCCGATTCCGAGGTCCACCGGGACCCGCAGCGGCCCCGACATGGCTTCTGACGGGATCCAGGAAACGGACGTGACCGTTGATTCGTAGCGCATTGGTGTCCTCCTTTGGACTCGCCAAGCGTGCCACCTCCTTGCCCTCGAGACCAGCGTGGTGGCCCCATTCCGAACGGGTACCAACCCCACCTCGAGAACACTCGCCCACACCCTGGAGGAATACCGCTATGCCCGACAGAATGCGATACGTACACTCAGCGTCTGGGGAGGACCGTGTTGACCATCTCAGTGTTTCTCGCCGACGACAACCTCATCGTGAGGGAAGGCGTCAAGGCGCTACTCGATCTCGAAGACGATCTCGAAATCGTCGGGCAAGCCGCCGATTATGACGGCCTCGTCGTCGGGAGCGAAGGCGACGAACCCGAACGTCATCGTCACCGACATCCGCATGCCCCCCGATTTCTCCCGGGAAGGCATCGAGGCCGCGAAGGAGGTGCGCAGGCGCCATCCAGGAACGGGCGTCGTGATCCTGTCGCAGTTCGACGACCCCGACTACGCCGTCGCCCTGCTCTCCGATGGCGCCGCCGGGTACGCCTACCTCCTCAAGGACCGCGTCGGCGAAGGGAACCAGCTCGCCCGAGCGGTACGCGAGGTCGCCGCAGGCGGGTCGGTGCTCGACCCCAAGATCGTCGAAGGGCTCACCACGCCGGTCCGCCAGGACGCCACACTCTCGGCTGAGGAAGAGTCGCTGCTCCAGATGGTCGCCGAGGGTCGCACCGTGAACGCCATCGCCGGGCACCTCGACACCACGCCTGCGGCGGCGAACACAGCCATCGAGGATCTCTTCAAACGGCTTGCCGAGGGCCTCACGTCGGGCAGCGCAGACAGTTTGAAGCGCCTCCGCCTGCTCCAGAAGGCGATCGTCGACCGCAAAGAACAGGGCGAGTCGCTGAGCAGGCTCTTGCCCGGGGGTATCGCGGCACAGATCATCGACGGTGGGCGTCTCCCCGGAGAGACCGAGGAACTCGTGGTCACCGTGCTCATGTCCGACATCCGTGGCTACACAGCGATCGCCGAACATGCCGACCCGTCAGTTCTCGCCGGGCAGCTCAATGAGCATCGCTCAGCGATGAATGGAGCAATCCTCGGTCACGGCGGCACCGTGATGCAGTTCGTCGGCGATGCCGTCATGGCGGTCTTCGGCGCTCCAGTCGCACAGGCTGACCACGCGGCTCTGTCCGTTGAGGCGGCGATTGCCATGCATGCAGCCCAACACGAACTCAACGCCCGGTGGCAATCAGAGGGCAAGGAACCGTTCGGACTCGGCATAGGGCTCTCCACGGGCCTCGTCGCCGCCGCCCTCCTCGGCTCCGAGGACCGCCTCGAGTACTCGCTCGTCGGTGACACGGTCAACCTCACGCAGCGCCTCCAGCAGTGGGCCGAACCAGGAGAGACTGTGTTGAGCCTGCCGACATGGGAAGCCCTCGTCGATCCACCCGACGCAGATGAGCTCGAAGCCTCGATAGTCAAGGGCCGCGAGACGCCCGTGGGTGCCTACCGGGTCCCGAGGAGGCAGCCATGAGCGCCTTCGACGGCACCGTGATCGATCGCGGACGCGTATTCCTCGGGAGAGGATTCGCTGTCGCCTCCGTCGCCCTTGGTGGCGTCGGGATGGTCCTGCTCGCCGGGTTCGCTGGCTGGGAGTTCCTGATCGAATCGCTCGCGCTCAACTTCGGGGCGCTCGCCGTCATGCTCGGCATCCTGACATGGCTCATGATCCCGACGCAGAGCCGCAATGGTTCGGTGTGGGCGATTGCATGGGCGGCACTCTTCTCGGCACTGTTCACCTCAGGAGTGGCACTTGCCGTGCTGGTCACGAGACGTGCAATGCCCGGTCTCTCCTTCGCGGAGTTCGAGCAGCTGAGCCCCGCCGATCTCCCGACGCTGGCCTCGTTCGCTGTGTCATTCCGGTTCTGGCCCGTGGTGCCTGCGTTCTGGCTCCCGCTCACTCTCGGCCTTCTGCTGTTCCCGACGGGGCACCCGCCGACCCCTCGGTGGAAGTGGGTTGGCTGGTGGAGCATCCTCGCGATTACGCTCGCCTCCACCGCCACGGCCCTTGCTCAGAACCCGTGGAGCACCTTGCCGATCAGCTCGGGGGAGAGCACGGTCCCTGGCACTCTCGGCTCCCTGAACGACGCAGGCTTCCTCCTCGCGTCCATCGCCGCAGTGGTATCGATTGCCTCGCTGGTTGTCCGGTACCGCAGGAGTGTCGGAGTGGAGAGGAGCCAGATCCGGTGGATCGCCTTCGGGGGGGCGGTCTACGTCGTTGCCCTGATGTTCGGCGACAACATACAGGGGACCCCCGTCGTGGATGCGCTGTTTGGCTTGGGAGTCCAGGTTGCGCTCGTGGCTTCCTATGGCATCGCGATCACGAGATATCGGCTCTACGACATCGACGTCGTCATTTCGAGGACGGTCACCTATGGGGTGCTGGCTGCGTTCATCACTGGCGTATACGCGGTCGTCGTGGTCGGAATCGGTTCCTTGGTCGGAAGCAGTGACGAACCGAACCTTGCGTTGTCGATTGCCGCGGTCGCGATTGTGGCGGTCGCCTTCGAGCCGCTTCGTCGACGTGTCCAGCACTGGGCGAACGTGTTGGTCTACGGCAGACGGGCAACGCCGTACGAGGTGCTCTCGAACGCCACCGCGCGGCTCGCGGGGGCGAGCAACCCCGACGATGCGCTCACCCAACTCACCACACTCATCGGACAAGGCACCGGAGCGTCCGAGGTCGTGCTGTGGCTGGTGGTCGGTGAGACCATGGTTCCCCGATCTGCGGTGCCGGATGAGGCCCTTGATGGTCTTGTCCCGGTGGCGGCGTCGGCAGACGTCGCAGCGCTCGCGGGAGATCGAGTGACCTTCGTCCGACACCGCGGCCAGGTTCTTGGAGCACTGAGCGTCACGAAGGCCAAGGGCGATCCGGTCACCGAAGCGGATGACAAATTGCTCGTCGACGTCGCTGCCGGGGCTGGGGTTCTCCTGCGGAACATGGGGCTCAATGCCGAACTCGCAGAGCGCGCGGAGCAACTGCGGCTGTCGCGTAGGCGCCTCGTCGCTGCCCATGATGCCGAGCGCCATCGGTTGGAGCGGGACCTCCACGACGGAGCGCAGCAACAGGTTGTCGCACTCAAAGTCAAATTGGGGATTGCTCGAACGCTTGCCGAGCGGGAGGGTGCGGAGAATGTTGCAGCGTTGGTCACCGCCTTGGCCGAGACCACCCAACAAGCGGTCGACGGTATGCGCGCGGTTGCCCACGGCATCTACCCACCCCTGTTGGAGGCCGAGGGCCTCGAGGCGGCCCTCGGCGCAGCCAAGCGGACGCTTCCCGTCCCCGTCGAGATCACCTGCGCCGGACTCGATCGCTACGACCGATCGCTCGAAGAAAGCCTCTACTTCTGCGTTCTCGGGACGGTGACGGTGGCGGTCGACGTGGGGGCAACGCGTATCGAGATGGACATCGTCGGGGAGGATGGCTGGGTCCAGTTCAAGGTTCGTTGCGATGGTGCGATCGGGGATCTCGTGTCCGTCGATGATCGAGTCGACGCCATGGGCGGCGTGCTCGAGGTCGTGTCGACGCAAGGCGGGTCAGAGGTCCTGGGTCGGCTGCCGACAACGATCGGAACCTGGGAGTTGGTATGACCGATCAGGTATCGACGTTGGGTGACACGGTGGACATACCAGAGTCGCGTTCCCGAATCTGGTGGTCGCGAGCCGCGGTGATCGCCACCACCGTCGCCTGCGTCGCGCTGGGTGTATCGCCCTTGATAACGGGTGAGACCCGATCCGCGGCATCAGGAGAACTGGCGTGGCTGTTCGTGGCCTGCTTGTTCGCCTGGCTTGGTGGACTCATCATCGGCCGGCAGCGAGAGGGCCGGATCGGTTGGCTCCTGGTGTTCATCGGTGCTGCATTCGCGTATGGCGCTCTCATCGAGCGGCTGGTCGACCGCCTCGAACCGGTTGCCACTGCCTGGACCTGGCTTGTCCTGTGGTTGGGTAGCTGGGCCTGGTTGCTCTGGTTGTTCCCCGTCTTCCTGTTGCTTCTCACATTCCCGACGGGCCGGTTGTTGTCGCCGAGGTGGAGATGGGCACCGATCCTGATGGTGGTGATGACCGCTGCATTCCTGTTCCTGTCGGCGTTCACACGCCTGATCGGACCCCAGTCGGGGCCGCAGACGTGGATGATTCGGAATCCCGTGGGGTTCCTCGGGGACCTTGCCGACTTCCTGTTCATTCCGTGGTTTCTGGGACTCCTCACATTGGTGGTCGGTGGCGTCAGCGCGATGGTCATGAGGTACCGGCGCTCCGCCGAGGTCGAGCGCGCCCAGATCAAGTGGGTGCTTGTGTCGTTTGCCCTCTTCGCGGTTGCATATGTCGCTCTCTTCTTGGCCAACGTGTGGAGCGCCCCCTCGTCGGCGACTCAGGTTCTCCTCATCGTGGGCGTCGCCGGAATCCCGGTATCGATCACGGTTGCGGTGCTGAAGTTCCACCTGTTCGACATCGATGTGATCATCAGCCGGTCGGTGACGTTCGGTGTGTTGGCCGGGTTCATTGGTGGGGTCTATGTCGCCATCGTCGTTGGGTTGAGCGAGGTACTCGGTAGCGGCGATGGATCGAATTTCGGGTTGTCGGTGGTGGCGACGGCGGTGGTGGCGATCGGGTTCCAGCCGGTGCGTGTGCGGGTGGAGCGGTGGGCGAATCGGTTGGTGTATGGGACGCGTGCAACGCCGTACGAGGTGCTGGCGCGGTTCTCGCATCGGGCGGCTGAGGAGTCTGATGACGATGTGTTGGGTCGAATTCCTCGGTTGATCGTGGATGGGACCGGTGCCGCTGGGGCAGCCCTATGGGTGCGCACCGGGGATGGCTTCCGGACGGTGTCGCTATGGCCCGAGGCGGGGGTGGCGAGAACGCTCGAGGGCGTGTCAACGTTCTCGGATCCGGATGCGGATGTGTCGTTGCCGGTGGTTCATGATGGTGAGTTGTTGGGTGGGGTCTCGCTGGAGGCGGCTCGGGGTGGGTCGATCACGCCTCCTGAGCTCGAGCTCGTGGAGAATCTCGCTGATGGGTTGGGATTGACGTTGCGCAACGCACAGCTGACGGCTGCGTTGCGACGTCAGGTCAGGGAGTTGCAGCGGTCTCGTGACAGGGTTGTGTCCGCTGCAGATGAGGCTCGTCGGTCGTTGGAGCATGACCTCGATAGTGGACCGCAGCAGCAGTTGGTTGCGGTGAAGGTGAAGCTTGGTCCGTTGCGAAGACTCGCTGAGCAGGCCGGCGCGGAGCGCACTGCTGGGGTCCTCGTCGATATCGAGTCCCAGGCCGGGGATGCGATCCAGGCGGTGCGGGATTTCGCCGCGGGCATCTACCCGCCGCTGCTGGGAGCCGAGGGTCTCGTCGTTGCGTTGAGGCAGGACGCACAACGGGCGGCATTGCCAGTCGAGGTCGACGGCGATGGAGTCGGTCGGTATCCACGCGACATCGAATCCGCGGTGTACTTCTCGATCCTCGAGGCCCTGCAGAACACGGCAAAGTACGCGGAGGCATCACGGGCATGGGTGCAGCTCGGCGAGCGCAACGGGGACCTGTGGTTCGAGGTCCACGACAACGGCTCCGGGTTCGACACGACACACGTCAACCGAGGCGTCGGGACTCAACGGCATCGCCGACCGCCTCGACACCATCGGCGGCACCTGGACCATCACCTCCAACCCCAGGCCACGGCACCATGGTCGCCGGAACGGTACCCGTCAAGCGTAGAGCGCACGGCTCTAGCGAGTTGCGGCGAGCTCCCACATCTCGGCGAGGGTGTCGAAACCGAACTGCGACTTGGGCACGAACCCGATGGCACCCGCAGCAACAGCCACCCCGACATAGTCGCCGGACTCGTGGGTGGACATCACGACCACGACCGGAGGATCGTGGAGGGCGCTGATCTTGCGGGTCGTCTCGATACCGTCCATGCCGGGCATCTGGACGTCCATCAGTACAAGGTCGGGCCGGAGGTGAGTGACGAGTTCGAGCGCCCGATGACCGTTCTCAGCCTCGCCGACAACCTCGAATCCGTCCGTCATCTCGACGACCATCCGCGACGCCTCTCGAAACGGCACCTGATCGTCCACAATCAGTACTCGTACATTGACGGGGGCCGCCTCGTTCATGGCGTCATCATGTACGAGTCGAGGCCCGGATGCCACGGTGCGTGCCGTCATCCGAAGGTAGGGCCAGCACCACTTACGCGTCGGACCTTCCCAGATACACCAACACGGCCTGCACTCTGCGATGACTATCCGGTTCCTGGCTGAGATCGAGCTTCGTGAAGATCGAATTGATGTGCTTCTCGACGGATCGCGGGGAAATGAATAACGCGTAGCCGATCGCCGCATTGCTCTCACCTTGGGCCATGTGGGCCAAGACCTCCAGCTCCCGCTCGGTGAGGCGGTCGAGTACGGTCGGGCGATCGGCGGCGCGCGCTTCGATCAGCGTCTCCACTACTTTCGGATCGATTACCGAGCCGCCCTCGTGCACCCGTCGGATCGCCGAGTGCAGTTCCTCCGGGTCGCCGACCCGTTCCTTGAGCAGATAGGCCCGCCTGCCCGACCCCCGGTCGAAGAGGCGCACGGCGTACTCCGGCTCTACGTACTGGCTCAGGACGACGACGGCCAGTTCAGGGTTTGACTCCCTCAGCTGGTTCGCAGCCTGAATGCCTTCATCGGTCTGGTTGGGCGGCATGCGGATGTCGGTGATGACGACATCCGGGTGATGCTCTTCGACGGCCGCCAGGAGTCCGTCGTAGTCCGCGGCGGTGGCCACGAGGTCGATGTCGTCGTCCAAAGCGAGGACCGAGCGGATTCCTTCGCGCATGAGGAGGTTGTCCTCGGCAAGTACAACACGGAGAACCATGACGGAACACTACTGACAGATGGGTCGGTCCGCGCGTCCGCACACACATGACTCAGCGAGCATCCTCGATTGCCGCGCGGGCCGCGTGGTACCCACACATGCCATGAACGCCGCCGCCCGGCGGGGTCGCGGACGAGCACAAGTACAACCCTTCGCCGAGTCGGTATGGGCTGACTGCCTCGAACTGCACCATCCGGCGAACGGACATAGCACCACCAGCGATGTCGCCACCGACGTAGTTCGGATTGTGGTCCTCGTACGCCGCCGGCCCCATCGTGTGGCGGGCGATGATCCGGTCTCGGAACCCTGGGGCGAAGCGATCGATCTGCGCTTCGATTGCCGTGGTCATGTCCCGATTCGATCCCGCCGGGACATGACAGTATCCCCAAGCCGTTTGCCCGCCATCGGGGACGCGGCTCGGGTCGAACAACGACTGCTGCGCCAGGAACACGAACGGGCGCTCGGAGTGTTCTCCCGAATGCACGATCCGCTCGGCGGCAGCGATTTCTTCGTACGTACCCCCAACGTGCACCGTGCCTGCACGGCCGCTCGCGTCATCCGTCCAGGGGATAGGTCCGTCGAGTGCCCAATCGACCTTGAACACGCCCGGCCCACTCTTCCACCGGTTGAGTCTGCGCCGGGCGGACGGGTTCACACGGTCTCCGGCGATGCGCCGTGCCGCATCCGGCATGATGTCGAGGAGGACGATGGGTGTCCGGGGCAGTTCATCCAGGGACGTGATCATCCGGCCGACCTCGATGGATCCGCCGCCATCGATGACGGCGGCAGCCAACTGCTCCCCGAGCCGCTGTGATCCGCCGCGCACGAGCGGCCATCCGTCGGTATGGGCCGTCATGGCGAAGACCTGTGCGACCGCTCCGGTCATCGGAGCAGTGAATGGAGCGACGGCATGGGCGGCGAGACCCGCGTACAGCGCCCGGCCAGCTTCGGTCTTGAGTGCTCTGATCACCATGGAGGCGGGGAGCAGACCGGGCAGGCCGAATCTCCCGAGCCGGATCGGATGTGGCGGCAGCAGCGGCAGGGGTCCAAGAATCTGAGCCATGGTGGTGTCGGCATGATCGACGAGCGAACGCATGGACCGGCGGTACCTCTCGCCGTCGACCCCCAGCCCATCGGCCGTCTGGTCGAGATTCCGATACAGGACCCCGACTCGACCACCGTCGAGCGGGTGGGTCACGGGCAGGTCGGGATGAATCCAGTCGCCGATACCGATCGAGCGAAAGAATGGGGACGCCGCACCCAGTGGGTGGATTGCAGAACACACATCGTGCAGGAAGCCCGGCAGCGTCAACGCTTCGGTACGCGTGCCGCCTCCGATGATGTCAGATCCCTCGAGCACCAGCACTCGGCGGCCGGATCGCGTCAGCTCAACGGCGGCTGCGAGTCCGTTTGGGCCAGCGCCAACGATCACGGCGTCGTACTGGGGCATCGCGTGATTCTGCCACGGGCGGTGTCCGGATGGAGGGCTCGTTCGCCTCGGCGCCGAGGTCGCTGCTTGAATGACACGTCCCGCCGGGGCGTGGAAGGGCCGCGGCGAGCGCCCGGCGCCCTCGGCAAGATTCGAACTTGCGACACCCGGTTTAGGAAACCGGTGCTCTATCCCCTGAGCTACGAGGGCGTGCGGATAGCTTAACTGCAAGGGTTTCTGGGCGATCGCGGCCGCGACCTCTTGTCGGGCTGCACCGCACAGCGTCGGTTGAGAACGGAACGGGCGATCCGTATGGGCAGCCACCCCTTCAGTTCGGGGTGTCTCGAGCAATTGCCCTCGAGCGTGAGGCTCGCTCTGTCGGCAGCGAGGCGCCGAACAGAACCAACCCTCAGTCCGCCACGTTGAACGTGATGTCCTGTGCCCCGTGCCACAGGACGTAATCGCCGAACTCGGGCAGCAGTTCACGGCCCTTCGTGATCGTGATGAAATGGTTGCCTGCGAGGTCGCCCATCTTCGATGCAAACGACGCGCTTCCGTAGGTGATCAGTATCTCGGTTTCGGAAATCCCCCCGGGATAGAAGAGGACGTCGCCTCGTGATGGATGCGCGGTGTGGTTCTCATGTCTGAGGCCGGACTCCAGGTCGCCAAGTGGAACCCACACGGCTTCGCCGCTCCAGCGAGCGTGGATGACCTTGCTCTCGAATGGGAGATTCTCCCTGAACCAAGCACAGGTCGCTGGAGCGTCGTCTGATTCGAAGACTCCCTCGAATGTGAACTGCCCTGCGGCAATGGAGACTCGTTGCATGCCCGGACCCTACCGATATTGGCTGCTCGGAGCAGCGAAGCCTGCGGTAGGTTGTGTGAAGAACTTGGAGATAGGTGTAGCACTGTATGGCATTGACGGTGTTCGGATTCGTGGTTGTCGTCGTCGCGGTCGGCGCCGGCGCGTACATCCTGGGGCGAAGGAAGCAGGGGCCATCGCAGCAGGCTCCCGCGGTCGATCAACCTCGGCTCGAAGAGTATGACTTCTACCCGTTCGTGATCAACGAAGAGGGACACGTCGAGTTCGACGCTGACGCGTTCAATAGGGCCGTCACTCACTTCCTTCGCGAGCAGAACGAACGGGCGGCCAGGGAGTTGATCGTCATCGGCGAGCAGAACCTCGTCCGAGATACGTTCCCAACTGATCGGCTCCAGAACTACAAGGAGTTGTACGCGCGGTACCGAGGCGATGACGTGGTGAGCGACAACGCTCTGTTCCTCGAGAACTACGCGCGTATCGTGGATCAGCTCGGACGGTCGGTTCCGAATACCGGAATCGAGATCCTCCTGCACAACCTGGTCAACCCGTCACGATCGCTTGTGGCCATCGAGAACGGTGTGGTCACCGGACGCCGCGTCGGGAGTGGTGCAACGAACCTCGTTCTCGACCTGAAGACTCGACGCCAACAGGGCACCGACAAGGTCAACTACGAGCTGAACATCGGCTCGCGACAGTTCAAGTGCACCACCGTTCCGATCTTCCGCGCCGAGTATGGACTCGTCGGTGCCGTCTGCATCAACGTCGATACTCACTTCATCCGCGAGGTCGCCGCGGCGGGTGGCGCTCGCCTCGATGCGTTTGTCGACAATCTTCTGCGTACTGACTTCGAACTCGATGAGAACATCCTGTCTCCCGACGAGTACCACAACGCCCAGAGGGGCAAGCGTCACTACCTCGACGAAGCGATCCGGGCACCGGCACAGATCGGTCAGGTTCGCAAGCTTGCAGCCATCCTGTTCTCCGACATCGTTGGGTACACCGCGCTGATGGGAGTTGACGAAGGGGCGACTCTCAGAATCGTCGATGCCAATGACGAGATCCACACCGCAGCCATTTCCGACAACGGCGGAACGCTTCTCAAGAAGCTCGGTGACGGCGTGCTCGCCAGCTTCGATTCTGTATCAAGCGCCGTCGCCTCTGCACAGGAGATCCAAGCCGCAGTTCGGCGCGATGGTCGCTTCGAGGTCAGGGTTGGGATTCATCTCGGCGAGATCGTTCTTGCAGACGGTGATGTACACGGCGATGGGGTCAACATCGCCTCCCGCATCCAATCCGAGGTGAACGCAGGCGAGATCGGATTCACCAAGGCCGTCTACGACAACATGAAGAACAAGGAAGGGTTCAGCGCCACAGCGGTCGGCGATCGGACCTTGAAGAATGTCGTCGATCCCGTGGCCCTTTACATACTGGCGGACGAATCCTCCGCAACAGCTGAATCCAGTTGACTGCTCGCAACTCCGCGGATGCGTCGGAGCAGAACCAGGACCCAACGCGGTCGGTTATGACCCTGCAGAACCTTCGACGGACGACACCATCCGAGAAACCCGCCGAAACTCTCCTATGACCCCCGGAGGAGACAGGCAACAATGTGTGCGGGTCGAACCCGCCGCGACTCACCCGCGTTTCAGCGCACAACGAGCCGCGTGCGTTCGTGGTACATGGCCAAGGCCATGGGTTGTCGCGCGAGGGCACAGCGCTCGAGCCGAGAGGTCTAGGAATCCGGTGTCCTTTCCCCTGAGCTACGAGGGCGGTCTCGAAAGCACAACCCCAAGGGACTCGCGGCACCCGTCGTGACCTCGTGTTGCTGGACTGACCAACCCTGACCTGGTCGTTCTGTGCCCGTCCACAGCCACGGACCGAGCCACGGGGATCGATAGGTTGGACACAGAACTCTTCAGATGATCGGGACGGTTGAATCGCTCAGTTGCATCGTCAGAGTTCGGTTCGATTCCACTTCCAGAACGCTACGACCGTGAAGATGCAACATGCCGCGACGGTGAGGGCAATGGCGCCCGGTGCTGGCACAGGTTGGTCTGTGATGATGGCAGCGGCAACGGTTGTGTCTGCTTGGCCGGTCGGCGCAACGAGTGCCCATGGCAGAACCGAGCCGAGACCGGGCAATCCAGCGATCAGCTGCTGCCCGAATGCGAAGGCGAGCGGTATGGCGATCACGGGACCAGCCGAATCGAACAGCGTGCCGAGCATCAGGGTGAGTGTCAGGTAGAACATCAGGTTCAACGCAAGAATCGATGCTCCCAATGCGAACCGAGGTATCGATACATCGAAGTCCGCGAGGGTGACCTGGAGGAGCAGGAAGAGCGACGGAATGGCAATCATTGTGGCGATGACACCGAAAGCGTTCGGAACCAGTTTCGAGAGCATGAATGCGTCTCTCGACACCGGCTTCGAGAGCACCCATGCGGCCGTCCCGTTGCGCCTCTCTCCAACAATGACCTCTTGCATGATGATCGCCACAGCAATGGCGGCGAACATCGACATGACGCTATAGAGCGTGAACACGTCGAGTTCATCCGGGGCATCGCCCCAAATGAATGGTGCCACGGAGCCATTGACTACCGCTGTCCACAGCAGGGCTTGGATCCACCAATCCTTGGTCGTCCACCAGGCGGCAAACCCGGCGCGCATCAGGTTCGGAAGGCCGGCACGCCAACCGCTTTCGTGCAGTGGCTCGAGCGAGGCGATCCCTCCGTCAGTCATCCGCTGGCCCTTCCGCGACGAGATCGACGAAGACATCCTCGAGATTCGCCGACTGCCGGGCAAACCCCTTGACAACGAGGGTCTCGTCCTCGAGGAGTACCCGCTGCAACCTCGCCTCAGCCGCATCGGGATCGTTCACCGTGATTCGTAGGCGAGCCAACGTTCCGTCGCCGTCCACGGCAACCTGATCTACCCACGCCTGGCCAAGGAGGGCGGTCCTCGCCCCTTCGACATCGCCTTGAACCTCGACAGTGAAGATCGAGTCGGACCCAGTCGAGAGCACCTCGCTCATCGACCCCTGACTGACGATCCGGCCCTTGTTCAGGACGCAGACCATGTCGCTCACCCGCTGAACATCGTCGAGGATGTGAGTGGAGTAGAAGACCGTCGAGGTGGCTCGGAAACGCTCCAGGATGGCCAACACATCTCGCCGACCGAGCGGATCGAGCGAAGCTGCGGGTTCGTCGAGGATCAGGAGATCAGGTTTGTGAATCTGCGCTTGAGCGATTCCCAGTCTTTGGATCTCGCCGCCCGAGAAGGTTCTGATCGGTCGATCGGCCCTGTCTGCAATGCCGACCAACTCCAACATCTCGTCGATTCGGATCTCGATTCGATCGGTCGGGCCCGAGAAGAAGAACGCAGCAGCGAATCGAAGCGTCTCCCTGGCTGTCATGTGAGAGTAGAAGTGGGGCTCCTGAGGCAGATAGCCGATGCGGCGTCGAACCTTCGGGCTGTCGGTCCCGATATCCAAGCCAAGAATCGTTCCCGATCCGGATGTGGGCCGGATGAGACCGAGCAGCATCTTCATCGTTGTCGTTTTGCCGGCGCCATTCGGGCCCAGAAACCCGAAAACAGAGTGTTGGGGGACCCTCAGGTCGACGGAATCAACGGCGTGGACTCCGTCGTACGACTTCGAAAGAGCGTCAGTCCGTACCGCCAGATCGGCACCGGCTACAACGTTCCTCTCTTCCCTCATGTGGCTCTCCCCTCCGCGTGAACGACAACCACCAGCCGTGTGCAGCCGCGTCCAGTAGCGCACACAACTTGTACTTCGCGGTTCCGGGACGAGCCTACTGGGAAAGGGCTCTCCTGTCGCGGCGCAGCGCTCGAGCCGAGAGGTTCAGGAAACCGGTGCTCTCTCCGCTGAGCTACGAGGGCGGGCTTCTGTAGCCCAATCGCAAGGGTCTTCGACTGACATGGCTCCCGTCGTGGGGCCGCATCGCAATCGGCCGGCGGCTCCCACTGGTGTTGGGGTCCGATGCTCGCGTCGGCAGAGATGGGCCGACGGTTGCCGAGCGGGCGAGATCAGGTCGCGCGGCTACTGCGCCGTTGGAAGTGTCCGTAGAGGAACTGCTGGGTTGCGCCCGTTGGGGTGTGGTGAGTCTCATGTTGGAAGCCCAGCACTTCGAAGTCATCCCCGAGGGTCTGGCTGAGCGTTTCAGGTCCGTAGCGTTGCACGGGCAGGCCGCTGCATCGTTCGGGTCCATCGAGCCCGAATGTCGCGATGATGACCTGCCCTCCGATAGGGACGGCATCGCTGAGGTGGGCTACGTATCGCTCCCGATCCACGGGATCCGTCAGGAAGTGGAATACTGCCCGGTCGTGCCATAGGTCAAACGTCGTGTCGAAGCGATACTCGAGGACATCGGCCTCGATCCACGTCACCTTGGACGCACTGCCACCGAGTCGCTGACGTGCATATCTGATTGCGGTGGGGGACAGGTCGAGGACCGTGAGATTCGTGTAGCCCTCGTCGAGGAGGTGATCGACCAATCGCGAGCAGCCACCGCCGACGTCCACCACGGCCGCATCGGAGCCAATTCCAGTTGCTTCGATGAGTGACAGCGACAGCGCCGGGCGTTCCTGATACCACGTAACCGACTCAGGCAGGTGATCCCGGTACGTTGCTTCCCAGTGCTGCTGGTGTGAAGACAACCGCGTGACCCTCCCGGTCGAGTACCGAACGACGTGAAGCATACGCGCGCCCCGACGCTCATCCACCGAGATCAGACCCCGACCCGGGGTCAACGTCGGTTGAATTCTGCGCGGTTCGGTCTGTGGGAGTGCCAGATGAGGCGGTCGACCATGGCGTTGACGGCGACCGCCTCGTCGAAGATCTCGGCCTCGGCGGAGAACGTCTGGTTCGATGAGACGATGAGGATGGTTCAATCGCAGCGGGATACGGCGTTTGTCGAGGAGGTCTCACGACGATGGCACACCGCTCCTGAGGGCCCACCTGTCAGTCGCGTCGACGACAGCGCAAATCAGCACAGCCGGTGACTGGCCGCCATCGATGCCGCGGGCCGCACTCCTCCGGGAGTAGGCTCGTTGGAGAGCCAGGAAGGGGTCACCGTTCAACGGATTATCGTCGTAGCGAACCGGCTTCCCGTCTCCTGGGACGGTGAGCAATGGATCATCAGCCCCGGTGGACTCGTGCGAGCTCTTCGACCGGTGCTGCAGAACGCTGAGGGCGCATGGGTCGGATGGGCGGGTATCCCCGATTTCAATCCCGAACCGTTCGACTACGACGGCATCGATCAGCGGCCGGTCCCGCTCAGCGAGGACGAGGTCGACAGCTTCTACTACGGGTTCTGCAATGGAACCCTCTGGCCTCTCTACCACGACGCGATCGTTGCACCCGAGTACCACCGCCACACCTGGCGTTCGTATGTCGACGTGAACCGGAGATACGCCGAAGCGACCGCCGGCGTTGTCGGCGCTGGCGATATTGCATGGGTTCAGGACTATCAGCTCCAACTCGTCCCCTCGATGCTGCGATCGATCAACCCTGACGCCACCATCGGGTTCTACCTTCACATTCCGTTTCCCCCCATCGAGGTGTTCGCTCGCCTCCCCTGGCGGCGCCAGATTCTCGAAGGACTCCTCGGTGCCGACGTCATCGCATTCCAAACCCGCCAAAGCGCGGACAACTTCGCGCGCGCAGCCCGGCGCCTCGCGGGCGCCGAAGCCGTCGGCAGACGCGACCTCTCGTGGAGAGGGAGGTCGGTGCATCTCCAACCTGCGCCGATTGCGATCGACACGGCCGAATTCGAACGTATGGCGAGTTCACCGGCGGTCCAGGAGCGCGCTGCCCAGATTCGAGCCGAACTCGGCGACCCCGATCACGTCATTCTCGGGATGGACCGACTCGACTACACGAAGGGAATCGACCTTCGGTTGAAGGCATTCGCAAGCCTCCTCGAGGAGTCGCCGAGCGACCGCCACCTGTACGCATTCGTTCAAGTTGCCGTTCCGAGTCGTGAGCAGGTGCCGGCGTACCAGAAACTGCGAATCGACATCGAGCAGATCGTCGGACGCATCAACGGCTCATATCGAGAGCCCGGGTGGGCGCCCGTGTCCTATCTCTACCGCACCCTTCCCTTCGAAGAGGTCATTGCGTACTACGTCGCCGCCGACGTGATGCTCGTGACGCCCCTTCGGGATGGGATGAACCTCGTCGCCAAGGAATACGCGGCCTGCCGAACCGGAAACGACGGTGTGTTGATACTCAGCGAGTTCGCCGGTGCGGCAGAGCAGTTGCGGTCGGCGCTCATCGTCAATCCGTACGACATCGACAGCGTGGTGCGAACAATCTCCTACGCAACAACGATGCCCGAAGCCGAGCAACGCCAGCGGATGCGCAGGCTTCGGAACGCGGTCCGCAAGGCCGACGTCTTCGAATGGGCCCGCGACTGTCTTGCAACCCTGGAGGTGCTCTGATCGACGTCGGCCTCGAAGCGGCCCTTCGGCGTTTGGCTCACTCGTCACGACTCCTTGTTGCATGTGACTACGACGGCACGTTGTCGCCCATCGTCGACGATCCGTCTGCTGCCGTGCCGTACGCGCCCGCGGTCGATGCGTTGATCGGCCTTGCGGAGCTGCCCAACGTGCGTTCGGTCATCATCTCCGGGCGATCGCTCGAAGCGCTCGAGGCGCTCGTGCACACTCCGCCTTCGGTGACGCTCATCGGGGATCATGGCGCTCAACTGTCGGCAGTCGGACCATGGAGCTCCCGGGACGATCGCGGCCGTCACCGACGCGCTCGCGGCGGCGGCGGAGGCGTTCGACGGCGCCGCGATTGAGCCCAAGCCCCTCGGCGCGGCCTTCCACTACCGACACGTCGTTGCGGCCGCGGACGCTGCTGACGCGGCGCGGACCATCGGTGCCAAGTTCGACGCACGGATCATCGAGGGCAAGCACGTGGTCGAGATCGTGGTCGGTGTCGGAGACAAAGGGTCCGCCATCAACCAGGTACGAGAATCCGGTTCCTACGACGGCGTGGTGTTCTTCGGCGACGATGTTACGGATGAAGACGTATTCGCCACACTGAGTGATGACGATGTGGGGGTGAAGGTCGGCGAAGGACCAACCCGCGCCCGCTACCGCGTCGCCGATCCCGCGCAGGTCGCCGAAGCTCTCGAGAAACTCCGATCCGAGCTTCGCTCACTCAACCCATGAACGGTGGTTGGCGCCCGAGCATCCGACGGACACCGGCGACGGGAATGCGGACCCAATCCGGGCGATTTGCCAATTCCCAATGTACCTCGCGAAGCGCCGTGGACATCATGAATGCGTTGAGCAGGCTGTCGATTGCTGCTGTCGTGTCGGGAAGGAGTGGGGAATCCTCCAAGTCTGCGAGGTAGCTGCGCACGAACGCGCTCCCCACCCGGTGGGACCACCATGCGGCCCACGCCCGCTCCGCTGCTGAGTCCATCGAGTACCGAAGCGAGAGCAACGTAGTCGAATGACCGCAGCATCTGAGCGACGTCGCTCAACGGCGAGCCCCGAAGTCGGCGCTCGCTCAGTGGGCGTGAAAGATCACCGGAGAAGTCTTCAAAGACGAAGTCGCCGTCGACGATGTACACCTCGTTGAGTCGATAGTCCCCGTGGAGGCGAATCCTCGAACCCTTGATGCGATCCTTCCTGATCGCGTTGAGCCACTCGAGGCATTCACCTTCTGCCTGCACGAGTTCGGTTACGGCTCCCTCGACACCGGGTCCGGCAGCACCGCGCAAGAGGCGAAGCGCGCGAAACTCCTTGCGCATGCCGGCGCGAAGGGATTGGTACAACGACTGCTGATAGTGCTGTGTGAACGGATCCGGCCGCAGATCGGGATCCTCGGTGAACGATCCGAGTGCTTGATGGAGTCGTGCCGTCATCGACCCGAGGCGCGACGCAAGGTCGAGGGCCGGCTGGAGAGTGTCGGCGCCCGGCGACTGAGTCCCAGAGATCTCGACGAAGCTGCCGAATGCCCCAACGGGTTCGTCCGGTGCGGCCCGTCCGGCGACGCTTTCGATCCAGTTCTGGAACTGGTCCCGAAACACACTCCAGGCGGTCGATGCACCAGCGAACGACTGCTGGAGGATGCCGACGGTGTGGTTATCGCCGGACCGATATTCGAGGGCGCCATACGTGTCTGCGACATTCCCGAATGCCGTGCGCTCGGTGAGGAATCGCCGCAGCTCCAGATCGGGGTTGACCCCGGGCTCGACTCGACGGAACAATTTGATGGTGAGGTCACCCCCGTAGTCAATGTATGTCTCCCCACGGCTGCTGGTGTGCACGGTCGACTCGATCGGCGAATCCGGAGCGTCATCGGGTGCGGCGAATCCTGCTGTGCATGTCAGGGATCCCGCCCTTCCGAGCAGCGTCTCGCCCGCGAGTCCCACCTCGAGCAGTACCGCGCGGATTCGCGGATCAGCGAGTCCGTCATACAGGACGCCGTCGGCTCCGTCCCGGCGCACACGCGCGATCGCGGACGAGTCGAGGATCTGGAGTTCTTCTTCGAAGGAGATCGCTACTGGTAGGACGTACAGGTCGTCCGAGCCGGACTCGTGCTCGATACCGATGAGCGCGATCCACATGGTCGGATCCTGCTCACCGGTTGTAATCGGGATGAGGTCGAGAACGCTCGTCTGGGACCGGCGCGGCGGGCGACCCTGGTACCAAGACTGGGTTGCCACAAATCGGCCGAGCATGTCGGGCACCACGCTGTCGCTGGCGAATGCGCCTTCGAGTGTTCCCGTGATCTCCACGACGTCGTGAGCGCCTGGGATGAGTGTTCCGAGACCATCGATCGAGAACCAGTAGAAGCCGTATGGGCCAACCGACAGCAGGTAGGGGATGTCACCGATCATCGGAAACTCCGTCCGACCGAGCATCTCTGTCGGGCGTCGTCCGACGAATCGGCTGAGATCCAGTTCCACGAACTGGGAGTGGCGACTGAGGTTCGCCACCACGAGGATGGTCTCGCTCTCGCCGGCTCGAAGGTAGGCGAGCACCTGCTCGTTGTCGGGCGACAGGAACTCGATACTGCCGCGACCGAACACAGGGTGGCGTTGACGGCGCCGGATCATGTTGCGCACCCACCAGAGCAACGAGTTCGGGTTCGCCTGCTGTGCTTCGACGTTCACCGTTTCGTAGTGGAACTGCGGATCGACCACGACCGGCAGATAGAGGGACTGTGGATTGGCCACGGAGAAACCGGCGTTGCGGTCGTTGCTCCACTGCATCGGAGCACGGACTCCGTCTCGGTCGGCGAGGAAGATGTTGTCTCCCATCCCGATTTCGTCGCCGTAGTAGATGACAGGAGTGCCCGGGAGCGACAACAAGAGGCTGAACAACAACTCGATTCGTCGCCGGTCGTTCTCGAGCAGAGGGGCGAGCCTCCTTCGGATCCCGAGGTTGAGACGGGCGCGACGATCGGGAGAATACGCGCGCCACATCAGGTCTCGCTCCTCCTCCGACACCATCTCGAGGGTCAACTCGTCATGGTTTCGAAGGAAGATCGCCCACTGCGCGTCCGGAGGAATCGGCGGAGTCTGCTCCAGAATGTCGATGATCGGTAGCCGACTCTCAATCTGCAGTGACAGGAAGAGGCGCGGCATGAGTGGGAAGTGGAATGCCATGTGGCACTCGTCACCGTCGCCGAAATACGCGACGGCGTCGTCGGGCCACTGGTTCGCTTCTGCCAAGAGCATCCGGTTCTCATAGTTCCCATCGATGAAGGCTCTGAGGCGCTTCAGCTCCTGGTGGGTCTCCGGCAGGTTCTCTCCATTTGTTCCGTCCCGTTCGAAGAGGTAGGGGACCGCATCGAGGCGGAGACCGTCGACACCGAGGTCGAGCCAGAACCGGAACACATCAGTGATCGCGTCGCGGACGAGTTCGTTGTCGTAGTTGAGATCGGGTTGGTGGGAGAAGAATCGATGCCAGTAGTAGGCCCCGGCGACCGGATCCCACGTCCAGTTCGACGTCTCGGTGTCCTGGAAGATGATCCGGACATCGGCGAAGCGGTCCGGGGTGTCGCTCCACACGTAGAACTCCCGTTCGGGGCTACCTGGCTCGGCACGCCTGGCCCGCTGGAACCATGGATGCTGATCGGAAGTGTGATTGATGACCAGCTCGGTGATGACCCGCATGTTGCGGGCGTGCGCAGCGTCGAGGAAGACGTTGAAGTCATCGAGCGTTCCGTAGCTCGGGTGCACGTCGAAGTACTCGGCAATGTCGTATCCGTCATCACGCAGCGGCGACGGATAGAACGGCAACAGCCAGATCGTGTCGATGCCGAGGCGGCTCAGATAGTCGAGACGAGACGTGAGACCTTGGAAGTCTCCGATGCCGTCATCGTTGGAGTCCGCGAACGCGCGGACGTGGACCTCGTAGATAACCGCATCTTTGTACCAGAGCGGTGGGCGGAGAACACGGGGATCGTAGGTCATGGAAGGACACAGACTAGGTGTGCCGAGAGGCGACGATGAAGCACGGTTGGGCGAGAGCGGCGTACGGCAGGTGCTCATCGGGCGACGCGCGTGCGGGGCGCGAGCGGTGACTCGGAGGAATCCGGCTGGGACTCTGGGCGGTCCGGAACATGCACCTTCCTCCTCCGACCCGATGTGCCGAGGAAGGAGCGGCCGGCGGTAGCAGGAGACCGGCGGCTATTCCGAGTATCAGAAGAGGGCCAGGTGGCTCAGCAGTGGTGGTGGCCGCCACCGTGCGCGTGGGCCCGGTCGGGCTCGTGATCGAGAGTTCCCGTCACATACCGGGTGACGGCATCATCGATCGATTGGGTGCCGGTGAGCACGACTTCGAGCCCGGCAGCTTCGGCATGTGCCTGGACCGGGAACCCCATCCCGCCGGCGATCACCGCGTCGCAATCCTGGATCGTTCCGATCAGATCGTCGTGCCGACGGTTTCGTCCCGGATCCTGATGGTTGCCGTGGTCGGCAGAACCCACCTCGCGGAATTCCCGGGCGGTCTCGACGCCGTCTTCGACGTCAACGACGACGAAGCCCTTGGTGCGGCCGAAGTGTCCGGTGACGGTGGTTTCGTCCCGGGTGGCAAGCGCGATTCTCATGATGTGCAGGATACGGTCGACTCGACGTGAACCCGGAGACCCATTCTTCGAGCGTCGACCGGGCAAACGGCGTAGATTCACTCCAGGAGTCTGTTCGGCTGAGAGGAGCCGCCATGTCATTCGAGACCATCCCGCAGAAGATTCTGAAAGCCGGTACAGATCGGGGCGATGCGGACGCCTATGCCGTGCGCCACGATGACGGGTGGGCGACGACGAGTTGGCGTGCCTACGCAGAGGAAGTCACGGCCGCCGCTCGTGGGCTCGTTGCTCTGGGAGTGGAGCCGGGATCGCCGGTCGCGATTCTTGGCGCCAACACGCCGGAATGGGTGGTCTTCGATGTCGCAGCGATGGCCATCGGGGCAATGCCGGCGGGGATCTATCCCACGAGTTCGCCCGATGAATGCGCGTATGTCCTCGATCACTCGAGCTCTCCGGTCGTGCTCGTTCAGAACGAGGATCAACTCGCGAAGATCCTCGGATTCTGGAGTGATCTGCCAAGCCTCAAGCACGTCGTGCTGATGCGCGGAGCGTCTTCTGATGTCGAAGACGTGTTGACGTGGGACGAGTTCATCGAACGAGGTGTCGGTGTGCAAGGGAACGGGGTCGATGACCGACTCGCAGCACTCGGACCTCGCGATGGGGCCACGCTCATCTACACGTCGGGTACGACCGGTCGGCCGAAAGCTGTGGTGCTCTCGCACGAGGCGCTTGTCTCGACCGTGGAAGCAATCAAGTCGTTCATCGATGTTGGCCAGTCCGATTCGGCAATCTCGTACCTGCCGCTGTCTCACATCGCCGAGCAGATCGTCTCGATCCACGCGCCTGCGGTGATGGGCCACACGATCTACTACGAACCGGACATCTTCCGTCTCGCCGACACCCTCAAGGAGGTCCGTCCGACCGCGTTCTTCGCAGTACCGAGGGTGTGGGAGAAGTTCTATGCGGCAGTGTCCGGGGAGCTGGGTGAGGCAAGTGGTGTGAAGGCGGCAATCGCCGGCCGGGCACTCGCCGTCGGGCGTGAGCACACCGCGGCACTCGATCGGGGCGAGCAGCCCGGTGGCTGGCTCGGATTGCAGCACGGACTCTTCGACAAGCTGGTGTACTCGAAGGCAAGACAGGCCATGGGCCTCGACCGGTGCCGGTTCATGTTCTCGTCTGCGGCACCGTTGTCGCCGACCATCGCCGAGTACTTCTCGGGTCTCGGCATGCAGATCCTCCAGCTGTACGGGCAGTCGGAGTGCACCGGGATCTGCGCCTTCAACGAGCCGGATGGCAACCGGATCGGATCGGTGGGCCCTGCGCTTCCCTGCGCGGAGCTGAGCATCGCCGAGGACGGAGAGATTCTCACACGGGGATCCAACGTGTTCCTGGGCTACCTCCACGATGCCGAAGCAACGGCCGAAGCTCTCGGAGACGATGGGTGGCTCAGGACCGGCGATGTTGGTCATATCGATGAGGATGGATTCCTATTCATCACCGACCGCAAGAAGGACATCATCATCACGGCCGGCGGTGAGAACGTCACCCCGTCGCTCATTGAGACGGCGCTGCAGACGAATCCCCTGATCGCGACCGTTGTCGTGATCGGTGATCAGCGGCCGTTCCTCACGGCCCTCGTCTCCGTCGATCCGGAAGCCGCTGAAGGGATGAACGATGACGAGATCCGAGCGGTTGTCCAGGGCGCTGTCGATGACGTCAACGCCGAGAGCGCCCGGGTGCGTCAGTTGAAGAAGTTCGCGATTCTCGGTGATCCTCTGTCGATCGAGCGCGGGGAGTTGACACCGACGTTGAAGGTGAAGAGGAAGGTCGTTCGCGAGCACTTCGCCGACGAGATCGAGGCGATGTACTCGTAGAAGGCAGCGCCCTGTCGGTCCTCGGTAACCACGGGGAGCGCGCTTCCCGTGGTTACGCAGGAATGGTCTGGGATACTGCAGCTCGGTTGGCCGCGTCGAGTCGTTCGACGATGAAGTCGACGAGGTCGACGAATGGGTCGAAGCCGATCACGGTGGGGGCGTCCGCCACGAAGTTCGAGAGGACGTTCACGTCGTAGAAGTAGGGGCGTCCATCCCTCGCGTTGATGAGGTATTCGACGCCGCCCAGATCAGCGCCCGTGGCAGCGAGGATGCGGCCGGCGTCTTCGATGATCTCCTGGGGAGGGGTGAAGGCTTCGACGGCCGATCCCCGGTCCGAGACTGCCTCGTCGATCCCAGGGAGTTCGCAGTAGTCGGCCGGGCACAGGTTGAACGAGCCCTGGACGAGCAGCAGACGGATCGCATACAGGAAGCGGCCGTCGAGGAATTCGACGCGGATGATCGCATCGCCTTCCGCCGGCAGATGCTCTTGCACGATCGCCGTATGGTCCGGTCCGAACTCGAGTCCGCCGGTCGCGGCCGCCGCACCGAGTGCGGCAGCGTTGTCGAACGAGACGATCCCGCCGCCGCTTCCCCCGATGTTGGGTTTGACGAGGACCGGGTATTCGAGGCCGTCCGCTGCCGCCACGGCATCGAGTGGATTCGTGACGACGTGGCCCCTCGGATGACGGGTACCGAGGCGGGCCATCAATGCCAGTTGGCGAGCCTTGGACGTCTCGAATCCGAACGACTCGTGTCCGTTGATGATCGGCACGCCGAGAGCCGCGAGATACCGCAGGTAGTCGGGCGTCGCGAAGAGAGCAGTCTCACCGCCTCGCAGCCACGATGACGGACTCATCCGGTTGATGACGAGTGAGTACGGGGCCGTCATGGCCGCCGGATCGTAGGCCAGCCGGTTCGCGTCGATCCGTTCGTAGGAGAGGTTGCGGCGGTCCATCTCCTCGAACAGCGGTTCGAACCACTGGGGATGTTCATAGAGCACGCCGATCGGTGCCCCGGGATCTCGTGTCTGCATGGTCAATCGCTCTCGTAGGGTGGGCGCTGGTTCCCAGTGCAACCAACCTGGTTCCCCGGCATTCCCGGCCGGCCGCGCACGGCCGATCGCCTACTATCGGAGGATGACCACCATCGCACCATTCGGCTCATGGGAGTCGCCGATCGGTGCCGCCGACACCGTCGCCGACATCGTGCGCTTCTCCGATATTCAGTACGACGACGGGACCCTCTACTGGCTCGAGTCCCGCCCCTCGGAACAGGGCCGCACAGTGCTTGTCCGCCGATCCTCCGATGGCATGGAGAAGGAGCTCCTGTCCGACGCCGCGAACGTCCGCACGATGGTTCACGAATACGGGGGAGCGGCGTACCTCGCTTGCGATGGAGAGATCACCTACTCCGAGTTCACGGATCAGCGTCTGTACCGGATGACAAGCGATGCGGCGATTCCGCTCACACCGGAACCTCCGCGCCCGATGTCGGTGCGGTTCGGTGGTGCCGTCTGCGGCAATGACGGGTCGATCATCTGTGTCAGGGAGTCACACCCGCTGCAGGGTGAAGCGACGAACGAACTCGTGCGTATCGACGCCGACGGTGGTGCGATCGTGATCGCATCGGGGAGCGACTTCTACTCCTCGCCGCGAGTCTCGCCCGACGGCAGGCAGCTTGCATGGATCGAGTGGAGCCATCCGAACATGCCGTGGGACGGGACTCGTCTCGTCGTCGCCGACGCCGCCGATCCGACACTCAGGTCGGTCGTCGCCGGTGGTCCGGACGAGTCGATCGTTCAGCCCGAGTGGGCGCCGGACGGGACGCTCGTCTTCGCTTCCGACCGAACGGGCTGGTGGAACCTCTACCGGCGCGATGGTGAGTCGACGATCCCGGTCCTCGAGATGGCTGCAGAGTTCGCCGGCCCCGCTTGGCTCCTTGGGTTCTCTTGGTACGGGTTCCTCTCCGGCGGGCGGATCGTCGTGGCGTTCTGGGAGAACGGACAACACCATCTCGGTGTCATCGACGTCGATGGGCAACTCGGGCGTCTCGACCTGGAGTATTCGAGCTTCGGCTACCACACCACCACCGATGGCGACCACACCGTGTGGTTCGTCGGTTCTCACCCCAAACGACTGTCGGCACTCGTCGAGTTCGATGTCGATTCCGGCACAGAGACGGTCATCCGCTGCCAACCCGTCGAACGCGGACGAGGCGTATGCCGCCGAGCCTCGTCTGATCACCTTCCCCACCACCGGTGGCGAGGTCGACCACGCCATCTACTACCCACCGACAAACCCAGCGTTCGCGGGGCCGATCGGGGAATGCCCTCCGCTCATCGTCGACATCCACGGCGGACCGACGGCCAACGTCTACGCGATGTTCAGCCTGCAAACGGCTTTCTGGACGTCGCGGGGGATTGGATTCGTTGACGTCAACTACCGGGGATCTACCGGCTTTGGGCGGGCGTATCGCGAGAAGCTCGAGAACGAATGGGGCGTCCTCGATGTCGACGACGCCGTTGCCGCTGCCGAGTACCTAGCTTCGATCGGAGAGGTGGACGGCGATCGGCTTGCCATCAGCGGTGGAAGCGCCGGCGGCTACACGGCGCTCGCGGCCCTTGCGTTCCGGGATACCTTCGGCGCCGGTGCCTCGTACTACGGCATCGCAGACGTTGAAATGCTGATGGGTGACAGCCACAAGTTCGAATCCCGGTATGAGACCCGGCTTCTCGGAGTCGATCCCGAGGTGTGGCGGGCACGGTCGCCGATCCACTCCGTGGATCAGATCACCGTACCGGTTGCGTTGTTCCAGGGCCTCGATGACAAAGTGGTTCCACCGAATCAAGCCGTTCTGATCGCCGACGCGTTGACAAGCCGGGGAATCCCGCATGTCCACGTCGAATACGAGGGTGAAGGCCACGGCTTCCGTATGGCAGAGACCGTCATCCACAGCCTCGTGACCGAACTCGTCTTCTACGGCAAGGTCTTCGGATTCACCCCGGACGGCGATCTCCCGGAGATCGATCTGATCGGGACATAGGGATCGGCCAGGCGCGGAGACCCGCACGGATGGCACTCCGAGGACGAGTTGGTCTACGCCGTCGGTTGACGACCCTGGTCGGGCGTGTGTGGGAGAATGCGAGCATGAGCCATGTTCAAGATGTTCTCATGTCCTCGACCGAAATCGGGGCTGAGAAACCGGGCGACATCGTGGCGGCCCTCACGCGGCACGTCGACACCCTGGCTGGTGCTCTCATCTCGATTCGTGCCAATGCCTGAGAAACGGCATTCCCCGGGCGACACACCGGCCATCCAGGACACCTACCCCGAAGACGTCGCCCACTGTTACGGCTGTGGACGGCTCAACGACGTCGGGCATCAAATCAAGACCCGTTCCGTCGGCGAAGGGACCGTCACCGAATTCACACCTGAGCCTTACCACACCGCGATTCCCGGATACACGTACGGGGGCCTCGTTGCATCGATCATCGACTGTCACTCGACCGGGTCGGCGGCGATCTTCCAGATGCAGCACGCTGGCAAGACGGTAGGCAGTGAACCGTCGCCACGGTTCGTCACCGCACGGTTCTCGAAGTCGACTACCTGCTGCCCACACCCCTCGCCGGCTTCCTTCTCGTCGGGCGACTTGTCGAGATCAAGGGGCGCAAGGTTGTCGTTGAGACGGACCTCTCGGTCGATGGGGTTGTGACGGCAACCGGGTCCGCCGTCCTCGTCGAGATCCCTGAGCATCTCATTGATCCGAAGGTCTGATCCAGGGCGGACTCGGGCTTGTCGATCCGGCCGAATCGGTGCCGATAGCTCGACCCGCCGATACGATTCCATCAGTTGTTCGGAGATGGGCCATTGCCGCCGGGACGTTGCCGATTCGGGTGCGCCCCGACGGCTGGAGCCGCCTTCCGAAGAACTCCACAACTGAAGATGTTCCACCGGACCCGGCCGCACTCCCTCCTTCCTCCCGCGGTCCGAGCCGGTGGGTCACGGACGACCGTTCGGCCCCAACCGCTTGGTCGTCCGACCTGATCGTCCCGTGCCGTGTCCCCCCTCGGCACGGGACGATCACTTTTACTGCTACCCAGGGTTGCCGTCCCCGTATGCGGCGCTACCAGCCCGCGGAATCGGCGGCTGCACGCCCATGCCGTCACGCCGAAGAACTGGCAGGGCAACGACACGCACCCTCTACGCACCTGCGGACCCAGGGTTCGCAGTGCACTAGCCTCGGGGTATGGAGCCCACCATCCAGGCCGTCAATGGGATCGACCTTGCAGTGACCGAGGAGGGAACGGGGGATCCGGTCGTCCTCATCCACGGCTTCCCCGAGCTTGCATATTCCTGGCGGCACCAGATGCCTGCGCTCGCCGGGGCCGGGTTCCGGGCGATTGCCTACGACCAGCGTGGGTACGGGGGTTCGTCCAAACCCGAGAACGTCGAGGCGTACGCGTTGACCCACTTGGTTGCCGACACGATCGGCTCCTCGACACGCTCGGCCTTCGGAAGGCGACGTTCGTCGGCCACGACTGGGGCAGCATCGTCGTCTGGACGGCGGCCCTCATGCACCCGGATCGCGTCGAGCGTGTCGTCAGCCTGAACGTGCCGTACCACGGTGATGTGCCGGCTTCCCGACGATCGAGTTCATCCGGGAGCGTCTCGCCGATCGCTTCGGATACGTGCTTTCGTTCCAAGAACCGGGAGTTGCCGAGGCGGCTTTCGCGTTCGACCCCTATGCCTGGCTCCGAGCGATCTTCCTCCGTGTCGCTGCCGACAAGGACTTCATGACAGGAGACGAATTCGCCGTGTTGCCGGGACGCGTTCGTTGAAGGTGGGATCTTCGACCCGCTCGGCGCCGTACCGGAACATCGATGCGAACGCCGCCGCCACCGAACACCTTGCCAACGCTCCGATCACACAACCAACGCTGATGATCAGCGCCGATCGAGATCCGATCCTTCCCCCCGTCGCTGACCGAAGGAATGGAGCGGTGGGTCCCTGACCTCACGATCGTCGGCATCGAGCACAGCGGACACTGGACCCAGCAGGAACAGCCGGGCCACGTCAACGCAGCCCTCATCGACTACCTCCGAAGGGACTCGATCGAGCCGTGAGACGTATCCGTGACTGGTTGACAACCCTGCCGACCCTCGCCGCGTTCGGCCTCGCGCTCGCCGGGTTCCACCTTGTCGGTCTGGCTGCATTGCCGTTCGGGAAGCGTTCCTTCGAGAAGGTGATGGCGGCCCTCCAGCGCACGCTCATCTCCACATTCCGTATCTCAGGAGTCCGTGTCGACACACAGGGTCGGGACGGATTCGCGAGCACCGGCGGCTACATCTTCGTGTCGAACCATCAGTCGATGTACGACGTGCCGATCTTCGGAGGACTTCTGAGGCGGAACTACCCGAAGTACGTTGCAAAGAGCGAGCTAGCGAAGGGGATCCCGAGCGTGTCCCTCAACCTCCGTCACGGGGGCAATGCTCTCATCGATCGTGGTGACCGGGACCAAGCGATGGACGCCATCCATGACATGGCTGCTGAGGCCGAGCGGCGGGATGTGTCGGTCGTGATATTCCCTGAAGGAACCCGGTCACGCGTCGGAGAACTTGGAGACTTCCGGGCGGGTGGGTTGACGGCGATCATGGAAGCCGCCCCGAACCTGGAAATCATCCCTACAGCGATTGATGGCTCGTGGCGGGTGTTCCAGCGAAACATGTTCCCCGTCCCTTACGGCGCCGCCGTCCACGTGCGATTCGGTGAGCCGATCGCACGAGACAGCGGCGAGTCTCCGACAGAGGTTCTCGAGCGCTGTCGGGTATGGATCGAGGAAACGATCGACGAGTTGAGAGCTGCTGACGACCCCGCCTGATACGCTGCGGTCATGGAAGAAGAACGCATCGGCCTGTTCATTGACTACGAGAACCTCGCGATCGGCGCACGGGAGGATCTCGGCATCCAATTCGACTTCAAACCCGTCGCCGACGCACTTGCCGAGCGGGACGTCGTCGTCGTACGGCGCGCCTACGCGGACTGGACCTTCTTCGAGAAGGACCGTCGGATGCTCACCGACAATCAGATCGAACTGATCGAGATTCCGCAACGCAGGGGAATGATCCGCAAGAATGCCGCAGACATCAAGATGGCCGTCGACGCGGTGGAGCTCGCATTCGAGCGGGACTACATCACGATGTTCGTCATCTGCACCGGCGATTCGGATTTCACGCCGTTGGTGCACAAGTTGCGAGAACTGAACCGCAGCGTCATAGGCGTGGGGTTGAAGGACTCGACGTCGGCGTTGCTCCCTGCGGCCTGCGACGAGTTCCTCTTCTACGAGAAACTGTCCGGCGTGGACATCCCGGATCGGACTCCGAAGAAGGAGCGTCCCAAGGCCGAGAAGGCGCCTGCTCCGTCTGCGGAGACACCAGACGCGTTGCTCGTGCCGACCCTCGCCGGTCTCATCCGGGCGGGGAACGGTGACGTGCGAGCGTCGAGCCTCAAGCGAGCGCTGCTCCGCAAGGACGCCACGTTCACCGAAACCGACTACGGATTCCGCGCCTTCGGCGAGTTGATGCAGAACCTCGCCGATCGTGACATCGTCGAACTCGACCACGAGGGATCCCAAGGCGACCCCGTCGTGCGGTTCCCGACGTCGGGCAGGGGAGAGGAGGCGGGCTTCGGTCTCCTCCACGACGCCGTCGTTGCCCTCGGCAAGGGTGGTACACCGGTTGCGTTGTCGGGTCTCAAGACTGAGCTGCGAAAACGAGATAGCGGTTTCTCGGAGAAGAACCTGGGCTACTCGGGATTCCTGCAATTCGTGAAGGCGGCTGCCGCGAGCGGCTACGTCGATCTCATCTGGGACGATGAGAGCGGCGACTACGTCCTGTCGGCTCCGTAACCAGGGTCCTGCCCGTCAGTGGGAGGTGTCGCGGAAGGCGGCGGAGGGGGCGAGACGGGTCCATCCAGGCGGCGCGCCCGTTCCTAGAATTCGGCGTTGCGAGGCGAACGCGGGAACGGGATGACATCCCGAATGTTCTGCATACCGGTCGCGAATTGCACGACGCGTTCGAGTCCGAGACCGAACCCGGCATGGGGTGCACTGCCGAATCGCCGCAAGTCGAGATACCACCAGTAGCGATCCTCGTCCGATGCCCTTGATCCGCATGCTGTCGGCAAGAACGTCGAGTCGCTCTTCGCGCTGGCTTCCGCCGACGATCTCACCGATCTGCGGGACGAGGACGTCCATTGCCGCCACGGTCTTGCCATCATCGTTGCGCCGCATGTAGAACGCTTTGAAGTCGAACGGGAAGTCGGTGACGATCACGGGCTTCTTGATGACCCGCTCGGTCAGATACCGTTCGTGTTCCGACTGGAGGTCATCGCCCCATGCCACAGGGAACTCGAATGACTCGTCGGTCTTCTCGAGGAGATCGATTGCCTGGGTGTAGGTGATCCGCTCGAAGTCGCTCTCGGCAACGCCGGTGAGCGTGTCGAGGAGACCCTCGTCGATCCATTTGTTGAAGAACTCGATGTCGGTCATGTTGTGTTCGAGCACGTATCGAATGAGGTACCTGACGTAGTCCTCGGCGAGGTCGGCGTTGTCGTTGAGGTCCGCGAATGCCATCTCCGGTTCGATCATCCAGAACTCGGCGAGATGGCGCCGTGTGTTGGAGTTCTCCGCCCGGAACGTCGGGCCGAAGGTATATACCCGGTCAACGGCGAGGGCGTAGGCCTCGGCGTTGAGTTGGCCGCTCACCGTGAGAAAGGTCGGTGCAGCGAAGAAATCCCGTGAATAGTCGACGGCGCCGTCCTCGCCGCGGGTGGTGACGAAGGATCGAGGGTCGTGACTCGGAACATCTCACCTGCGCCTTCGGCGTCGCTGGTTGTGATGATCGGAGCATGGAGATAGAGGAAGTCGCGATCCTGGTAGAAGCGGTGCGTTGCATAGGACAGGGCATTACGGACCCTGGCGACGGCGCCGATCGTGTTGGTGCGGGGCCGAAGATGAGCGATCTCGCGAAGATGCTCGAACGAGACGCGTTTCTTCTGGAGCGGATAGGACTCGGGGTCGGCGAATCCGAACGGCTCGACCTCGGTTGCCTTGATCTCGACGCGCTGGCCCTTGGCGGGAGATTCGGTGAGCGTGCCGGTGATGCGGACTGCGCTGCCGATGCCGAGGC
This sequence comes from uncultured Actinomycetota bacterium, assembly GCA_963715255.1. Taxonomy (GTDB): domain Bacteria; phylum Actinomycetota; class Acidimicrobiia; order Spongiisociales; family UBA5794; genus JAHEEL01. The sequence continues at coordinate 219,145 of CAVQRN010000002.1, read as the reverse complement.
GGAGGACATCGGTCTCGTAGTTGGGGAGAGCGCTGTCGGCGATGATCTGGAGACCCGTCATCGTCGATCCGTCGTTGAGTTCGATGAACGAGAACCCGGCCTTCGAATCCCGGCGCGTCCGGACCCATCCTGCGACCGTCAACTCGGTACCGAAGTCCTCTCGCTCGAAAACGTACTTGATCAATTCCCGCTTCATGTCCTGCTCCTTGACGAATCGGGACGATAGCCCCGGCGGCACGATGTGAGGCTCGCAGGGAACGTCGATCCTTCCAACTCGGTCGTTCGTGCTCGGGGCCATCTCGGTGATGTCGTAGAAACGAGCGACTTCCAACATCGCAAATACCTTTTGCCTTCAAGGGTTCTCGTGAATTACACTTGTGTAAGACACGGAGGGTTTTCATGGCGGTAGCGGTTCGAGAATCGATGGTCACCGACGTTGATCGGGTTACGGCGGCAACGCTCGGCGTGTACGCGAGGCGCCGGGATCTTGCCACGGAGGTGCCGCTCGCGGAGCTCCTGTCCGTGCCCTCCGATCTTGGTGCCCTCCGGGCAGTCGTAGGCGGTGCCGACCGAACGGTGGAGATCGTTCTCGACGCCGAGGTCGAGGCTGCGGCGGTCGCTCCATCCGCTTGGGCGCTGGCAGCGAAGGGCTTTCAGCCGATCGTCCTCGTCGCTCTTGCTCGGATCGGTGAGGCGCACGAGGGCCTGCGGGGCACGCCGTGCCGGCTCCAGTCCTGGTGGTCGAGCGGGGACGACATCGTCTTCGGGGCATTCGAGACGACCTGATGACGTCGGCGCCTCGTCCGGCGGGGCCCTAACCTCAGCGTTATGCCGGTTCCCCTCTACACCCAGACCGTCATTGCCCTGGTGTGGGACTTCGATCGAACACTCATCCCGGGGAACATGCAGGACCCCATCTTCGATGCCTACGACGTGGACCCGGCCGTATTCTGGGGTGAGGTCGATGGGCTCGTCGAGTACTACCGACGCCAGGGTGTGCGCATCCAGCGCGATATCGCGTACCTTGGTCACCTCCTCACGTATGTGAGAGAGGGAATCTTCAAGAATCTGACGAACGAACGTTTGCGCGAACTCGGGAGTGCCTTGGTCGCCGCACCCGGCATGCCCGACTTCTTGGAAGAGTCCCGTCGGCATGTGTCCGGCATCCCCGAATTCGCCGGCGAGGGGATCTCGGTGGAGCACTACATCGTCTCGACCGGGATTCTCCCAATGATCGAAGGCAGCGTCTTCGCCGACCACGTTGACGGTATCTGGGCGAACACGCTCATCGAGTCGCCGGCGCCGCCCGGCTACCTCGGCCAACTTCCCGTCGCTTCGGCTCCCGCACCGGTACGTCATCTCGGGTACACCATTGACAACACCGCCAAGACCAGGGCGTTGTTCGAGATCAACAAGGGCGTCAATCGGAACGCCGACGTCGACGTCAACTCCAGAATCGGAGAGGAAGAGCGCCGCGTGCCGCTCCGGCACATGGTCTACATCGCCGATGGCCCGTCCGATGTCCCGTGCTTCTCGATCCTCAATCAGCAAGGCGGTAAGACGCTGGGCGTCTACACGCTGGACCCGGTCGACAACCATCGCCGAGTGAGGCAACTCCAGGAACAGGGTCGGATTCAAGGGATGGCAGAGGCCGACTACCGACCCGGCAAGGCAGCGTATCTGTGGTTGATGGACAGCATCGAGCAGATCGGCCACGAGATCGTCGAGGCCAGACGCCAGGCGTTCGCATCGATCCCGACCCCGCCGGGCCACAGCTAGCCGACAGCAGACAGCCGGTGTCCCGCTGTCTGTCTGCTGGTTGTTGTTTGCCGTCTGCCTCGATTCGCAGGGTGTGGACAGTCTCAGTACCTTCCGATCACTTGGATTCGATCAAGAGGAGGTTCCCATGGCTATCGAACGCGTCGGGATCGTCGGTGGGGGACAGATGGGCGGAGGGATTGCAGAGGTCTGTGTCAAGGCAGGTCTCGACACGACCATCGTCGAGGTCAATGACGACCTCGTTGTCCGATCGAAGGCGGGGATCGAGAAGTCGCTCGGCAGGGCCGTCGACCGGGGCAAGCTCGAGGCTGATGCCCGTGAGGCAGCGCTCTCGCTGCTGGCCTTCTCGACCGACCGTGAGTCACTCGCCGATCGGGATCTCGTCATCGAAGCAGTCATCGAGAATGAGGATCTCAAACACGACATCTTCAGCGACCTTGATCGGATCGTGAGATCCCCCGACGCGATCCTGGCGACGAACACTTCGTCGATCCCCGTCACACGAATCGCCCAGGCAACGAGCCGACCGGAGTCCGTGGTCGGGATGCACTTCTTCAACCCGGCGACGATCATGCCGCTCGTCGAGATCATTCGTACCGTGGTGGCCTCCGACGACACGGTGGATCGGGCGGCCTCATTCGCCGCCGACCGACTCGGCAAAACGGTCGTCCACGCGAAGGATCGGGCCGGGTTCATCGTGAACAAGCTGCTCTGCCCGTACATCTTCGAGTCGATCCGGATGCTCGAAGAAGGCTTCGCGACGCGTGAGGACATTGACGCCGCCATGGTGAACGGGACGGGCTATCCGATGGGGCCGCTCACGCTGTCGGATCTCGTCGGCAACGACACGATGCTGGCCGTCGCAGAGTCGTTCATGGCCGAATACGAAGACCCGCGTTACGCCGCGCCGCCGCTGCTGAAGCGGATGGTCGAAGCCGGTCTGCTCGGCAGGAAGTCCGGACAGCGGCTTCTACGACTACGGCTGAGGGCTACGCCTCGACGCGGCGGGCACCGTTGGATTCGAGCACCCGCGCGAGTTGATCCTTCTTGACGAGGCCGGATGTGCGGAAGCGCTGCGTCGGGCGGCTCGCCTGTTGCTTCTTCGTGCCCTGTGCCTTCTTGCGGGCGTGCTTTGAAGACTTCTGGGGTGGCCGAGCGATGACCACGGTCGTTGGGGTTGATCGGATCTTGTAGGTCTCTGCGGCCCCGGGGACTCGACCGATGTCGGCCTTGACGACGTGCGCCGACTCGCCGTACTCACGGGCAAGTTCATTGACGATGCCGTCCATGACCTGGCAGGGCGCGCACCCGACCTGGAAGAAGTTGATCAGCACGGGCCGACCGGAGGCGACTAAGGGCTGCAACTCGTCAAGGCTGTTGATCTTGTGTGCCTTGGTCTTGCGTTTGAACATCGTTGCCCTCTCCGGTTCCCACGGTTCAACGTGCGGGGTCGGGGAAGTATGCCCGCCGTTTGGTGCAACTGCTCGCCGGGTCGATCCGACGGCAGCCACAAACGACCAGAATGCTGCAAACGCGAACCGGGAGTTGGAAGTGGCGAAGATACACGGTGGGCAGGCCATCGCACGTGCCCTCCAGGCAGAAGGCGTCGACACGGTGTTCGCTTTGACGGGCGGCCACATTCTCCCGATCGTCGACGGCTGTGTTTCCGAAGGCATCCGCGTCGTCGACGTGCGGCACGAGCAGGCGGCTGCGCACGCCGCGGACGCATACGCCCGGCTCACGGGACGCCTTGGTGTCGTCGTCGCCACCGCAGGACCCGGGGTCACCGACACGGTCACCGGGATCGCCAACGCCTGGTTCGCCAACAGCCCCGTCCTGCTCATCGGGGGCCGTCATCTCACGACCGAGAGCCTGCGGGGCGGTCTCCAGGAGATGGACCATCCTCGCATGTTCCACTCGATCACGAAGTGGGCTGATACGGCATTCGACACGTCCCGACTCCCCGAGTACATCGCTACTGCTGCCCGCCATGCATTCTCAGGTCGGGGGGGACCGGTGTTCCTCGACATTCCTTGGGACGTCCAGGCGGGGATGGTCGAGGAGAGCGCGATTGGTTGGCCGTCCGGATACCGGGCCGATCGGCCGGCCGGTCTTGACGACGACACGCTCGGCGACGTGATCCGTCTCCTCGATCGCGCCGAACGGCCGGTTGTCTTCGCCGGCACCGGGTACCGATGGAGTCGGCACGGGGACCCGACCGGAGCGCTCGCCAGCCTCGTCGAGGCCCTGCATGCCCCGGTGTTCCTGAACAGTCTCGCTCGTGGATCGCTCCGATGGGACCATCCGCTCCTCGGAAACCGAACCCGCTCGGACAGCGTTGCGGGCGGCCGACGTGGTCGTTGCCCTCGGTGTCGACTGGGACTTCCGAACCGGTTTCGGCAAGAAGATTGCAGCGGAGGCCGCCGTCATACAGATCGACGCGGAGCCGTCACGAATCGGATGGAACCGTGCGGTCGCGATCGGTGTCGTCGCTGACCCCGGCGCTGTTGCCGTCCAACTCGCCGATCGTGTCGGGGTTGTTAGGCGCGCTGACTGGGTCGATGAGATCGCCGCGCTCGAACGCCAGAAGCAGAAGTCCGCAGACGAGATGGCGGCCGCCGATGGCGGACCGGTTCCTCCCGAACGCTTCGCTCGCGAGGTCGCCGAATTCTTCGGCGACGACACGATCGTCGCCGCAGACGGCGGGGACATCGTCTCGACGACCGCAAAGTGGCTCCGAACCAGCAGGCCGGGGGGTCTCCTCGACCCGGGACCGTTCGGATGCCTCGGTGTTGGTGCGCCGTTCGCTCTCGCCGCCAAGGCGGTTGAACCCGACACCCGGGTCGGCATCGTCTATGGGGACGGGTCGTTCGGTTTCAACGGGATGGAGTTCGATTCTCTGATCCGCCACGATATGCCGGTCGTCGGCGTCGTCGGAAACGACGGAGCGTGGAACAACATCAAGGCGATTCACCGGATGCTCTACCCGGATCGCATGGTCGGTACCGACCTCGGAATCGTCCGCTACGACCTGGTGGTCGAGGGCCTCGGCGGCTACGGCGAGTTCGTCGAGGATGCTTCGGAGCTGCGACCCGCTCTCGAGCGAGCCCAGGACAGCGGTGTCCCCGCGCTCGTCAACGTGCACATCGCAGAGCAGTTCAGAATGAGCAGCGCCTACGGAGGATGAGCAGACCAGTAGACAGTGCTGCTCCACTGCTCCACTTCTCTACTGATCTACTTCTCTACTGAACTACTGATCTACAGGATGATCACCCCGAGGATTCCCGCGACCACGCAGTAGATCCCGAAGGGGGCAAGGCCCACCTTCGCCAGCACGCGGGATCAGGAACGCGATCGCCCAGTAGCCGACCACGGCGGCGACGATCATGGCCACGATTGTTGACATCGTGATACCTGATCCGTCCGAGATGGCTCTGGCAATCGACAGCAGGCCGGCGCCGGCGATCGCGGGGATTCCGAGGAGGAATGCGAAGCGAGCCGCCTCGATGCGATCCAAGCCGCGGGCGAGACCGGCAGAGATGGTCATTCCGGAACGGGAGACGCCGGGGATGAGAGCAAGGGATTGGGCGAGGCCGATGATCCCTGCCTCCTTCGGGGACAGGTCCTCGGTCGTTCTGTCTCCTCGGCGAAGCAGCATCGTTGACAGCAGGACGATGCCGGTCACAATGAGCATGATGGCCACAGCGGTGGGCCGCTCAGTGAGTTCATCGAGTTTGCTCTCGAATGCGAGACCGAGGACCACGGCAGGGATCGTGCCGATGGCGATGATCGTGATCATGCGTCGTCCCGGGCGGTCGAATCGAGCCATCAGAGCGAGGTCGCTTCGGTAGTAGACGAGCACGGCGATGAGTGTGCCGAGATGCACCATGGCCACGGCTGTGAGATCAGGGACTTCGCGTCCGAGAAGCGCAGGCACGAGGACGAGATGACCGCTGGATGAGATCGGGAGGAACTCGGTCAACCCTTGGACCGCCCCCCACAAGATGGCGTTGAACATGTAGCCAGCCTAGAAGGACCCCCGACCGACGCCGGGTATGGGTTTCGGGGCACGAGCAGATAGCTTCTGGCTACGAGCTGTCAGCTGCCGGCTACCAGCTGCCGGAAGGAGATCTCACACTCCATCGAGTACATCACTGTCTGCGGACCTACGGATCGAGGAGCACGATGAGCGTCCCGTCTCTCGCTGCGATCGCCACGGCAGGCGCGAAGTCCGGGGGTACGGCGACCATCCCTGATTCAGAGAAGGACAGGAGCTCTTCTCCGGCGACGGAGACGACGATGCCGTCGGTCTCGAATACCGTTTCGATGCCGACCAATCGAACACGGGTGCCGGGAATCGCCGCCCCTGGGAGCGGGATCGGCACGGACCACCAGCCATCGGGAATCATGGATGCCCCCGATACCGCCGACGGGACGATCGGTTCCCCGGACGCGACGTCTCGGGACGCGACCGGGTCGCTCAGATCAGGCATCTCCATCGCCCCTTCCGGGATGCTGCGCCACACGACCTGCGAATCAGTGATGGGTGTGCCCGCTGCGATCGCGCTCGACGCAAACGGATACAGGGTTTGGGCACTGCCTCTCAGGTCCCACAGGAGCGCGACGATGACGATCGCTACGGCGACCGCCCACCGGAGGTACGGAGGTCGGGTCAACCAGAACACCCGTCGACTGTATCGAGTGGCAAGTGCCGTGGGAAGGGGGTTGAAGACGAGGCCCCCTCCCCGTGGTCGCCTCGCGCAAGCAGGGGGAATGGTGGGGGGCCTGCGTTCGGTTATCCACGGAGAGGGGAGCCTCGACCCCCATTGTGGCGCATCGACGGACTTCGCGGAAGAACCTTCGCGTCGGAAGGCGCATAAACTTCCACGGTGGACGTGCTCGCACCGCTTCTGATGGCCTACCTCGTTGGATCAATCGACTTCGGCGTCATCGTTCCGCGTGTTCTCGGCGTTGACATCTATGCCGTCGGCAGCGGAAACCCGGGGACATCGAACGTCATGCGGTCGCTTGGCAAGGGGCCGGCAGCACTGGTCCTCCTCGGTGACGGTTCCAAAGGTGCGGTCGCGGCAGCGATCGGCTCGGCCTGGGCCACGATCGTCACAGATACGGCCTCGGTTGAGACACTCGCTTTTGCGTGCGCCTTTGCAGGCGTGCTTGGACATGTCGTGCCGATCTGGCACCGGTTCCGTGGGGGGCGCGGTGTGGCAACCGCGATAGGGGCAGCGATCTTTCTCGCTCCGGTCTTTGGCGCCTTGCTCGCTGTGACCTGGCTTGTCGTCACTCTCGTGTTCAAGGTGGCGTCGATAGCGTCGCTTGGCGCGATGGCGCTCTATGTGCCGGGTTTCGCCCTCTCCGGCTACCGGGGGTGGTCCCTCGTATGGGCTGCCGCCATCGCCGTGCTCGTCGTGGTTCGGCACGCCCCCAACATCCGTCGGCTCGCCGCAGGCTCCGAACGGTCGGTCGCCGGATGATGCGCCCCCTCGCAGAGATGCAGGCCGAGGTGCTCGAGAGCGTGCCGCTTCTTGAAGAGATCGAGGTGGACTTCGCAGACGCGGTCGGCGCGGTCCTTTCTCGGAATGTCGACGCGCCGGATGATCTCCCCGGTTTCGAGAACGCCGCCATGGATGGCTTCGCGGTGATCGCGGAGGACACGGTGAGCCCACCTGCGGATCTCTCGGTCGTGGATGACGTGGCTGCGGGAGCCGTGCCATCGGTCGCGCTCACCAGAGGCATGGCCACAAGGATCATGACCGGGGCCCCGATCCCGACCGGTGCCGATGCAGTCGTCCCTGTCGAGGTGACGGAGGAGAATCAAGCAGATTCTGTTCGGATATTTGAAGCGGCGTCGGTCGGTGACCACATCAGACCCGCGAGCGGGAATGTGCGAGCCGGTACCAGGGTGTTCGACGCCGGACTTCGGCTGCGGGCTGCGCATGCATCGGTCATGGCATCAATGGGGATGCATCCACTCGTTCGCCGAAGACCGGTCGTTGCGATGATGTCGACCGGTGACGAAGTCGTTCCACCATCGACCCCGACCCTCGGGCGGGGAGCCGTTCGCGACTCGAACGGGACGCTCATCATGGCAATGCTGACCGACCTCGGGGTCGAAGTCAGGGACTTTGGCATTGTCAATGACGATGCAAGCGCATTCGAGAGGGTCCTCGAAGAGGCCGTCGAGGGCGCGGACGCGATCGTGACGAGCGGTGGCGTGTCGATGGGTGCCTACGACATTGTCAAACTCACGCTGCGGGATCGAGGCAGTGTCGGATTCTGGAAGATCGCCATGCAGCCGGGGAAGCCGTTCGCATTCGGGACGGTCGGCGGCGTCCCGTTCTTTGGTCTGCCGGGGAACCCGGTCTCGGTGTTCGTGTCATTCGAACAGTTCATGCGCCCTGCGCTCCTTGCCATGATGGGAGCCGACCGACTCTTCCACGATCGCGTCGAGGGGATTCTCGATGACGGTGTCGATACCGATCCCAGCAAGACGGTGTTCCTTCGGGTCGCCATCGAACGCGACGGTGATGGCCGATGGCATGCACGAACGTCAGGTGGGCAATCATCGAACGTACTGTCCGCGCTTGCCTTCGCCGATGCCCTTGCCGTCGTCCCGGTTGGGATCGGTCGAGTCGAGCCCGGCGGTACCGTGGAACTCGAGATGATCCACTGGCCGGAGGCCAGAAGCCGGAAGGAGGCGCTCGGTGACTGATGAACTGGCTCACCTCGACGACGCAGGGAACGTGCATATGGTCGACGTGGGGGAAAAGGCGGTAACCACGCGACGGGCCGTCGCCGAAGCGACGGTCCGCATGGACGAATCAACCCGTGATCGATTGTTCACCGGGGACCTGCCAAAAGGCGACGCCGTCGCGACCGTGCGGATTGCCGCGATCCAGGGAGCGAAGGAGACATCCTCACTGGTGCCCCTCTGCCATCCCATCTTCGTCGAATCCTTAACCGTCGAAGTGGAACCCGTTGCAGTCGGAGCGACGATCACCGTCACCGCGACCGTGACCGCGAAGACCGGAGTGGAGATGGAGGCGATGACCGGGGCAGCCATCGGCGCTGTGGCGCTCTACGACATGATCAAGGGCATCGATCGGGGAGCTGTGATCCACAGTATCCGTCTTCTCGAGAAGTCCGGGGGCCGGTCCGGAGTGTGGCGTCGTGAGTAGCCGCACCGCTTCGGTGGTCACCGTGTCGGATCGAGTGTCTGCCGGCACGACCGAAGATCGGTCGGGACCAACCGCGGCGGCATTGCTCGAGTCCGTCGGGATCCGAGTTGTCGAGTGCAGGGTGATTCCGGATGGTGTGGAGTCGGTCGCGGGGACCCTCTCCGAACTCGCGGGCGACGTCGATCTCATCGTTACGACGGGTGGCACCGGGCTCACCCAGCGTGATCTCACACCGGAAGGCACGAAGGCGGTTCTTGAGCGTGAAGCACCGGGGCTTGCGGAGGCGATGCGAGCGGCAACGTTCGGCAAGAACCCCCACGGAATGCTCTCGCGCGGTGTTGCCGGAACCATCGATCGAACGCTGATTGTCAATCTCCCGGGTTCCGTGAAGGGTGTCGAAGAGTCCCTCACGGTGATCCTTCCGGCATTGATACACGGATTGGACTTGCTAGTAAACGAATCATCGGACCACAATGCCTAGTTCAGTAGTGGGCAAATCATTCGAAGTCGCGCGATGCGAGCCTACGCTCGATCAAGCGGCGGAGTACAACTGATGGGCATCATCTTTTTCATCCTCATCGCGGGGGCGTGGGCAGCGTTTCTGCTGCCCTCGTTCTTCGATCATCGACGGGAGAATCCGCGGGCGACGACCCGTGCGTTCGCGCGCTCGAAAGAGAGACTGGCCGCCGTCACCGTCGCACAGGTCGGAAGCCCCGTCTACGCCCAGCACCACGCACAGATGCGGCGGCAGCGGATCTTCATCGCCCTGCTCGTTACGGCCCTCATCACACTCGTCATCGCGGTTCTGCGGACGAGCGTCGCGTGGCTCGGCATCACCATCATCGTCGACCTGGCGGTTGGGGGATTTGTGGCCCTGACCCTTGCCGCGAAGCAGACTACGACGGTGCGCCGAGCACCGGTCGTGCAGATTCCCACGACGATTTCCATGGGTCCCGCGACTGCCGCAGATCTCGAACTTGATACGGCGCCGCCCACGGTTCGCGTCATCGCAGGCTGACGCTGTGAACAGCGGGCCTCCCGACCTCTCTGCTATCGAAGCAGCTGTTCGCTCGGATCTCGATCAGAAGAACGCTGCGCGTGAGCTGGCTTTGAAGAACTGCCGGATCATCATCCGCACGTCGGCGAATGCCATCCGTGCCCTCCATCGTGGCGAGACCGAACGAGCGGATGAGCTCCTCGCTGAGGCTCGCTCTCTGATCACTGAGGCTGAGGCCCCGCTCTCGCATCATCAGGACATCTATCACGCCGGATTCTTCTATGACGCAGTGAAGGAGTACGCCGAAGGCGTCCTCACAGCTGCGCTCCTGGCGGGGGAACCGCTGCCGCTCCCGGCCGACGTCGGCGTCCACTCCGTGCCCTATCTGAAGGGCCTTGGGGAAGCCGTCGGGGAGCAACGACGCCGCATGCTGGACTATCTCAGAGCCGGCAGGGTCGCCGACGCCGAGGCCACGTTCGTTTCCATGGACGCGGTTCTCGACCTCTTGACATCGCTCGACTATCCCGATGGCATGACGGCCGGGTTGCGCCGCACGACGGACGTGGCGCGGTCCCTCATCGAACGGAGCCGTTCGGATCTGACGACGGCCGTTGTCCAGGAACGACTGCGCGCTGATCTCCGGCGGAGCTGAACCAATGTCCGTAACGGCTTGCCCCGTGTGCTCGTCCGTCGATGTCCGACTCATCTGGACGACCGAGGTAGTCCGCCGAGTCGTGGGATCCCGATCCGGCGATGGGAAGCCGGTCTTTGTTGTGGAGTCCGATCCGATCGAGGAGTCGGTGGAAGAACGAGTGGCCTGCGTCAACGGTCACTCCCACCCGGACCGCGTCGGATTCGACATCGAGTGGTCCTGATCCGGCTGCCGCTGCGCATCCTCGCCTGATACACTCCCAACCCTTCCGGGGGTGTAGCTCAGTCCGGCAGAGCACTACGTTCGCAACGTAGGGGCCAGGGGTTCAAATCCCCTCACCTCCACAAGCCGGGAGCCTTGCGGTGAGACGCCCGCGGGGCCGACCGGCGTCGACGAGGGGCCAGATCCGGGACATGGTCATGATCTCGGAACGGCCCGATGAGGTTGACGATCGTGCTGCCCCGAGCTGTTGGGAAGGCGACCTCATCATGAGGAAACGCCAGACCGCCTGCTCGCTCAACACTCAGCCTCGAAAAGCCCTCGAATGGATGACCCATCAGACAAACTCGCCGAGTTGTGATGACCACCTGAAATCGCATTCGATATGGGCGGGGTGGCTGGGGCTGGGGCTGGGGCTGGGGCTGGGTGTGGCGTACTCGCGTCTCGCTGCACAGGCTCAGTTGCGAAGCGTTGGGATCCAATCGAGGAGTTCTTCGGAGTAGTTGAAGTAGTCGAACCCCTCGATGCCGCCGTCGATCTGGATGAGCGACCAGACCACGTTCCAACACAGAGAAACTGGGATGAGCGCATCGAGGTCACGCCGAGTCTCTGTCGTGGCCGATCCGAAGTACGCCTCGAGCAGGAGATCGCGGCCGTCGTCGTCGAGTGTGTATCCGATACCCGCGAGGTCGTACATCGGATCGTTCATCCCTGCATATTCCCAGTCGATGAGCCACAGCGATCCGTTGCCGAGGAAGTTGAGGTGATAGGGATCGTTGTGGCAGAGCACCATATCGCGTTCGGATGGTCGGGGTCGGATCGTCCTTGATGTGGCAACGAGTTCGAGCAGCGGCTTGAGGCGGGAAGGCAACCGTGTGCCCCTCGACGTGAGCAGGTTCATCCAGCGGGTGATGTCGGCGTACGGATCGAATACGCCGCCCACACGTCCGAGGTTGTGCACCTCGCGCAGCTTCGCAGCGAGGCGCGGCACCATTGCGGGCGATGTGAACTCGGCGATGCTGAGAGCATGGGCTTCTGCGACGAACCGCGTTGCGGCATGACCATCGGGCAGGATGAACGCTGCGACGTGCGGCGCGATCCCTGCAGCTTCAACGATGCCGACTATCTGCTTCTCCCTGATCCGGTCAACTCCGAGCAGCGGGCCGTTGGCTCCAGCGACTCTAATCACGAACTGGGCACCGGCAGCATTGACGAGGTAGTTCCTGTTGGAGAGGCCACCGACCAGAGGGGTCATGCTCAGGTCCGTCGCTTGGGCGAGCTCGGGTACGCGGGCGGCGACATCTCGGAGGATCGCGTCGTCGCCGATTGCTGCCATGTCGCTCGACTGTACTCCCGACAATCAAGGACTCTCCAGGGTCTGGTTCGGAAGTGGCCGAGTCTTGCCGTGATGTGGATTGATGCACGCCACGGCCTCGGTCGAATACTCGACTCGACGATGGAGAGGTGCGAAGTGCAAACCTGGCGCTGACTGACCTGCTCATGTCGTTGCGATCAATCGGTGACCTGGAACAGTCCCGACACCTCCCTGGCCCTCGCACTGCAGGCGCACGGTCGACACGGTGAACGGCCGGCCAAGAGGTGCATGGGTGCCGATATGGGCGGTGCGTCGTTCGTTGAGGCGTTCCGTGCGCATGTGACGGACCCGCGCTGTGACCTTCGCCTCTGAGCTTCGCGTCGACCCCCGCCGCGACGATGAGGATTCGACACAGGAGGTTCTACCGCATGACGACTCGCAAGTTTCCGCGCACCGGCTTCTTGGTGCTCGGTGTGTTGAGCATTGCGGCATGCCTCATCTTCGTGGTGCGCGCTGTGGGAGTCGAAGCGACAGCTGAGCGGGCATGGTCTGCCGTGGCCTTCGGAGCGATGGGCATTCTCTGGCTCTTGGCGTATTGGTCATCACGTCACAACTGACCGGCTGAGCGTGCTCAGCGGATCATGGAACAGGGCGACCGCTGCGCACTCATAGGCTTCGATACGGGCGGGTCGGATGCGCTCGGGACTACGGCTGCGTCGTTCGAGAATGGCTGAGGCTCCGGCCGAGTGGCCGATGGCTGTGATTGGCTGGTCGGGGGATCGCCTCTGTAGGCCTCTACGATGCTCACGCTGTATCGGTAGCTGCATTCGGCGGTCTGCTCCGATCCCCAATCTGGTGCGAACATCACGTTGCCGTGGCTCGCAAGTTCGGTGGCCGTGACAGCGAGGTCTTGGCCCTTGCCACCCAAGCCGTGGAGGGCGCTCACGATCGACCACGAACCCTCAGCGTCGGGTGCCCCCACACCGAAATGTCCCATGTGGTTTCATGCGAGACGACCGTGGTAGTCACCTCCAAAAGGCCATGTCCCTGCAACGCAACGGTCGTGGTTGTGGTCGTGGCAGCGGTCGTGGTCTCGCCGCTGGCCGTTGTGGTCGGAGCGACCGTCGCACCTGCACGGTCGTCGGCCGTGTCGCTGCCCACGGTGGTTCGTCTGATTGGCGAATGTGGCCGCACGTCATTTCGTGAACGAAACCCGGGAAGACGTCGGGTTCTTCGTCTTCGGCGGCGACCAGTCGGACGACTCCAACAAGGTGCAATCCACATACATCGAGGGAGAAATGGTCTTCGAAGCCAACGGCCCGCACCTCCCCGATTGAGTGCCGCCCTGGTGCAAAGCTCGTCTACCCTCTCCGGCTATGACCGAGACCGATCCGACGACGCGCAGGTCCTACGACAGATTTGACCTGCTGTTCATCGTCACGGTCGTCACGGTCGGTCTGTTGTTGCTCATTGATCTCGATCAGGACACCGGACTCGCCAAGGTCCTCGCCGTGGCGGTCACCATCCTCACCGCAGCGACCCTTCTTCTCGCCGTCGCCGCGGCCGGAATCGGCCGACGCGGATTCCGATTCGCCTGGATCGCGGCCGGGCTGACCGTCGCGACATCAATCGGCGCGGCGTTGACACGACACCCCGAAATCAACCGGGGCGGGGTGCTCTGGTTGATACTTGTCTTCGCCGCACCGATCATTGCACTCAGGCGACTCATGCGCCACCGCGAGGTCACCGGCAAGACCGTTCTCGGCGCCATCAGCGTCTATCTCCTCATTGCCCTTGCAGCAACCTATCTGTTCCTGTTCATCGATACGTCGTTTGGCGGTTCCGACCGTTTCTTCGGCGAACCGGAGCCGACGACCGTGTTCGCATACTTCAGTCTTGTGACGATCGCGACGCTCGGATACGGGGACTTCTCCCCGGTTGCGGTGGCGGGACGTGCCGCTGCGGTGTGGGAGGCGGTGATCGGGCAGATCTATCTCGTTGTGGTCGTAGCCCGCATCGTCACCCTCTACGGCGGCCACATTCGACACACCAGGGCTTCCGTCTCTGGCGACGACGACTAGGTTTCGTCCCATGGAACCGAAAGTCATCGCACTCGTCCTCGCCGGTGGTGAAGGGAAACGTCTCTGGCCTCTGACACGGGACCGATCCAAGCCGGCCGTTCCGTTCGGCGGCATCTATCGCCTCGTCGACTTCGTTCTGTCCAATCTCGTCCACGGGGGCTACCGGAAGATCGCGGTCCTCACCCAGTACAAGAGCCACAGCCTCGACCGTCACCTTGCCCTCGGCTGGTCGATGAGCGAGATGCTCGGCAACTACGTCACGCCCGTCCCCGCACAGATGCGGCGTGGCCCGCACTGGTTCTCCGGATCTGCCGACGCGGTCTTCCAGAACTTCAACATCCTCACCGACGAGCAACCCGACCACGTGATCGTCTTCGGCGCAGACCACATCTACCGCATGGACCCGCGCCAAATGGTGAACCGCCACGTCGAGTCGGGAGCCGGGGTTACCGTTGCCGGGATCCGGGTGCCGATTGACCAGGCCTCAGAATTCGGCGTGATCGCAACCGACGAGCACGGGAAGATTGTCTCATTTGACGAGAAACCGCAGCAGCCGCGGCCGATCCCCGATGATCCGGCGTCGGCGTATGTCTCCATGGGCAACTACGTCTTCGACGCGAAGGTCCTCCGCGAGGTCGTGGCTGCCGACGCCGAAGATGACGACTCCAGACACGACATGGGAGGGAGCATCATCCCCATGCTCGTGGCCCAGGGTGTCGCCCACGTCTACGACTTCGCGGACAACGTTGTTCCCGGTCAGCACGAGCGAGAGCGCGGATACTGGAGGGATGTCGGGACACTCGATGCCTACTACCAGGCGAGCATGGACACGATTGCTGTGGATCCAATCTTCTCGTACTACAACCGCGAGTGGCCGATTCTGACGCACCGACCCCCGCTCCCGCCGGCGAAGTTCGTGTTCGACCTGGACGATCGTCGGGGTGCGGCCTACGAGTCGATCGTGGGTGCCGGTGTGGTGGTCTCGGGAGGAACGGCTCGTCGTTCGATCCTGTCCTCCGACGTTCGGATCCACTCATACGCGTTGGTCGAGGATTCACTGCTGCTCCAGGGCGTCGAGGTTGGGCGCGGCGCAGTTGTCCGGCGGGCGATCATCGACAAGAACGTCAGAGTGCCGGACGGGTGCCAGATCGGTGTCGACGCACAAGCCGACCGAGACCGCTTCACGGTCACCGAGTCCGGCCTCGTCGTTATCGGCAAGGGCGACACGATCGTTCCGGTCTGAACCAGCGTTTGTCGACCGAAGCGGTAGCCTCCGACGCATGCACCGGTTTCAGACGCTTCGCCCTCTCGCTGGACTCGTTCTTGTCCTTTCTCTGATCGCCGCGGCGTGCAGCCCGGCGGCGGACCCGACCACGACAAGCTCAACGCTGGCCACCACATCTACGCTCGAAATACAGAGCACGACCACAACGGAGACTCCCACCGTCCCGATCTCCATACCGGGAACGGCATCGGAGTCGATCGATCCGGCGATCGCCGAAGAGATGCGCGCTGAACTCGCCAAGCTGATGATCGAAGCTGAGCAGGTCCGCGGCATCCCGTTCATTGCGACCCCGACCGTCGTCATCCTCGATGACGCCGAGTTCTCGCAACGAGTCGCCGACCTTGTCGCCGAAGACCTCGACGAGGAGGAGTTGAACGTTGACAGCGCCTTCTTCTCCATGCTCGGGATGCTGAGCCCCGGGACCGATCTCTACACGCTGCTGATCGATCTGTACGCGGAACAGGTCGCCGGCTTCTACGACGGCGATGCCGAAGAGATGGTCGTCCCTGCCGCACCGGATGGTTTCACGCAACTTCAGAAGATCACCGTGCTCCACGAACTCGTGCACGCGCTCACCGACCAGCACTTCGACTTCAACGACGAGTATGACGTGCTCATCGACGACGGCACGGGCGACGATGCATCGGCGTTCCAAGCGCTCATCGAGGGTGATGCAACCCGCTCCCAGTTCGTCTACATGGAGGGCATGAGTCCGCTCGAAGCAGTTCAAGCGGCCACCGAGGCACTGAGCTACGACTCGTCGGTTCTCGATTCGATCCCGGGGTGGATGCAGGCCGATCTCACGTTCCCATACGACCAGGGGCTCGTCTTCGTGGATGCGATCGTCTCAGCCGGTGGCCTCGCCGCCGTTGACGACGCATATCAAGCACCACCAGAGACGACGGAGCAGATCCTCGATGTCGCGAAGTACAGCCGCCGCGAGCCGCCGCGGGATCTGGCGCTGCTGACCGTGGATCTCGCTGGGTGGGATCTTCACGATGAAGCGACGTTCGGCGAGTGGGGTTTGCGGCTGGTCCTCGACGAGAGTGTGCTTCCCGGTGAGGCAACCCAAGCGGCCGCCGGATGGGGGAACGACACCTACCGTGTGTTCTCGCGGTGGGGGAGACGTCGCAATGGCGATGTCCTACGTCGGCGACTCCGAACGCGATGCCGAAGAACTCGCCAATGCCTTGATCGTCCACATCCGCGATTCAATGGACGCAGGTCCGGCCGAGGAGTCGGCAGGTGGTCTGCTGTATCGCCAGGGTCGGGTCTACTCGTTCATCGACCGCATCGACGACGCCATCTACTGGATCGTGTCAACGGACAAGACGGCCGGCGAAGAGATGCGCCAACAACTCGGCATCTGACGCGCTGCACTCGTTGCACTCACCTCGATACTCGGCGGAGCTACGTTTGATTTGCCAGTAGCCGGTGGCCGGCAGCGGAGTTCACAGCTCACGAGTGGTGGCTGACGAGTTCGATCGATCAACGCTCTAGCCCGAACGCGTCGGCGAACGTACGGTGTCACCCATGACGCGTGTCAGTCACGGGGTCCGGTTCGGGGGATCAGAACAGCAGACGGCTGAAAGGCGTGATCAACCGCGGCCCGCGTTGGGCTTGCGGCCGTGGTTCGCCTTGCTGCGGCGTGCGCGGAGCTTGCGTCGTTTTGCCTTTGCCATAGTGAGCGGGATCGTACCAGGAGACCGCCCGTACCGGGCAAGGGGGCCGGTGACGCTTGCCGTCGGATCGTGGAGGTCGCCGCCGGTAGTCGTCGCGCGTCATCGTTCACCGATCGGCTGGTAGGCGTCCGACGCAAGAGGACAGGTGGTTTGCTTATCCGGTCCTCGTCGGTGCATGCGTACGGGTGCCGCAAGCCGCTGAGAGTCGTTCACCTTGATGGTGATGGGATGGTGGTCTACCAAGACATCCTCATGTCGGGGCGCCGGACTCCCGCACGGGGAGTGTGGATTCTCGAACTGCCGTTTGGAACGCCGGGGCCGGATACGGGCACGAGGCTTGTGGTTCTGCCATCCTCCGTGTCGTGACCGGACGCCTCATCATTTGCGCCACCCCGATTGGGAATCTCGACGACGCCTCTCCGCGGCTGCAGCAAACGCTTGCTGCCGCGGACGTGGTGTTCGCCGAGGACACGCGGCGAACGGGGAAGCTCCTCGAGCGACTCGGTATCACCGCGGCAACTGCGGTCGTTCTTTCTCGGAAACGAAGGTGAGAGAACGGTCGAAATCCGTTCCCGGCTCGAACGAGGGGAGACGATCGCTCTCGTGAGCGACGCCGGGATGCCGGCCGTATCGGATCCGGGTGTCGCGGCCGTCCGGGCCGCGCGTTCCGTGGGTGCCATCGTCTCCGTCGTACCAGGTCCGAGTGCCGTCACGTCGGCCATTGCCGTCGCGGGTCTCGGGGGGGATCGGTTCGTCTTCGAAGGATTCCTGCCGCGCAGTGGAGAGGATCGCAGTCGCCGGATCGAGGAGACTGCACTGGATGAACGACCGGTCGTGTTGTTCTCCGCGCCGAGCCGCGTCACGAAAGATCTCGCCGACCTCGCAACTGCCGCGGGCGGCGATCGGATAGTCGTTGTCGCCAGAGAGATCACCAAATTGCACGAGGAGATCTGGACCGGCACCCTCGACGAGGCTGTTCACCGCTGGACCACCGAAGTTGAGCCCAGGGGAGAGTTCACCCTGGTCGTCGAGCCCGGTCCCAAATCACTCCCCGACCTATCGGCGGCGCTCGGTGCGGTGGTCAAGCGCATGGAAGACGGCGAGCGACTCTCCAACGCAGTGCGGGACGTAGCGGAAGAGACCGGGATATCCCGCCGGGCACTCTACGAGGCGGCACTGGCGACCCGGGCTGCTAGCCGGCGGTCAGAGAGTGGCGGCACTCCCCACACACGCCACGACCCTTGAACGCGGAGACCGATTCGACGGAACCGCAGAACACACAGCTTGCTTCGAGCTTGCGAATCACGATCGAGTCGTTCTCAACGCCGATCTCGAGTTCATCGCCTTCGTGGATGTTGAACAGGCGACGGGTCTCGGCCGGTACCACGATGCGGCCGAGGTCATCGATCTTGCGAACTATCACGGGATCCAACGGCGAACCTCCATCAGCATCGGGTGCCGATCGACCAATCGCGATCGAGTGTACCGGTGCGCTCAGGTCGCTCAGCCGTTCGTCTCGAACCTGAATCCGGGTCGCGGCGCTACCATCGCACGACTGTGACCGACATCAACAACTCCAAGTACATCCTGGTCGCCGTGGCCTGGCCATACGCAAGCGGGTCCCGGCACCTGGGTCATCTCGGCGGCGCGTACCTGCCCCCGGACGTCTTCGCCCGCTACCACCGCGCCGCCGGTGATCGGGTTCTGATGGTCTCAGGCAGCGACGTCCATGGGACACCGATCACCGTGCGCGCCGACGAAGAGGGCGTCAGCCCCGCCGAGATCGTTGATCGCTACCACGCCGAGATCGCACAGAACTGGGAGGACCTCGGGTTCACCTACGACCTCTACACGACCACTGGAACCGACACCCACCGGGAGGTTGCCCAGGACTTCTTCTTGCGCCTGCTCGACAACGGGTACCTCTATCGGGAGACGACCGAGCAGTTCTACGACGAGGAAGCCGGCCGCTTCCTCCCCGATCGATACATCGAAGGGACCTGTCCCCACTGCGGATACCTCGACGCTCGCGGGGACCAGTGCGACAACTGCGGCAGAACGCTCGATCCGATCGATCTCGTCGATCCCCGATCGAAACTATCTGAGACGACACCCGTGCGGCGTGAGACCGAGCATTTCAACTGGAAGCTCTCCGCGGTCCAGGAGCCCCTGCTCGAGTGGCTCCGATCCCGCGAAGGCTGGCGTCCCCATGTGATCAATTTCGCGATCGGGATGGTCGAAGACGGTCTTCACGATCGCGCCTTCACCCGTGATCTGGAGTGGGGAATCCCGCTGCCCGTCGACGATCTCGGTCCGGGAAAGTCGATATACGTCTGGTGGGAGGCCGTCATGGGCTACCTATCGGCGGCCAAGGAATGGGCCAGGCTGCGCGGCGAACCCGACGCGTGGAAGGACTGGTGGGAGAACCCCGACGCCGAGAGCTACTACTTCATCGGCAAGGACAACATTCCGTTCCACGCCGTCTACTGGCCTGCGCTGTTGATGGGCTATGGCGGACTGAACCTGCCGACCGATGTGCCGGCGAACCAGTTCATCACCTTCAGCGGCGAGAAGGGATCCGCCAGTCGCGGCGTCGGCCGGTCGATTTCGTGGTACATCGACCACTTTGAGCCGGACGCGCTCCGGTATGCGGTCGCCATCAACTTCCCGGAGAACAACGACACCGACATCTCGGACGAGAACATGATCCGTCGAGTCAACGACGAACTCGTCGCGACCTGGGGAAACCTCGTCAACCGGGTCGTCGCGATGACGGGACGCTACTTCGATGGGGTCACACAAGAGCAGGTCGGTCTCGATGAGCAGGACGAGGCGCTGATCGGGTCCGTCGATGACACCCTCGCCGAGGTCGGTCGGCTTATCTCCGACGTGAAGCTCCGTGCGGGACTCCAGCGGGCGATGGCCGGTGCACAGACCGTCAACGTCTATCTCAATGAACGCGAGCCGTGGAAGACGGCGAAGACCGATTCGGCCCGAACGGGAACGACGCTGGGCGTCGCCATGGATGCCATTGCCGGCATCGCCGTCGCCCTCTACCCGTACCTCCCGTTCACGTCGGTGAAACTCCTCGAAGCGTGCTCGGTGCCGATGGGGGAGCATGGACCATCGTGGGCACGCCCGACGATCCCGGCCGCTACCCACCTGGGTGAACTCGGACCGATGTACGCCAAGATGGAGCCGTTCGCCGACGACGAGTGAGGTCTCGATGACGACCTGGGTTGATAGCCACTGCCACGTCTTCATGCTCGACGACCCGCTCGGTGCGGTCGATCGGGCCATTGATGCGGGGATCGAGTGGTTGCTCGTCCCCGGTGTCGATCTCGAGACAAGTCTTCAGGCGCGCCGACTCGCTGCAGATCGACCTGACCGGGTGCTGTGGGCGGCCGGCCTTCATCCTCATGATGCTGAGCGTTGGGACGAAGAGCAGCTGAAGATCTCCGCGCTTGCCGTCGAGGCCGCTGCCATCGGCGAAGTGGGACTCGACTACTACCGGGATCTGTCGCCCCGCGATGATCAGCGACGGGCATTCCGGGACCAGGTTCAACTCGCTTCCGACATCGGCAAACCGGTGATCGTCCACACCAGGGACTCCTTCGCCGACGTCTACGAGATTCTCGGTGAGGCGGATCTGGGCGAGAAGGCGGTCCTTCACTGCTGGACGGGCGGCCCCCGATGGACGAAACGGTTTCGGGAACTCGGTGCAACCTTCTCATTCGCCGGACCGATCACCTACACCACAGGGGACACCGTACGGCTCGGCGCTGCAGAAGCTCCACCGGAACGTACCCTCGTGGAGACCGATACCCCGTACCTGACTCCTGAGCCACATCGAGGCGAGACCAACCGGCCCGAATGGTCGATCCTCAACGGCATCGCGCTCTCGGAGATCTGGGGCATGGCCGAAGAGGATGCCGCCCGCATCACCTCCGAAAACTCGACTCGCGTCTTTGGAGCGCCGAGTGGATGAGCCAGGTCCGCAGGGGAGGGCGATGATCCGGAGCCTCCTCGCTCAGCACGGTCTCCATCCGAACCAGTCATATGGGCAGAACTTCCTGGTCGATCCGAATGTGATCCGACGGATCGTGCGACTGGCGGATGTCTCACCCGAGTCGAGCGTCGTGGAGATCGGTGGTGGGACCGGGACGCTGACCGGTGCACTCGCTGCAACCGGTGCCCGAGTGGTCGTCTATGAGATCGACGCAGGCCTTGTCCGGGTGCTCGAAGAATCCGTCGGCGACCTGCCCAACGTCGAGATTCGACACGCAGACGCCAGCCACGTCGACCTCCGTGGCGATCTCGCAGACGGTCCGTGGTCTCTCGTTGCCAATCTCCCGTACAACGTCGGCACCGGGATCGTCCTCGATGCGCTGAGGCACGTGCCCGACATCGATCGGTTCGTGATCATGGTGCAACGCGAGGTCGCCGATCGCCTCCTCGCGGGTCCTGGATCGCGTGGGTACGGCATCCCTTCGGTCGTCACCGCCCTCCACGCTTCGGGATCGGTTGCGTTCACCGCGCCGCCAAGTGTCTTCTATCCGACTCCTGCGGTCGAATCAGCCGTGATCGAACTCGTGCGACACCGTGCCCCGGAGGGGGCGGAGCGAGCCATCGAACTCGCGACCGCAGCCTTCGGACAGCGCAGGAAGATGCTGCGTCGGAGTCTCGCCGGCATCGTTCCCAATACCGTCCCGGTCCTCGAGCGATGCGGAATCGATCCAACGCTTCGCCCAGAGGACCTTTCACCGGGCGACTTCGTGACGATTGCAGCGGAGGTGGGTGCGTGAGAGCCCGTGCCTATGCCAAGATCAACCTCGGTCTCCGGATTCGATCGCGAGACGCCAACGGATATCACCCGCTTCGTGGTGTCTTCCAATCCATCGACTGGCGCGACGACATCACGGTCGAAGACGCAGACGAGGACCGCATCGAGGTTCCGGGTGGGGGAGCGCCACAGGACGAGACCAATCTCGCATGGAGAGCAGTTGCGGCCGCGGTGGGGAGCCGGCAGCGGCTCTCGGCCGACACGGGTCGTCCTGACCAAGCGGATTCCGTCACCCGCAGGTCTCGGCGGCGGAAGCGCCGATGCCGCTGCGGCACTCAACCTGTCGGCCCGACGCTTCTCCGTGTCGTTCGATGACCTACGCAGGATCGCTGTAGATCTCGGTTCCGACGTTCCGTTCGCCGTTGTCGGAGGCACCGCAATCGTCACGGGCCGTGGGGAGTCTGTGTCGCCACAGCCCGACGCCACGGGATTCGCTGTCGCCATTGTGGTCCCGCCGATCGCTCTCGACACTGCCACCGTCTACCGGACGTGGGATGAACTCGACGGTCCGAAGGGCCAGGAGATCGGCGCCAACGATCTGCCACCTGCCCTGCGCGACGACGCGCCCCTCGCCAATGACCTCTATCCGGCTGCGGTCGCGACCGACGAAGCCGTCGACGAGTGGAGAGCCGAACTTGCCTACCGTTGGGCCGTTCCGGTGATGATGACGGGAAGTGGAGCAGCGATGTTCGCCTACTTCGCGACTCGCGAAGAAGCAGAAGATGCCGTATCGGTCGCGCCCGAAGAGGCGACTTCCGCAAGAGCAGCGGAGCCGATCAACCGAGGTTGGGAGATCGTTGAGAGCGGGGTAGCGGAGTAGCGGGTAGCGAGTAGCGGAGTAGCGGAGTGGGGACCACTTCTCGGCAGCCGGTGGGCGTGAGCCGGGTACTCAGCTACTCAGCTACCCGGCTACCCCGCTACCCCTTCGGGGGACCTCAAGCGTTTCATGCCGTCTAACCTTCGGTTCGCCCCTCTGGGGGGTGGTGTAACAGGTAGCACAGGTGGTTTTGGTCCATCCGGTACGGGTTCGAGTCCTGTCCCCCCAGCCAAGTTCCTTGGAGGTTCTATGCATCTCGCCGTGATCGTGCTCGCCGCAGGCAAGGGCACGCGAATGAAGTCCGAACTGCCCAAAGTACTCCACCGAGCCGCCGGTCGGAGCCTTCTTGGATGGGTGCTGACGGCAGTCGATCCGCTCGACGCGGACGAGATCATTGCTGTGATCGGCCACGGAGCGGATGCAGTCGTTGAGGCGCTGCCATCCGGGGCTGTGAGCGTCGTTCAGGAACCTCAACTCGGCACGGGAGATGCGGTACGCGTCGGACTCGGTGGCTGTGGTGATGCCGTGGACACGGTTCTGGTCGTCCCGGGCGACATGCCGTTGCTCGAATCCGACACGCTCGCGTCGGTCGTCGAGAGCCACCGAAGTCAACAGGCCGCCGCCACTGTTCTCACCGTGAAGATGGACGACCCAACCGGTTACGGACGGATCGAACGCCGCGGCGACCAGATTATCGGGATCGTCGAACACCGCGACGCCGACGACCGACAACGCAGCATCGACGAGGTGAACACGTCCGTGTACGCGTTCGATGCTGCACTCCTTGCCGATGCGCTCGGGCGACTCGGCCGGGACAACAGCCAGGACGAGTACTACCTCACCGACGTGATAGCGATTCTCAACGCGGACAGCCGTCGGGTTGTCGGCGTGGTCGCCGATGCGGTCGAAGGAACCGGCGTCAACTCGCACGCCCAACTAGCGGGCGTCGCGGCGGTCCTGAGGCGACGCATCAACGACCGACTCATGGCTGAGGGTGTTGCGATGATCGATCCCTCTCGGGTCTACATCGATGCAGGGGTCGTGGTTCAACCCTGCGCGACGATCTACCCGGACGTCTACCTCGAGGGTGACACGGTTGTCGCTGCAGGGGCAGTGATCGGGCCGAACGTCCATGCCAGGGACACGTCGATCGCACCGGGAGCGATCGTTCGATTCTCGGTGCTCGACGGGGCCGTCATCGGATCGGGGGCGACGGTCGGACCGTTCACCTATCTCAGGCCGGGGGCCGACCTCCGCGAAGGATCGAAGGCCGGTGCTTTCGTCGAGATCAAGAACTCGCAGGTTGGGGTCGGCTCCAAGGTCCCGCACCTCAGTTACATCGGTGATACGACGATCGGAGAAGCCTCGAACATCGGCGCAGCCACCGTGACGGTCAACTACGACGGATTCGAGAAGCACAGGACCAAGATCGGAGACCGAGTGAAGATCGGCTCTGACACGATGCTCATCGCTCCTTTGACGATCGGAGACGACGCGTACACGGGCGCAGGCTCCGTCATCACTCACGACGTCGCTCCCGGTGCGCTCGCCATCGAGCGTTCGCTTCAGCGGGAGTTCCCGGGCTACGCTGAGAGAAGGAAGCGTCGGGCGTCTCAGGACGGGGAGTGATGGAGCTTCAGAGCCGAAAACGTTTGATGGTCTTCTCGGGTTCAGCGAATGAACCTCTCGCTGAGGAGGTGGCGCACATCCTCGGCGTCGAACTCGGGGGCGTGGAACGCTCGGTCTTCGCCAACGGCGAGATCTACATTCATTACACCGAGAGCGTTCGCGGCGCGGACGCCTTCGTGATCCAGAGCCACACGAAACCGATCAACTTCAACATCATGGAGCAGTTGATCATGATCGACGCGCTCAAACGTGCGTCGACGAAGCGAATCACAGCGGTCGTGCCCTTCTACGGCTACGCCAGACAGGACAAGAAGGGGCGTCCCCGCGAGCCGATCTCGGCCCGCATGATGGGTGACCTGTTCGTCTCCGCCGGCGTCGATCGCATTGTCAGCCTCGACCTCCACACGGGTCAGATTCAGGGGTTTGTCGACAAGCCGTTCGACCACCTCACCGCTCTCCATCTCTTCGTCGATTATCTGGGGAAGACGACTGAAGGTCCCACAACGATCGTCTCCCCGGATTCGGGCAGGGTCAAGCTGGCATCCCGGCATGCTGCACACCTGGGAGCGAGGGTCGCGTTCGTTCACAAGCGGCGGTCGACCGACGTGCGAAACGAGTCGTCGACACTGTGGGTCGTCGGTGACGTGAGGGATCGACACTGCATCATCGTTGACGACATGATCGACACGGCCGGGACCGTGGTCGGGGCCGCCGACTTGCTCAAACGACGTGGGGCTCTCTCGGTCAGGGCATTGGCGACCCACGGAGTTCTGTCGCCGCCTGCGGTCCAGCGGATCAAGGACGCCCCGATCGATGAACTCGTGATCACAAACTCGCTCCCCGTTCCCCCCGATGCCCTCGCCCTCGGCAAGATCACCGTGCTTTCCGTCGGGCCGATACTCGCGGGGGCCGTCAACGCGATCTTCGCTGATTCCTCGGTGAGTGAGATATTCCAGGGCGAAAACGTCTGACGGGGCCCTGTGGACACTGAGATCCTCACGATCGAGACCGGACCTCGGAGAGGTGTCTTTGATCTCACGTCCGATGCCCTTCGATTCGTTGTGGGCAAGGGTGACGGCTTGCTCAACGTCTTCGTCCCGCATGCAACCGCGGGCGTCGCGGTGATCGAAACGGGCGCCGGGAGCGACGACGATCTGATGGACGCGATCGACGCCATGCTGCCGAGGGACGACCGCCGCTACCGCCACCGCCACGGATCTCCCGGACACGGAGCCGACCATGTCCTACCCGGTATCGTTGCCCCTTCCATGATCATCCCTGTGATCGACGGCGACCTCGCTCTCGGAACCTGGCAGTCGATCGTTCTGGTAGATCCGAACGAGGACAACCGGGTCCGGCACGTCCGACTGAGCTTCCTGAAGAGTAGAGATAAGAGTAGAGAGATAGGGCCCGGCCGCGTTGCCTCGATCCCTCTGCGCTCTGCGCTCCGCGCTCTTCGCTCTTCTCTCTTCTCTCTTCTCTCTTCTCTCTTCTCTCTACTCTCTACTCTCTACTCTCTACTCTCTACTCTCTACTCTCTACTCTCTACTCTCTACTCTCTACTCTCTACTCTCTACTCTCTACTTCCTCCCCCATGTGCTTTGTCCGTTCCGTGCCCCTACACTCAGCGGACCCCTTCAACGTCTTTCGAGGAGCCCCACTATGCAGCAAGTGACCTTGCGCGTTCTCCAGCGCACCGGATCGGGAAGCCGCCCCGCACGCCGTATGCGTCGCGATGGCCAGATTCCGGCCGTTGTCTACGGCAAAGGAGTCGACGCCCAGCCGATCGCCGTCGAGAGCCGCGCCCTTCACGCCGTCCTGCACACCGGTGCCGGCCTCAACGCACTCATCAACGTTGAGATCGACGGCGGCACTGAGATCCTGACCGTTGCGCGGGAGGTTCAGCGCGATCCGGTTCGGGGAGAGATCACCCATCTCGATTTCATCAAGGTTTCGCTCGACGTGCAGATCGAGGCCGAGGTCGGCGTCCACTACACCGGCACACCGATCGGCATCAAGGAACAGGGCGGATTCGTCGAGACGATGGAGACCTCAGTCACGATCATGGCGCTGCCCATGGCGATTCCATCATCGATCGATGTCGACATCTCCGAACTCGGTATCGGCGACATCCTCAAGATCGCGGACCTTCCGGTGATTGAGGGAGTGACCTACACCGCCGACGAAGACCGGCCACTCTTGACCGTGCTCTTGCCTTCCATCGTCGAGGAAGAGGAGATCCCGGAGGATCTGCTCGAAGGCGAAGAGGGCGAAGAGGGCGAGGGTGGAGAGGAAAGGGCAGCCGAGGTCGGTTCCGACCAAGGCTGACATGGTCGCGTGACCAGCAGACTTGTCGTCGGCCTGAGGAATCCCGGGCCCCGCTACGACGGTACCCGCCACAACGTTGGCGCCGAGGTCGTGATTGCCGCGGCACCGGCAGCCACGTTCAAACGTGCTCGGCTCGGAATCCGGGCCGATATCGCTGTGATCCACTTCGACGACACCCGAACCGTTCTCGCGCTGCCGCGCACCTTCATGAACGAGTGCGGTCAGGCCGTCGCTCCGCTGGTTCGCTATGAGCGGATCGACGGGGATCGACTGTTGGTCGTCCACGATGACATCGATCTCCCGTTCGGGAAACTCAGGGTTCAACCCGGAGGTGGTGCAGGGGGGCACAACGGGATCCGATCGTTGGTCGGCTCGCTCGATACGAGAGAGTTCTGGCGCCTGAAGATTGGTGTCGGCCGTCCTCCTGGTCGTGTTGACCCTGCCGACTACGTACTCGGCCAATTCGCTAAGGTCGAACGGTCCGCCATCGACGACGTGATCGCTCGGGGCGTCAGCGTCCTCGAGACGTTCGCACGCGACGGTGGGGACGCTGCCAGGCAGAGTGCTGGAGAGCTGAACGACTGAGGGGTGCGGTGATGGGTTCCTATGTTGCAGCGATCGACCAGGGAACGACGAGTTCACGGTGCGCTCTGATCGATCATCATGGTGCGATCGTTTCGATGGCCCAGCGGGAACATCGACAGATCTACCCCAAGCCTGGTTGGGTGGAGCACGACCCGGAGGAAATCCGGGCAAACGTCAACGACGTTATCTGCGAAGCGCTCGACCAACTCGGTACCTCGCCTGCAGATATCGAAGCAGTCGGAGTGACGAACCAGCGC
Source organism: uncultured Actinomycetota bacterium (assembly GCA_963715255.1). Lineage (GTDB taxonomy): Bacteria > Actinomycetota > Acidimicrobiia > Spongiisociales > UBA5794 > JAHEEL01. Next base: position 191,480 of record CAVQRN010000002.1, on the reverse strand, counting down.
GAGACGACCCTGCTCTGGTCACGAGAGACCGGCGAACCGATCGGTAGCGCCGTGGTCTGGCAGGACGTCAGAACCGCCGACCTCTGCAGGGAACTCGGCGGCGACGACGGTGCCGACCGTTTCCGTGATCGGACCGGTCTTCCCCTCGCTACCTACTTCGCCGGACCGAAGATCAGGTGGTTGCTCGACCACGACGTCGAACTCCGTGTGCGGGCCGAAAGTGGAGATCTGGCCTTCGGGACGATGGACACATGGGTGGCCTGGAATCTGACGGGTGAACACGTCACGGACGTCACGAATGCCAGCCGAACGCTGCTCATGGACCTCGAGACGCTGTCGTGGGATGACGGTCTGCTCGACGCAATCGGCGTGCCGCGATCGATGCTGCCCCGCATCGTCCCATCGTCTGGCGTGATAGCACCCTCTCGAGCCCCGCTGATCGGCGTTCCGTTCGCCGGGATCCTCGGAGATCAGCAGGCTGCACTGTTCGGACAGGCGTGTTTCGATCCGGGCTCCGCCAAGAACACCTACGGCACCGGTTGTTTCCTGCTCATGAATACCGGTGAGCAGGCGGTCCGATCGGAGAACGGGATGATTACCACGGTCGCCTACCAGCGGATTGGGGAGCCCGCACGCTACGCCCTGGAAGGCTCGATAGCGATCGCCGGTGCAGGTGTGCAGTGGCTGCGTGACAACCTTCGGATGATCGACTCGGCAGAGGAGATCTCAGATCTAGCTCTCGAGGTCGAGGACAACGGCGGTGTCTACTTCGTCCCAGCCTTCTCCGGACTGTTCGCTCCGTGGTGGCGCGACGATGCCCGTGGGGTCATCACCGGCCTCACCCGATTCGCGAACCGTGGCCACCTGGCACGAGCCGTTCTCGAGTCCACTGCTTTTCAGAGCCGTGACGTGCTTGAGGCCATGGAGGCCGACAGCGGGGTCGCTCTCTCCAGATTGAAGGTCGATGGGGGGATGGTCGTGAACGACATCCTCATGCAGTTCCAAGCCGACATGCTCGACGTCGACGTCGTCCGGCCGAAGATCAGCGAGACAACCGTGCTCGGCGCCGCGTACGCTGCCGGTCTCGCCGTCGGCTTCTGGGAGAGCCTCGATGAGATCGCCTCCCACTGGGAAGAGGATCGAACGTTCACTCCTGAAATGGATCCGACCGATCGAGATCTGAGATATCGGGAGTGGCACAAAGCGGTTGATCGGTCGATGGGGTGGGTCGAGTAGTCGGGCCGCGAGAATGCTTACTATCTGACTCGCATGTCGATTCCGAACCTTCTTGCCATCTCGCGATTGATCCTCACCCCGATCGCCATGGCACTCATCCTTGTCGGTCCCAATGACCAAGGCACCCGGATCTTCGCGACCGTCGTGTTCGTGATAGCGGCACTCACCGACTTCGCCGACGGATATCTCGCGCGACGCTGGCAGCTCACCAGCACGCTCGGTGCATTCCTCGACACGGTCGCGGACAAGATCCTCGTCGCGGGTGCGTTGCTTGCACTCGTCGAGATCGGAACGGTCTCCGCATGGGTGGCCTTCATCATCATCGGGCGCGAAATCGCGATCATGGGACTCAGGAGTGTCGCTGCGCTCGACCAGGGAACCGTCCCACCGAGCATGTGGGGCAAGTCGAAGGCCGCCCTTCAGTTCACCGCGATCGCCTTCGCGATCCTTCGCCTCGACATCGCGATCGGACCATGGCGCCTCGATCAGTGGTTGATGGCAGCCGCCGTCGTCTCGACCGTTATCTCGGCCGGCGACTACTTCTCCAAGTTCAGATCGGTGTTCACCAAGAGCCGATCAAAGGCCTGAGGTGAGCTGCCAGCTCCCGACTGCCGGCTGTCGGCCCGATCCCTGTTCCCCCGGTCGCAGGGCGGGGGGACGCGGAGCGATGCGAGGCAGGGGGGCGTCCTGCCGACGCCTGGTAGCGGGCAGCCGTCGGCTTCCGTGACTTCCTTCGTCACCGGGGGGTCGGGGTTCGTTGGGGGAGCGGTGGTGCGACACCTGATTGGCTCTGGGATCGCCGTGCGTGGCCTTGCGCGCTCGGATGTGGCGGCTGCGGCGATCGTCGGGAACGGTGGAGTGCCGGTTCAGGGCGATTTGTCGGACGAGGCGGCACTCCGCTCCGGCATGTCCGGGTGCGACGTCGTCTATCACGTCGCCGGCGTCAACACGATGTGCTCACGCGATCCGGGAACGATGTACCGGGTCAACGTCGATCTCGTGAGATCGGTCGTCCGCGCTGCGGCCGACTCGGGTGTTCGGAGAATCGTCCTGACTTCATCCGCCGCGGCGATCGGGGAGCCGGCGGGTGTGGTCGCCGATGAAGGCACTCCCCACACGGGTCGATTCCTCTCGCACTACGCGCGATCGAAGTACCTCGGTGAGCGGGCGTTCTTCGACGAGGCAGAGACACGAGGCATCGAAGCGATCGCGGTCAATCCGTCGTCCGTCCAGGGCCCCGGTCGTGCCGATGGGTCGGCGCTGCTGCTCCGCTACGCCTTGAGCATGCGGCGGCCGATCGTGATCGATACGGCGCTCTCGATCGTGGATATCGAAGATACGGCTCGAGCACATCTCGCTGCTGCGATCCGCGGGACACACGGGGCGCGATATCTCGTGAGCGGAGCGTCGGTCGGAATTCACGATGCGGTGGCCATGCTGGGGAACGCGGCGGATCGCACCATCAACCCGGTCGTCCTCCCACCGTGGGCAGGAAGGGCCGCGTATCCGCTCGCGGCGGCATCAGGACTGATCGGAGGAGACCGGCCGATCTGTGTCGAGATGCTGCGAACCCTCCTCCACGGACATCGGTTCGACACTTCGCTGTCGATCAGCGAACTGGGGATGGCCTACACCCCGCTCGGCGACACACTCATACGGACCATCGATTGGCTTGCCGACGAAGGCCTCATTCATCGCTGACGTGTTGGGCCGGCCGATCGGTACGATGCGTCCTCGTGGCCGCACCGCTCATCTCCGTGCTCGAACGCTTCGGTCGTGATCTCGTCCCGCCGATTCCTGGGCGGTTCGTGGTGCCCCCGGCGCTGCGCTCGGTCGTCCTGGCTGGGATCGCGAAGCGCACCGGACGCAGCGTCATCGGCGTTGTGCCGGGCGAACGCGAGGCGGAGGACCTCGCTGAAGATGTTGCCCTGTTCGCGGAGGGCGTGCATCACCTTCCCGCGTGGGAGACGTTGCCGTTCGAGCATGTCTCACCGAGCATCTCGACGATGGCGGACCGTATCGTCGCCCGTCACGCACTCGCGAGTGACAAACAGGCGATCATCGTCGCATCGGTGCGGGCCGTCACACAACGGCTCAGCCCCACGTCCGTCGACCCAGTTCGTCTCGCCGTCGGCATGGACACTCCATTCGAGGACTTCGTACGTGGGTTGGCCAATCTCGGTTATCGACGGACGGATCGCGTCGAGAGTCGGGGGGAGTTTGCCGTGCGCGGAGGCATCATCGACGTCTTCTCACCCCAGGCTCCTCAGCCGACACGAATCGACTTCTGGGGAGACACGGTCGAAGAGATCCGGCCGTTTGCCGTCACGACACAACGGTCTGAAGGCTCGGTCGATGGAGTTGATGTGTTCCCGGCCGGAGAGGTGCTGATCTCCGACGAGATGCGAGGTCGTGCCGCAGCATTCCTCGTGGAGGCACCGTGGGGAGCATCGACATGGGAACGCATCTCGGAAGGTATCCGCTTCCAGGGCATCGAATCGTGGCTGCCCTGGCTTGCGCCGGCCAGGACGATCCTCGACGAGACCGATGCGATCGTCGTGCTGTTCGATCCCGTCCGGGCGAGCGACCGATGCCGTGACCTGATTGGAGAGGAGGCAGACCTCGCTGTTGCGCTCTCCGGCACGTGGGGTAAGAACGGACCCGCGTCGGCAGAGCACCCGCCCCTCTACCTCCCGCTCGTGGCCGGTCCCGGTGTGGATGTCCTCGACGCGCCGACCCGCGCCGGCATCGCCGGGGGACGGCGGCTACGAGATGCGTGGATTGGGAGCGGCGGCGGGCGATCCCGAATCGGTCGCCTCTTCGATCATCGAATGGGCCGGCCGTGGGATCGACGTGATCATCGCCATGGACGGGCGCTCAGCCGCGGAGCGCGTTTCCGGGCTCCTTGCGGAATCCGGAGCGGGACTCGTCGTCGTCGATCGGCTGACCTCCATCACGTCGTCCGTTCTTCCCATCGGTATCCATCTCGGTTTCGTCTTTCCGGCCATCCAGGTCGCCGTCGTCGGGGAGCGGGAGATTGCCGGGCGACGCCGTGCGCATCGGACGAGCCGCAAGGGAAGGGGAGAGCGGCATGACGAGGCCTACCGGGACCTGAATCCCGGCGACTTCGTCGTCCACCACCATCACGGGGTCGGTCGGTTCGAGGGCCTCGTTCATCGCGACATGGCGGGGGCAGCACGGGACTACCTGTTGGTCGAGTACGCAGCAGGAGATCGGTTGTACGTGCCAACTGATCAGTTGGCCGCCGTTCGTCGCTACTCCGGCGGCGAGACTCCTCGGCTATCGCGATTGGGCGGTGCTGACTGGTCCCAGACCCGCGGGAAGGTCCGCAAGGCCGTCGCAGTCGTGGCCGAAGCGGTCGTCGAGTTGCATCGGGCGAGGGCGGCAGCCGCCGGCCATGCGTTCGAGCCCGACACACCGTGGCAGCGAGAGTTCGAGGCGGCGTTTCCGTACGAGGAGACTCCGGACCAGTTGACGGCGATCTCCGACGTAAAGCGCGACATGGAACTGGACGAGCCGATGGATCGTCTTGTCTTCGGCGATGTCGGATTCGGCAAGACCGAGGTTGCGCTGCGAGCAGTGTTCAAGGCCGTTCAGGAGGGGAAGCAGGCCGCGATTCTCGTCCCGACGACCCTCCTGGCCCAGCAGCACTTCGCGACCATGGAGGAGCGTTTCGCCCCGTTCCCGGTCCGGGTCGAGGTGCTGAGTCGGTTCCTCACCCCGGCGCAGCAGCGCAAGGTCATTGCAGGTATCGCCGACGGCTCAGTCGATGCCGTCGTTGGCACCCACCGGTTGCTCTCCGCCGACGTGGAGTTCAACGATCTTGGCCTTCTGGTGGTCGATGAGGAGCAACGATTCGGCGTCTCTGCCAAAGACAAGCTGAAGGCAATGCGGGCCTCGGTGGACGTGCTCACGCTCACCGCGACGCCAATCCCGAGGACGTTGGAGATGGCACTCACCGGAATCCGAGAGGTCAGCAAGATTCGGACCGCTCCGGAGGATCGGCACCCCATCCTGACCTACGTCGGTCCCAACGACGAACAGGCGGTGTCTGCAGCGATCCGGCGGGAGTTGCTGCGCGAAGGCCAGGTGTTCTATGTTCACAATCGGGTGCAGTCGATCGACCATGCCGTTGCCCGACTTCGCGATCTCGTCCCAGACGCCCGGTACGCCGTCGCACACGGGCAGATGAGCGAAGGCCGGCTCGAGCAGATCATGTACGACTTCTGGAACGGTGACTATGACGTTCTGGTGGCAACCACGATCATCGAGTCTGGCCTTGACCTGCCCCAGGTGAACACCCTGATCGTCGAGCGGGCCGACCGACTCGGCTTGGCTCAGCTCTATCAGCTCCGCGGCAGGGTCGGGCGGTCGAGCCAGCGGGCGTACGCCTACCTGTTCCACCCATCGGAGGAGAGGATCGGCGAGAATGCCTACCGCCGGCTCGAAGCCATCGGCGAGTTCTCCGATCTCGGGTCGGGCTTCGAGCTGGCGATGCGAGACCTCGAGATTCGCGGGGCGGGAAGCATTCTGTCCGAGACCCAGTCGGGCCAGATCGCGGCCGTCGGCTTCGACCTCTACACGGAGCTCGTCGCTGAGGCCGTCCGGGAGTTGAAGGGTGAGCCGATCGAGCACAAAGAGGAGCACGAGGTCAGGATCGATCTGCCGCTCGACGCCCGGCTCACCGATGTATACGTTCCCGACGCGGATGGGCGCCTCGAGGCGTACCGCCGACTCGCAGCCGCAACGACTGAGGAAGCGGTCGATGACGTGGTCGTCGAGTGGGAAGACCGTTTCGGGTCCCTGCCGGTTGAGGCCGAAGAACTCATCTCCGTTGCCCGACTCCGGGTCGAGGCGCTCCGGGTGGGACTCGACGAGATCGTCCAGGTGCGTGGCGAGATCCGTTTGTCGAAAGTGGATCTTCGCCCTTCGCAGGAGGTCCGTCTCGAACGCATCCAGCGCCGAGGAGTTATCCGTGGAACAACCCTGTTCATCCCGGCTCCGAGGAAGGACGTGGCGAAGGTATTGCTCGAGTTCCTTCGGACGATGTGGCCGGTCGAATCGTCGAGTAGCGGAGTGGCTGAGTAGCTGAGACCGACCAGCAACTGCCTCGAGCAGTGCCGGGTAACCTCGCGTGATGGCACGCTATGGCAGCATCGAAGGCGGCGGCACCAAGTTCGTGTGTGCCGTCGGGAGTGCTCCCGACGATCTCCGGGATGTGGTCACGTTTCCCACGACCACCCCCGACGAGACGCTCGATGAGGTGATCTCCTTCCTTTCTCAGCATGCCCCGCTTGATGCCATCGGCGTCGCCATGTTCGGTCCGCTCGATCTGAATCGCTCCTCGACCACGTACGGATCCGTCCGGGCGACCCCCAAGTCGGGATGGTCCGGTGCCGATGTCGTTGCGCCGCTCCAAGCAGCCTTCGACGTTCCGGTCGGATTCGATACGGATGTCAACGGGGCCGCCCTCGGCGAAGGGCGGTGGGGAGCCGGACGCGGCCTCGGAACATTCTTGTACATCACCGTCGGAACCGGCATCGGTGGTGGGGGAGTGGTCGACGGAAACCCCATGCACGGTCTCGTCCATCCCGAGATCGGTCATCTCAGGATCCCACGCCATCCCGAGGATCCGTTTCCGGGCCGCTGTCCATTCCACGGGGATTGCCTCGAAGGCCTCGCAGCGGGTCCGGCTCTGGCGGAGCGGTGGGGTCGGCCGGTGGAGGACCTTGGTTCGGATACTCGGCGCGCCGTCGAATTCGAGGCATACACGCTCGGCCACGCGATGGCGAATCTTGTGCTCACCGTCTCTCCGGAACGGATGATTCTCGGCGGCGGGGTGATGAGTGTTCCGGGATTGCTCAACGCGACTCGAAGGCAAATGGTCGAGTCGCTCGGAGGCTATGTCGACGCGCCTGCACTTCGCGACGGGGCGGCAGATTTCCTCGTGGCGCCGGAACTCGGTGATCATTCGGGCATCGCCGGCGGTCTCGTACTCGCCGAGCGTGCTCTTTGACCGATGACGACACCGCCCCCGTAGACTGCGCCTTCCCGACCCGGATGCACACATGCGCCTTTCCCATAGAACCCTGTTCCTGACCGCAGCCGCCGCGGTGATCGTTGCCTCTTGTTCCAGCTCCTCCGTGGTCGCAACCGTTGACGGTGCAACGGTCGACGACGCCGCGGTCCTGGCACTGAGGACGAACACCTCAGAGAGCTCCAACCACAATGCCGAGGAGTATCGGGCAGATCTGACCAACCTGATCTTTCTCGAGGCCCAGAAGAGCGCCGCCTACCAGGACTTCGGCTTCACCGGCCTCGACGATCCTGACGCCATCGCGGCGAAGCTCGCCAATCCGACTCCGGAAGAGGCCGAGATCTTCGCCAACGTTGCGAACGCTCCCGGTCGGACCGCTGCCACGGTCAACGCCGTCGCCGAGCAATTCATCATTCGAGATGAGGTCACCGCGACACTCGCCAACGATGTGAACTATCTCACCGACGTTTTCGAGAACCGGCAGGAGATGCTGGTTGATGTGTGCGTCCGCCACATCCTGACGGCGACCCCGGAAGAGGCCTTGGCGGCGAAGGCCAGGGTGGAGGCTGGTGAGGACTTTGCGGCGGTCGCCGACGAGATCTCTCTCGACACCTTCAGCCCGGGCGGCCAACTCCCATGTCCCTCCCCGGCGGGTGGATACGTCCCGGAATTCTCCACGACGTCGGCGTTCGCACCGCTTGGTGAACTTACCGACCCGGTTCCGTCGGAATTCGGTTGGCACATCATGATCGTTGACGAGCGCACCGGTCCCGAGACCCTCGATGCGCTTCTCGCCGATCCGCTCGCGTATCTCCATCCCAGTCTTGTGGGTGATCTCTGGGGCGTGTGGGTCAACAATGCGATTCGGTCTGCCGAAATCGAAGTGAGTTCGCAGATCGGGACATGGACACACGACTCGCACGGCATCGTGCCCCCACCGACTGGATGACGGGCAGGATTACGATCATCGGGTTGGGCCCTGCCGGGTTGGATCGCCTCCCACGGGCCGACCTTGATCACTTGGTCGATCCGGCGGCGACGCTGATCGTGCGCACCGGGGAGCACCCGGCGGCATCGGACCTGGCAGAACTGCGGTCCGTCGTCTCATGCGATGACCTGTATGAAGTCGCCGACGACTTTGACGGCGTCTACGACGCCATCGTTGACCGCGTCATCACCGCAGCCCGGACGCGCCCCGTGATCTATGCCGTCCCTGGGAGCGCGGTCGTCGGGGAGCGGGCTGCTACTCGACTGGTAGCGGAGGCAGCCCGTGAAGGGATCCCATGTGTCGTGACACCGGGGGAATCCTTCATCGATCTTGCCTGCGTGGCCGTCGGCATCGATCCGATCGCCGACGGCCTTCAAATCCTCGATGCACGAGCACTTCCGGATCCATTGCCGCTCCACCTGCCATCGTTGATTGCCCAGATCGACATGCCACTCGTCGCAGGGGATGTTGCCCTCGCGCTCGGACGGGTCCTGCCGGACTCGTTCACCGTGACCATGCTCGATCGTGTTGGCGACGATGACGCGACGGTAACGGAGATGACCATCGCCGACCTGCCGCGAGCCGACACGGGTCCCCGGTCGACACTGTTCGTCCCGGCTGCCGGTGTCGGCTGGCTCGGACTCGTGGCGACGAACCGGATGCTGCGAAAAGAATGCCCGTGGGACGCCAAACAAACCCATCACACACTCGTCGGCCACCTCATCGAGGAGACGTACGAAACCGTCGACGCGATCAGTGGGCTGCCGGCCGACGCTCCCGCGGGAGATGTCGATCTCCGCGACTACCTGCTCCTCGAAGAAGAACTCGGCGATCTGCTCCTCCAGATCGTCTTCCACGCCGGGCTCGCCGCCGAGGCCGGCGCCTTCGACGTCGAAGAGGTGGCCGAAGGGATCCGGCGCAAGATCGTCAATCGCCATCCTCACGTGTTCGGAGACGTCGTCGCCACTGAAGTTGGCGAGGTTCTCGCGAACTGGGAGGAGCTCAAGAACACTGAGAAGGGACGAGCGTCCCTCATGGACGACGTACCGGTGGCTCTGCCGGGAATCGCCCGCGCCGACAAGATTCAGCGACGCGTCGCATCAGTGGGATTCGATTGGCCGGATGACGAACCCGTGTTCGCCAAGGTGGCCGAGGAACTCGAGGAGCTCCGCGAGGTGAGGAACGATCGAGATCTCGCCACGGCGGAACTCGGCGACCTCCTCTTTGCGGTCGTCAATCTCGCCAGACACCTCGACGTCGACCCCGAGATCGCACTCTCCCGAGCCAATGACACGTTCGGCGCCCGGTTTCGAGTCGTGGAGCGACTCGCCGGTGAGGGCGGGAAGCGACTTCGTGACCTCAACCTCACTGAACTCGACCACCTCTGGGAGATGTCCAAGAACGAACTATCCACGACCGAAACCGATTCCTCGTTTAGCCTCAATCCCGAAAGGAATGATCCATGACCCTCATCGAGACCATCACAGCGCGCGAGGTCCTCGACTCGCGAGGAAATCCGACCGTCGAAGCCGACGTAACGCTGTCCGGCGGCGCTACCGGTTGGGCGATCGTGCCGTCCGGGGCCTCCACCGGCGCAGCGGAAGCCGTCGAGCTTCGGGACGGCGGTGAACGCTACGGCGGCAAGGGAGTTCTGCAGGCCGTCGACAACGTGAACGAGCGGATCGCTCTCGCGCTCTTCGGGGTCGATGCCACTCGTCAGGAGCGTGTCGATCAGATCATGATCGATCTTGATGGCACACCCAACAAGGCGAACCTCGGTGCGAATGCAATCCTCGCAGTGTCGCTTGCCGTCTCACGCGCTGCTGCAGAGGCCGTCGGGCTGCCGCTCTACCGCTATCTCGGGGGGACCGATGGTCGCCTCCTCCCGACGCCATGCTTCAACGTTCTCAACGGGGGCGCGCACGCTGCGAACTCGGTCGACGTTCAAGAGTTCATGCTGGTTCCGGGCGGCCTGCCGTCCTACCGGGAAGCGATGCGCGCCGGGGTCGAAACGTACCACGCCCTCAAGAAGGTGCTCGCCGGTCGGGGCCTGACGACGAATGTCGGCGACGAGGGCGGCTTCGCACCCGATCTTCCCGACGACCGTGCTGTGCTCGACATCATCATCGAAGCCATCGAGGCCGCCGGCTACAAACCCGGCGAGGAGATCGCGATCGCTCTCGACGTCGCGGCGAGTGAGATCTGCCACGCCGGCCGCTACCGACTCTCAGGCTCGGAGCTCACCTCGGAGGAGATGGTTGAGCATCTTGCCGGACTCGTGGACGACTATCCAATCATCTCGATCGAGGACGGTCTCGACGAAGCCGATTGGGACGGATGGGTTCTTCTCAACAGGCGCCTCGGCAATCGCATTCAACTCGTTGGCGACGACCTCCTCGTCACCAACGAGGAGTACCTCATGAAGTCGATCGACTTGGACGCTGCGAATGCGATTCTGATCAAAGTCAACCAGATCGGATCCCTCTCCGAGACACTGCACACGATGAGCACCGCAGCACTCAACGGCTACGGCCGTATGGTGAGCCACCGTTCGGGTGAGTCTGAGGATCCGTATATCGCTCATCTCGCCGTTGCGACGAACGCCGGGCAGATCAAGACCGGTGCTCCGGCGCGAGGAGAGCGGACGGCGAAGTACAACGAGCTTCTCCGGATCGAAGCCGATCTCGGAGACGACGCCCGATTTGCGGGATGGGCACCGTTCAAGGTGAGCTGATGACAGAAACGCTCGAGCGCTCCGCGGAGACGACACCACCCAGGAAGCAACGCTGGGGATGGGTGCTCGCTGTGGTGTTGCTTGGAGCGCTCGCGCTCACGGTTTCGGGAATTCTCCCGTTCCGACAGCTCGTATCCCAACAACGTCAGATCGAACGCACGCAGAACCAGCTTTCCGCTCTTGAGCACGAGAATCAGGTGTTGAGCGAAGACATCGAGATGCTCGGCACCGATGCCGAGATCGAACGTATTGCGCGTGAACAATACGGCCTGGTGCGACCTGGTGAGGTGGCGTACGTCGTTGTGATGCCCAGGGAGCCGTCGGCCGTCGTGCCGTCGCCCGACCCGGCCGTACGGTCCGACGAGCGGCCCTGGTGGCAGCGGGCGTGGGACTTCATCACGGGGGACGACATCAATTCCGATGGATGATCGCAGCGTCGTCGAGGCGCAGATCGGTCGACCGCCTCGCTCGGTCGTAGACGTCACGGCGCGCTGTCATCTGGGTCTCCCGGTCGTTATGACGGTGCCGCCGTTTCTCGATGACGACACACCATTTCCGACCCTCTACTGGCTGACGTGCCCGCTCGCCGCGAAACGCATCGGGAGGATTGAAGCTGGGGGAGGGGTCCGCCGAGCCGAGCTGATGATCGCCGTCGACCCCGCACTCTCAGACCGCCACGCTGCTGCTGCAGAGCGGTATTGCACGTCCAGGGACGCGATGATCCCGGATGGACACACGGGCCCACAACCCACGGGAGGGGTCGGAGGTACGGGTGCGGGCGTCAAGTGCCTTCACGCCCACTACGCCGACACGGCGGTCGGCAATGACAATCCGGTCGGTGAGTGGACCGCGCAGCAGATCGAGCCACTCGACTGTGAGACCGCCTGTGTCGAGGCGGCAGAGGATGGAACCGCTATCAGGAATCCGGGTTGGACCGAGCCGCGTTGAAGGAACGCTCTCTCCCATCTCGACCAGCTCCCGAAGTGGAGTTGAAGGGGTCCGTGCTGCCGTTGCGGAAGCATTCGAAGTGCTGTCCCTCCCCGAATCTCCCGAGCGAGCCGTCGGCGTCGCCGGTTCGTTGACCAGCCTCGCGGCAATTGACCTCGATCACATGACGGTGAGCGAGCACGACCTACTCGATGGCTTTGTCATCGCAGCGATCCGCAGCAGCGCGTAATCCGTACGCAGCTACTCGGCTACTCCTCCTCCAACTCACTCACGACCTGGTCTGCCATGTGCGATGGCATCTCCTGATAGTGGTCGTGGACGGCGCTGAACTGGCCCCAACCCTGGGTCAGGGAGCGGAGATCGATCGCGTAGCTCATGATCTCAGATGTCGGCACGAGCGCGGTGATGCGCTGCCGACCACCGGCAGCAGCCTCGGTTCCCTGCAACTGGCCACGGCGTGACGAGAGATCGCCCATCACGTCGCCTTGGTAGGCGGCAGGGACCGTGACCTCCAATCGGGACACCGGCTCGAGCATGACCGGTCCTGCCTGTTGCATGGCGGCCTTGAATCCGAGGCGTCCGGCCATTTTGAAGCTCATCTCCGACGAGTCGACCGAGTGGTACTTTCCGTCGAAGACGGCGACCTGGACGTCGACAACGGGGAAACCTCGGACCCCTCCGTCGGCCATGGTCTCCCTGACGCCCTTCTCGACGGCCGGGATGAACTGACGAGGGATGGATCCCCCCTTGATCTCGTCGGCGAACTCGAAGCCGGTGCCACTCGGCAGCGGACTGACTCGCAGAAAGCAGACGCCGTACTGTCCGTGGCCACCCGTCTGCTTCTTGTACTTCCCCTCGGCCTGTGCTGTCTGTGAGATCGTCTCGCGGTACGGCACTTTCGCCTTGCTGGTCTCAACGGCGACACCGAACTTACGCTGCAAACGCTCCAGGGTGATCGTGAGGTGTGTCTCGCCCATGCCCCAAAGCAATGTCTGTCGTGTCTCGCTGTTGCGCTCGAGCCGGAGAGCTGGGTCCTCGGCGAGAATGCGACGAAGTGCGTTCGCGAGCTTGTCCTCGTCGGCCTGGGTCTTCGCCTTCACTGCCGTCGAGAGAACGGGCGTAGGCCGATCGATGGGAGGAAGACTGACTGGCTTGTTCTTCGGAGCGAGGGTGTCACCGGTGTTGGTGTCGGAGAGTTTGGCGACGGCAACGATGTCTCCCGCCGGGGCAGAGGTCACAAGTTCGGTCTCCTTGCCGATCATCGTGGCGATCTTCATCAGCTTCTCGTCTGATCCGGAGCGGCTATTCGAGAGCATCGTCTCAGGTTTGAGCGTGCCCGAACGGACCCGCATCAGCGAGATCTGTCCGACGTAGGGGTCCGCAATCGTCTTGAACACGAACGCCAGCGGATCGCCGGACACATCGGAGGCGACCTCGACGATTTGATCGCCTGCGGCGACGACCGTTGAGGGACGATCGTTCGGCGCCGGTCCGAGTTCGGTGATGAAGTCGGCCAGACGATCGACGGCAATTGGGCCGGTGGCAGAGCCGCACACAACGGGGAACACCGTCGCCTCGGCGATCCCGCAGGCCATCGTGCGCTCGAGTTCGGCTACTGAAGGGATGTCACCGTCGAGGTATCGCTCGAGCATTTCGTCATCGGCCACAACAATGCCTTCGACGAGGTTGTCACGAACCTCATGCTCGCGACTCGACATCTCGTCCGGGATCTCTGTCTCTTCTGCGTGGCCAGAGTCGTAGACGTAGGCCTTGTCACGGAAGAGGTCTGCGATGCCGTGGAAGCTCTCCTGTTCACCGATCGGTAGCTCGATCGGGGCGATGCCGGCGCCGAATCGATCCTGGAGTTCCTCCAGGGTTCGGTCGAATGACGCCCGTTCCTTGTCGAGTTTGTTGATGAACACCATTCGGGGCACACGGAGGGCTGCGGCGGCGTTCCAGGCGTACTCCGTCTGGACCTGGACGCCTTCAACAGCAGAAACAACGAAGACGGCGAGATCGGAGACGTGCAGTGCGGCGTGAACGTCCCCGACGAAATCCGCGTAGCCGGGTGTATCGATCAGGTTGATCTTGAAGCCCTTCCACACAAACGGCGCGAGAGCGAGAGAGAGCGACATTCCGCGAGCGTGCTCCTCTGGATCGAAGTCGGTCACGGTGTTGCCGTCCTCGATCGTTCCGAGTCGTTGGATCGTCCCCGCGCGATAGAGGAGCGCCTCGGCGAGGGTGGTTTTGCCGGCACCAGCGTGTCCGACGAGTGCGACGTTGCGGATCTTCTCCGGTGGGAACACTTTCACTGCGTGAGCCTCCATGTTGCTGATCGGCAATCAGATGCTACTCAGGGTCGCGTCCCATGCCATCTGGGACACCCGCGGTATGGCCGCTACGCTCGCCCTGGATCGTGCCGGGTGAGTTGGCAATGCTCGACACGCTCCTTGGCCCGGGTGGCGAAATCGGTAGACGCGGCGGTCTTAAACACCGCTGTCCTTCGGGGCGTGGGGGTTCAAGTCCCTCCCCGGGCACACATGATCGACGGCAAAGCCGCTGGAAGCGGAGTACTTCGCTAGCAGCTACCGGCTTCCAGCCCGAGTTCTCTCCTCGACGGAGGGTGATTCCGGTCTTGCTGAAGGCTGGTAGCTGGTGGCCGGAAACCCCGTGACGGCCTGCCCGTCTTCAGGTGGCCGGTTCTCCGATGCCAAAGATGAGGGCTTTGCGTGACGCGAAGTCCCCGTCGGTGATCGCACCGGACTCATGTTCCCTTGTCAGGCGGTGGATCTGGTCGATGGCCTGACCCGTGACGGTCGGGTCGCTGCCACCAAGCCCCTTCATCTGAGCCGGCGGGCGGACGACGGCGTAGATCAGCACCCCGAGGTACGGAATCAGAATCACGACCGCGGACCAGATGCCCTTCCATCCGATCGAGAGATCTCCCCGTCTGGCGACAATGTTGAAGAGAGCCAGGAGCCAGATGACGGTGAGCGGAACCAGCACGATTCCGATCGCCACGATCGTCTCAGTTTCACTCACGCCGAAGGAGATCCGAGGAGCTTGTCTTTCTCCCGCTGGAATTCGTCGTCGGTGAGGATCGACTTGTCGCGAAGGTCGGCGAGTCGTTCGAGTTGGTCGGCGACGTCTGCGGCACCGATTGCCGAACCGTTCGGATCGGATGATGCCGCAGGTGCCGATGCCGGCCGATCATCAGCCGGGTGAGCGCCGGCTGCCGGTGCCTCCGAGTCGCGGAGGAGGAAGTAGACCAGCATGCCGATGAGGGGGAGAAGCACGATTGCTATCGCCCACAACGCCTTCGCGACCCCGGTGAGATCTGCTCGCTGGAAGAGATCGACGAGCGTGAAGATCCACAGCATGATGAGGGGTATGAAGATCATCAGTAGCAAGAACAGCTGCCAGAAGGTCATGTTCGCTCCTTGTTGCGATGTCTCATCGTAACCGGAGGTATTCAACCTCTGCCGATTCCTGCCGATACGTACGAGAACGGATCGGAGATCATGCGAATACCCGGATCGTGGCTGCGAGGACGCACCGCGTCGAATTCGGACGATGCCTTCCCGGCACGTCTGCCGGAACGGCCCGTCGGCCGGTACGTGCTCGCGCTCGTGCTGATCGGCATGCTGGCCGTTCTCTCGATATTCGTCACTCACCGAACCTTCAGCATGAAGGCACGAGATGCCACGGTGCTCGAGTATGGGCTCAGGCAGGGATACCTCGCCGCACGAGTGGCCGAGTTGTCGAACCTGGCGGTCGCCGGTCTCTCGCAACCTCTCAGCAGTGAGTTCGCGGAGAGTGTCGAGGAGATTTCACTGGTGCACGGCGCGTTCGTTGAGGGGGATCCGGAACTCGATATTCCGGCAATGAGCAACACCGATACCGAGAGCTTCCTCATCGAGGCTGGAGCCTCGCTCGATGCCTTCGTCTCGGCCACGGATCGCGTGCAGCGTGCGATCGACGTCGGAGGGATGCCCCCATCGGCCGCAGCCGACGTTGTGGAAGGCGCGTCGGCGGATTATGGGCTCGCGATGCAGCGAGTTGTGGCCTCGTATCTACGCACGTCGGGGGAGCGGGTCGCCACGTTGGAGCAGACGGAGTACTTCCTGCTCGTGGCGACCCTCGCTCTGCTCGTGTTCGAAGGCCTGTTCTTGTTCCGACCGGCGGTACGAAAACTCCAGAGATCGTGGACGGAGAGCAGTGAAGTCCACCGCTCCGAACGGGAACTCGATCAGCAACGCCTCAACTATCTCGCCCGCTACGACTCGTTGACCGGGCTCATCAATCGAACCCTCTTCACTGATCGACTCGAGAGCGCCGTGGCGCGTGCGCGCAGGGATGGCTCGGTGGTTGCGCTCATGTTCCTTGACCTCGATGGCTTCAAGGAGGTGAACGATCGACTCGGTCACGCAGTTGGTGACGCGCTCCTTCGCCAGGCGGCGGAACGGATCGTCGGGTCGGTTCGAGAGTCCGACACGGTTGCACGTCTCGGGGGAGATGAGTTCACGGTGATCCTCGAAGGCGGGCAGCGGGTCGAGGACGCAGGACAGGTTGCGACGAAGATCCTGAGGAGGCTTGCCACTCCGTACCGAGTCGGTGGCGAGGACATCGTGATCACGTCGTCCATGGGGATTGCGGCATACCCCCTCGACGGGGAGACGACCGAAGAACTCCTCAAGGGGGCCGACATTGCGATGTACAGCGCGAAAGACGCCGGCCGCAATACATACGAGTTCTACACGAGCGCGCTCCGCGAGCGCACGAGTCAGCGGCTCACGCTCCTCGATGGCCTTCGCAAGGCGATCGACGCCGACGAAGGCCTGTATCTGCACTATCAGCCGAAGGTCGACACCGAGCGGAAGATGGTCATCGGGGTTGAAGCGCTGCTTCGCTGGGATCATCCCGAATTCGGCAAGGTTCCGACCGAGACGTTCATTCGCTTGGCAGAGGAGACGGATCTCATCGTTCCACTCGGCCAGTGGGTACTCGACCAGGCCTGCCTGGAGATGCGATCCTGGCTCGACAACGGTCTTCCGCCCATGCGGATGTCGGTGAATCTGTCGTCCCGCCAGTTCCGCGCCGGGAACCTGGTTGAGACGGTTGTGGCGTCGCTTGCCGCGGCGCGACTCAACCCCCGATTCCTCGACGTCGAACTGACGGAGGGGACCCTTCTCACTGATCTCGAGGAGACGCGGCGTGCACTCGAGCGACTCCGGGATCTTGGTGTCACGGTGAGTATCGACGATTTCGGAACGGGGTACTCGTCGCTTGGCTATCTGACCCAACTTCCGATCGACACGCTGAAGATCGACCGATCATTCATCGCCGACGGTCTCACCAGCCGGGACGGAATCGCCGTGTCTTCGGCAATCATCGGTCTCACGCGTACCCTCCGACTTGACGTGATCGCCGAGGGTGTCGAAAACGAGGAGCAGCTCCGTTTCCTCCATGAGCTCGGATGTGATCGAATTCAGGGGTTCCTGATCTCCCGCCCGATCGCCGGTGACAAGATCCTCGAATTCGTCTCCGACTACGCACGAGAGAGCAGCCAGGCAGTCGGCAGTCGGTAGTCGGGCTGACAGCCGGCAGCGGGTAGTCGGGCTGGTGGCTGGTGGCTGGTAGCTCAGGCATCGTCTCTACCTTTCCGCCATGATTCTCGTCCGTGATCTCGCTGTCGACGCCGGTGCACGGCGCCTTCTCTCCGACGTGTCCTTCTCCGTGCAGGCCGGGGACAGGATCGGTTTCGTGGGCCCCAACGGCGCAGGGAAGACAACCCTCATGCGGACGCTCGAGGGATCGCATGAGCAGGCTGAGGGCTCAGTGGTACGAAGCGGCACCATCGGGTATCTCTCACAGGAGGCGGCGCTCGAGGACCTCGACGATCCGGGTGTAACCGCTCTCGAACGCGTGCTGATGGCCCGCGACATCGGAACGATCGAACGACAGATGGAGGTCACCCGCCGGCGGATGGAGGAGGTCGACGGAACCGAACGAGACCGGCTGATCCGTCGATTCGGCCGGCTCGACGATGAGTTCACCGTGCGAGGAGGATACGTCGCGAAAGCGGAAGCCAAACGTTTCGCTTCCGCCCTTGGCATCGGGGCGATTGAACTCGACCAGCCGGTGACGACGATGTCCGGCGGGCAGCGACGGCGGGTCGAACTTGCCCGCATCCTCTTTGCAGAGACCACAACGTTGCTCCTCGATGAGCCGACGAATCATCTCGATATGGACGCAAAGGCCTGGCTGGTGGGGTTCCTCGCCGACTACGAAGGCGGCCTTCTGATCGTCTCACACGACCTGCCGCTGCTCGATGAGTCGATAACGTCGGTGTTAGCGGTCGAGGGCGGTCGCATCGAACCCTTCCGAGGCAACTACTCGTACTACCTCGAAGAGCGTGACCAGAGGAGGACCCAGCGCTTGCGCGAACGGCGCCAGCAGGAGGCGAAGATCGCACGCCTCGAGGACGGTATCCGACGCTTCAAAGGCTCGTCCGAATCGATGGCTCGTCGTGCCCGCACGTGGGAGACACGAGTTCGGCGCATGCAGGACGATCTCGTCGAGATAGGGCGCGATCGCAAGCGAGTGGCGCTCCGGTTCCCGCAACCGATCCCCTCAGGACGAACCCCGCTGCGGGCGGAGGGCCTTGCCAAGGCGTATGGACACAACGTTGTATTCGTCGACATCGATGTCGACGTTGACCGCGAGGAACGGCTGATCATCATGGGTCTGAACGGCGCGGGCAAGACGACGCTCCTGAAGATCCTCGCAGGCGTCGAGGACGCGGACCTTGGATCCGTCGAAACCGGCTATCGGGCGGCACCGGGCTACTACGCCCAGGAACACGAAGACATCACCGCCGGCGTAGCGGTGCTCGACATCATGCGGGGAGCCAGCCGGCTGCCGGATCGGGACCTGCGATCTGTCCTGGGTCACTTCCTCCTCGCCGACAAGTTCGATCAAGATGCCGGGACTCTGTCCGGCGGCGAGAAGACGAAGCTGGCCTTGGCACGACTGGTCGTCACCGGTCACAACGTGTTGCTTCTCGACGAGCCAACGAACAACCTCGATCCTCAGGCGAAGGAAGCGCTCCTCGAAGCCCTCAGGCAGTACGAGGGAACGCTCATTCTCGTCAGCCATGACACCGACTTCGTGGCGGCGCTCGAACCGGATCGGGTCATCCTGATGCCCGAAGGTGATCGGGCCTACTTCGACGAGTCGATGCTCGACCTTGTGGCCCTGGCATAGTCGGTATCCGAACCTCGATACGGATTACTCCACAGTTGGCGACCAGCCCTGAGGTCCCGGCTCTGAGCGGTCACCGGATGTAAGTCCTGTGACCGATCCGTCGGTGACGATGGCCTGATCTGCCGGCCAGAGGCCGGCCGCGATCGCAACGTTCGAGCGAACATGACCGGTCGACCCCCACTCCACATAATCGACGATGGCGCCGGGGTCTCCGAAATCGCCGCTCGAGTAGAGACCGATCTCTCCGGAGGCGCTCATCAATGTTGGCAAGAGACCCGCCGCAGGGATCACGAGGTCCGGATCAGCGTCCTCCGCGATGCTGATGACGAGTGCCTTGCCGGGAGAGAGGATTGTCGACGGGAGCTCCAGGTAGTACGGATGGATGGCGACCCAGAACCCCGTGAGGTCACCGGTATCGGGTCCAAGGTTCCCAACCTCGATCGTTCCCCGTTCGCCGAAGACCACACTCCCGATGACGAATCTGGCGTTGCCGGTGACGACCGTGGTCGACGTCGTATCCGGCACGGTGGATTCCACATCGCTGCCCTGTACCGTCGTCGTCGGTTCGGGAGTTGTCGGCTCGAGCGTGGAGCTGCCGTTCGCATCCGACGATGTCCCACCGCCGGTGCAGGAGGAGAGCACGAGTACGAGAGCGAGCACGGCGCGTTTCACGACCACCAGCCTATCGGTCGTCGGGCAGATGCACCGCTCGCTGATCGGGCGTGAACAACGTTCGGCTCAAGCCGAGCGCCACGGTGCTTGCCGAGACTGCGACCGAGCCGAGGACCAGATACATGACCACAACCTGCACCCGCACGGCTTCCATCGGGTCGACGCCGGCGAGGATGAGGCCGGTCATCGCGCCGGGAAGGAACACGATCCCAACGGCTTTCGTTGTCTCGATCTGCGGCACGAGGGCAGTCTTCAATGCAGCACGCAGATAGGGTTGGAACGCGTCGTTCGCCCGGAATCCCAACGCGAGTCGGACCTCGACGAGCGGGCGCTTCTCCTTGAACTCAGCGACGATTCGCGTTGCAACGAGGACGGTCGCCGTCATCGAGTTTCCGATCATCATCCCGGCGAGCGGAACGAGCGTGCGGGGCTCGAGAGGGAACACGCGAAGGCCGAACAGCAGTCCGAGTACGACAAGCGATGTGACGCTGAAAGCGGCGAGGGCAAGCCAGCGAACCCGAGGTACCTCCGGGGCGCGGCGGGCAACCACGTCGGCTGCGAAGGGGAGCATTGCGATCACCCAGGCGATCGACCACCACAGAGACTGACCAGGGCGGAGAAGAACCGCCAGCACGACGCCGACGGCGAGTAGTTGGGCAAGGGCTCGGACCGAAGCCCACAGGATCTGACGTTCGAGACCAAGCCGTTGCCACATCGAAAGGACGATCGCCACGAACACGAGCGATGAAGCGAGGGTCAGGCCGATGAAGGAGACGTCCGTGGTCATCAACCCGAGTATTGACGATATCGTGGGGCTGCGACAATCAGACGAGAGAAGACTACGAAAGGGATCAGTGTGACTGACCGGACCGAAGCACCGTTGACGGTCTCCGACCCGCCGTCCGCGTATCCGAGTGAGTGGGTGCAAGACGCGGTGATGAGGGGCGGAGAAACGATCCGCATCCGCCCCATCGCTCCGAGCGACCGCGACGTGCTCCAAGCGATGGTCCGGGGACTCTCGCGCCGGAGCACCTATTTCCGCTTCTTCAGGGTGAAAGACGAACTCGAACCTGCGGAACTCGATCGTTTCACTCAGCTCGACTACCACAAGGACATGGCATTCGTGGCGATCAGGGACGGCCGTCTCATCGGCGTGGGTCGATACAACACGACCGCAGACGATCCGGAAATCGCCGAGGCGGCGTTCGCGGTAGCGGACGAGTGGCAGCAGAAGGGCATCGGAACGCTGTTGCTCTATCGGCTGACGGCGTATGCGCGCACGAAGGGAATCAGCGGGTTTCGGGCCCATCTGCTCGCCGACAACCACGTGATGATGCGCGTGTTCCGGGCCTCCGGATACGGGGTGAAGAGACATCTCGACGAAGGGGTCTACACCGTCGCCTTCCCGACGGAGGAGTCCGAAGAGAGCACCGCGGTCCGTGATGACCGAGAGCAGCGTGCGGTGGCACAATCGATGATGCCGCTCATGGCGCCGCAATCCGTGGCGGTCATCGGAGCAAGCCGCGACGTATCGTCGATCGGCGGGCGGCTCTTCAACAACCTCATCAACGGTGACTTCAGCGGACCGGTCTACCCGGTCAACCCGACGTCGCCGGTCGTACGATCGGTTGCCGCCTATCCGACGGTCCTTGATATCCCGGGTAGTGTCGATCTCGCCTTCATCGTTGTGTCGTCGAAGCGCGTGATCGAGACCGTGAAGCAGTGCATCGAGAAGGGCGTACGTGCCCTGGTCGTGATCTCGGCGGGGTTCTCCGAGATTGGGGGCCCAGGGATCGAACTCGAGGCCGAGCTGCTTGATCTCGTTCGGTCCGTGGGGATTCGTATGGTGGGACCGAACTGCATGGGGCTGTTGAACACCGATCCGGCGATCAGTCTCGACGGGCAGTTCGGGCCGATTCGGCCGCCACGGGGCAATGTCGCACTCTCGTCCCAGTCGGGTGCACTCGGGCTTGCGATCCTCGACTACGCGGCGCGACACAACATCGGCATCTCGACGTTCGTGTCGGTTGGGAATCTCGCAGACGTCTCCGGTGACGACCTGCTGCTCTACTGGGAGGACGACCCGTCGACCGACGTGATCCTCCTGTACATGGAATCCTTCGGGAATCCGAGACGATTCGCCCGGTTCGCGCGACGGATCGCAAGGAAGAAGCCGATCGTGGCCGTCAAGTCGGGCCGCACCGCCTCAGGGGCTCGGGCTGCGAGCAGCCACACAGGGTCGTTGGCAAGCCTCGACGTCGCCGTCGACGCGCTCTTTCACCAGACCGGCGTTATCCGTGTCGACACGCTCGAGGAGCTATTCGACGTCACCAGCCTGCTGTCAAACGAGCCGGTCCCCAAGGGGCGGCGGGTCGGCATCGTGACCAATGCCGGTGGACCGGCGATCCTCGCGGTGGATGGGCTCGAGTCGCGGGGCCTCGAAGTGCCGATCCTCTCGGAGGGCCTGCAGCAGCAGTTGCGCGACTTCCTGTCGCCTGAGGCTGCGGTGCGGAATCCGGTCGACATGATCGCCGCAGCAGGCGCACCCGAGTACCGAAACGTGCTCGAAGCAATGCTCGCGGCCGACGAACTCGACGCGGTCATTGCCATCTACATCCCGGCGTCGCCGATCGGCGTTGCTGAGATCCAGAGCACGATTCGCGACGTCGGAGAGGCGCACGAGGACGACAAGACGTTCCTGGCCGTGTTCATGCAATCAGGCAAGGTCTCAGACGATGCTCCGAAGGTGCGATCGAGCGTACCGGAATTTGCGTTCCCCGAACGTGCGGCCCGTGCCCTCTACGACGCTGTCCGCTACGGCGAGTGGCTCAACCAGCCTGAGGGTGAGATCCCAGAGTTCACGGACCTCGATTCGGAGCGAGCCCGCAACGCGCTCGACGCCGCTCTGGTTGGTATGACTCCCGGAGGAGATTGGCTCGACCCCGACACCGTCGACACGGTGCTCGAGTCGTATGGACTGCGGCTTCCTGCTTCGGCAGTGGTTTCAACCGAAGACGAGGCGGTCGAACGCGCCGCCGCGATCGGTGGCCCAGTGGTGCTCAAGGTCATCTCGCCATCGGCGCTCCACAAGTCCGATGTCGGCGGCGTCGTCCTCAATGTTCAAGGAGAAGAGGCCGTGCGAGCCGCATACCTGCAGGTCACGGCGGCCGTGCCCGATCCGGAAGCTGTTCTTCTGCAGGAGTTCGTCGCCGGTGGCCATGAGATCCTGATCGGGATGATCGAGGATCCCAATTTCGGACCGCTCGTGGTGTTCGGTCTCGGTGGTGTTTTCGTCGAACTCATCGGGGACGTTGCATTCCGCATCCATCCGCTCACCGATCTCGATGTCGATGACATGATCAAGTCGGTGAAGTCGGCGCGGTTGCTCGAGGGGTACCGCGGCGGGGAAGCCGGCGATATCGATGCCGTCAAGGAGACCCTCCTTCGCGTCTCGGCCATGATCGAGGACATTCCGGAGATGGTCGAGATGGATCTCAACCCCGTCAAGGTGGGCACTCCCGGCATGGGTGTTCGCGTGGTCGATGCTCGCATCAAGGTGAGACCCTCCGTCGCAGCGTTCGATCGAATCCGGGCCGATTTCCCGACGGCCCTGTGACGAAACTGCAACAATGGCGCCGAACGCCGACGAGAGGGACGAAGAGTGCAGGTCGTAGACCTCATGACGACCGAAGTGATCACGGTTTCGCGCGAGACCGGGATCCGCGATGCGGCTCGGCTCATGTTCAGGAACCGGGTCAGCGGGCTTCCGGTAACGTCCGGCGATGGGACGCTGATCGGGATCATCACTGAGGCCGATTTCCTTCGCCTCGAGGTTGAGCGTCAGGAAGGGGCGATCGAACCCGGGGAGACGGTCGGCGATGTCATGTCATCGGGGGTGGTCACGACCGGTCCGGACACCGAAATCTACGATGCAGCGAAGATGATGACGTTCCAGGACATCAAGAGACTCCCCGTTGTCGATGATGATTCGCGACTGCTCGGCATCATCTCGCGTGCCGACATTGTCTCCGTGTTCACCAGACCGGACGATGTGATTGAGGATGAGATTCGGGAGGATTTGATCCGTCGCGTGCTGTTCATCGACCCGGATCAACTCAACGTGAGTGTTGCGAACGGCGTCGTCACCTTCGTCGGCGAGGTCGGCACCAGGAACGAGGCTCGACTGCTCTCCGAGCTTGCGTCACGCCTCGACGGGGTGTCCCACGTCGAGAGCCGGGTGGCCTGGCGGTATGACGACGGGGAAGAGTGATTGCTCGGGGGTGGTCTTCGGTCGCGCCACTGCCTCCCCAGCGCCGACAGCTCTCCGCACACTCCCAGCCGCCCGGTAGCATCACGTTTCGATGATCCCCGACCGACACCTCGATCTTCGTTCCGCGCTCACCGTCGGAGCAGACGGCATGCGGTTCGCCGTGATTCCTCTCGACGTCGAACCGTTGTCGTTCGTTCGCGCCGGTTCTGATCGCTTCGAGGGCACCTTCTACTTCTCCTCCCCTGAAAACGGCGCACTTGGAGGTCTGGGGATCGCTGCGAAGGCATCGGCTTCCGGCGCGGAGCGGTTCACACGTCTCCGATCCGCCGTCGATGCATGGTCGCTGCCCGAGCCGTTTCGAGCCTTCACGGGCTTCTCGTTCTCGCCCGACGGACCCACGTCCGAACCGTGGACATCGTTCGGGTCTGCCGATGCGGTACTCCCGATAGCGACGCTGCTGAGCCACGCCGGTGACCGACGTCTGCTGCTTGCGATCCCACGGGAGGTCGACGCAGAATCGATCGTCGACCGTCTCCGCCTATTCGAGACTCCACGGGACGCGGCGTACCCCAATCTGGGAGATCACACGCTGGAGTCCTGTCCCCCCGTTTCCGAGTGGACGACCGCCGTCGCCGAGGCCATCGCAGCGATCGAAGATGGGGCGATCCGCAAGGTCGTGCTGGCTCGGTCGGTCATCGTTCGATCCGACACTGCTCCCGACGGTTTCGACGTTGTAAGCCATCTCGAACGCTCGTATCGGCAGTGCTTCGGCTTCGGCTGGCGCGTCAGCGGTGCGACCTTCGTCGGGGCCAGTCCTGAACTGCTCGTCCGCTCCTCGGGGGGAGTCGTGACGTCGAACCCGCTCGCGGGCACCGCACCTCGAGGCGAGGGAGAGGCGGAGGATCGCACGCTCGCCGAGGCATTGATGCGTTCGAAGAAGGACCGGATCGAACAC
Organism: uncultured Actinomycetota bacterium; assembly: GCA_963715255.1. Taxonomy (GTDB): domain Bacteria; phylum Actinomycetota; class Acidimicrobiia; order Spongiisociales; family UBA5794; genus JAHEEL01. The sequence goes on along the minus strand of CAVQRN010000002.1, from coordinate 166,353 downwards.
CGGTACGTCGTCGATGACATCGCGGAACGGATCAAGCCGTTCACCGACGACCTGGACGTGCCGGCTGGACCGTCGTTGAGGCGTATGGCCACCGTGCAGCATCTCTCGACCACCGTTACCGGCACAACCCGACCCGACGTCCACGTACTCGATCTCGTCGATGCGCTCCACCCGACCCCGGCGGTCGGCGGCACCCCGAGAGAGGCGGCACAAGCGTTCATCGCAAGAGTCGAGCCATTCGATCGCGGATGGTATACGGGTGGGGTTGGATGGGTCGACGGAGCCGGTGACGGTGAGTTCGCCATAGGACTCCGTTGTGGGCTGCTTGATGGAACGAGTGCCCACGTCTTCGCAGGGGCGGGCATCGTCGCAGATTCGAATCCCGACTCAGAATTGCTCGAGACCCGATTGAAGCTCCGCCCGATGTTGGAGCTGCTCGCAGCAACGTAGACCGTAGTCCGTCCTGCCACTTGCTACTTCCCCAGCGCTTCCCTCGCGGCGTCGCGGAGTCTCTCGTGAACCTCGACGTTCCTCGTCCGGTTCGTGCGTATCTCGATGAGCGACGGACCCTTCGTTGCGGCGATCGCCGCTCGGAGGTCCTGACCATCGGCGACCTCGCGACCCGGCACTCCGAAGGCTTCTGCGATTGCCGCGAGCGAGTGCCCGTGCGGCGTGCCGAAGAGCAACTCGAATCGAGCGGGCTCGATTCGGTCGGCTTGGGGGAGGAAGTGGAAGATGCCGCCGCCGTCGTTGTTGATGGCCACGATCGTGACGTCAAGGTTGAGGCGGGCGATCACGCCGAGTGCCGTGGCGTCGTGGAGAACCGAGAGGTCGCCGGCGAGTACGACGACGCGTCGGCCATCGGATGCTGCAGCTCCAGCTGCGGCGGAGAGCAGACCGTCGATGCCGTTCGCTCCGCGATTCGACAACGCTGCGATCTCGCCGCGAGTTGAACCGGAGAAGGAATCGAGGTCCCTGATCGGCATCGAAGAGGCTGCGTAGACGGTGGCCCCGGCGGGGGAGGACTCCCATACGGCCCTGGCGATCGCCGGTTCATTCGGGAAGGGCTCAGCTTCGAGGATCCGATCTACGGCGAGGCCCACGGTGTGGTCGGCCGCTTGCCACGTTGGAAGCCACCAAGCCGGGGTCGGCGTCACACGTCCGGCGAGGTCGGCGAACGTGATTGCCGGATCGGCTCGGTACGCCGTCGTTGCGGTGCCGAGCGGATCACGCCACCCGGCGTCATCGATGGTTACCTGTTCGGCACTGGTTTCCTGGAGCCAGGACCAGATCGGTCGCGAGGTTGGAATCTGTCCGACCCGGACGATGACCTCCGGCTCGTGTTCTTGGAAGAATCCGGTTGTGGCAATGAGGTCGCCGTGGACGATCGTTGATGGTGACGGGAAGCGACACTGGATGTCTGCCACAACGGGAATCGACGCCTGGCCGGCGAACATGGCCGAGGCAGCGGCAAAACCGGGACGCTGGTGCCCGCCGGCGACGATGAGCGTTTGCCTACCCGAGAGGCGTTCGCCGAGATCGACGAGATCCTCGGGCGGAAGCTGGACCTCGCCGCGGTGGTGCCGGAGTGTCGTTGGATTTGCCGCCTCGGTCGGGGTCGCGAGCGGTTCACGGAATGGGAAGTTCAAGTGGACCGGACCGTGGGGCGCATCGAGGGCAGCCGACCATGCACGGAGGGCGAGCGACGGTGCTCCCGCGGCGTTGGCTTCGCAGGGGACACCGACGTCGTGGAACATGCGGACGGCGGATCCATAGAGATCGACCTGGTCGATGGTCTGGGGAGCGGCCGCACCACGGAGCTCGGGAGGACGATCCGCCGTCAGGACAAGGAGCGGCACTCGCGCATGGCTCGCCTCAACCACCGATGGGAGGTAGTTCGTCGTGGCCGTGCCGGATGTGCACACGAGTGCTGCTGGGATGCCTCCTTGTTTGGCGATGCCGAGAGCGAAGAACCCGGCCGATCGCTCGTCGAACAGCACGTGACTGAGGATTCTTGGCTCGGCCGCGAAGGCCAGAGCGAGCGGTGTGCTCCGTGAACCGGGGGAGATGACCGCGTGGCGCAGCCCAAGGTCGGCGAGCGCGCCTGCCAGTCGCATTGTGAGGGCTTCTGCTGGGTCCACACTGGCGAGGTTACCGCCGATTACGCGATCAGGACCCCAACGGCGAGCAGGGCGGCGAAGACGAGTTGAAGTCGCGCGGTGTCCTTGAGCACTCCGATGAGCGGCGGCCCCGCTGTTTCCACAAAGATCGTTCTGATCGGCGGCACGGTGAGAGGGAGCGCCAGGAGCGTGAGCAGCGACCACGTCGGGAGGGTACCGACCGGCACTGCGGCGGCTACGACGGCGAAGGATCCGAGAACCATGGTGGCGTAGACCACCCGGGCCGGGTTCCGCCCGAGAACCACCGCGAGCGTGCGCTTTCCTGCGACCCGATCCGTGTCGCTGTCTCTCACGTTGTTTGCCACGAGGATCGCTGCGGCGAGAAGGCCCATGGAGATCCCGCTCACCCATGCGTCCGCCGGTGCGGTCCGGTCATAGACGTAGCGTGTGCCGACGGTGGCGACGAGGCCGAAGAAGATGAAGACGAACAGTTCACCGAGTCCGTGGTAGCCGTACGGAATCGGGCCGTTCGTGTAGCCGAGTGCCGCGATGATCGAGATGACGCCGATGGCGAGAATCACCCAACCGGCGAGCCAGATCAGGTAGACCCCTGCGATCGCTGCAAGTCCGAATGCGATCACGATCCCGCGCTTCATGTGCTCCGCACTCAGCAACCCCGTTGCTACGGCGCGAGGAGGTCCGATCCGGGTTTCGGTGTCGGCACCCTTCTGGGCGTCGGCGAGGTCGTTCGCGAAGTTCACTCCCACCTGGATTGCGAGTGCCGAGAAGAGGATCACAACCAGCGCATCCCACCGGAACACCCCTGCTGCCCCGGCAAGCGAACTCCCGACGATGACGGGCGCTGTCGCCGCAGGCAGCGTCGCGGGCCGAGAAGCAAGAACCCATGGGTTCATAGCAGGGCCGTCGGGGACGCTTCGGTGTGCTTGCCCGCGATGAGAGCGGACAGCGAAAAGCGAACAGCAGACAGCCTGAGAAACGCTATTGGCTGCTTCAGAAGTGCCACGGGAAGTTGCTGTAGTCCTGGTCGCGTTTCTCGAGGAACGCGTCGCGGCCTTCCTTCGCTTCGTCTGTGCCGTACGCAAGACGGGTTGCCTCGCCGGCGAAGAGCTGCTGGCCGACCATGCCATCGTCCTGGAGATTGAAGGCGTACTTCAGCATCCGCTGGGCCGTCGGACTCTTGGTGACGATTTCGCGCGCCCACTGGAGTGCGACGGCCTCGAGGTCGGCGTGATCCACGACGGCGTTGACCATCCCCATCTCGTACGCGTCCTGCGCCGAGTACTCGCGTCCGAGGAAGAACACCTCTCTGGCGCGTTTCTGGCCAACCTGGCGAGCGAGCAGCGCCGACCCGTATCCGCCATCGAAGGAGGCGACGTCGGCGTCGGTCTGTTTGAAGATGGCGTGCTCTCGTGAGGCGAGCGTCAGGTCGCACACGACGTGGAGACTGTGGCCGCCGCCGACGGCCCATCCGGGAACGACGGCAATCACGATCTTCGGCATGAAGCGGATCAGACGCTGCACCTCGAGAATGTGGAGTCGTCCGAGCCTTGCGGCGTCGACCCCTTCCTCACCTTCGTACTGGTAGCCGTCGGCGCCACGAATCCGCTGATCCCCACCCGAGCAGAACGCCCAACCGCCATCCTTCGGCGACGGACCGTTGCCGGTCAGGAGCACCACTCCCACATCGGAGGTCATCCGTGCATGATCGAGCGCCGTGTACAACTCGTCGACGGTGTGCGGGCGGAACGCATTGCGAACCTCGGGGCGGTCGAAAGCTATCCGGACGGCACCGATCTCGGAGGATCGATGATAGGTGATGTCGGTGAAGTCGAACCCCGTAGCGGGGTCCCACGAAGCTTGGTCGAATATCTCAGACGTCACGAGGCGATACTGTAGTGATCGCCATGACCGACACCCTGCCTCACGAGTGGGTGAAGATCCACGCGGGGGTGAATCCCGATTCCCCGGCGGTGGTATTCGCCGACGATTCGATCTCATACGCGGAGCTCGACCGCCGCGCCGACGGGTACGCCCGGTCTCTCCTCGACGAAGGGATCGAAGCCGGCGACCTGGTCCCCCTGGAGGCGACCTTGGATCCGGCGACCGTCATCGCACTGGTCGCGATCCCTCGACTCGGAGCGGTGCCGGTGCCATACGGACCGCATCGCATCGAGGCGAATGGTGCCCCCCGAGAGTCCCCATACGCCGTTGTTCCAACGTCCGGAAGCTCCGGACGTCCGAGAGGTGTCATCCTCACCCCCGGGAACGTGACCGCCGCCGTCGAAGCCTCCCGGCGCAGGCTTGGGAACGACAGCAGCGATCGGTGGCTGCTGACGCTCCCTCTCTTCCATGTCGGAGGTCTCTCGGTTGTTTGGAGGAGTTTCACTGCCGGCGGGTCCGTCGAACTCCAACCAGGGTTCGATGCGGTCGGAGTGGCCGCGAGTCTGAGTGGCGGCTCTGTGTCGATAGCCAGCCTCGTCCCAACGATGCTCCACAGGATTCTCGAGGTCGACCCGGGCCCCTACTACGAAGGTATCAAAGGTGTTCTGCTGGGCGGTGCGCCTGCGAGTGGGGCCCTTGTGGAGCGCGGCCTCGCGGCGGGTCTACCGGTCCTCCAGACGTACGGGATGACCGAGACCTGCTCGCAGATCGCCACCGTTGAACCGGGGACGACGCAGCAGTCGCTTGGGACCGCTGGCCGTCCCCTCGACGGATTCGCCGTTTCGTTCGACCATGGGGAGATCCTCATCGATGGCCCGGCTGTCTCACCGGGATACCTCGGTGAGACGCCCCGCGTCGGTCCATTCCGCACGGGCGACCTTGGGCACGTGGATGGTGAGGGGAGGCTGGTCGTCACCGGTCGCACCGACGACGTCATCGTCACCGGAGGCGAGAACGTGCGAGCGTCGTTCGTCGAGGCCGCGATCGTAACAGTACCGGAGGTCGCCCACGCGGTGGTGGTAGGCGTCGACGACGAGGAGTGGGGACAGGTCGTCGTGGCCGTTGTTGAGTCGGACCGCGTCGACGTTTCGCGGATTGAAGATGCAGTCGGAGACCGCCTCGCGCGTCACGAAACCCCGAAGCGGTGGATCCTCGTCGACCGACTCCCACTCCTTCCCAACGGCAAACCCGACCGCCAAGCAGCCCGAGCCCTGGCGACCGAACTATCGAGAACCGAGTCTTCAGACCGGCTCGCGTCCGACGACTGATCTACTGATCTACTGATCTACTGATCTACTGATCTACTGATCTACTGATCTACTGGACTACTGATCTCCTTCAGCCAGAGCGAATACACCGGGACCTCTCAGCTACTCAATGGAGGCCGATCATCTCCTCGACGGTACGGCGGAAGGAATCCGGTTCCTGGTCGAAGAGCAGGGCCCCGCGGTTGATCGCGCTGGCCCTCAGCTCCTCTCGTCGTTCGAGCGAGCGGTGAGCGAGGGATGAGAAGGTCTCGTCGTTGGTGTGCAGCTCGCAGATGCCGAGCAGCACGGTCTGGTCGTGTTCGAAGCCCAGATCGTCACCGAGAAGGGTGTACGGGCCGAGGAACATGGTCGGCGCATCGAGTGCTTCGAGTTGATATCGGAGGTACTTGACGCGTCGCCTCCAACCGTGGAAGGCCATCGCCACCGGCGCCGCTCGGACGGTCTCGAGGTCGGCGAGCCCCCGACCGTACGTCCGGACGAGCCCTACCCCGATGGACAATGAATCCGGACCGTGCCACTCGAGAAGCCTCCACCGGTCGATCGCGGATTCGAGACGGTGCACGGCTTCGATTCGAGGTCCTGCTTCAAGGGCGTCGATCGCCCTCGTATGGTCTTCGTTGAGCTCGGCGAGAATGCGATCCGCGGCACCGAGTTCCCCCGCTGTCTCGATGAGCACATACGCGTTCGCGGGCCGGTGCGAGCAACCGAGCTGTGTGGCCGAGGGCTCCGTTCTCGATTCGGTAGGTCGACGTTCCGATCGATTGGCGAGCCAGCCGGAGGAAGGCCCGGAGTTGCTTGATGCCCGTACGAGTCGTATGGATTGCTGCGTCGAGATCGGTCGGGTCGGCGAGCTCCGCAGTGAGGTGCTTGAGATGGGCGATTTCCGTCGCTGCAAGTGAGTTCCTTGCCTCATCTCCCCGACTCATGCTCCCCAGAGCCCCCTCCGACCCTCGCTGCGCTCGGGCCATCTCTCCCGCTTGCGGCGGGAGAGATGGCCCGATATTTCCCGGCCTTCTCACTCCTTCAGCCCCAGGTTCTCGAGGTACGCGTCGGAGGACGGCTCCCGGCCGAGGAAGGCTCGGAGATGCTCTATGGCGTCACGGGAGTAACCCCGTGCGAGCACCTCGCTGCGATATCGGGCCCCGACCTCGGGGCTGAGCACGCCCTCGTGGGAGAAGACCGAGAACATGTCGTCCCCGTAGACCTTGGCCCACTGATAGCCGTAGTAGCCGGCGTCGTACCCGCCCATGAGATGACCGAACGACGCTGCGAAGTGCGTGCCGTCGTGGTACGGGATCAGCGTCAGAGCGAAGGCGTCACGGGTGGCCTGTTCGATGTCGACGTCGCCGTGGCCCGTGTGGATGGCAAGATCGAACTTGCCGAGGAAGGCCTGTCGCAGCGTGGTGAGCGCCGTGTTCTGATCGCGTGCAGCGACGAGTCGCTCGACGAGATCGGATGGGATCATCTCGCCGGTGGTGTAGTGGCGAGCGAACCGTTGGAGCACCTCCGGCTGCCACATCCAGTGCTCCATGATCTGCGACGGTGCCTCGACGAAGTCCCACTCGGTGTCGTAGCCGGCGAACCGGGGGTGATCGACCTCGGTCAGGCAGAAGTGCAGGACGTGGCCAAACTCATGAAAGAGGGTGACCGCCTCGTCGTGCTTGAGGAGCGAAGGGGATCCCGGTCCCGGCTTCGTGAAATTCGCGACGATCGCGGCAACCGGCGCCCGGTAGTCGCCGCTCTCCTCCCTCATGCCGCCCCGTATCGAGAAGCACGCGGCGTGGCCGAACTTGCCCTCCCGCGGGAAGAGGTCGGCGTAGAAGTAGGCGATCGCCTGGTCCGATCTGCTGTTTCGGATCTCGTACAACCTGACGTCATCGTGCCATGCGCCGGTCTCTTCGATCTCGCGATACTCGAGCCCGAGGACGCCGCCGGTGATCTCGAACATCCCTTCAACCACCGTCTCGAGTGGGAAATACTCGGCGACCTCGCTCTGGTCGATGCCGAAGTCACGCCTGCGTTGCTTCGTGTGGTAGTACATCCAATCCCACGACTGGATCGCCTCGTCGCCCAGGTCGAGTGAGGCGAGGTCCTGGAGTGCTGCGAGTTCTTCGACACCGCGACTGGTGAGACCGGGAATGATCGAGTCGTAGAGCTCGTCCACCGCTTCCGGGTCGGCCATCTTGACTTCCATGGCAAACCGGGCCCAGGTGTCGTATCCGAGGAGATCGGCGATCTCTTCGCGAAGAGCGACAGCTTCGACGAGGAGGGGTGTGTTCTCTTCAGCGGCGCGATTCCAGAACTTGAACTGCATCTGCCGGCGCAGATCGCGGTTCTCTGCCTCTTCGATAAACGGGATGTAGTCCGGGTATTGCATCGAGACCCGGAAGGTGGCTTCGGAGGTGCCGGACTCGAGACGTTCGACGTAGGAGTCCGGTAGTCCGACGAGGTCGCCCCTCGTCATGTCGATGCCGTCGTCCCACTCGTCGAGGTTGCTGCTGAAGGCAACCTGCAGTTCGATGAGCCGCTGCTGGAGTTCGCGGAGTCGCTCGCGGTCTGCGTCGTCGAGGTCGTGTCCTGCCCTGCGGAGGTCGCGGAGCCAGAAGTCGAGATTGCGTGCCTCAAGGCCATCGAGGGAACGGGCGTCATCCGTCATCGCGTATGAGCGGATCGCCGCCGCGAGGTCGGAACGCATGACGAGGTCTGAACCCCACTTGGCCATCCGTTCTCCTGCGGCGACGCCGGCCGCGCGCACGTCGGCATCGGAGTGGACCTTCGCCATGAACGCTCCTCGGCCCGAGGCGTCGGACAACAACACGCCGGCGCGGTCGAGTGGCACCATCGTGTTGGCGTAGGTACGCGGCCCGGCGACGCCAACCGCGGCGTCGACCGCAGCTTCGGCTTGTGTGATGGCGGACTCGGTGATCTCACTGACTGAGCCGGCGGTGATGGTGGTGTAGTCGTAGCGCATGACCAGGAGGGTACTGGGCACTGTGGGTGTGGTCCCGGGGGTCCCTCTACCCGGTAGGTGAGATGTCGAAGAGCAGCGGCCGGTGAGCGGGGCCGAGGTCGGGTCCGATCCGACGGTACGACACAGTGATTGCTCCAACGTAGACGGCGTGATCGACCGGCAGACCGGTGTAGCTGCCGACGACCGGCCAGTCGAATGACGGCCACGTCGCTGCGTACCCGAACCCGTCCTCGGAGTCGGTCATCCCCTCGGCAAGCAGTGCGAATGCGTGGGACCATCGGGTGGTCTCGAGATTTCCGGTCACGACGACTGGACCTGGCATACCCAAGGCGGCCGCATTCACCGCCGTGAAGCGCTCGATTCGGTCGTCCGCAGCGGACGATGAACCAGGATTCCGAACGGAGATGCCGATCACCGTCGCCGTGCTGTTTTCGGTCGCGACGCGAAAGGTGACATCTGCGCCGGCACAGGTGGGAGGGGTGAGGCCGTTGTGTTGTGCCTGACCAGAACGAGCGATCGACCGGTTGCCTCGGACGCGACCGGCGCGGCGACGATCCGGTAGGGGACGTCGCTGTCGTCCAACGTCGCCGCCCAATCTCCGCTCGTATGGTGGAGCAAGGCGACGTCGGCCTCTTCCTGGTTGATCCACTCGACGATCGCACGGCGGCGGTCAGATGATCCGTCGGTGTCGAGGCTCACCACTCTGATGCTGTCATTCGAAGCGGCGACCGGTTGTGTCGTGAGCCACATCGGAGCGAGGAGAGCGGCGTTTGCGACGGCCGCAAGAAGGAATGCGGCAGAGAGAGCACGGCGGAAGACGAAGCCGTAGATGATGGCAGTGGTCACCAGGATGACGAGGTAGGGGAATCGGAAATCGGCGAGTCGGTCGAATCCCCACCAGGTCGCTCCGAAGAATCCCAGAACGGTGGCGAGGGTCGCTGCGGTGCCGAAGCTGAACACGAGCGCGGAAGAGACTTTGCGTCCCGTCCCGGTCTCGATCGAGCTACTCCCAGCCATCAGTTCTCAAGAGCGTAGAAGAATCCGTCGCGAGATACCCACATAGATCCGACCATTCCACACCGCAGGGGTCGACTCGATGCAGGCGCCGGTGCCCACGGTCACATCCCACAGGCGCTCTGGTGAACGCGGATTGGTGAGGTCGTAGGCCCGGAAACCGGAGTGATTCGTGAGGCAGTCGGCGCCGACGACGAGGGTGTCGTCCGCAATGACCGGCGACGACCATGCGTTGCCACCGATGAAGTCCTGCCAGACCGTATCCCCGGTCGCCGTGTCGACACCCACGAGATCGCCTGCGTCGGTCGCTACGAAGATCATGCCGGCGTCGGCGTGGAGGGCTGGTGTTGCCCAGGCGCCGGCATCCTCTCCGCGCGCAGCCGACAGGTCAACCGACCACATCACCGGATCGTCAGGGTTGTCCGGGTCGAGCTTGGAGAGATCACCAACCTCGCGAACCCGGCGTGCGGCAGTGTTGTTCTTCTTGGCCGTGTCGGCGTGAGAAACCACGTAGAGGAAGCCGTCTCGGTCGATGCTGATCGTCGCGTCGGTGTCGTCGCCGGTCCAGAAGTCGAAGAAGACCGCTGCCTCACCCGTCTCGACCTTCGATACGTCGACCCCCACAACTCGTCCCGCCGATGTCGAGAAATACGCCCTCTGTTCGAAGACCGCTGTCGAACTCTCCACCGAATGCTGACGTCCGAAGATCTCCGTCAACTCATCGGTCCACGCAGGCATCTGATACACGACCTGAGGATCGACGGTCACGTTCCCGTCGCCGTCGTACCCACGGTTGAGCTTCACCGCGAACCACCATGAGTTCTCTCCGCCCTCGTACATGATGTCGTCGACGATGACCGGATTCGAATCCCAGTCGTCGTTCCAGATCCCCTCGACGGACGTTGCGTGGAGCGACCACACCTCGCGGGGTTCATCACCGTCGAGCGCGATGATGCGGAAACGCGGGTCGCGAGAGCCGGTGTAGAGCAGCGGGAAACCATCCGGGTCGAGCGTCACGGAGCCCTTGATGATGTCGCCCATGTCGAAGTCGGGGCGTGTGCGTTCGCCGGTGGCGGCGTCGAGGAAGTGAATCTGCTTGTCGTAGGCGCCGAAGATCACTTCGGTGATCCCGTCGGGGCGCTCCCACACGACCGGTTGACCGGTCCAGCCGCTCCCGCACCAGACTTTCGGCTCCTTGCCGACGGGGGACTGGCCACACATCGGGTTTTCGGGGAAACGCCAGGACACACTCGGCGTCGTCGCCGAGACGGGCCCCGAGCCGAAGTAGGTTCGCGTGGGGTTGCCGCGGAACATCGTCAAGCCGACAACCTGACCCCAAGGCTCGCCGACGCTCTCGGAAGGAACGACTCCGGGCGGCCGCTGCGGAACGGTGGTGGTGGTCGAGGCGGGGACGGTCGTCGATGCCGGATCTCCCGACCGGGTCGTTTCGGTCCCGGGGAGAATGGAGACCGGGGCGAAGGTCGTCGTTGAGCCGTTCGGGTCGACCGGGGTCACGTCGGCGCCGGCCACGCAGGCGGCGGCCGTCAGGGCGAGGGCGACAACAAGCAGGATCATGCGGTGCATCGGCGTGGAGTGTAGGAACCGGAACGTTTTCTGCTCGCGACCGTGCGCGTCGTATCCTTGACTCATGATCTCGGTACCGCCCCGCTTCGACCCGCTCAAGTCGGCGATCAAGCGGATCATGGCGGCCGACCCGTTCCTCATGTCGGCTGCTATCGCCTACAACGTCTCCTTCGCCCTTGTCCCGTTGGCCCTCGCCGCGGTCGCAGCGCTCTCGATTTTCGGCTCCGGGGTGGATGGCGTCGCCGAGGTTGAGCGAATCCTTGCCGAGGTGTTCCCGGTCGAGATCGTCGATTTCATCGTTTCGATCATCGGGGAGGCCCAACAGACCGTGGGGAGCATGGAGACCGTGTTGATCGTGGTTTCGCTCCTTGTCGCCCTTTGGTCGGGATCCCGGGCCATCTACGCGGTCCAGAAGGCGCTCCGGATGATCGAAGGAGTTGAAGAGTGGCGCCCCTACTGGGTGACCCGGGGGCTCGGGGTTCTCTTCACCGTTGGAGCAGGGATCGCGCTGGGTACTGTCGTATGTCGTGCTGCTATTGGGGGACTGGATCTTGGCGGCGCTTCGGGAGCACGGCATCGGTGTCGATTCTGTGACGTGGCTTGTCGCGGGCGTGCTGGCAGCCTGGGTCGTCGGCGTCCTCTCAGCGATCTACGAGTGGGGGATACCGGCCCCGATCCGGCGGCCGTTCATATCGGCGATCGTCACGGTGATCCTGCTTGGGCTCACGACCTGGGGCGCCGCGGTGCTCATGCCAACGACCGGCGGTGGGAAGCTTGCTGCGCTTGGATCCGTGGGTCTCGTGCTTGTGTGGTCGTACGTGATCGGCTTCATCGTGATTGTGGTCCCTGCGCTCGTTCCGTCGATTGAGGACGTTGCACGCGACGTATCCTCGTGAGCCGGCAACGATCGAATACGGACGCCCGGACCGGCATTCGACTCCTCGCCAAGACCGTGCGGTCGTACCCGGGGGATGGAGCGATCGCGATCGCAGGGGCTCTCGTCTGGATGGCCGCCGTCGTCACGATTCCATACATCGTCAAGCTGATCATCGATGACGTCATCCTCGACGAGCGGCGAGACCTCCTTCTTCCCCTCATCGGTGTGCTGTTTGGCGTCGGGTTGATCCAGGCCGTGGGAATGGGGTTCCGCCGCTACTTCGGTTTCCGAGTCTCGTATCGCGTAGAGGCGGATCTGAGAGGCCGTATGTTCAGCCACATTCAGCGTCTTGCTTTCTCGTTCCACGACCTCATGCCGACCGGCCAACTGATGTCCCGGGCGTCCTCGGATCTGTCTCAGATCCGGCTGATCCTGATGATGCTCCCGATCGTGATCGCCAACATCGTCATGTTCGTGGTCGTAATCGTCGTGCTGGTTGTGATCGACCCGGTACTCGGCGCCGTCGCTTCTCTGACCATCCCGGCCCTGGTTCTCAATGCCAACACCCTGGCGCGCCGCATCATCCGACTCTCGTTCAGTGTGCAGCAGAAGCTGGCCGATCTGGCCGAGGTCGTGGAGGAGACAATTGCAGGTGTCGAGGTCGTCAAGGCGTACGGACAGGAACGTCGAGAGGAGCAGCGCCTGCAGACGGCCGCGTTCGCAATTTACGAAGACACGATCCAGATGGCACGGTACCGATCGGAGTACGCACCCCTCTTCGAGCTGATCCCATCGTTCGGGACCGTGGCGGTGCTGTGGATTGGTGGACTCCGGGTCATCGATGGAGCGTTGACGCCCGGCGAGTTCGTGGCGTTCACGCAGTACCTCGCGGTTCTCGTCCTCCCGCTCATGATCACAGGCTGGTTCTTCGCCAACCTGCCGAGGGCCGCGGCGTCCGCCTCTCGGATCGACGAACTCCTTCTGACCGACCCGATCATTGAGGATCCCGAGTCGCCTCTTGATCTCCCCGACGGACCAGGGGAGGTCCGCTTCAGCGGCGTCCGCTTCGCATACCCGGGCGGTGCCCCGGTTCTCGAAGGCGTCGATCTCGTTCTCCCGGGAGGAACCGCCGTCGCGCTCGTGGGCACAACCGGGTCTGGCAAGACGACGGTCGCCAATCTCGTACCACGGTTCTACGACGTGCTCGAGGGATCCGTCACGATTGACGGCGTCGACGTGCGCAATCTCCGTCTCGACGATCTGCGGTCCGAGGTAGCAATCGTGTTCCAGGAGACGTTCCTGTTCTCGGCGTCGATCGCCGAGAACATTCGCGTTGGGGACCCCGATGCCGATGATCGGAGGGTACGGTCGGCGGCCCGTCTCGCTCAGGCTCACGACTTCGTGTGCTCGATGTCCGATGGCTATGACACGGTGATCGGCGAACGAGGCCACACGCTGTCGGGCGGGCAGCGTCAGCGAATCGCGCTCGCCCGGAGCGTTCTTCGTGACCCCCGGATACTCATCCTCGACGACGCGACCTCGTCGGTCGATGCCGTCGTGGAAGCGGATATCCAGGAAGCGCTTCGCAGCGTGATGGCCGGGCGGACGACGCTGATCATCGCTCACCGGACCTCGACCCTTGCGTTGGCGGACCTCGTGGTCTTCCTGGAGGACGGCGCGATCGTTGCGGTTGGTACCCACGACGAGTTGATGGCGACGATCCCGAGATACGGCGAGGTCCTGGCCTACGACGAGGACCGGACCGCCGGTGGTCTGCGATGAGATACATGCAGCAAGCCGGTGGCTACGAGGTCGAGGATCGACGCCGTCTGCTCGTTCGGGCGGCCCGCCTTGGTCGTTCCTTGTGGCTCCCCGTGGGCGGGGCCTTTGTTGCCGCAACGTTCGGGACGATTGCCCGCCTTGCCGGTCCGTTGACGGTCCGCGCGGGTATCGATCGAGGCATCGCCGAAGGAGACAAGGTCGCGGTATCCCGTGCAGCCATTGTGTTCATCGTTCTGCTCCTCGCGGAGTACGTGTTTGTGATGATCTCCCGATACGGAATCGCCTGGGTGGGGGAGCAGTACCTGTTGAAGTTGCGCGGCGTCGTCTTCGGGCACCTCATTCACTCTGATACCGCTTTCTTCTCCCGTTCGAAGAGCGGTGTGCTGGTGAGTCGCATGACGTCGGACATCGAGTCCCTCCAGGAGTTCGCCAGCGACGGCGCGGTGATGGCCTTGTCGAATGGATTGACGGTGATCGGCGTCGCTGTGGCCATGGTTCTCGTTGACTTGCAGATGGCACTTGCGACGTTCGCCGTCATCGGCGTGCTCGTCGGCGTGTCGGTCGTCTTCCAGCGGCAGGCCTCCAAGGCCTACAAGCGGGTACGTGAACGGATCGGGCATGTCCTTGCCGAACTCCAGGAAGGGATCGCCGGCGTTCGTGTCGTTCAGGCGTTCACGCAGGAGCAGGTTCAGGCGACGTCCTTCGGACGGGTCAACGAATCCCACTATCGGGCGAACATGTCGGCGGCTGCGGCGATCTCGTGGTACTTCCCCACGGTCGGTCTTCTTCGAATCATGGCGCTCGGCGCCGTGCTGGCCATCGGCGGAATTCGCGTGATGGACGGGTCGTTGACGTTCGGGACCCTCGTCGTCTTCCTGCTGTACCTCGACTGGTTCTTCCAACCGATCGTGAACCTGGCGAATGTCTACAACCTCCTCCAGGCAGCGATCGCCGCCCTTGCAAAACTCTTCAATCTCCTCGACGTGAGGGCCCACGTCATCGAGCGTCCATCTGCACACGACCTCGAGACGCCGGTCTCTGGAACGATCACGTTGAAGAACGTTACGTTCGGCTACGACGACGAAACCATGGTGCTCCGTCAGATCAATCTCGAGATTCCGGCCGGACAGCGCCTCGCTGTGGTCGGCGAGACCGGCGCCGGGAAGTCGACGATCGCGAAATTGGTGCTCCGCTTCTACGACCCGCAGCAGGGACACGTAGAGATTGACGGCTCCAATCTGCGCGATCTCACGATGAACTCCCGAACCGACGCCATCGCTCTCATTCCGCAGGACGGCTTCTTGTTCAACGGAACGCTGAGAGACAACCTGACGTACGGGGCCCCGGATGCCGCGGACATCGACGTATGGAACGTGCTGCGTGCAATGGGAATCGACGGCTGGGTTCGCAGTTTGCCGGAAGGTCTCGATACCGAAGTCCGTGAGCGTGGAAGCCGATTCTCTGCCGGGGGAGAGGCAACTGGTCGCTCTCGGTCGGGCGTTTCTGGACGACCCGTCGGTCATCGTCCTCGACGAGGCGACCTCGAATCTCGATCCCGAGACGGAATTGGAAATCGAGGGAGCGCTCCGTGTTCTCCTCGCCGGTCGGACCGCCATCGTGATCGCACACCGCCTCCGTTCGGCCGAGCGGGCCGATCGTGTCATCATGATCGACGACGGCCGGATCATTGCCGACGGCCATCACAAGGATCTCATCACGTCGAGTCCGGAGTTCGGTCGTCTCGTCAAAGTGTGGGAGAGGGGATTGACGTGAATCAGGAGTACCTGGCCCAGTTCGATGAGCAGGACGGCTACCTCAACTTTGCTTCGGTTGGTCCTGCGTCGAAGTCGGCCAGGAAGGCCAGTGCCGACCTGCTCGACGGGGTTGCTGCAGGCGACCGACCGGCCACCCAGATCATCGGCCCGGCCTACGACCAGTCATGTAGGACGATCGCTGGTGCTCTCGGTGTCGCAGAAGGGTACGCCACCTCCGTTCCGTCGACCGGAGCCGGCATCATGCAGATCGCCTTCGGGCTCGTCGGCTCGGGTGGAAATGTCGTGGTCCCTGCCCATGAATTCCCGGCCAATCGCTACCCGTGGCTGCGTGCCGAGGCTGTTGGCGGACCCGAGGTGCGCGCCGTCGAGATCACCGACCGTCGGGTCGACGCAGCTGCGCTCGGCGCAGCTATCGACGGCGACACTCGCCTCGTGGCCGTGAGCCTCGTCGACTACATGACTGGGTTCCGTGTCGACATCGATGCGATTGTGGAGGCGGCAGGCGATGCGCTCGTGCTCGTCGATGGCATCCAAGGTCTCGGTGCGATTGAGGCCGGCCTCGGGAACGCCGACGTGTTCGTCGCTGGGGGGCAGAAGTGGCTGCGGGCAGGCTTCTCCGCCGGCGTGATGGCGGTCTCTCCGCGGGTGTTCGATCGGCTCGCGCCGACGCTCACCGGGTGGTGGAGCGTCGAAGACAGTTTTGCCTTCGAGGCACCGCCTCCCCATCCGGCACTGCGGACGGCGAATCGGTTCCTCGAGAGTTCGCCGAACCTACCCGGCGCCGTCGCGGCAGCCACGGCGTTGCAGGTGCTCGGGTCCGGCGGCATCGCGGACATCGAGGCAGCGGTGCTCGAGAGATCGGGCGCTGTCCTCGACCTGGTCCGGTCGGTCGGTGCTGAGGTGATCGCACCGTGGCGATCGGACGGCGAGCGGGCCGGAATCGTCACGTTCAGGATTCCGGGTGTCCCGGCTGCTGATGCGGTCGAAGCTCTGGCAGCATCAGGATTCGTGGTCTCTGAGCGGAACGGATGGATCCGGGTATCTCCCCACGCAACGACACCGATGCGTGTCATCGACGCGTTCGGAGTGGCGCTGCGGGATCAGGTTCGGAAGGCCTGACCGGCGGCCACGAAACCGCCACCGGATCGCCAGACCTCGTCCATCTCCCAACGGGTTGCCTCGAGGATCTCGACGGTTGGCTGGTTGAGTCTGCATCCACCAGACACTCTTCCCCACATCGGATTGATGCGATCCTGCCAGCGCGGAGTTCGCGCGATTGGTGAGCGGATGTGCTCGAGGAAACGGAGCATTCCGCCGGGTCGGACCACACGGTGAGCTTCGTCGAGCGCCCGCACCGGTTGGGGGATTGTGCACAGGGCAAACGTGATGATCGCGGCGTCGAAGACACCGTCGGAGAACGGTAGATCGTGGGCGTCTCCCCGGTAGAGGAACAGGGGAACGGGAGCATCGCGGGCCCTTCTCTTGAGCCGCTCCACCATATGCTGATCGCGTTCGAGGGCGTGGATCTCATCTGCCGTCGTCGGGTAGAGGGGGACGTTGAGTCCTGTGCCTGCGCCGATCTCGACGATCCTTCCTGTCAGTCCGTCCATCAGTCGTCGGCGCTGATCGCGCACGCCCATGCGCTCGGTCGGTGCGAGCACGGTGTCGTAGATCTTGGCGAGCAGGTGGTAGTTCATGCATCTGGGCGATCGCGTGAACCGAGCCGCAGAGGAAGGACCTTGGAGTTGCATTGAGTCGCCACCCAACCAGCATATTGCAGATCCGAGATGCTCGATGAGCCATCCACTCGAGTAGCTACAGTGACGATCCAGGAGGTGGGGTCCCGGGTAGCGGTACGATCGGACCGACCAAGCAAGAGAACGAGGAGATATGGGACTCGGAGACATGTTCGACAAGGCAAAGGACCTGGCCGGCGATCATGCCGACGCGGCCAAGGACGTAGTCGACAAGGGCGCGAAGTTGGCCGACTCAGCGACCGGTGGCAAGGCAACCGATCAGATCGAGACTGGTGCCGACAAGGCGAAAGACTTCATCGACGATCAGAAGGACTGATCTCCAGTTGACGCTGTCGGAGCATCGGCTGGACGGCCGGCGCTTCGACGCGACACGGTTCGCGTCCGTGAGTACCGAGCCCGTCGTGACTCCCCGATCGTGGTGTGCGCCTTCCTAGGATGGCTCCATGACCGAACCATCCACCGAGCGCACGCGGGTCCAACGGGCACGAGAGAAGGCACGGTATGACCGAGAGATCGTGGATGAGATCTTCGATGAGGCCTTGATCTGCCATGTCGGATTCGTCGCAGACGGCTCGGCGTTCGTGATTCCCACGATCCACGCCAGGGTCGGTGACACCCTCTACTTCCATGGCTCTCCTGCGAGTCGCATGCTGCATGTGATGAAGAAGGGTGCCGACGTCACCGTGACGGCGACGCTTCTCGACGGGATCGTCGCCGCGCGGTCGGTCTTCCACCATTCGATGCACTACCGGTCGGCCATGGTGTTCGGCACGGCGCGATTCGTCGACTCACCGGAAGAACGAATGATTGCGTTGAAGGCCATCACCAACGCCGCTCTCCCGGGCCGGTGGTCCGAAGCGAGGCCTCCCTCGCGCAGCGAGGACAAGGGAACGCTTGTTGTTGCCGTCCCGATCGAGGAGTACTCGGCAAAGATCAGCGAGAACGACGTCGGTGACGAACCCGAGGACTACGACCTCCCCATCTGGGCCGGCGTCATCCCGCTGACCCTCACGCCGGGCGTCCCGGAACCGGACCCCCACAACCTTGACGGCGTCGGCATCCCACCGTCCGTACGACGGTTCGTGGGAGAGGTAGCCGAGTAGCGGAGTAGCGGAGGCACACGTCGTGGTGCCTCCGGGGCTCGTGCACGATCGTTCGACGCTGGTCAATTGTTGACCACCGAGCTACTCGGCTACTCCGCTACTCGGCTACTCCGCTACACCATCCCATTCACCGAATCCCGCCACTTCAGCCACGCCTTCGCCGGCTCCAGATCCAGATCCGGACCCGTGAAGCCGAGGGTGAATTCGGTGATACCCAAAGCGAGGTAGTCGTCGGCTCGATCCAAGTTCGCTGCCTGCATGCCGATCGAGCGCTCGACTTCTGACGGATCTCTATCGACCCTATTGCACCATTCGTTCAGCACCTTCGACTTGTGGGCGACCGTCTCGAGGTCCCCGAAGGTGTGCCACACGTCTGCGTATTCGGCGACGATTCGTAGCGTTACCTTCTCTCCACCGCCACCGATCAGGATCGGAATGTGACGGGTCGGCGGGGGATCGAGCCGCTCGAGCCGGTCCCTGATCCGAGGCATGGCAGCATCGAGATCGCGGAGCCGGCTTCCCTTCGTTCCGAAGTCGTAGCCGTATTCGTCGTAGTCCTTCTCGAACCAACCGGACCCGATCCCGAGGATCAACCGACCATCGGAAATGTGATCGACGGTTCTGGCCATGTCGGCGAGGAGTTCGGGATTGCGATACGAATTGCACGTGACGAGCGCACCGAACTGGATCCGACTGGTCTGCTCTGCCCAGGCCCCGAGCATCGTCCAGCACTCGAAGTGCTTCCCCACATTGGGATCCGGATCACCGCCGTAGAGCGGGTAGAAGTGATCCCAGTTGTAGACAACGTCAACACCCATGTCCTCGGCCTGCATGACGGTGTCACGAATACCGGTGTAGTCGGTGTGCTGCGGATGAATCTGGACGGCGATCCTCACCGGTCCCATGGCTCTGCCTCCCGGGTGCGAACGCTGTGGATCGTATCGCCATCGGTGAGGCTCCGCGATCGCCGGTAGTCTCGGCCCATCATGGAGATCACAACCCGCCCCATTCGCGAAGACGAAGCGTTGACCTTCCGGGCCGCCGTGTCGGCAGGCTTCGGTGACGACTTCGACGGAACGATCATGCCGGAGGAATGGTTCTTCGAAATGTTCCCGCGAGATCGAACGGTTGCAGCCTTCGACGGTGACGCGATGGTGGGAACGCTCGGCGCCTTCCCCTTCGACGTGACGGTCCCCAGTGGCGGGAGTGTTCCGATGGCAGGAACGACGGTCGTCACCGTGGCTCCGACCCACCGGCGCCGCGGCGTGCTCACGGCGATGATGCGAGATCACCTGATGGACACGATCGCGCGAAACGAGCCACTCGCCGGACTGTGGGCATCTGAAAGCATCATCTACGGCAGGTATGGGTTCGGAGTTGCGACGGAGAACGAAGAAGTCGACATGGAACAGGGACGCGCCGCCGTCGAGGGTTCCGCCGGGACGATCCGTTTGGTGGATGTGGAAGAGGCGCGCGGTGTACTCCCTGCCCTCTACGACGAGATGCGGGTCCGGATCCCCGGGATGTTGACCCGCAACGCGGCGGCGTGGAAGATCGACGTGTTCTTCGATCCGGAGAAGCGCAGGCCGGGCGGTTTCTCTTCCCGCCGATACCTCCTCCACGAGACCGACGGCATCCCCGATGGCTACGCGATCTATCGGCAGAAAGGCGATTGGTCCGGCGCCTTCCCGGATGGGAAGATCAGAATCCGTGAGATCATCACCGCGTCATCTGCCGCTCACACCGGCATTTGGCGATTTCTCATGAACATCGACCTGTTTCCCAACGTGCACTACTGGAACATGCCGGTCGGTGACCCCCTTCGATGGAAGGTGCCCGACCATCGAAGGATCACGCGGAAGCGCTTGGATGCGCTGTATCTCCGAATCCTCGACGTGCCGACCGCCCTCGGGGCACGAGGCTACGCAGCGGATGGGACGCTCCATCTCGCTATCGAGGATGAGTTCTTGCCGGAGTGCGGAGGATCGTTCGCCCTCGGCGTGACCGAGGGCATCGGAACGTGCCGGCGCACCGATCAACAGGCGATCGACCTCACGCTTGGTGCGGCCGAGCTGGCAGCGCTGTATCTCGGCGGCGGTGACGCGCACGCTATGGCCGAGGCGGGCCTCGTGCGCGGGGATCAGGATTCGGTGACCCTGCTCGGCCGCATGTTTCGCGGCGACGTCGCACCGTGGTGCGAGGACATGTTCTGATCCCGCAAGGGAACGAACGGCGCTGCGAGAGCGTTGAGGGTATGAGCGGCGGTTCGCCGGGGCGGTTCGGTTTTCCCCACTCCCACTCGTTCCTGCCCCGGCGAAGCCGCTCGCTCGAATCTCCGTCCCCTTCGTCCAACGGGCACCGTACAATGACACTACGCCCATAGTGCAAATCCGGGGAGTACAGCATCATGACCACCGTCGATCTCGATCTCGGCTCCTACCAACTGGGTTGGTCCGACGAAGAAGACTACGTCTACAAGCCCGAGAGGGGTCTGAGCGAGCAGATCATTCGTGACATGTCGCGAATGAAGAAGGAACCCGAGTGGATGCTCGAGTTCCGACTCAAGTCGTACCGGAGATTCCTGCGCAAGCCGCTGCCTCAGTGGGTCGGCGACGGGGCGCTCAACGAGATCGACTTCGACAACATCTACTACTACATCAAACCGACCGAGGGTCAGGTTCAGGACTGGGACATGGTCCCGGACTCGATCAAGGACACCTACGAGAAACTCGGCATCCCCGAAGCCGAGAGAAAGTACCTCGCCGGCGTAACTGCGCAGTATGAAAGTGAAGTGGTGTACCACCGGAACCGTGAGGATCTCGCGGAACTCGGGGTGCTGTTCACCGACATGGACACCGCCGTTCGCGAGTACCCGGACATCGTTCGGGAGTACTTCGGCACCATCATCCCGCCGAACGACAACAAGTTCGCGGCACTCAATTCCGCGGTCTGGTCTGGTGGGTCTTTCATCTACATCCCCCCCGGCGTGCATCTCGACGAGCCGCTCCAGGCCTACTTCCGCATCAACGCGGAGAACATGGGTCAGTTCGAACGAACGTTGATCATCGTTGATGAAGGCGCGTTCGTTCACTACGTCGAGGGCTGCTCGGCCCCGGTGTACTCGTCCGACTCACTTCACTCCGCCGTGGTCGAGATCGTCGTCAAGGAAGGCGGCCGTGCCCGCTACTCGACGATCCAGAACTGGTCGAACAACGTCTTCAATCTTGTTACGAAGCGCGCCGTCGCATACAAGAACGCGACCATGGAGTGGGTCGACGGCAATCTCGGTTCGAAGTTCACCGCCAAGTATCCGGCGGTGTGGCTGATGGGTGAGGGTGCCCACGGAGAGATCCTCTCGATCGCGATGGCCGGGGCCGGGCAGCACCTGGACGCGGGTGCGAAGATCGTCCACGTTGCCCCGAACACGACATCGCTCATCACTTCCAAATCGATCTCGATCCACGGTGGCCGTGCGGGGTACCGTGGACTTGTCCGTGTCGAACCGGGGGCGACGAACGCCCGTTCCTTCGTCCGGTGTGACGCTCTGATTCTCGACGAGGACTCTCGGTCCGACACGTATCCGTACATGGAGATCGAAGAGTCGAATGTCGACATCGGTCACGAAGCGACGGTGTCGAAGGTGGGGGAGGACCAACTCTTCTACCTGATGTCACGAGGTCTTACCGAGGAACAAGCGACGGCGATGGTCGTGGCCGGATTCATCGAGCCGATCGTCAAGGAGTTGCCGATGGAGTACGCCGTCGAGCTGAATCGGCTCGTCGAGCTTCAGATGGAGGGCTCGGTCGGCTGACGCCCGCTGCAGGTCGGGAGGGCGGCGGCCGGTCTCGCCGGGACGTCCTGGCCCGAAGCGGCCGGACCGCGGGTACGCTTTCGATTCATGCGCATCGTCGTTGCAGACTGCACCGTGAACTACGCAGGTCGCCTTGCTGCGCACCTGCCACGTGCCACCAGGCTGATCATCATCAAGGCCGACGGATCGCTTCTTGTCCATGCCGAAGCCGGCGCCTACAAGCCGCTCAACTGGATGAACGCACCCAACCACCTCGTCGAAGAAGGTGGACGCTGGTTCCTCACCAACGGCAAAGGGGAGCAGCTCACGATCGATCTTCACGAGATCCACATGGACACAACCGTCGAATTGGGAGAGGATCCCGGCCTTCAGAAGGACGGCGTTGAGCTCGAACTCCAGCGGCTGCTTGCCGAGCAGCCGGAAGCGATCGAGGAGGGGATGACGCTGATCCGCAGGGAGTACCCGACGCCGATAGGACCGGTTGATCTGCTCTGCCGAGACGCCTCAGGAGAGACGGTTGCCATCGAGATCAAGCGCCGTGGCGAGATGGACGGTGTCGAGCAACTCACGAGGTATCTCGAGTTCCTCAACCGGGACGAGCGTCTCGCCCCGGTGCGTGGAATCTTCGTGGCTCAAGCGGTGAAGCCTCAGGCCAGGACGCTCGCAACTGATCGAGGAATAACCTGGACGGAGGTCGACTACGAGACGTTGAAAGGGGCCGACTCGGACGTACTCCGGTTGTTCTAGTTCGTAGCGGAGTAGCGGAGTAGCGGAGTAGCGGAGTAGCGGAGTGGCGGAGTGGCGGAGTGGCGGAGTAGAGCGGTACTGGTCTACTGCTGCTTGCTACCTGCTCCTGATCTACTTCTCAAAGCAGCGATCTCAGGTCGTAGAGGGCGCTTGGGTGCCGGAGTTTTCCGAGCGCTCGGTTCTCGATCTGCCGCACGCGTTCTCGTGTGATTCCGAGTTCGGCGCCAACGCTGGAGAGCGTCCGTGGCGGGTTCCCGCCGATTCCGAATCGCATGATGAGCACCGTACACTCCCGCTCCTCGAGCACGCCAAGCGCCTTGGACACTTCTTCGGAACGCGCGATCTCGGCGACGACGGTGAACGGATCGGGGGTCGCCTCGTCCTCGACGAAGTCGCCGAGTTGAGCATCGCCTTCTTCGCCGACCGGTCGGTCGAGCGAGATCGTGTCGCCTGGTGTAGTCCGTGCCATCTCGATCCGGTCTTCGTCGAGACCGCTCACTTCGGCAATCTCTGAGACGGTTGGCGCTCTGCGAAGCTGCTCCTGCAGGCTCAGTTCAGCCTCCTGCACGGTGCGAACGACGTCCACCATGTGCACCGGCAGCCGGATCGTTCTGCCCTGATTTCCCAGGCCGCGTGTGATGGATTGGCGAATCCACCAGGTGGCGTAGGTGGAGAACTTGAAGCCCTTGCGCCAGTCGAACTTCTCGACCGCGCGAATGAGCCCGAGGTTGCCTTCCTGGACAAGGTCGAGCAGGTCGAGGCCGCGTCCGGTGTAGCGTTTTGCGATCGAGACGACGAGCCGGAGATTCGAGCGGATGAAGATGTCCTTCGCTTCATCTGCCATCTCGACCATTCGATACAGCGAAGCTCGTTCGGCTGCCTCGACAGGATCGCCCGACTCGAGTCGTCGTTGCGCCTTCTTGCCCGACTCCATGGTTCGGGCGAGACGAATCTCGTCCTCGGCATCGAGCAGGCCGTGATCCGATACCTGTCCGAGGTACCGACCGACGGCGTCCGCTGCTGCGGTCACCCGTCCACGCTCAGCCATGTGCTCCTCTTCCCCCCTCTTTTCGGAGAGAGCTGTCTGAACATATCACGCGTCCGCGTCATCGGCAACGGTTCATTACGCTTTCCTGGCCTACCGGCAACCATGATCCGAATCACACGCTACTTCGCTCTTGCGATGACCCTCCTCTCCATCGCTGCGGCCGGCTGTACCAGCCCGGCTCCGCTCGACGCGTCCTCACTTCGCCCACCAGAGGTCGGACCGCCGACCATCGAAGTCGTGGTCCTTGCCGGCGACGATCTGAGCGTGCTCGATGCCGACATCGCCGTTGAGGGGGCTTCCGTGTTCGAGACCGGCGAAGGGGTACCCGCCTTTGTCTGGTCCCAGGACTCGACGACCATCGAGGTGTCTGCCCCGGGATTTGAACCGCAGAGCGAGATCGTCGACGATCAGCCCAGAGAGGATCGCATCGAATTCCGTCTCGAGCCGGTCGTGCTTTCGGGCCGGGTATCGACCAATCGGGGTGTCGCACTGCCTGGGGTTGCAGTTACGCTCGGCGAAGGCCGCGAAGTGACGAACGACGACGGCCTGTTCGAAATCGTCCGGGCGATACCGGGGGAACTCTCCCTCACACGCTCGACGTGGCAGGACGCGAGCGTGCCGTGGGACGGCTCGACGAGCGAGATCGACACGACGATGGAGCCCATCGTCGTGCACGGCGTGCGTGTCAGCGGATCCGCCGCAGGGGATTCCGAGCACTGGCAGCGGCTCCTTGCCATGGCCGACTCGACCGGTATCAATGCGTTCGTCGTGGACGTCAAGGACGAGTTCGGCACGGTGTTTCACGACACCACGGTCGAGGGCGCCCACCAGGCTTCTGCCGTGACGCTCCAGTACGACTTGTCCGAGATCATTGCAGACATGGATGGCCACGATCTGTACAAGATCGCCCGGATCGTCGCATTCCAGGACACACCGATGGCGTTGGCCGAGCCCGATCATGCAGTGATGGAGGAGGGGACCTCGGACTTGTGGCGCACGCGGAACGGAGATGCGTGGATGGATCCCACCGATCCGGTGTCGTACGAGTATCCGGTGGCGCTCGCAGAAGAGGTCTGTCGGGCCGGCTTCGATGAGATCCAATTCGACTTCGCGTCGTTTCCGTTCGGCGGCGACGTGTCGACCGCCGTGTTCGACGATGACTACACCGAGGAGATCCGTGTCGCCTCGATCCTGGCGTTCCTGAAGCGTGCGTACCTGGTGCTGAGCCCGCGGTGTGGCGTTGCAGCGAGTCTGCTGGGTATCACGCTCGAGTCCGGAACCGACGAGGGGGTCGGTCAGCTTCCCGGCCTCATGTCTCGCACGATCGACGTACTGAGCCCGATGCTGTATTCGACCAACTACGGGTCGGGTTGGAAGGGGTACACCGATCCCAACGACCACGCAGCCGACATCGTCGAGTCCGCGCTGGTGAGCGGCCTTTCGCGACTCGAGGGATTCGCCTACTACCGACCGTGGATCCAGACGTGGACGATCTCAACCTCTGACGTTCGGGACATCCAGAGCAGAGTTGACGATCGCGCGAACGGATGGATGCTGTGGTCGAACGCCGCCTCGTATCCGGCCGGACTCCTGCCTCCCGATGGGTGATGTCGACGAACTCGCGCTCCTGACGGAGGAGATCGTCGACTGCCGTCGCTGCCCGCGCCTCGTCGCGTGGCGGGAGACGGTCGCCGCGAACAAGCGGGCGGCGTTCGTCGACGAGGAGTATTGGGGGAGACCCGTTCCGGGCTTTGGCGATCCGCACGCCGGACTCGTCGTCGTTGGTCTTGCTCCCGCGGCCCATGGTGCAAACCGGACCGGGCGGATGTTCACCGGCGATCGCAGCGGCGACTGGCTCTACCGAGCCATGTGGCGAACCGGCTTCGCGAATCGGCCCGAGTCCTCGGGTCGTGACGACGGATTGAGGCTCTCCGGAGCGTGGGTAACGGCACCAGTCCGATGTGCCCCGCCGCAGAACAAGCCCACGATCGAGGAGCGAGACGCGTGTGCGGCGTGGCTCGACCGGGAACTCGCCATCCTTGCGCCATCGGTGCTGGTGGCGCTCGGCGACTTCGCCTACCGATCGATCTGGCGATACCTCGCTGACACCGAGCATGATGTGCCGAAGCCGAGACCGCCATTCGCTCATGGCCTGGAGATCGGCGTCTTGGACGGTCCCGTAGTTCTGGCCAGTTTCCACCCAAGCCAGCAGAACACGTTCACGGGAAGACTGACGGAGGAGATGTTGGATCGTGTCTTTCGTCGTGCGCGGGAACTGGTTGATCAGAGGCGGAGTAGCGGAGTAGCCGAGTAGCGGAGTAGGGCCAGGCCCCAGCCCCGAGGTGCCACCTGCCAGCAAGGCAACGCCGGTCCTCGAGTACACCCGATTGCCGGCTAGCGGATTGCTCAGCGGATCTCCAACGCTCGCTCTCTCCGGTTCATAGCTTCTTCCAGGAGTGGATAGGGGTTGATCTTCTTGCCGTCGACGTGGAGTTCGAAGTGTGTATGGGATCCGGATTCTTCGGCGTTTCCCGAGTCACCGACGAAACCGATGACCTCTCCGGCCCTCACGAAATTCCCGACCTCAAGGCCCTCGGCGAAGGCCGTTTCCTCGCCACCTTCTCCATCGTCGGTGCCGGCGGTGTCGTTGTTGAGATGCAGGTAGTGGCTCGTCCATCCGTCGGCGTGACGGATCATGACATTCCAACCTGAGAGACGGTGCCAGTCGAGTCGCTCGACGATGCCATCGTCGACGGCGACGACCCATGTCCCTTTTGGGCTCATGATGTCGGTCCCTGTGTGACGGCGCCCACCTGAGCGACTCGCTCCCCAGGTATCCGAGAACCGCACGTTCGAGGTCTCGTTGGGGAATGCCTTGATTACGAATTGCGTGGTTCCGGTCGGCACAACGGCCTCGGCTTGCGGCATCGGCAGAACCAACTCGGTCGCGAGGACGACGGCCGTGATTGCGCCGAACGCGAATCGTCGAATCGAAGTAGTCATGGGGTTGCTCCTGTTGCCCGATGCCGGCGATTTCTGGCCCGCGGCATCTGGTCTTCTGGTAGCGAGAACCCTGAAGCGTATGTTGAGACTTCAAATACTGTCTCCAGATAGCAGGGTGTGCGTCGGTAGTCTCGACCGTGCACTCGAGCAGAGGTTATTCCCCGTGTCCCACTTCGATCAGGTGGTTTCAACGACGGCAGGTGCGCAAGACCCGGCCTGGCGGTCGACGGTCCGTGCAGCTGCCTTCGATGCTTTTTCCGACGCCGCCATGCCGTCGCAGGACGATGAGATATGGCGATATGTCGATCTCGGTTTCTCGATCGACGACTACCGCCCGTCTGCGGGCGGAGCCGTCGATCTCGGTGATGATCCGCTGGAGGCCCATCTTCTGAATCCGACCACGGTCCGCGTGGTGGATGGGTCATTCGTCGGTGAGGACCAGATCTTCGACGGTTTCGTCGCCATGTCGCTCAAGCGAGCAGCATCCGATCGTTCCGACACGGTTGAAGCGGTGCTCGAGAGTTGTGCGGTACGCGCCGATGAGGACATCTTCAAAGCTGCTTCTACCGCCTTCGGCGGAGATGGTGTGTTCGTGTATGCCGCTCGCGGTGTCGTTGCGCCGTCGGTGGTCGCGATCGACGTTCAGGCCGGATCGAACGGTGTGGCGAGTTTCCCCAATGTCGTCATCTCCGCAGAAGAACACGCCGACGTCTCCGTGGTGGTGCACCTGCGCTCACACCCCGACGCCGACGCACTCATCGTGCCGCAGTATTCGATCGCCATCGGTGACGGCGCCCGGGTCTCCTTGACGGTCGTCCAGAACGTCGGCTACGGGGTTCGGTCGATCGGCTCGCTTCGCGCCGAGATCGGAGCCGATGCGACATTCCGGTTCGGTGAAGTCGGTCTCGGTGGGCGGTTCGCACGACTGCATCTCGACATTGGTCTCGAAGGGCGCGGTTCGTCGGCGAACGTTGTGGGCGCCTACTTCGGCGAGCAGAACCAGATCCTCGATTACCGGTACTTCATGCGCCATGTCGGCACGAACACGCGCTCGGACATGTTTCTCAAAGGTGCCGTCGAAGACGAGGCTCGGTCGGTGTTCACAGGAATGATCCGCATCGACGAGACCGGTCAGAAGACCGAGGCCTACCAGACGAACCGCAACCTCATTCTGTCCGACGGAGCGTCGGCGCAATCGGTTCCGAACCTCGAGATCCTCGCCAACGACGTGAAGTGTGGTCATGGGTCGACCGTTGGACCGCTCGACGTCGAGCAGAAGTACTACCTCATGAGCCGCGGGCTTGATCCGGACCGTGCCAACCGGCTTCAGGTGCGGGGGTTCTTCGAAGAAGCGCTTGGGAAGCTGCCGCACCGGGAGCTTGCCACGCCGGTTCGCTCCTGGATCAACCGCAAATACGAGACGGCGCAGGCGGAAGGCAGGGTGTGATGGATATTGAGATCGCACCTCTTGTCGAACTGCCGGACGGCCGCGGAGTCCTTCTCGAGGTTGAGGATGAGCGGATCGCCTTGTTCCGTATCGGTGACTCAGTTCATGCCATCGGAGATCGGTGTAGCCACGCGGAAGCATCGCTTGCAGAGGGCGAGATTTTCGACGGTGAGGTGGAGTGCCCACGACACGGATCGCCGTTCGATCTGTTGACCGGTGAGCCCGGTTCGCTCCCGGCGACGACGCCGGTGCCTGTGTATCGGACGGCGGTACGAGACGGCGTCGTCTATCTGACCATCGGAGGGGAGTCCTGATGTCGAACGCTCTGGAGATCACGGACCTCAAGGCCCACCTCGGCGACCTCGAGATCCTCAAGGGGATCGACGTCACCGTGCCGTTCGGCGAGGTCCATGCCCTGATGGGACCGAATGGATCGGGCAAGTCCACGCTGACGCACGTCCTTATGGGGAACGATGACTACGACGCTTCCGGATCTGCACTCGTCGGAGGCGTAGAGGTGATGGGCCTCCCCGTCCACGAGCAGGGCGCGACGTGGCCTCTTCGAGGCGTTCCAGTACCCGACGGAAGTGCCGGGGGTGTCTCTCGATGATCTCATCGCCGAGATGACCGACCTTGCGGCCGATCCGACGGCAGCGCGGAAGAGGTCAGAGGACGCGACGCGACTCCTCGACATGGATCGTTTCATGGATCGGGCAATCAACGTCGGTCTGTCCGGTGGTGAGAAGAAGCGCTCGGAGATGTTTCAGCTCGCAGTTGCAGCACCGAAGATCGCCATCCTGGATGAGATCGATTCCGGTCTCGACATCGATGCGGTGCGCGAGGTTGCCGCCATGGTGGAGCAACTCCGCAGTCCCTCGCTCGGTGTGTTGGTCATCACGCACTACAGCCGCATCCTCCGCTACATGAAACCGGATCGGATCCACGTCATGGTCGATGGCAGGGTCGTCGAATCCGGCGGCCCCGAGATCGCCGAGCGTCTCGAGTCAGAGGGATACACAGCCATCAGGTGAGGGCGGTGCA
Source organism: uncultured Actinomycetota bacterium (assembly GCA_963715255.1). Lineage (GTDB taxonomy): Bacteria > Actinomycetota > Acidimicrobiia > Spongiisociales > UBA5794 > JAHEEL01. The sequence continues at coordinate 137,043 of CAVQRN010000002.1, read as the reverse complement.
CGGTGCCGGGGCGTAGCCATGCTCCGCACGCCTTCCGATGCATGCGGATGTTCGGTGCGAACACAATCTCAGCCGGGTCTGTCCATCTCGAAATAGCCATCGACGATGCGCGTGTAGGAGCTGCCCGCCATTCTCCCAACCGCTCTGAGGCGGCGAGGATCAACCCTCGTTCCATCGAGTAGATCGCTGCGAACGTGAATGCGAACGACCTCGCCGAACACGACCGAGTTCGTCGGCGGGTCGGCGAGCTCCACAACGTGAACCACGCGACACTCGAGACTTGCCGGAGCCTCCGCCACCAGGGGAGCGGCAACGACATCACCGTGTCGTACCGTGAGGTTCGCAACGGCGAACTCGTCGATGTTCGGCGGGTACTCGCCCGATGTCAGATTCATGGCTTCCGCCAAGGATTCGTCGACGACGCTCACGGTGAATTCATGGCTCGCGACGACATTGGCGAGCGTGTCCTTCGGCGTTCCTGTCCTCCGGCCCGGAGAGAAGAGGACGGTCGGTGGGGTACCGGCAACCACGTTGAAGAACGAGAACGGTGCGAGATTCTGGCAGCCGTCGGGTCCGAGAGTTCCGATCCAACCGATCGGTCTCGGGACGACCAGACCGGTGAGGAGTCTGTACCGGTCGACTCCCTCCAAGGCGCTCGGAATGAACGTCGTGGTGTCCCTGTGCGCCATGCGGGCACGGTAGCGGTCCGCTCGGCGATGAGCCCGACGTGTTCCGTACACTGTTGACTATGAACTGGTTCTCCGACGCCGACGACGCGTGGCGCTACATCACCGAAATCTCGCGGTATTTGGGCGGCTTGGATCGTTGGTCTCGCAGCGCTCTTCGCCGTCACCAACTGGTGGGTCCTGCTCGGGGGAGTAGCCATCCTTGGCGTGCTTGTGTGGCTCATCAAGCCGATCCAGCGACGGGCAAATGGAATCGACGATCCGGGAGAGATCGTCGAGGGGAGTGGAGGCCGCTTCGGTGGTTCCCGCAATAGGGGGGAGATGGCACTTCGCGTTCTCATGTACGGCGAAGCGCCGCTGACCGAGGCGATCGAAGAGTACGGTGTTTGGTCGGGCTGGGTCTGGGTCCGGCGTGCGGTCATCGCAGCGACCGCAGTCGCGTTCTCCGTCGTGCTCCTCGACATCTTTCAGGGATCACCGTGACCGTGGTCGTCGACCAGATCGAGAGCGTGGCCCGTCTGGGGTCGATGATTGCGTCCGCAGAGCGGCTCCTGGTGTTCACCGGAGCCGGCATCTCTACGGCCAGCGGTATCCCCGACTATCGGGGCCCCGAGGGTGTGTGGAACACGAGACGGCCGGTCTTCTATGACAAGTTCATGTCACAGCACGATGCCAGGGTTGAGTACTGGAGACAGAAGTCGGAGGATCGTGAGGCCTTCGCCTCAGCACGCCCGAACGCTGTGCATAGGTCGATCGTTGAGCTTCAGAGAGCGGGTCGGATCGAACTTGTCGTAACGCAGAACGTCGATGGCCTACATCGCGTCGCAGGGACGGCCACCAACCTCCTCGTCGAAGTCCACGGCACCAACGCGGAAATCGAGTGTCAGGCGTGTGGCGAGCGTTCGAAGCCCGATGAACACTTCGCCTCGTTCGCTGAGACCGGCGAGCCGCCCCGGTGTGACTGTGGCGGATATCTCAAGCCCGCGACGATCTCATTCGGCCAGCAACTTCGAGCCGTCGATCTTGCTCGAGCGTTCGAAGCCGCGAAACGTGCCGATGTGGCGATTTCCCTGGGGTCGACGCTGTCGGTGACTCCGGCCGCCGACATTCCGCTGGAGGCTGCTCGTTGCGGAGCTTCGTACGCCGTCGTCAACCGAGGTGCCACCGAGCACGATCGGTCGCCGTTCGTCACGCTCCGCATCGATGGCGACGTCGGCACGATCTTCCCGGCCGCGGTTGCACTGGCGCTCGGGTAGCGACTTCCTTCCGATCTCCTCTGGGCGGGACCCGACCCTGCCGAGGTATCCTGAACTGATACCCCTACGAAGGAGCTCGCATGCGGATCGAACGTGACTCGATGGGTGAGGTCTCTGTTCCCGACGATGCCTACTACGGAGCATCGACCCAGCGGGCGGTCGACAATTTCCCGATCTCCGACTTGCGCTTCGGGCGTCGGTTCATCTGGGCGCTTGGTCTCATCAAGGCCTCCGCCGCCGAGATGAACAAGTCCATGGGGAGCGTCGACGCAGAGAAGGCCGACGCCATCATCCAGGCCTCCGAGGAGATGATGTCGGGCCGTTTCGACGACCAGTTTGTTGTCGACATCTTCCAGACCGGTTCAGGCACCTCGACCAACATGAACGCAAATGAGGTGCTCGCCAACCGCGCCACCGAGATCCTCGGCGGCGAGTTCGGCTCCAAGCTCGTGCACCCCAACGATCACGTGAACGCGGGCACGTCGTCGAACGACGTCATTCCGACGGCGATGCACGTCGCCGCCGTCGCGGCGATGGAAGAGGATCTGCTCCCGGCGCTCCGCAATCTCAAGTCAAGCCTCGAGGCGAAGGCGGTTGAATTCGACGACGTGCTGAAGTCAGGCCGTACCCACCTTCAGGATGCGACACCGGTCCGGCTCGGGCAAGAGTTCGCGGGGTATGCCGCACAGATTGCGAAAGGCGTCGGTCGGGTCGAGACGGTGCTCCCCGAAGTCCGTGAACTGGCGCTCGGCGGTACCGCAGTCGGCACGGGGATCAACGCGCCCGCCGGCTTCGCCGCGGGCACTATCGAGATCATGAGCCGACGATCCGGCCTCACGTTCGTGGAGGCTGAGAACCACTTCGAGGCGCAGGCTGCGAAGGACGCCTACGTGAACGCCTCCGGCGTCCTGAAGACCGTTGCAACGTCGATGTTCAAGATCGTCAACGACCTTCGCTGGCTCTCGTCCGGTCCGCGCAACGGCATCGGCGAGATCTCGCTCCCTTCGCTGCAGCCGGGATCGTCGATCATGCCTGGGAAGATCAACCCGGTCATCCCGGAAGCCGTGATGATGATCGCCTCGCGCGTCTTCGGGAACGATGTCACGATCACCTGGGGCGGAGCCAACGGCAACTTCGAGCTCAACGTGATGATGCCGGTGATGAGCCACGCGATGCTCGAGTCGATCGAGCTCCTCGCCGCCGGTGCACGGGTCCTCAAAGACTTGGCGGTCGACGGGATTACGGCGAACGTCGAACGGGCGGCATTCCTGCTTGATCAGAACGCCATCGTCGCAACGGCACTCGTGCCGCACATCGGCTATGACAAGGTCGCGGTGATCATCAAGAAGGCCTTCGCCGAGGGCCGCGGTGTTCGTGAGGTCGCCCTCGAGATGGAGGTCCTTCCGGTCGCCGAACTCGACAAAGCCCTCGACGTCCGCCCGATGACCGAGGGTGGCTGAGCAGCCGAAGTCGGACACGAGACACGAGATCTGAGAGACGGGACGCCCAATCCTTCCTCGAGTTTCACGGCTCAGGTCACAGGTCTTCTATCGTGGAACCAATGTCATACGATCGTCGTGACCTGACGGAGGGGTTCCTCTTCACCGATCAGTACCAGCTCACCATGTCGCAGCTGTACTGGAAGTACGGCCTGCACGAGCGCACCGCGCAGTTCGATTACTTCTTCCGCCGGTACCCCGACTATGGGCGTCATCAGGCCGGCTACGCGGTGTTCGCCGGTCTCGAGTGGCTACTCGATTGGATCGAGACCACACGGGTCCGCGACGAGGACCTCGATCGTCTCCGCTCCCAGCGCTGTGCGAGCGGCGGGCGTCGGTTCGACGAAGGGTTCCTGTCGTGGCTTGCGGAGACCGGCGGCTTCGAAGGTGTCTCGATCCGGTCCGTACCCGAGGGACGAGTCGTCCACGCGCACGCCCCAATAGCGATCGTCGAGGGGCCGTTGGCCGTCGCTCAGATCCTTGAGACGTCGTTCCTGAACCACCTCAACTACCAAACGCTGGTCGCGACGAAGGCCTCACGCGTCGCCGAGTCGGCGGCCGGCGGCCCGGTGTTGGAATTCGGGATGCGGCGAGGACCTGATGTCGGGACCAACGCTGGAACCAGGGCGGCGCTGATCGGTGGTGCCGATGCGTCGAGCAACGTGGGAGCGTCGCACGCGATGGGTGTCGACCCACAAGGCACGCATGCCCATTCGTTGGTACAGCTCTTCATGGCGCTCGGAGAAGGTGAGATCGGTGCATTCCGCGCCTATGCCGCGACCTACCCTGATGAGTGTCTGCTGCTCGTCGACACGATCGACACGCTGAAGAGCGGCATCCCGAACGCCATCACGGTATTCAAGGAGCTGCGATCTGAGGGCCACGAGCCGGTCGGGATTCGATTGGACTCGGGCGACCTCGCCCACCTCGCCGTGCGCGCCGCTCGTTTGCTCGACGACGGAGGCTTCCCGGACGCTCGCATCGTCCTCTCCTCAGAACTCGACGAGCTCGCGATGTGGCAGATCCGAGCCCAGATCGTTGAAGAGGCGCCTCGCTACGGCGTCGGCGGCGCTGCCGTGCTCCATCGGCTCACGTACGGTGTCGGAACCCGACTGCTCACATCGCATGGATACCCGGCACTCGGCGGTGTCTACAAGCTTGTTGCGATCGATGGAACCGGGGAGTGGCTCCCCACGATGAAGATCTCGGACACACCGGAGAAGATGCCGATTCCCGGGGACAAACGTGTCTGGCGAATCTATGACGACCGAGGTCTCGCCACCGCCGACGTCGTCTCGGCGGGGGACGAGGACCTGTCGTTCGGCGGAGATCTTGATCTGTACCACCCGCACCGCGCGGGCATCATGCGACGGCTCGACGCCATCCGTGACGTTGAAGAGTTGGTCGTTCCCGCCTACCGGGAGGGTGATCGAGTCGGCTCGGTGCCGTCGCTCGACGAGATGAGGCAGCGCAGGCTCGCCGATCTGGAACGCCTCGACGTGGGCGTACGACGCCTCGTCAACCCCCACGTGTACCACGTGTCGTTGACGCAGCAGGTGAAGCAGCTCCAGGCGGAATTGATCGCCAGAGAGCGACCGGGCGGCTAACGCTCCTCGACCCGCTTCTTCAGGGCGGCGTTCATGGATTCGAATCCGGCCCGAGTCTTGCCGTTCACCATCCCCCAAAGGATCGGCACCAGGGCGCCCCTGAACTCCTCGCTCTGTGTGAAGAGGACGGTTCCGTTCCCGGTGGGCTCGATGTCGAAGCGATGGTGACCATCGAAGATCCCCTTGAAACCGAGTTTCCCCAACCATGAGAAGCGGCGCGGGGACTCTGCGTTCGTAACCGTCGGCGTGAAGGTCATCGCCTTTCCTCCCGGGTTCTGGAGGCGGACGCTGAGTTGTGCATCCACTTCTGCAGCCCCGGAGATCTCCTGGATGAACGGATTCCACTCTGGATAGGCGTCGAAGTCCATGAGCGTCGCCCAGACTGCTTCGGGGGCGCTCTTGATCTCGATGTTCGTGGTGAGTTCTCTCAAGGTTCCTCCTGATGCGACGACGTGTGGCGTTAGCGTATCCGGATCGATCTGCTAATGCAACAAGAAGTTGCGTTATAATGGAAAGATGGATTCGAACAAACGGCCAGGTGGCAGAAGCGCTCGCGTTCGTGAAGCAGTATTCCGAGCTGCTCTCCTCGAGGTCAGCGAAATGGGATGGGGGTCACTCAGTGTCGAGCGGATTGCCGAACGGTCAGGGGTTCACAAGACGACGATCTATCGCCGGTGGGGGAGTGCCGACAAGGTGGCCCTCGAGGCGCTTCTCGAACGAGGGAGTGAAGGGATTCCTATTCCCGATACCGGCGATGCCACACTCGACTTGATTGCGCTGGGTCGGTCGATCGCCGTGAGTATCTCTGAACCGATCGGCCGGTCGGTTGCGGCGGCGGCCATCGGAGCAGCAGATACGTCGTCGATGCGGGAGATCGCCGACGCCTTCTGGTCGAAGCGTTTCGAGCAGGCTGGATCCATCGTGGCGAGGGCTGTCGAGCGGGATCAGCTGCCGACCGGCACGGCATCGAATCGTGTCATCGAGGGAGTAGCCGCTCCCGTTTGGTTTCGGGTCATGGTGAGTCGGCTCCCGGTGACCGACATCTGGCTCTCAGAGATTGTGGACTCCGTCCTCGGAGCAGCACGAATGCCGCAGAGGAGTGACGCCGAAGACACTTGAGAAGATCCGTCCGTGGAGCGGTTCTCTGTCAGACCAGGTCGATACGATGTCTCGATGTTGTGGAAGCCCCGCCCGTTGATCGACAGGAAGGAAGAACTCGCGAGGTGGAGGAGGAGATCTGAACCCGGACCGGTTGGACAGGCAACAGGCAGAGAGAGCCCTTGCCGGATACCAACTACCGAACGGTGACTCCTGAACAGACCATGTCGGCGATGGCCCGCGCTCCATCTCCGGGCGAGAGGTTCACGGCCCGGATAGCGTCGGCGAGAACCGTCGTCGAGAATCCCAAGCGTGTGGCGTCCAGCGCCGTCTCCTTGACGCAGTAGTCGGTCGCGAGCCCGACGATGACCACGTCGATGATTCCCGCATCCTTGAGAAGAGACTCGAGACCGGTCGCCGACTCGGCACCGGTCGCCGGATCGCGCACTGAGAAACCCGAGTATCCGTCCTCGCCGTCGATGCCTTTCTTGATCTCGGGGCCGCTCACGACGAGATCGGGATGGAACTCGGCGCCCAACGTGTCGCCGACGCAGTGCACCGGCCAGATGCCGCCGTCCTTGGCGAAGTGAGGCGTCGATTCGGGATGCCAATCGCGGGTGTAGACCACGGTCGCGCTCATCTCATTGGCGGCTGCGATCTGTTCGTTGATGAACGGAAGTGTCGTCTCGCCGCCGGCGACATAGAGGGACCCGCTCGGGTCGGCGAAGTCGTTCTGAACGTCTACGACGATGAGAGCGGTCGTCGGTGTGTAGATCATTCAGTCATCGTACCAATCGGTGGCTCTCCGACAGACGGTGAGGGGGGGGCGGGAGTCAGTTCTCGGAACGGTCGAGAGCGTCGGTCAGCGTCGCCCACGGGAGGCCGGCGCACTTGATGCGCACCGGGAACTTCTTCACGCCCTGAAGCGCCTCGAGGTCACCGAGCACCGCTCCCGGTCGCTCGGGATCGAGGGGACTATTCCCCTCATCGATTCCCATCATCAGCTTGAAGGTTGTCGTGATCTCCCTGGCCTCGTCGATCGTCTTGCCGACGATCACGTCGGTCATCATCGATCCGGAAGCCTGCGAGATCGAGCAACCCTGACCCTGGATGGCGGCGTCGGTGATCACGCCGCCATCGATTTGAAGGTCGAGGGAGAACTCGTCACCACACGAGGGGTTCAGCCCCTCGGCGTGAACGTGAGGGCCGGAGAGCGATCCGCGGCGACGCGGGTTTCGGTAGTGGTCGAGGATGACCTGGCGGTAGAGCTCGTCGAGAGAAGACATGAGATTGGAACGATACCTGTCTCAGGAGCGGAGACCGAACAGGGAGCGAGCGTCGCCCAGCCCCTCGACGAGGCGGTCCACGTCATCGGTCGTGTTGTAGACGTAGAACGACGCTCGCGCGGTCGCCGGGACCTGGAGGTGCCGCATCAACGGCTTCGCACAGTGGTGTCCCGCCCGAACCTCGACGCCGTGCTGGTCGAGGATCGTCGCGATGTCGTGGGCGTGGATATCGGCGAGCGAGAAACTCACGGCGCCGCCGCGGTTGTTGGGATCGGCGGGTCCGTAGACGGTGAGGTCGGGGATTTCCGCCAGACGTTTGAGGGCATAGCCGGTGATCTCGTGTTCATGATCCCTGACCGTCTCCATGCCGATGGCCGAGAGGTAGTCGACCGCGGCACCGAGCCCGATGGCTTGAGCAATAGGCGGTGTTCCGGCTTCGAATTTGTGTGGGACCGGGGCCCAACGGGATTCGTAGAGGCCTACGTCGGCGATCATCTCGCCTCCGCCCTCGGTCGGCTCCATCTCTTCGAGGCGTTCCGGCTTGCCCCACATGGCGCCAATTCCGGTCGGTCCGAGCATCTTGTGACCGGAGAGGACGAGGAAGTCGGCATCAAGTTCTTGGACGTCGGTGGGGGAGTGCGGCACGAGTTGGGCGGCATCGACGACGACGAGTGCTCCGACCGAACGAGCGGCTTCGACCAGGGTTCGAACGGGGCCGAGAGTCCCGGTCACGTTCGACATGCCGGACACGGTGACGATCTTCACCCGTTCGTCAAGCAGGTCGTCGAGGCCGGTCAGGTCGACTTCGTATTGGTCGTCGAGCGTGAGATAGACGAGTTCGATTCCTGTATGCCTGGCGACGAGCTGCCAAGGAACGACGTTGGCGTGGTGCTCCATGATGGTGAGGACCACTCGGTCGCCTTCGGCGAGGCGATTCAAGCCCCATCCGTAGGCGATGTGATTGAGTGACGTGGTAGCTCCTCTGGAGAACACGACCTCGTTCGGTGATGAGGCGTTGATGAACGATGCGACCTTCGCTCTGGCTCCCTCGTAGGCCTCGGTTGCTTCGGCGGAGAGTGTGTGTGCGCCGCGGTGCACGTTGGCGTTCATCGTTCGGTAGAAGGTGTCGACGGCGTCGAGGACCTGGACTGGTTTCTGCGTCGTCGCCGCCGAGTCGAGATAGACGAGAGGTCGTCCATTGATCTCCCGGTTGAGGATCGGGAAGTCCTCGCGGAGGTGACTGAGGTCGGTCAAGTGGCTGAGACCCCGGTTCGGTAGTTGTCATAGCCGGAAGATTCGATCCGGTCGGCGAGGTCGGCACCACCCGAATCGACGATCCGGCCGTCGAGGAACACGTGAACGGCATCGGGGGTGATGTAGTCGAGCATACGTTGATAGTGCGTGATGACGACGAATCCGCGATCCTTGCCGCTCAGCCGGGTCACACCGTCGGCGACGATCTTGAGGGCATCGATGTCCAACCCGGAATCGGTCTCATCGAGGACGGCCAAGTCCGGTTCGAGAACCGCCATCTGGAGGACTTCGTTGCGCTTGCGCTCCCCCCCGGAGAAGCCCTCGTTCAAGTACCGATCGGCGAATGCCGGATCCATCTCGAGCTCCCGCATTGCCTCGACGACTTTGAGCCGCAACTCAAGCACCGTGTAGTCGATGCCGGTTCGGTTGGAGAGCGCCGTTCGGAGGAAGTTGATCACGGAGACGCCTGGGATCTCCTCCGGGTATTGGAATCCGAGGAACATGCCGGAGCGCCCCCGCACGTCGGGAGTCGTGCCGGTGATGTCCTCGCCCTTGTACGTGATCGTGCCCCTGGTCACCTTGTAGGAGGGGTGGCCGAGCAACACGTTGGCGAGTGTCGACTTGCCGGAACCGTTCGGGCCCATGATCGCGTGGATTTCTCCCGGGTTCACGGTGAGGTCGACACCCTTGAGGATGTCGGTGCCTTCGACGGAGGCGTGCAGATCGTTGATGACGAGCAGCGGTGTCATGAACGCGAGACTAGGCCAGTGCGAGGCCATATCCGACAGGGTTTCCCCTATCCGCGTAGTGCTTTGAACACAGGGGCGAGTGCCTCGGTATCAACGTCCTCGAGGTGGGTGTACTGCTGGAGATAGAAGCGCCCGACGCCCACAGCTTCCAGTTCGGCGATCACAGCCGCCGCCTGGTCCGGGGTGCCGCGTGGGACGTTGCGTTCGGCGAGGAACGATTCGTATTCGACGGCGCTCATGTCTCGCTTCGAACCCCGCTCTTCGAGGAGTGCGGTGTACTGGTCGTCGGTGGCCGTGACGAGCGCCGGACCGGCGAGGCTCACCTTCACGGCACCGGGATCTCGATTCGCGTCTGCTGCGGCGGTACGCATGACGCCGAGGCGCCGTTCGAGCGTTTCACGATCGGTGACGAACATGTTGTACTCGTCCGCGAACCGACCCGCATATGCGGGAGTCTTCTTCATCCCACTTCCGCCGATCACGATGGGAACGTTGACGGGACGGGGGAGGACCCCGATGGGTGCGAGGCGGTAATGGTCGCCCGAGAACCCCTCGTTCGTTCCAAACGCGGCGCGGAGATACGAGAGCGTTTCGTAGAGTCGGTCGAATCGCTCCCCGAGTGCGGGCAAGTCCATCCCGAGCATCTCGTGCTCAGCCTGCATCCACCCCGTCCCGACACCGAGCGCGAACCGACCACCGGTCATCTCGTCGAGCGTTGTTGCAGTCTTCGCGATCACCGCCGGATGACGGAACGTGATCGGTGTCACGAGAACCACAAGTTGGATCGTGTCGGTGACTTCAGCGAGACCACCGAACGTCGTGAGGGCATCGGTGGTCGGAGCCGAACGCTCCTGGTCGAGATAGTGGTCGGAGCGGGCGAAGGCGTCGAGGCCCTGGTCTTCCGCCCAAAGGACGAGTTCGCGCAGTCGGGCGTAGCTGCCCCCGACCTGCGGTTCGACCATCAAGCCCAGTTCCATCAATCGAGCGCAGCCATGACTTGCGCGAGATCTGAGATCGGAATGAAACCCTGCATCCGCAGCGCAACGGTGCCGTCGCTGTTGACGAACACCCAGAATGGGAAACCGCCGGAACCGTACGCCGTGTACACGCTGCTCTGTTCATCGTCGACGATCACGGGCACCGTCCAGCCCTCACGGTCGAGCCACTCCGAGGGCGGGTAGTTGTCCCCCGTTGACCTCATGGAAGTCGCAACGGAGTAGAGGTCAACCCCATCGACACCGCCGCCCGCCTCGAGCCATGCCTGAACCTCCGGGACCTCGTTTTGGCAGTGGGGGCACCAGTGGGCAAGAAGAGCGATCGCCTTTGCCCTTCCGTCGTTCTCGATGCGAACCTCGTTCCCGTCGAAGTCCTCCCCGATCACGATCGGCGCCATCTCGCCGGTGGCGTCCGTGTCGGCGCTGGTGTTCTGGGGTGCCGGCGTCAGCTGGCCACTCACCTGTGGCTCCCCGAACTCGCTGCCCACCGCTGTGTTCCCGGCGAAGACGACGGCGACGACGGCGAGGACCACGACGACGCCGACCACGATGCCGACGATGGGAACCGACCGGGACTTTCCGGACGACTGCGGCTGGTTCTTCGTTGTTCCGGCCATGGGACTCCTCTCGGGGGTCGGGGAATGATGGTCGCTAAGCGGCGCTATTGGAGCGATCGATGTAGAGCAGAGCGAGAATCAGGAGAAATCCGCTCAGCGCCATATACGGGATCGTGACGAACCCGAACTGGGTGAAGTAGGCGGCGGTGCACGGCACGCCGGATGAGCAGGCCGAGCCGTTGAGTTCCGGGAACACCTGGACGATGCGGTGGTAGAGCGCGATGGCAGCGCCGATCACGGCCAAGGCCGTTGCATAGATCCGGACTCCCTGGTCCTTTCTCAGTGCGGCGATCCCGAAGATGACCACCAGGGGATACATGGCGATTCGCTGGTACCAGCAGTAGGTGCACGGGACCAGGTGCACGATGTCGGAGAGGTAGAGGCTCCCGAGTGTTGCCGTCGTGGCGACAGCGAAGCCGAGCCACAGTTCAAGTCCACGGAAGGCGCCGAAGACCCGTTCACGCAACGCTTGTCCCGATGGCCCGGTTCGACCGGCGAATCCGATTACCACGATGGCGATCGTGCCTGCGTTTGCGGCAAGGGCGAGGAGGGCGAAGAAGAGACGCATTGATTGGAAATCCATGGTGCGGGAACTTACCAGCGGTTGTGCTCCTGAGGAGTAGATTCTTCGGTACGCTGGCCGCGATGGGTCCGCTCGTCTTCTTCCTGGCTCTGGTTGCACTCGTCGCCGTATTCGGCGTGGGGATGCTGCTGCAGGCCCGTCGGACACAGATTCGTGACGGCGCCGCGATCTACGGCGTCGATGATGCTGTTGTGTACGTGTGGGAGCGACTCCCCGAGACCATCGCCGTATCCGTGGATCGATCCGACATTCGACGCATCCTCGAGTGGGAGATGCTGTACCTCCAGCGGCCATCGAGACGGGACGGGCCCGCGGTCGTAGGAGGCGCCGACGCCGCTGAGTTCATCCAGGAGCGTGCGTACGAGGCAGGTCATGCCTACGAACCCGAGGCGATCTTCGCCGTACTCGATCTCCAGGTCGACTACCTCCTCGCGATCGGCGCGGTGGGCGATCCGGTGGACCCGGAGCTACCTGGCGGGTAGTCGGTCGTGGTGTGGATAGCTGGCAGCCATTGCCGTATGTCTCGAGGCTCACCCCTATTTCGGGTGTCTCCATATCATTCCGGTCATGCAGATGACCAGACTCCTTGTCGCCTCCGTCGCATTCATGGTGCTCTCGCTCCTCGCGACCGGATGTGGAGACTCCTCGGCGGACACCACCACGACCGTGGTGACCGATGCCGCTACTTCGGGCGTCGTGTTCGGAAGGGGTTCGATCCCCGACGCCGTCCCGGACTCGTTCCCGATCCCTGATGAGGCCAACATCGGTGCCACGCTCGTCGACTCGAATCGCGGCCTGACAGAGATGATCCTCACGTTCCCCGCAGCGGTGGAACCGGTCGCGGCGTACTACGAGGAGAATCTTCCCGCGCGTGGGTACGAGGTCACAAGCTCCGGCGGGACCGACGTCGAGTGGGTGTTGGAGTTCAACGGCGAAGGTATCGATGGCGTGATCCGCATCACTGCTGGCGGCAGCGGGCTCTCGGCCGCAACGGTGCGACTCACCGACACCTAGCAACGTGACTATCGTCGGCACATGGATCGACTCCGGCGATTCGAGCACAACCGATGGATCGGGACGCGTGGACAACATGATCGTCCACGACTGCGACGATGCAGACGATTTCGCCGCACTCGAAGGGCGGGCGGAGAAGCAAGACCTCATGGGGGAGAAGCTTCTCCAGGCGTTCGGACCCGACACACTCGCCGAAGCTCGGAATCGAGGGTTCCGCTCCCGTTGACCGACTTCATCGACTTCCACGTTCATCCTCCGGTCATGGAATTCCTGACCGGACCGATCGCGCCCTACCTCGAGCCCCTGGAAGACCGGATCGAAGCAAACCTCAACACGCTCACCGTCGATGAGGTTGCCGCCTACTACAGGGATCGGGATGGGCAGGCGGTTCTGCTCGGGTGGGACACCGAAGCGATCACTCACCGACGAGCCTTCTCCAGCGAGGATGTTGCAGCGCTGGTGGCTGCCCACCCCGACGTGTTCTACGGATTCGGATCGATCGATCCCGCGTGGGGCGCTCGAGCCGTCGCGGGGGTGCACTCGGCCGCTCGGCTCGGTCTTATTGGTCTTGCGTTCCATCCGATCGGACAGGGCTTTGATCCCTCATCCCGCTCGGCGTTCACCGTCTACGAAGCAGCGGCGGAGCACGGTCTGATCTGTCTCTTCCACACCGGCTACTCGCGACTTGGATCCGGCATGCCGGGCGGAACCGGGCTGCGGCTCTCCCACGGCGAGCCGAGGGCGATCGACGAGGTCGCGGCATCATTCCCGGATCTACAGATCGTCATCGCGCACCTTGGACGGCTCTGGCGTGACGAAGCCGTAGCGGTCGCGGCCCATAAGTCCAACGTCTGGCTCAACCTGGTCGGGGCGACGCCGAGTGCCTGCACGGATGATCTCGACGCCCTCGTGGGCCTCGATTTCGAACGTTGCCTCTTCGGTAGCGACTGGTGTTTTGGGTCACTCGACGACGCACTTGGCGCGTGGCAACCCGGGTCGGTGGACGAGACCATTCGGCGTCGGGTGCTTCACGACAACGCAGAACGACTGCTCGGCTTGACCGGGAGCTGATCGGTCGCGGACTGCGCGCTCACAAACCGGAGAGCCAGACCGCCGCGGCGGCCAGGATCACCAGACCGGCGATGAGAGAGGCGAGGATGAGATAGCGGGTCTGCACGGTGGTTCGATCGTACCGACACCTGAACAGCAACCTCGGCTCCGCTAGTCTGGCGGTCCTCACGTTCGGAGGAAGCGGTGCACGACGTCGTCATCATCGGCGGAGGTCCCGGCGGGTACGCCGCGGCTCTCTACGCCCACAACTTTGGCCTTTCGGTGGCGCTTGTCGAGAAGGATCGTCTCGGGGGCACCTGCCTGGTACGGGGGTGCATACCGGCCAAGACGTGGCTCCAAACGGCATCGGTGTACCAGACCGTCGCCCGCTCATCCGAGTTCGCCGTCGGTTCGTCCGAGCCGATTCTCGATTGGCCGGCTGCGCTGGCACGGAAGAATCGGATCGTGGACGGCCTCGTTGGTGGTCTGTCCGGTTTGCTGAAGACACGAGGCGTCGAGATTCACAACGGTTTCGGCCGGATCGTCGCCGGCGGCGTCGAGGTGACGGCGCCCGATGGGGTGACGACCATGGTTCCTGGGGCAGCGACCGTTATCGCCACAGGATCCGTGCCGCGCACCATTCCCGGCTATGAGATTGACGGAGAACGGATCGTCACGAGCGATCACGCCCTCGACTGGGATCACCAACCCGATCGCGTTGCGGTGATCGGCGCAGGAGCGATCGGTGCGGAGTTCGCGTCGATGCTGGCAGACGTTGGGAGCGAGGTTCACCTCTTCGAGGCGCTCGACCAGATCCTCCCCGGCATGGAACCCGAAGCAGCCAAAGCCGTTGGACGGTCGTTCCGAAAGAAGCGCATCAACGTCAAGACCGGCACCCAGGTCGGTGCGCCACGATTCTCTGCGACGGGCGTAACGGTTCCGGTCGGCGATGAATCCGTCGAGGTCGACGTGGTACTTGTTGCGGTCGGTCGCGCACCGGTGACACAAGGGATCGGACTCGAGACGGTTGGCATCGACACCGACCGAGGGTTCATTCCCGTCGATCTCGAGACGATGCAGACTGCGATTCCGCGTATCTATGCCGTGGGTGACGTCGTCGCCGGGACTCCGCAATTGGCCCACGTCGGGTTCGCAGAGGCCATCGCGGCGGTCACGCACATCGCAACCGGGGAGACGGCCCCGGTCAACTATCGCGTGGTCCCGATGATCGTCTACACGCACCCGGAGGCGGCGACGGTCGGGCTCACGGAAGCCCTGGCAATCGAACAAGGTTTCGATGTCGAGGTGACAAATCACGGAATGCGGGGAGTCGGACGCGTGATCATCCATGGCGAGACCGGTGGAACCATCAAGATCGTTGCCCAGAAGGATGGGCCGATTCTCGGCGCGACCGTGGTCGATCCGATCGCAGGTGAGATCATCCACGAGCTCATGTATTCAGTCGGGTGGGAGGCTCTCCCCTCGGAGGCGGCAGCGTTCATCCATGGCCACCCGACGATCTCCGAAGGTATCGGCGAGACATTGCTGATCGCTGCCGGTCGGCCGCTGCATTGACGATGAAGACTGGAAGCCGGACGCGAAGGAGTACCAACGAATGTCCGTGACCGTGACGATGCCACAACTCGGCGAGACCGTGACAGAGGGCACGATCCTGAGCTGGGCCAAGCAAGCAGGCGAGTCGATCGCCGAGGATGAGGTGCTCGTTGAGATCTCGACCGACAAGGTCGACACCGAGATGCCCTCTCCGGCGTCCGGCGTCATTAGCGAGATTCTCGTACAAGTCGGTGAGACCGTCTCGGTGGGTACCGCGATTGCGATCATCAGCGAAGCGGTCGAAACGGTCGCGCCGCAAGAGTCGGCGATGGGTCCAACCGGTACGCCGGCGATGGGTCCAACGGGAATGTCGAGTGAGGCGCCGCCCGCTGCGTCGCCAACGGCCCCAACTCCTGCACCGGTTGCCTCCGGCGATTCGTCGCGGCGAGCCATCCTTTCGCCTGTGGTGCGTCACCTCGCCGCAGAGCACGATGTCGATCTCGATCTCGTCCCCGGCAGCGGCGATGGAGGACGCATCACTAGGAAGGACGTGGAGCGCTACATCGAAGCAGTACCGGCGCCCCCCACTGCGCCGGATCTAGTGCCGGAAGTCCCGGCAGCCCCGGTAGCCCCGGTAGCCCCAGTCCCGGCAGCCCCGGCAGCCCCGGTCCCGGCAGCGACTCCAGACCTGATTGGAGAACCGGTTCTTCCGGCAGCAGCGATGGGCTCGGCTGCGACTGCCGTGACGAGGGACCCCGCACCCGCCGCTGCGACGAAGGTGACGATCACCACCCCCGGTGGCGACGAGGTCTCCGAGATTCCTCGCCTCCGCCGAGCGATCGCGGACCACATGATCCACGCCAAACGCACGGCGGCCCACGTCTGGACGTCGATCGAGGTCGACTACGAACAAGTGGAGCATGTTCGCGCCGCGCACCGCGACCGGTTCAAAGCCGATGAGGGATTCTCGCTGACCTATCTTCCGTTCATCGCTCGAGCCACGATGGACGCCCTCTCGGCGTTCCCGGTGGTGAATAGTTCGCTGGATCTCGATGCCGGTACGGTTACGTTCCACCACCGTGTGAACCTCGGTATCGCGGTCGATCTCGATACGAAGGGGCTCCTCGTCGCGACCGTTCGGGGTGCCGATGGGCTCACGTTGAAGGGCCTGGCGCGCGGCATCCGGCAGATGGCGGAGAAGACACGCGACGGCGCCCTCGAACCGGATGACATCGCGGGCAGCACGTTCACGATCACCAATCCCGGACCATTCGGCTCGTACCTGAGCGCCCCGATCATCAACCTGCCGAATGTCGCGATCCTGTCGACCGAGACGGTCAAGAAGCGTCCGACGGTGGTGACGTTGCCCGATGGCACCGACACGATCGTGGTTCGCCACATCGGCTATCTGGGACTCACGTGGGACCACCGAGCGTTCGATGGGTCGATCGCCACGAAATTCCTCAATCGGATTCAGACGAACCTCGAGACATGGGATTGGGACCAGGAGCTTCGATGACCGGCAGCGGGGCGCGGTTCCGGATCCGGTGGCTCGGTCGTGTCCCGTATGGCGAGGCGCTCGACCTCCAGCGGGCGATTTGGGACGGACGATCGACCGGACGCACCAGCGATGACTACCTCCTCCTCCTCGAACATCCGCACACCTACACGGTGGGTCGCAACGGCGACGGCTCGAATCTGAAGATCGCGGCAGGAGAACTCGAGTCCATCGGGTCCGAACTCGTGTACACCGATCGCGGCGGGGACATCACATATCACGGACCCGGCCAACTCGTGGGCTATCCGATCGTCGCTGTGCCGACACTGCCCGACGGATGGGACGCCGTCGGACACCTCCGCCGCATCGAGACGATGCTGATCTCGACACTCGCCGACCTGGGAATCACGGCGTGGGCGGAGGATGGATTCACCGGTGTCTGGACCGCCCAAGGGAAGGTCGCGGCGATCGGCGTGAAAGTATCAGGCGGGGTCTCGATGCACGGGTTCTCGATCAATGTCACACCCGACCTCGGGTATTTCGAACACATCGTCCCGTGCGGGATCCCGAATCGTCCCGTGACCTCGCTCTCCGAGATCACCGGTCAGACCGTGGGAATGGAATCCGTCGTAGAAGCCTTGATCCCGCGGGCAAGCGAAGTGTTCGGAGGAATCCCCGAGGTGCAACTCGGCGCTTTCCCGAATCGTGATCGGTCCCGTCCATACGACGTCGACGCGATGGTCGCGGCGGGTGTGTTCTCGCCGAATCGCAATGGAGAGACTCCGATCACCGTCCGAGGTCTCCTCCCCGGTGAGCCCGAGAAACCGGAGTGGATGCGGATCCGCGCCGATCTCTCCACCGACGGTTTTCGGGACCTCAAGAAGTTGATGCGGGGGATGGATCTTCACACCGTATGTGAAGAGGCCGGGTGTCCCAACATCTTCGAATGCTGGGAATCGGGGACCTCGACCCTGATGCTCCTTGGTGAGACGTGCACGAGAGCCTGTGCGTTCTGCGATGTCAACACAGGCAAACCCGGTCCTGTCGATCTCGACGAACCGGATCGTGCCGCCGTCGCCGTCGAGCAGATGGGGTTGCGACACGCCGTGTTGACCTCGGTGAACCGCGACGATCTCCCAGACGGTGGCTCCGGCGTGTTCGCCGACACCATCACCGCCATTCGGGAGCGGATGCCCGACTGCGAGGTTGAGGTACTGATTCCGGATTTCAAAGGATTCATCGATGACCTCGAAACGGTGATGATGTCCAAGCCGGCCGTGCTGAATCACAACACCGAGACCGTTCTCCGCCTCCAGCGGGACATCAGGACCGCAGCGAACTACGCGCGATCGCTCACCCTCCTGGCGCGGGCGAAGTCGATGAACCCGTCCGGTGTCGTGAAGTCGGGGCTGATCGTCGGCATGGGAGAGACCGAGGAGGAGGTCCACGGAGCTCTGGCCGATCTGCGGGCAGTCGGCGTCGACATCGTCACTATCGGCCAGTACCTGCGGCCCACCGCGAGGCACCGTCCGATCGACCGCTACGTCGAACCCGACGAGTTCGCTCGCTACACCGCCGAGGGCGAGCGCCTCGGACTCTCGCACGTCGAGGCCGGACCACTCGTCCGGTCGTCCTATCACGCTCGTGAGGCGCTCGAGGCTGCCCGATGACGGGAGAGCGCCTCGGCGCCGTTCAGGCCGCTCTGCGGGAGCGCGGGATCGACGCACTCCTCGTCTCAGTGGGCTCCGATCTCCCATACCTGACGGGCTACCGTGCGATGCCACTCGAACGGATCACCGCCCTTGTGGTCCCCGCCGCCGGCGATTCGGCCCTCTTCGTACCTGAACTCGAGGCTCCGAGGGTTGATACCTTCGTCGACGTCCGGCCGTGGGGCGAGACCGACGACCCGTTCGACCGAATCGCTGCCGCATTGCCCGACCGTGGAACGATCGCGGTGGGGGATCAGATGTGGGCGGCGTTCCTCATTGCTTTCCAGGATCGTTTGCCGGGGGTGCGTTTTGTCGACGCGGAGCCGCTCATGGCGCCGTTGCGGATGATCAAGGACATCGGCGAGATCGCAGCCCTCCGAGATGCGGCCCACGCGGTCGACGGTGTTGCTGATCATCTCTCGACGGTGCGCTTCACCGGTCGCACCGAACGCGACATGTCGCGGATCGTGTCCGACCTCGTTCTCGCCTCCGGTCATGAGTCGGTTTCGTTCGCGATCGTTGCCGCAGGAAGGAACGGCGCTTCGCCTCATCACGAGGCATCCGACCGGCTCATCCGGTCGGGGGATGCCGTCGTCGTCGACTTCGGCGGTCGCATGCGGGGATATGGCTCCGATACTACGCGCATGTACTGCGTCGGGGAACCACCCGGGGGTTTCGAAGAGGCATACGCGGTTCTTGGACGTGCACAACGCGCAGCCGTTGAGTCTGTACGTCCGGGAACGACGGCGGAGGAGATCGACGCCGCCGCCCGGTCGGTTATCGCCGACGCCGGCTACGGAGAGTTCTTCATCCACCGGACCGGGCACGGAATCGGCCTCGACGCCCACGAACAGCCATACATCGTCCAAGGGAATCTCGAGCCGATCCGGGCAGGAATGGCATTCTCGATCGAGCCGGGAGTCTACGTTCCCGACCACTGGGGAATGAGGATCGAGGATATTGTCGTCGTCGTCGACGGCGGTGTCGAACGGCTCAACCGATCGTCGCGAAAACTGCGGTTCGTCGAGTAGGCCCCAACGGCCGAACGGTACGCTGCAATCACAAAGGAGGTCCGATGAAGAACATGGTCGAGCAACGAGCCACCGACGCTTTGCGCGTCCTGTCAATCGACGCGGTTCAACGAGCGAACTCAGGGCACCCGGGGATGCCGATGGGGATGGCCGATATCGCCGCCGTCCTGTGGTCCCGCTTCCTCATCGTCGATCCGGACGATCCCACGTGGAGCGACCGAGACCGATTTGTGTTGTCGAATGGCCACGGTTCAATGCTCCTGTACGCGCTCCTCCACCTCTCCGGCTTCCCGCTCACCATGGACGATCTGATGGCATTCCGCCAATTGGGGTCGTTGACGGCAGGTCATCCCGAGCACAATCCCGAGCTTGGCATCGACATGACCACCGGACCGCTCGGGCAGGGTTTCGCCACTGGCATCGGGATGGCGATCGGAGAGGCGCACCTCCGGTCGGTTCTCGGCCCAGAGTTGGTCGACCACCGGATCTACGGTTTCGTCTCTGACGGCGACCTCATGGAGGGTGTCGCGTCCGAGGCTGCTTCGCTCGCCGGGCATCTCGGTCTCGGAAAGATCACCTACCTCTACGACGACAACCGCATAACGATCGAAGGTCCGACCGACCTGGCGTTCACCGAGGACGTGGCCGCGTGATTCGACTCGTACGGATGGCACACGATTGCCGTTGACGGACACGATCGGGAAGCGATCGCAGACGCCATCGCCGCGGCGAATGAAGATGCTCGGCCATCGCTCGTGCGCTGCCGCACCCACATCGGATTCGGGTCACCGAGCAAGCAGGACACGTCCGCCGCTCACGGATCACCGCTTGGAGTTGACGAAATAGCATTGACCCGAGTCGCGTACGGCTGGGAACTGCCGCCGTTCGAGATACCGCCTGACGTATACGACTTCTACCACGACGCCATGGAGCGGGGTCGCCAATCCCGAGCGGCTTGGATGGAACGCCGCGACACCGCAGTTGCTACCGATCCGGTCATGGCAAAGACATTGTCTTCGTACTTCGACGCACGGGAACCGCATCTCGGTGTCCCGCTTCATGAGGTGGGTTCGTCGATTGCGACAAGGACACTGTCCGGCGAGGTGCTTCAGGAAGCGGCAGGATCGCTACCTGGGCTCATGGGCGGCTCGGGCGATCTCACCCCTTCGAACAACAGCCGGATCGAGGCGTCCGCTGACTTCACGGCATCCGATCGGAACGGCAGGAACGTGCGATTCGGAATTCGTGAGCACGCCATGGGGTCGATCGTGAACGGGATCACCCTGCACGGAGGACTTCGCGGTTACGGAGCAACCTTCCTGACCTTCTCCGACTACATGCGCCCTGCCGTGCGTCTCGGCGCCCTCATGGGGACCCCCTCGATATGGATTTGGACGCACGATTCGGTGTTCCTCGGCGAAGACGGTCCGACGCATCAGCCGATCGAGCATCTCGCTGCGCTCCGATCGATCCCCGGCCTTCGGGTGATCCGTCCTGCCGACCCCACCGAGGTCGCCGTCGCGTGGGAGATGGCGCTCGGACATGCCTCGGGGCCGACGGCCATCGTGCTCACTCGTCAGGGTCTCCCCGTTCCTCGGGGGCCCATCGACCGAGAGTTGGTCGCCCGGGGTGGCTACATCCGTAGGCAAGGAAGCGACGCGGTGTTGATCGCCACCGGTTCGGAGGTTCCCCTCGCGGAGCAGGCGGCCGAACTCCTCGATGATCGCGGGCACTCGATCCGGGTCGTCTCGATGCCTTGTGTTGAGGTCTTTCTCGCCCAGGACGCGGAGTACCGGGCGGGGGTCCTGGGCAGCGATCTCCCGATCGCGACGGTCGAGGCGGGGGCGACCTTCGGATGGGAACGGTTCTCCGGACTGACCGGGCTCCGAATCGGGATCGACCGATTCGGAATCTCCGCGCCGGCGTCGGTTATCGCCGAGGAGTGGGGCTTCACCCCCCAGGCGGTGTCGGACCGTGTCGCTACCTGGCTCGGCGCCTCCTGAGAATGCGTATCTATACGCGACGGGGAGATGACGGAACCACGGGATTGTTCCATGGCGGACGAGTCGGGAAGGACTCCAGCGGCCCCGAAGCGTATGGAACCGTCGACGAAGCCGTCTCGGCTCTCGGGATCGTCAGGGCCCAGGGCGAACCGGAACTTGCGACCGCCGTGTTAGAGGTGCAACGGGATCTGTTCGTGGTGGCAGCGGAGCTCGCCACCGATCCCGCCCGCCGAGGCCTGCTCGAACCGGGGATCAGCCGTGTCGAGGAGAGGATGATCAAGCAGCTCGAGGAACGGATCGACAAGATCGAGTCCGATGTCGGTATGCCGACGGAATTCATCGTGCCCGGTGGTGACCCCGCCGCGGCGGCGATCGACGTCGCCCGCACCATCGTGAGGAGGGCCGAACGCAGGGCGGTCACCCATCTCGGCTATGAGTCCGACTCGCTTGTCGTTCCCTACCTCAACCGTCTCGCCGACTACCTGTACATGCTCGCTCGCGGGTCGAGAGCGAGTGGACCCCGACACGAGGAGAACCCACATGACCGAGATCGTACCCGGCGGAGTGGCATCCGACTCAACAGCGAATCTGTTGGTCGTTCCCGTGTTCGCCGATCTGACCTGGGGCCCGGGCGCCGAACCGGCGGCAGAGCAATTGGGGCCGTGGCTGACCGGCTATCTGGAGGCACGTGAATTCACCGGTGCCGTCGGCCAATTCGTCGTCGTGCCGGGCGGCGATCTCCCGTTCGGAGCTGTGATGTTCGTGGGTCTCGGTGACGAGGCCGATGCGGAGTCGCTTCGTCGAGCCGCTGGCGCCGTCGGTCGAATGTCCGCCCCCTACCCCTCGGCGGCGACGACGTTGCACCTGGTCGACGTCGAGGGAGCAATCGGAGCCGTCACGCTCGGCTATCTCCTTGGCTCCTATCAATTCGACGTGTATCGCAGCGAGCCGAAGCCGCGAGCAAACGAACGTCTCGAGCTTCTCGAGGCGGACGAAGGCGCACGAGCCGAGATCCAAGATGCAGCGGCGATTGCCCGCGGCGTCACCCTCGCTCGCGACTTGGTCAACCAGCCAGCCGTCGACAAGTCACCCGTTGTCCTCGCCGACCGCGCCCGATCACTCAGCGACAAGATCACCGTCGAGATCCTCGATGAGGTCGAGTCCGCCGAACGAGGATATGGAGGTCTGCTTGCCGTTGGCGCCGGCGCCACGAATCCCCCGCGGATGGTCATCATGAGATATGAACCGAACGGCGCCGAGCCGTTTGTCGCGTTCGTCGGGAAAGGGATCGTGTTCGATTCTGGAGGCCTCTCGCTGAAGCCGGCGACGGCCATGGAGGACATGAAGAGCGACATGGCGGGTGCGGCAGCCGTCTACGGAGCCATGCAGGCGATCGCCGAACTCGAGCTCCCGATCCGGGTGCTGGGCGTTGCTCCTCTGTCGGAGAACATGCCGGGTGGGGCTGCTCAGCGTCCGGGCGACGTCTTCACCGTGTACAACGGGAAGACGGTCGAGGTTCTGAACACCGACGCCGAAGGGCGGCTCGTGCTCGCCGATGGTCTCGGAATCGCGGCAGAGACCGGACCGGATCTGATCGTCGATATCGCCACCCTGACCGGCGCCGCGAAGGTCGCTCTCGGGACCGCGGTCGGAGCGATCTTCGGCAACGATGACGAAGCCATCGCTGCGGTCGAGGCTGCCGCCAAGTTCGCCGGTGAGTCGATGTGGACCATGCCCCTTGAACGCTCCTACCGCCCGCTCATCGATTCGACGGTCGCCGATCTGAAGAACACCGGTGATCGGTGGGGTGGGGCAATCATCGCCGCCCTCTTCCTCTCCGAGTTCGTGGACGGGCGTCCCTGGGTTCACCTCGACATCGCCGGTCCCGGGCGTGCCGAAAAGACGGAGCACTACGTTTCGAAGGGTGGAACCGGGTTCACCGTCCGCACGCTCGTCGAGCTTGCCCGCGAGATGGCGAAGAAGGGGTAAAGCACGCCGACGGTCCTTCCGATACACAGAGTGCCAAATCAAATGCTCTGCGTGTTCGGGAGGATCCATGCACACCGCTCGCAAGATCTCAATCATCGTCGTTGCCCTCGTGCTGATGACGGTCGGTCTTGCTCTTCCTGCGCAAGCAGGCACCGAAGGTGCGTTCCTTTCGAAGATCAACGCTTCACGATCTGCTGCCGGGTTGCCGCCGGTGAGTGTCCACTCGGACCTGGTCCCAGATGCAAGCGCTCACAGCGCTCAGATGATGGCCGCAGGTGATATCTATCACACGAGTCCTTTGAGCGCCGTTGCTACCGGTTGGGAGGCTCTGGCGGAGAACGTCGGTGCCGGTCCGTCGGTCGATAGCCTCCACGCCGCGTTCATGGCTTCGGCCGGTCACCGTCGCAACATCCTCGGCAACTACAACTACGTCGGAATCGGTGTATCCCAGAGCGACAGTGGTCAGCTCTGGGTGACCGTCATCTTCATGCGCAAGGCTGCTCCGGCACCGACGACCACGACGACGACCGCTCCACTCCCGCCGCCGACGGTGGCACCGGCTCCCGCACCCGCTCCCGCTCCGACCACGACGACGGCTCCAGCACCTGAGGCGGCGCCCACCACAACGGTTGCCCCCGCGCCGGTCACCCAGGCGGTCAAGGCAAGCACTGCAGCCCCGACTCCGACTCCGTCCCCGTCCCCGTCCCCGACCCCCGAACCGGTGGCGCCAATCATGAGGGTCGGCGCAGCGTTGCACCTTCCCCTGCCTGACTGAGAGGTCGGAGCTTCCAGCGCTTCCAGAGCTGCCAGCTTGCCGCTTGCAGCTTCCAGCTCCGGTCCCCTCGGGCCGTAGGGACGGGGGGACGGACGATGACAAGCACGCCGCGGCCCTAGCTGCTCGATCTCTCAGCACCCGTTGCGGTGTCCGATCGGGCAACGCGTTGCTCGGTTGATCTTCAACGAGTCGAAGCTCGTCGAACGGGCGTCGTAGGTGATGAGGCGATCGATGAGTCGATCCGGTGAACCGATGATGTGTTTGATCGTTTCGACGGCCATCAGCGACCCGATGACGCCGGTCACCGCTCCAAGTACGCCCACGTCGCTGCATGTCGTTTCATTCCCCGGCATCTCCGGGAACAGGCATCGATAGCAGGGGCCGACCTGCGGTTCGAATGCCGCCACTAGCCCCTCCCATCGGATCGCGGCACCGTGAATGAACGGGATGCCGGCACCGGCAGCAGCGTCGTTGACGGCGAGACGGGTGGCGAAGTTGTCGGACGCGTCCACCACGATGTCGTACTCGTCCACGAGGCCGCCGGCGTTGCCTCCGTCGAGCCAAGTTGCGATCGGAACGACCGTCACGTCGGAGTTGAGAGACCGTACCTTCGCCAGTGCGGCATCGACCTTTCGCACACCGACGGCGGCCTCATCGAAGAGCACCTGGCGCTGCAGGTTTGTTGCGTCGACCCGATCCCCATCGACGATCCCGATCACTCCGACCCCCGCGCCTGCGAGGTACTGGATCACCGGGGAACCGAGTCCTCCCGCACCGACAACCATGATGCGGGCAGCGCGAATCCTTGCCGTGGCCATCCGGTCCGAGTCCCGCGAGCCTGATGTGGCGTTCGTAGCGATCCGGTGCACGGTCGACGACGGCGACGACTGGCCGCTCTTCGGATCGCCAGCGGCGGAAGCCCCCGAGGAGCGATACGACGCCGGTGTAGCCGCGCTCCGACAGAGACCGAGCGGCGATTCGCGAAACCTCCCCGATGCCGCAGTAGAGCAGGATCGGGGAGTCGGGGGAGGGGGTCAGTCCCTCGATCCGATTCAGATCCATGCGATCGACCCGAATCGAACCGGCGATCTCGTGGCTGGGGTGATCGTCCGCGCGGTAGGTCGACGATCGCGACGAACGAGTCGAGAACGACATCGTCCGGCGTGATTTCAGAGGCCGATTTGTTCATGGCGGTGAGGCTACTCGGAGGAGCCGGCGAGACGATCGACGAGCTCGGGGAGAACTTCGCCCGCAGCGCCGTCCACGAGCACGGTGGCCCGGAAATCATGATCGGTCTCGCCACGGTTGATGATGACCATCGGATTGCCGCGATCTACCACGTCGAGTGGAACGAATGCCGCCGGGTAGACGGACAGTGATGAACCGACGACGAGCACCGCGTCGGCTTGCTCCGCCATGTGCCATGCCCGCGTCGTTGCGTCGAGTGGCAGGCTTTCGCCGAAGTAGACGATCGTGGTCTTCAGAATCCCCTCACAGCGCCGGCACGCCGGATCAGCTTCGCCGGATTCCCATCGCCGTTCAATCTCATCGAACTCGGGTTCGTCACCGCAGGAGATGCAGTGGATCCGATTCGCAGTCCCGTGCATCTCGACGAGTGCCTCGGGAACGAGGCCGGCTGCAGCGTGAAGGCCGTCGATGTTCTGCGTCACGCATCCGATCAAACGCCCAGCATTCCACAGCCGGGTTACCGCGCGGTGTGCGTCGTTCGGGTCCGCTCCGAGGTACGGGGAACGGAATCGCTTGCCCCACGACTCCCTTCGAAACCCCGGATCGTCGATGTAGCGATCGTAGGTGTAGTCGGAAGGATCGAATTGCTTCCAGATTCCCTGGGGTCCCCGAAAGTCCGGAATACCCGACTCCGTCGAGATCCCGGCGCCGGTGAATACGAGGATTCGCTTCCGTCCAGCGAGTGTCTCCACGGCTTCGTCGATCACGACCGTAGTTTCCAACCTCAGGGTGCAGTTGGCAAGTCGACGACCGCCCGGCGGTGCTCTCTGCGCAGCGACGGAGACATCTGGCGGATGTGTCGGTCAGGGAGTGGGGGAATCGAGATCCCGGTGAGGAGTTGCCCCCGGCTCCAGGAGACGAGACCCTCCCTCGAGAGAAGCGAGACGTTTGTTGGAAGGGGGAGGGAGCGGCCGCGTTGTGCGGCGACGGCGAGACGCATCAGGTCTGCGACCGCTCCCGGACCGATCGCTGCAGTCCAGAACTTCCGGACGTATGGGTGATGAGATGGGAATCCCGCCGGCGTCCCTTCCCAGACGATGGGTTGTATCTCAAGGCGTCGAGCAACGGTTGCGCGAACGGGATCGGAGGGATGAACGGCGGCGCCCGGAGGGGGCGCGAGGTTCCCGGAACCGGTGGGAGGACGAACACTGTTTCGAGGAACTCCTCCGGACGTCGCCGTGACTGAAAGTGTCATACGCAAGAAATATCAAATAACCACAGGTAGCGTCAAGAGGGATCAACGAGAGCGCGAAACGTTTGGATCAGACGCCGACGGCCGAACCGGTCTGGACGTCCCACAACGACCGGTAGATTCCCGGGTGATCGACCAGTTCGTCGTGTGTTCCCGATTCCACGATGGTCCCGGCGCCCACCACGTAGATTCGGTCGGCGTGACGGATGGTGGAGAGACGATGTGCGATCACCACGACGGTTCGATCGTGAGCGACCTTTCCGAGCGATCGCTGGATGGCGGCTTCCGTCTCGTTGTCGACCGCTGATGTTGCTTCATCCAGGAGGAGGATCGGGGATCCAGTGACCAATGCCCGCGCGATCGAGAGGCGCTGCCGTTGGCCACCCGACAGCTTCTGGCCTCGCTCGCCGACGATCGTGTCGTAGCCGAGGGGGAGAGATTCGATGAAGTCATGGGCTTCCGCCGTTTGGGCAGCCTCTCGAATCTCGAAGGCCGTCGCTTCGGGCTTTCCGTATGCGATGTTCTCTGCAACCGACCCGTGGAAGAGAAACACGTCCTGGGAGACGAGTGCCATGGCTCGGCGAACGTCGAATCGGCGGAGCGTTCGCAGATCGACGCCATCGAGCGTGACCGATCCGATACCGGGGTCGTAGAACCGGAGCAACAGCTTGATGAGTGTGGTCTTGCCCGATCCGGTCGGGCCGACGAACGCGGTGGTCTGACCAGCAGGGATATCGATCGTGACATCGGTGAGCACGGGATAACCATCGTCGTACGAGAACTCGACCGAGTGCAATCCCAGTGATCCGACAAGCGGCCCGGGCTCATCGGAACCGTCGACAAGACGCGGTTCGGTGTCGAGCACTCCGAAGATCCGCTTCGACGAGGCCATCGCACGTTGGTACAGATCGAACGTCTGCCCCAGACGGGTGAGTGGCCAGAGGAGGCGCTGGGTGAGGAACACCATCACTGAATACAGCCCCACACTGAGCGCCCCGTCGAGGACGAGGAAACCGCCCCAGATCAGCGTCGCCGTGAATCCGACGAGGATCGCTACCCGAATGAGCGGCGAGAACGCGGACGACAGGGTGATGGCTGCCGCGTTCGCCGCGCGATATCGGTCGCTCTCTTCGGTGATCCGTTCTACCTCCCGGCGTTCGGCGGTGAACGCTTTGATCGTGGCGATGCCGCCCACGTTGTTGGAGAGCAGTGAATTGATCGCCGCTGCCTGCTCTCTCACCACTTCATATCGAGGCTCGATCCGTCGCTGGAATCGGAACGAACCCCAGATGATGACCGGAACGGGAGAGGAACGCGAGCCAGGCGACCGATGGGGCGATGATGAAGAACGATGCTCCGATCAGGACCACCGTGGTGAACATCTGGATGACCTCGTTGGCACCGATGTCGAGGAACCGTTCGAGTTGGTTCACATCGTCGTTGAGAACTGCCATGAGGTCACCTGATCGGCGGTCTTCGAAGAAGGCGAGCTCGAGGTCTTGCATGTGCGTATACGTATCGACGCGTAAGTCGTGCTGAATCGTCTGGGCGAGGTTTCGCCACGCTACCCCTTGGAGATATTCGAAGAGCGATTCGAGGGCCCACACGACGAACGTGATGGCGGCGAGCACGACCAATTGCGTGCGTGGGTCGGCGATACCCAACGAAGCGAGGAACGAGTCCTCCTGGCGCACGACGACGTCGATGGCCATCCCGATGAGAAATGGCGGAGCGATGTCCATCGCCTTGTTGAGGAACGACCAGAGGGTGGCGGTCACGACGCGACCGCGATACGGCTGTGCGTGCTTCCAGAGTCTGTTCAGGGGCGTTTCAGCCATGTTCATCGAGGCTACCGGCCGTGAGAGGCTAGGAACGGGCGAGCCTAGGAACTCGACTCCCTGCCGACGATCACCTTGATCGTCTGCCCATTGGTGATGACTGAACCGGGGGAGGGTTCGGTCCTGATCACGATGCCCCACTGGCTGGCATCGCTGACGGTGAGATGTTCGACCACCCAGTTGAGCCTGACGCCGGTGTCCTCGCTGAACTTCTGGAGTGCCGAAGTGACACCGCTCAGCGGGAGGCCGACGAGATTGGGGGCGAGGATCGATTCGGGAATCCCGGTTGACACGAGGACGCTCACCGTCGAACCCTGCTGAACCGAGGTTCCGGCTCGCGGGGAGATGCCTTGGATCTGTCCTTCCGGCTCGGAAGAAGCAACCTCAACCCGGTCGAGACGGAGCCCCGCCCCGTAGACCGCGTCGGCCATTTCCTCGTCGTTCATCCCGGCGAGATCGGGGACCACGGTTCTCGGCACGATCCGGTAGACGTCGGCCCCGACCGGTTCTTCGGCGAAGTCCAACACCGGGAGATCACGTGTGGCGTACTCCATGAACTGTTGCCAGACGGGGGCAGCGACGGTGCCGCCGTAGGCACGCTGGATGGCCTGTTCCGAGCCTTCCACGTCGTTCCAGACCGTGAACCGTTCCATCGGGAGCGGACGATCCGGGTATCCGACCCAAACCGTCGTCGTGAGTTGCGGGATGAAGCCTGCGAACCATACGTCGGTGTAGTCGGTCGCGGTCCCGGTCTTCCCTGCCTGCGGGCGGCCGATGTTGGCGCGCTGACCGGTGCCCTGGGAGACAACTTTCTCGAGCGTGCTCACGACGACGGAGCCGATCGAACGAGAGAGGACGCGTTCCGGCCGGACTTCGTGTTCGTAGATCACGTTGCCGGTCGCGTCGGTGATGCGCTTCACGAGGTACGGCTCCACTCGATTCCCGTAGTTGGCGATGGTCGAATACGCCGATGCCATCTCCAGCGGGCTGACCGACGCGGCACCGAGCGTGATCGCATGGAACGGTTTGAGATACTGCGAGGTGATTCCGAGTCGTCTGGCCGTATCGACGACTACCGTGGGCCCGATCGCATCGATGAGCCGTGCGTAGACCGTGTTCGTCGAGTTGTAGGTCGCAGACTCGAGCGACTGAAGATCGTGGCCCGCATTGCCCCCTGCGTTCTCGACCGTCCACGTATTCCCGTCAGCGGAACACGGGTATCCGCAGTCGATGACGGCGGGACTCGACCGGTCCCACAGCGAAGCGAGCGTCACGGGGCGACCATCGAGATCCCCGTTCTCGAGGGCGGCCGTGAGCGTGAACGGCTTGAACGCCGATCCGGCGTTGCGGGCACTCCCGGTGGCGAGATCGTATGGGCGTTCCCCGGCTTCGATATCGTCGCCGTAGTCGACTCCTGAGGCGATAACCAGTATCGCTCCCGTCTCGTTCTCAACGGTGGCGATCGCGCCGGTCGGTCCGTTGTACTCGGGTCGGAACCAGGATCGAAGGATCCGGGTTGCTTCGGTCTGGAGATCGTAGTCGATGGTGATGTCGATCTGGAGGCCACCGCCGCCCGAACACGTCGTGTCTGCGGCCGGGCAGCCGAAGAGCGCCCGCTTCCGTTCCTCGTACGTATCTCCGAGCCCGTATCCGTCGGAATCGAGCAACTGCTGGCGGACGGCAAGCATCACCTGGGGATCCAGCTCCTCACGCACCGAGTGCGCGACGATGCCGAGCGGAGCGCTCTTCGCGGCTGCTCCCTCTTCCGCCGTCACCAGCCCATTGGTCACCATCTGATCGATGGTCCGGTTCCGAGCGGCGATCGAGTTTTGAGGATTCTGTCGCGGGTGATAGAACGTGGGGTTCCTGATCGGAGTCACGAGTGTTGCCGCCTCGGCAAGCGTCAACTCGTCGAGGTCCTTGGCGAAATACTCCTGGGCGGCAGCCTGGACGCCGTAGGCGTTCGAACCGAAGAACACCGAGTTCGCATAGAACTCGAGCACCTGATCCTTCGTGTAGAGGAGTTCGAGTTCGGCGGCAACCTGGGCCTCGCAGATCTTCCGCTCGAGCGTTCGGTCGGCGGTGAGGTAGTTCTGTTTGACGACCTGCTGGGTGATCGTCGAGGCGCCGGTCTCGCCACCGCCGATCGCTGCTCTCACGATGGCCTTGAAGTCAACCCCCTCATGTTCGTAGAAGTCTTCGTCCTCCGCTGAGAGGAGGGCTCCGATCACCAGGTCCGGTACCTCGGCGAGCAGGACGGGTTGGCTGTTGCGTTCTGACAACTTCCCAAGTTCGACACCGTCGGCGGTGGTCACACTCGACAGACGAGAGACGTCGGGGAAGGAGAGATCCATGGCCGTGACGTCGCAGAAGTACTGATCCTCGAGGTCTTCCACGGTTCCGAGCGCCGCATTCGAGCCCAGGAACCCAAACAGGCCCAGCCAGCCGGCCCCGACGGTAGCGATAACCGCGAGCAGGATCAGCCCCGGCAAACGCCGGCGCCGCCGGTCGAGCCGGTGGGCTTCATGGATGTTCGGATCCATCGTGTACTCCACGCTTCCGTTTGCGATCGAGTTCCCGCAGGTAGCATCGAACCTGTCAAAAGCATAGGAACAGCGCCTCGATAGACCCCGGACCCCCACACCCATGAACGACTCCAACCAAACACAGTACGGCCCGGACGATGTGCGCGACTGGGATCCCGACGAGGAGCTCGGATCCCCCGGGTCCTACCCGTACACCCGCGGCCCCTATCCGTCGATGTACACACGGCGCTTGTGGACCATGCGCCAGTACGCCGGCTTCGGCGACGCGAGGTCGACCAACGAACGATTCAGGAGACTCCTCCAAGCGGGGCAGACTGGACTCTCGGTTGCGTTTGATCTCCCCACGCAGATGGGGCTCGATTCTGACGATGAGATGGCCGCAGGAGAGGTCGGCAAGGTTGGGGTCGCGATCGACTCGATCGTTGACATGCGGGCGCTGTTCGATCGGATCCCCCTCGGCGACATCACCACCTCGATGACGATCAATTCGACGGCGCCGATTCTCCTGTTGCTCTATCAACTCGTTGCCGAAGAGCAGGGGGTTGCACCCGATCGTGTGCGCGGAACGATCCAGAACGACATCCTGAAGGAGTACATCGCTCGCGGTACGTACATCTATCCGACGGCGCCTTCGATGCGGCTGGTCACCGACGTGTTCTCGTACTGCGCGGAGGAGCTTCCGAATTGGAACACGATCTCGATCAGCGGATATCACATCCGCGAAGCAGGATCGACCGCCGCTCAGGAGATCGCGTTCACGATCGCGAACGGACTCGCGTACGTCGAAGCGGCGATGCGGGCCGGCCTCGACGTCGACGTCTTCGCTCCGCGATTGTCGTTCTTCTGGAATTCCCACAACGATCTCTTCGAGGAAGCGGCGAAGTTTCGGGCAGCCCGTCGGATGTGGGCCCGGCTCATGAAGGACCGGGTCGGTGCCACCTCTCCATCGTCGTGGATGATGAGGTTCCATACACAGACCGCCGGGTCCACGTTGACCGCACAGCAGCCCCTCAACAACGTGGTCCGAACGGCGTACCAGGCGCTCGCAGCGGTCCTCGGAGGAACCCAATCGCTGCACACGAATTCGTATGACGAGGCGTTGGGGCTCCCGACCGAAGAAGCCGTGATGATTGCGCTCAGGACGCAGCAGATCCTCGGCCACGAGTCCGGCGTCGCCTCGGTGGTCGACCCACTCGCCGGGTCGTACTTTGTTGAGTCGCTGACCGATCGTCTCGAGGCCGAGGCCATGGATCTCATCGGACGGATCGACAGCCTGGGTGGAGCCGTTGCCGGGATCGAATCGGGATTCCAGCAACGTGAGATCGAGAACGCGGCATATGAATACGCCCGGGCGGTGGGGTCCGGTGATGTCGTGATCGTGGGCGTCAATCGATTCCAGATCGACGAGACCGGCGGCCACGATGTGCTACGGGTCGATCCCAGAATCGAGGCCGAACAAGTCGGGCGATTGCACCGACTGCGGGCGGAGCGTGACGCCGCGGCAGTTGACGCCGCTCTGCAGACGGTCCGGACGGTTGCTGCCGGTGACACGAACTTGCTCCCACCAATGCGCGAGGCGCTGCGGCTGGGTGCGACGGTTGGCGAGGTCTCAAACGCACTCGTGGAAGTCTTCGGCAGATACCGCCCCAGCGCCTAACACCCAGCTGCTCAGCTGCTCAGCTGCTCGGCTACTCGGCTACTCGGCTACCTGATCACCATCAGCACCGCGCCCGTGCTCACCGTGTCGCCCGGCCGGACTCGGAGATCCACGATGTCACCGTCGGTCGGCGCTTTGATCTCATTCTCCATCTTCATCGCTTCCAGCACGCACACCGGATCGCCGGCGTGTACGGTGTCACCGGCCGAGTGGTGAACCTTCACGATCGTGCCCTGCATCGGCGATGTCACGATGCCCTCGCCGGCACCGGCCGACTGCTCCTTGCTGAGCTTCGGTGCCTTGCGTCGCGGCGCGGGGCGCTGTCCCGACCCCGTCGATGCGATGACCTGCGACCAGTACTTGACCTCGAAACGTCGACCGCTCACCTCGACGGTGATCTCACGCTCCTGGAGTTCCTCGTCTTCCGGCATCGCAGGTGAGGTCTTCGTGCCGAGCCGGCTGAAGTCCATCGAATCTTCCACGAGACGGGTGTGGATGTTGCCCGCGGCGAAGTCGGGACCCCGGAGAATCTCCAGGTGTGCGGGGATCGTCGTCTCAACGCCTTCGATCTTGAACTCGGTCAGCGCCCGGATCGATCTGCGGATCGCTTCTTCACGATCCCGCCCGCGGACGACGAGTTTGGCGATGAGGTTGTCGTAGTACTGGGAGATACGCGAACCCTGACGGACGCCGCTGTCGACGCGGATCCCGGGTCCTGCCGGTTCACGGTATGCCGAGAGCTTGCCTGGTGTGGGGAGGAAGCCATTGGACGGGTCCTCTGCGTTGATCCGGAATTCGATCGCGTGACCGGTCCGTTCGACCGAATCGAACGAGAGGATCTCACCGGCGGCGACGCGCAACTGTTCCACGACGAGATCGACACCGGTTGTTTCTTCTGTGATCGTGTGCTCAACCTGGATCCTCGTATTCATCTCGAGGAAGAACAGGTCACCGTTCGTGTCGAGCAGGAACTCGACCGTGCCGGCATTCACGTATCCGGCGGCACGCGCAACGGCAAGGGCAGCTCGCCCGAGCTCGGCCCGCTGCCCGTCGGAGAATCCCGGAGCAGGGGTCTCTTCGATGAGTTTCTGGTGGCGTCGTTGGAGGGAGCAGTCTCGTTCGCCAAGGAACACACCGTTGCCGTGAGTATCGAACATCACCTGGGCTTCGATGTGGCGTGGCGTGTCGAGGTAGCGTTCGACGTAGACCTCGGGATTGGCAAACCACGCTTCGGCCTCGCGCCGGGCCCCTTCGTAAGCGGAATCGAGGTCACCGCTCTCACGAACAACCTTGAGTCCCTTGCCTCCTCCTCCGTGGGCTGCCTTGATGGCGATCGGCAGACCATGCTCGTCTGCGAAGGCCTTGACCTGGGAGACATCCGTGAGTGGCTCGGTCGTCCCTGGAACCGCGGCCACACCGGCCTTGACGGCAGCGACGCGGGACGCGATCTTGTCGCCCATGGTGGCGATCGCCTCGGGTGGGGGGCCGACCCACGTCAGACCTGCGTCGGTGACCGCTCTGGCGAAGGCCGCATTCTCTGCGAGGAATCCGTATCCGGGGTGGATGGCATCGGCCCTTGACTCGCGGGCGATTTCCAGAATCCGATCGACATTGAGGTAGGACTTGGACGATGGGGCCGGACCGACGTTCCACGCCTCATCGGCAAGGTCGACGTGGACGGCGTCTCTGTCCAATTCGGAGTAGATGGCGATCGCACGGAGACCGAGATCGTGAGCGGCGCGAATCACGCGGACGGCGATCTCGCCCCGGTTCGCGATGAGAACGGATTTCACGACGGCATCCTAGGAGTGTGCCGAGCAATGCCGTTGCCGAGATCGGCGGTCAGTCGCGTCAGGCGCAAGGATGAGGTTTCGCCACTCCTTGTGTCGAATGGCGGAGCCGCAGCCGCAGCGCCTGATGATGCCTGGTCGTCGAGAACGGCGACATGCATTACTCGGTGTGCTCCTTCGAAGGTGGAGAGGGGAACGGTTCAGTCGTCCCCGGTTCGACCCCGGTCATCGAGGCAGGGTTACCAATGGCAGCGGTACCCGGGATGCGCTCATAGGCTGAAGTTGCTCATGGGTCTCCCCATGCGGTATCCCCGCTTCTTCATAGTGTTGTTCGTCGCGCTCGGCCTGGCCGTGCTTCCGGCGGCAGACGCGTATGCCGCAGAGACCGTTCCCCTCCCGGATGCACTTCGGCAGATCGAAACGATGTCCGACATCTCCCAGAGCGCCTCGATCGGCGCAGACCTCGCGCGTCGAGGAGGGATTGTCGATCTACTCGCCCGGCGAGCCGACCTCGATCACAGCGAGGCAGACCGCCTCCTGGACGCGGTCACAGGCCTCGTGGTGGCCGTTACCGGAGCCGGCGAGCGAGCAGGAGTCCTTGTGAGTCCTGAGATCGACCCGTTGCTCGAGACGGTGTTGAACCTCATCGGATCGACTGATCCAGCGTCTGACCAGGCATTGGCGAAAGCGGGCTTCCTCACCGGGCGAGCGATTGCTGCCACGGAGCTCATGGTCGAGGCCGAGAGGACTGCGATGGATGCCTTGATCTCAGCGGAGGCAGTTCCCGTCGCCGGACCGGTCGAGCGGTGGCGGAGCTTTGTCGAACGATATTTCCCTCCGGAGCGGATCGAGGAGGCGCTGTTGATCATCGACTGCGAGTCGAACGGTGACCCGGATGCCCACAATTCGAGGAGCGGCGCCTCGGGTCTCTTCCAATTCCTCGATCGCACATGGTCCCGTGCTTCGGAGGAAGCGGGGTTCCAAGGAGAGTCGCCGTTCTCTCCCGAAGCCAATGTCGCCGCGGCCGCATGGCTGGTCGAGTATTCGCTCGATGCAGGAAACTCGGCGTGGGTGCATTGGACGTGCCGACCATGATGGGTGCACGAGGCCGAGTGGCCGTCGTCGTCGTTGATCTCTCCGGATGGTGCGTCTACAGCGGGATGTTGCCGTGTTTCCTCGGCGGTGTTGCTTCTCTCTTGTTGCGAAGCATGTCCAGGGTGCGGATCAGAAGGGGCCTCGTCTCGCGAGCCTCGATGACATCATCGATGTAGCCCCTTTCGGCCGCAACATACGGGTTGTTGAAGCGATCTTCGTAGTCGTCGATCAGGCGCTGGCTCTCGACTTCCGCATCATCAGCCTCGCGCAACTCCCGGCGATGGATGATGTTCACGGCCCCCTTTGCCCCCATGACGGCGATCTCCGCGGTGGGCCATGCGACGGCGATGTCAGCGCGCACCGCACGGGCGTTCATCACGAGGAATGCTCCGCCGTAGGCCTTGCGTGTAATCACCGTCACTCGCGGCACGGTCGCCTCTGAGAACGCATAGAGGAGTTTGGCTCCGTGGCGGATGATGCCTGCGTGTTCCTGGCCGACGCCGGGCATGAAGCCGGGCACGTCGACGAGCGTCACCAGCGGGATGTTGAACGCGTCGCAGAACCGGACGAACCTCGCCCCCTTGGACGATGCGTCGATGTCGAGTGTTCCGGCGAGGACCGCCGGTTGGTTCCCGACGACGCCGATGGTGTATCCATCGAGTCGGGCGAATCCGACGATCAGGTTCGGAGCGAAGTGCTCGTGCACCTGGTAGAACTCTCGATCGTCAACGATCGCCTCGACGACGTCGACCATGTCGTAGGGCTGGTTCGGCGAGTCCGGGATGATCGTTGTGAGCAGTTCGTCCATGCGATCGGGACGGTCGAGCGGGGTGAAGAACGGAGCGACCTCCATGTTGTTCTGCGGCAGGAACGAGAGCAGGTAGCGGATCTCCTCCATCGCCGACCGGTCGTCGGGAACGACGAAGTGCGTGACACCGGACCGGGTCGTGTGGGCGTGGGCCCCTCCGAGTTCCTCCATCGTGACGTCTTCACCGGTTACGGCCTTGATGACCTCGGGTCCGGTGATGAAGAGATGGGCCGTTTCTTCAACCTGGAAGACGAAGTCGGTGATCGCCGGCGAGTAGACGGCGCCACCCGCACACGGTCCCATGATGGCCGAGATTTGGGGGATCACCCCCGAGGCTCGAA
Source organism: uncultured Actinomycetota bacterium (assembly GCA_963715255.1). GTDB lineage: Bacteria > Actinomycetota > Acidimicrobiia > Spongiisociales > UBA5794 > JAHEEL01. The sequence continues at coordinate 100,275 of CAVQRN010000002.1, read as the reverse complement.
CGTTCCGCTCGAAGATCCGTCCGTACCCATGCAACGACGCGACACCCTCCTGGATCCTGGCGCCACCAGAGTCCTTGATCGCGATGATCGGCGCTCCGTTGTCCATCGCGAGGTCCATCACCTTGCAGATCTTGTCGGCGACCGCCGCGCCGAGGCTCCCGCCGTACGTGGTGAAGTCCTCCGCGTAGACAAAGACGGTGCGTCCGTCGACTTTGCCGTAACCGGTGACGACGGCATCACCAGAAGGGCGATTGTCTTCGACGCCGAAGCCAGACGCGTGGTGTCGCACGAACATGTCGAGTTCCTGGAACGAGTCCTTGTCGAGGAGTAGGTCGATGCGCTCGCGTGCACAGAGTTTCCCGAGGTCATGCTGACGATCGACCGCACGCTGGTTCGTTGGCGTGATGGCCTTCTCGCGGAGGATTCGTAGCTTGTTGATGCGGTCTTCGGTGCTCACGGTTCTCCGGGTAGTCTCAAGATCTGACCATCGAGGTGGATGATTGGCTACACGATACGCAGTTGTTGAGCTCGAGTCGGTGGAATCTACGCAGGATGAGGCTCGCGACCGTTACGACCGGCGTATTCCGGTCCTGGTGATCGCCGACCACCAGACCGCGGGGCGGGGCCGGCTGGGTCGCGATTGGCTCGAACCCGATCGCGCCATCTTCGCGTCGCTCGCCTTCGAGCCGGCCTGGCCCGTTGAGGCCTGGAGTCTGATCCCGCTGGCAGCCGGACTCGCGGCGCGGTCGGCCATCGGCGCGCTCAGCGGCGTCACGGTGGGTCTGCGCTGGCCCAACGACCTCATGGCCGGTGATGGGAAGGTCGGTGGGTTGCTCGCCGAGTCGGGTGATGGGACCGTGGTCGTCGGTTGTGGTATCAATCTGCTGTGGGCGACACCGATCGCGGGTGCCGATGCCCTATTCCAAAACGACCCTGGGCCCCGAGTAACCACCGAGCTCGCTACGGCGTGGGCCGATCGATTCCTGGACCGCATGGCGCGCCACTCCGATGACTGGGGGATCGAGGAGTACCGGAGAGCGTGTGTCACGATCGGCCGATCGGTCTCATACCCGACCGGTTCGGGAATCGCCGCTGCGGTCTCCGACGAAGGTTCGTTGCTCGTGGAGACATCTGATGGAGTCATCGCCGTACACAGCGGGGAGGTACGACTCCACGACCGGGCTACGCTCCCGACCGATCGGAGGAACTGATGGGCATCTCGAAGGCAGTGGTTACCGGCGGAGCCGGCTTCATCGGTTCGAACTTGGTGAACCGCCTCATCGACGAGGGTACCGAGGTGCTCGTCGTCGACGATCTCTCGACGGGAATGCTCTCGCGTCTTGCAGACGCTCGCGCACGTGGCCGTCTCCACTTCCATCAGATCGACGTCCGGGCGCCGGAAGTGCGCGATGCGTTCATCGGCTTCGCCCCCGAGGTTGTCTTCCATCTCGCCGCCCAGATCGATGTGCGAGCGTCAGTTGCCGATCCGATCACGGACGCATCAATCAACGTGCTCGGCACGATCAACGTACTGCTTGCCGCTCGAGATGCCGGTGTCGATCGAGTCGTGTTCTCGTCGTCCGGTGGAGCGACGTTCGGAGATACCTCCTCGATCCCAACACGCGAGACCGTCACCAGGAGGCCGGATTCGCCATACGGCGTATCGAAGAAGATCGTCGACGACTACCTGGACTACTTCAAGAGAACCGCCGCCCTCGACTACGTTTCTCTTGGCTTCGCCAACGTCTATGGGCCGGGCCAAGATCCGGCGGGAGAGGCCGGCGTTGTTGCCATCTTCTCCGGAGACCTCCTGGCCGGGCGAACGCCGACCATCTACGGCGATGGACTCCAGACCCGCGACTACGTCTTCGTCGAGGATGTCACCGATGCATGCTGGCGTGCGGCACTTCAGGGCGGAGGTCGTTATCTGAACATCGGGACCGGGGTGGAGACCACCGTCGTCGACCTCTATGACAAGATGGCCAGGATCGTTGGATCATCGGTGCGGCCGAACCACGCCGCACCACGAGCCGGGGAGCAACGTCGATCGGCCCTTGACCCGAAGGCGGCCCAGGAGATCCTGGGATGGGAACCGTGGACGAATCTCGATGACGGTCTAGCCCAGACCATCGACTGGTTCAGAAGGCAGTAGCGAGACGCCAGCGGCAAGGACCAAGATCCGACGTCCTGTGTCGCGCTACTGATCTACTGTTTCGGTATGCCCGAACTTCCTGAGATCGAGGCGTATCTCCACGCACTCCGGTCGCGGATCGTGGGAGAGACCCTGCTCGGCGTACGGGTCCGGAGCGTTTCGGTGCTTCGGACCTACGACCCGCCGATCGATGCCGCCGCAGATCGGATCGTCCTCGACGCCCGCCGCCTTGGGAAGCGGGTCGTGATGGACCTCGACGACGGTCTCCACCTCGTTGTGCACCTGATGATCGCCGGTCGCCTGAAGTGGCTTCCCCAAGGAGCGACGATTCCGAGTCGGAACGGTTTGGCCGCATTCGACTTCGCCGACGGAACGCTGCTCCTCACCGAAGCAGGCTCGAGGCGGCGCGCGTCGATTCACCTCGTCGATACCGGCGGTCTCAGGTTGCTCGATCCCGGCGGGGCGGAGATCGCCGACCTCGACGTCGCCGAATTCGCCGAACGCCTCGGCCGGGAGCGCCACACGCTCAAGCGGACCCTCACCAACCCGCAACTCTTCGCAGGGATAGGCGGAGCATTCGCCGATGAGATTCTCTGGGCCGGCCGACTCTCGCCTACACAAATGAGCACGAATCTCGATCGAGAGGAGATCGAGCGTCTCTTCAACGCGACGGGTGACACGCTGAGCCGGTGGACGGAGATTCGGGTGAGCGAGATCGGTGATGGGTTCCCGACAAAAGTCACAGCCTTCCACCCGGACATGGCGGTGCACGGCAAGTTCGGAGAACCCTGCCGGGCGTGCGGTGCGACGGTTCAGCGGATCGTCCACGGAAAGAGAGAGACCAACTACTGCCCCGGATGTCAGACCGACGGCAAGATCCTGGCCGATCGAGCCCTATCGAAACTGTTGAAGGATGATCGCCCGAAGACAACGGACGATCTCTGACAGGGAGCAACCGGCACGACAAGAGAATGCTTCAGTCCCGCTGCTTGCTGCTTGCTGCCTGCAACTTCCTCCTCACCGGAACATGTCTTCATCCGGGGGTCTCACCAGGTCGGTTGCTCGTCCATCCCCGGTCAGATCGAGGCCCCGCACAACGGCGACCGGGATCTCGTCGGCCTTGCCCATGACAAGGTCGGCGGCTGCAGCGATCTCATCGACGATGGCGATCTCCGTAACGCTCATTGTGCGTCCGTGTGCATCGGATTGACCGCGCAGGTCGAGGATCGATGGCAGTCCTGAGATGCCGATGGCGACATCGACGAGCCCGCGTCGCCACGGGCGACCGAACGTATCCGTGATGACGACGGCGATCGAGACGCCCGTCAATCGTTCGATACGGAGCCGAATCCGATGCGCCGATCGGTCCGGATCGACGGGGAGGAGGACCGCCCATCCGTCTGCCACGTTGGAGCGATCGACGCCCGCGTTCGCGCAGATGAACCCGTGTTCGGTCTGTGCGATGAGGAGATCGCCGCGTCGTCGCAGGATCGATCGGGCCTCGCGTTCGGCCAGTTCCCGGTAGGCGCGGTCATCGGGGGCGGGTTCGATCCGGCCTTCGGCTTTCGACACCACCTTGTGCGTGATGACGACGATGTCACGGTCAGACAGCGCGATCTGCGATGACTCGAGTCCATGGACGATGAGCGTCGCCAGGTCGTCGCCGGGGGCGACCTCGGGGATTCCGCGAATCGCGTGGATCTCGATGCTCATGCGAACGCCTCCTGGAACCATTCGGCAAACCGGCGGGCCTCGTCCTCGGTGCCGAGGCGGGTGTTGGTGGCGTGAATCATGACCGACGTGGACAGCTTTCGCACGTCAGTTGCGTCTCCGATGTCGACCACGACGTCGGAGATGAGGCCCTCGTAGGATGCCAACACTCCGGCGTTCCCTGGCGGGAATCCGAGAGACGCCAACACCCGCTCCGCCGGGCCCTTGAGCGCCTTGCCCCCGAAGAGAGGGCTGATGGCGACGACCCGTTCCTTGTCGGCGATGGCCCGGCGAATCTCCGGAACGGCGATGATCGGTCCGATCGACAGGGGCGGATTCGATGGGGCGATCACGACGACATCGGCTGCAGCGATGGCCTCGACAACCCCCGGGCCGGGTAGTGCACGCTCGGCACCGGTGTATTCCACTTCTAGGACGTGGTCACGGTGCCCCCGAGCGACGAAGTACTCCTGGAACGGGAGCCAGCTTCCGTCGGCGATTCGAACTCTGGTTCGGACCGGGTCATCGGTGGCGGGCAGGATCCGTGTCTCGACACCGAGCGCCAGCCGGATCTGCTCTGTGATGTCCGAGAGCCTGTTCCCCGACGCGAGCAACCCGGTTCGGAACAGACACGTCGCCAGATCACGATCACCGAGGCGGAAGGTTGTGTCGACGCCGAGCGTCTCCAGGTGATCCATCACGGTGAACGAGTCCCCAGCGATACCCCAACCGTGAGGGCCCTCGATACCGGCAAGTGTGTAGAGGACCGTGTCGAGATCAGCCGACACGTGGACGCCGTGGATCAGCTCGTCATCGCCTACGTTGCCGACCACCGTGAGCCGCCCACCGGCAAAGACCCGGTTGAGCGACCGTGCAGCGCGCGCTCCACCGACGCCGCCGGTCAGGAGAACGGCGAAAGGATTGGAATATTCCGAGTTCGGTCCTTGAATGGCCTGGTTCATGTCATCTCCGGAGGGCGCAAGCCCAGAATCTGTCGCGGTCGCGATCGTTGCTCGACGCAGCGCCGATCTTCCAGCGACCATCGAATCGATCCAGCAGCAAGTGTACGAAACACAGCGGGTCATCGTGGTCGGTGGTGACAAAGACACGCGCCGTCTCGCCACCGCTCGCGGCGTCGAGTGGATTGCAGGTAGCGGTGGCCTCATCGCCGCCTGCGGCGACGCCAGCTATCTGTGGTTCGTTCTTGGAGGTGTACGCCCTCGACCCGACGCCCTCGAAGCGCTGGTAGCCGGGCAGACTCGTCTCGACGCCTCGGTTTCCGGCTCGAAGATCCTCGACGAGAACGACCCTGATCGGCTGCTCTCCTCAGGTTTCGCGACCGACGTGTTCGAGACCCCGTACACGGGTCTCGACGAGGATGAACGCGACCAAGGCCAGTACGACGTCGTTCGGGACGTTGCTGCCGTCGCTGGACAGTCAACACTCATTCGAATGGACCTTGTTCGTGGTCTCGGCGGTCCGGATGCTGCGATGGCACCCTACGCCGCGGCGGTCGACCTCTGCCAGCGAGCGCGGCTTCGGGGCGCGCGCGTCATCGTGGTCCCTTCGTCGGAGGTGCTTGCCCACGACGACAGCAGGGAGGTCGATCAATGGCGAGAGCGCGCCGGGCGCATCCGGGCGATGATCAAGGTCTACGGGCCGATGACGCTGCTCTGGGCGCTGCCGATGGCATTCCTCTCCGGTTTCGTCCAATCCTTCTTGTCTCTCTTCCTCGGCCGGTGGCGATTCTTCCACTGGCTGAGATCGTGGCTGTGGAATCTGTTCATGCTGCCGGACACACTCCGTGGACGCCGAGCGGCGCGCAAGGGGCGAGTGGTCGGCGACGCCGAGCTCTTCAGGTATCAGATCAGCGGTTCGGTGGCCCTCAAGTCGGTCGTAACGGAGCTCTCCGATCGGATCCGACTGAGACTCCCGGGCGAGGACCGGCTCTCGATCGAAACGGTCGGCGACGAGCTCAGGCGACCGTCGTTCATCGTGGGAGCAGCCGCATTGGTGTTCGTCCTTCTCGCCGCCCGGAGCATCTGGTCCCTTGGATTGCCTGCGGTCGGGTACAGCCTCCCATTCGGTGATTCTGGGCCGAGCGCCATCTCCGCATACGCAGGAGGCTGGAACCCGGCGGGGCTCGGATCGGTCGAGCCGCTCCGTCCATTCATAGCGCTCACCGGGTTGGTTCAGACCATCCTCCTCGACAGCCGGCATCTTGCCGAGTACGCACTAACCGCAGGATCATGGCTCCTTGGAATCTGGGGAGTGGTTCGTCTGCTGAGGACATGGGGCATCGGTGCCGTGGCAGGGACCCTCGCCGGGATCGTCTACGTCTCAGGCCCCGCGGCGCAGGCCGTGGCTCAGGAGACCGCTGTCGGAGTTGCGATCGCCATCGGGCTCATCCCCTGGTCGATGCGTTTTGCTCTCGCGCCGTTTCCTGCCTCGTGGGTCGCGAGAGTCGGGCGAATCGCGGCCGTCGCGGTCCTTGCAGGCGTCACCGCCGCTCTCGCGCCGCTCACCCTCGCGGTGCCGGTTGTCGTACTACTCGTATGGGCCCTGCTCAACCTCACCGACGCCGCCGCATGGCGGGCCGTCGGTGTCTCGCTGATCGGTGCGGTCCTCGCCGTTCCGCTACTTTTCCCATGGCTCGGCACTGCCGATCTCCACCGCTTCGTCACGGACGGAGACGCGTACTGGGTACTGCCGGGAGTGACGGCCGTCGTCGCTGGGATCGCCGCTGCTGCCGCACTCGTGGCAGCGCCGCAGCGACTCGCACTGGTGGCAGGTTGGGGTGCGATCGTGGCCGTCTCCGGTGCATTCCTCGCTCGGTCCGCGGGACTCGGATCAGGTCGGGAGATCGAGAGTGTGAGCCTTGCGGCCGTGTCGCTCGGCGTCGGACTCATCATCGGTCCGTCATTCGAAGCGATCACACGGGTGCGTGAAGTAGGGGGTTGGCGCCGCATCGTTGCAGGAATAGCGGTCGCGGGCATCAGTCTTCCTCGTGGCGGCGTCCGCCGTTACGATCCTGGGCGGCCGCGCCGGATATCCAGGCGACGAGTACCGGGAGGCGTTCACGTTCTCAGCCGTGCGACCGGGCGATCCAACCGCATCGAGGATCCTTGTGTTAGGTGCGCCGGGAAACCTCCCCGGCGACGATCGAATCATCGACGGCGCGGCATACCGGCTGGTGTCTGCGCCGATGCCGGAGTCGTGGGAGACATACTTGCCCGCGGCCAGGGTCGGCGACGACGCGCGCCAGCGGAGACGCTGCAGACGATCATCGATGGGCAGACGAAACGCTGGGGTGAGTTACTTGCCCCATTCGGTGTTCGGTGGGTCGTTGTGCTCGCCGAGACCGAGAAGGACCCGTTCGCTGATGCGTGGAGGACGATCTTCGTCGGCCAACTCGATCTGGTGCCGCTCGGCGGCGGGCTGTCCAACACAACGTTCGAGAACGAGGCTGAGAACGCCGTTCGCTCCATCAGCGCCGAAGGCTCGTCGTGGACGCGTGCCGGAACCGGCTACGAAGGCACATCGGAGTTTGGGGTTGGCCTCGAAGTCAGGGAGAACGCCAACGATCGTTGGGGTCCGGGTGAATGGGAGCAGATCGGTTGGGGCAACGGATTGACGGCCGCGGCCGGTTGGGTCGGCTTCGAACCCATCGAAGCTCGCCGCCTGCAGGCCATCGGAGCCGCGGTGTGGCTCGCCGCCCTTGTCGGAATCGCGTGGACCGGGAGGAGATTCGGATGAGACGGGTCGCAGCTGTCATCATCGTGGCTGTTGTCGGAGCGCTCGCTCTCGCTCAGACCGGACCGGTTCAGATGCGTCCGCCGGACTTCGGGATACCGGCACCGGAAGCGGTCGGAGCGACCGGTGATCCAAGCGCCTGGTACTGCCCGTGGGTGGTCTCCGGGGCCCTTCGAGATTCAGCGTTCAATCTGGCTTCGATGATCGACGTTGATGCGACGATCACGCTCCCGAATCCGAATCCGACTGAAGAGCCGGCCATCAGTGAGCTCCGCCTCCGCGGTCCAGGGGCCCGAAGCATCGACGTCGGCGATATCGCTCGCCGCGGCACGTCACCCGGCGTCGTGGAGTTCGATGACGGACCGGCAGTCACGACGATGGTGATGTGGTCGGAGGATATGCTCACGGGGGATCGGTGTGTCGCGTCGGTTCCCAAGGAGTGGCAACTGGTCGGTGGCATCACCGCGGAAGGGTTCAAACTCGAACTCCAGTTGTTCAATCCGTTCGCGGAGAGTGCCAAGGTCACGGTCGAAGCGATCACCGAATTCGGTAGATCTCCGCTTGCCGGGTTCGAGAGCATCGACGTCCCCGGACGTTCGTGGTTGACCGAAGACCTCTCCCGTGTCATCCCATTCCTCGACATGGTCACGCTCACCGTGACATCCGAGAGCGGGATCGTCATTCCGAGTCTCGTGCTCAACAACGGAACCGACGAGGCGTCCTGGCCGGGCACGGGGCAGGCGACCGTCTGGGATTTCCCCGTGACGAGCCTCCCGGGATTGGAGCCAACGCTGGTTATCTCGAACGGCGGCGCCGTTGGGGCAACGATCGCGATCGATCTCTTCACGCCGGAGGGCCCGATACCCGACGCCGATGGAATGATCGTCTCGCCGCTCGAGCCGGTGCGAATTCACTTGTCAGACCTGGCCGATCCGCCCTTCGCCGTGCGGGTGCGATCCAACGCTCCCATCGGCGCGATCATCCAGGCGGCGCCGGACGGCACGTTCCCGAGGACCGGCGTCGTACCACCTGAGGAAGACCCGGGCGGCGGTACCGCGGATGAAGCGGCGACCGACGAAGCGGCGACCGATACAGCGGAGGGCGAGGAAGTCGAAGGGCCCATCTCCTACGACGGTATGGCGGCAATGCCGGGAAACACGGATGTGCTCGAGCGGTGGCTCGTTCCCGGCCTCGGAGTCGTGCCGGGAGCAGAGACCTCGATCTGGATACTGAATCCCTCCGCCGAAGCTGCGACGGTGACGGTGAGTCCGCTCGGCGTCTCCGCACTTCGATCTGAGAAGATCGTGATCCCACCCGGCGGATATGTGGAAATCCCCGTCCCTTCGCTCTCCGAGTCCGGCAACTCCGGGATGCTCGTCAATGCGAGTCTGCCGGTCTCGGTTGCAGTGTCGATTGCAGGGCCTCAAGGGGTGGCTTTCGTCGGCGGTGTCGGCGTCGGATGAGCACTCCGCTCCGTCTCGTTCTCGTGCTGGCACTGGTGGTCATTGTTGTGGGCGCCGCCCGACTTGTCGGTCGGTGGCAGCGGCCGCCGCATCCTCCCGTCGATCTCGAAGGCCTCGGATCCCGGCCTGGTGTCGTCGTCTTCACTTCGACGGACTGCGACACCTGTACCGAAACGATGAGGATTGTGAGCCGGGCCGGCGTCGCGACTCGTGAGGTAACGTGGGAACTCGAGCCCGAACTCTTCGATCGATACGCGATCGAAGCCGTGCCGCTGGTCGTCATCCTCGACGCCGAAGGGCGGAGCGTCCTATTCGAGACCGGCACGCCAGATGGTGGCCGCCTGGACAAGGCGATCCGGAAGGCTGGGATCAGATGAGATTCCCGAGATGCTTGGTTCCTCTCGCCTCGGCCCCTATGTTCGCGCGGCCATGACCTGCGTACGTTGCTCATTGAACTCCACCTCGTCTCTCACCTATGCGTACGAGCGCCGTGAGGCGTGGCTCGTCGACAGCGAAGGTTCTCCCGCTCCGGGTACTCGCTACCCGCTGTGCACGGTCCATGCCGATCGCGTCACGCCACCGGTTGGTTGGGTGCTGCATGACCGTAGGTCTCAGCCGACGTTGTTCGCTTCGGGTCCGGCGTAGGGGGCGGGGTGTCGATCGACAGGGACGTTCTCGAGGCAGTGCGAGAAATGGACGAACACGGGTTGCGCCGGCTCTACATTCTTGCCAAGGCTCGCCTCGAGGGACGCGGTGTGGATCTGCCGGGGTCGGGGCCCGAGGTCAAGCTGCGGAAACAGATGGTCCGATGCGGGAAAGACAACTGCACCCGGTGCCCCCACGGTCCCTACTGGTATGCATACTGGACCGAGGATGGGAAGCGACGATCCCGCTACCTCGGGAAGCTCGAAGATCTGCCGGAAGCAGTAGATCAGTAGATCAGTACTGCGTTGCCTGCTACTGCTCTACTGCGCTACTCTTCACCCCATGGCACGGCCTACTACCAGCGACGGACTCCGCTGCAGCACATGCGGTCAGGACACCGTGATCGAGATCGAACTCAAACTCCCTGACGGATCAGAAGTAGTGTTCTGCTCTTGTCATCGGTGCGAATCGAAGTGGTGGAATCGCGACGGAGAGCACCTGGAACTGGACGCATTGGTCGACGTGACCCGCCGCGAGGCGTAGGTTCTGCTTGGCCGCCCTACCGAGCCGCTATCGCTAGCCTCTCGGCCGTGACCTCCTCGCCCCCGTCCGCCGTCATGGACCCTGCTTCTGAGCCTTCGGCAGGCCGCGAGCACGGGTGCGGTGCCGACCTGGTTGATCATCTTGCTCGTCGGTGCACCGACGCTGCTCATCTTGCTCATCATGTCGGGGGTTCTCGGCGTCATCGGGTCCGGATCGTTGATTCGGTTCCCACAAATCCTGGTCGCCAACACGCCGACGGGTGGCGACATGGGGGCGCACGTGCTCCTGCCGCAATTCCTGAAGGACGTGCTGCTGCCATCCGGGCGCCTGTTTGGCTGGTCAAGTTCGTGGTACGCGGGATTCCCAGCCCTGTACTTCTACTTCCCGATCCCTGCGCTCGTGACGGTCCTCCTCGACGTATTCCTCCCATACGGGGTTGCGTTCAAGCTTGTGACGATCGTCGGACTTGTGGCGCTCCCCGTTGCGACCTACGCGTTTCTGCGTCTCCTCGCCTTCTCGCGCCCGGTCGCGGCGCTCGCCGCGCTGACGGGATCGATGTTCGTGTTCATGGAGAGCTTCTCGATCTTCGGTGCCAACATCAAATCGACGCTGGCAGGAGAGTTCTCGTTCTCGTGGTCCTTCGCCCTCTCGATCGTCTATCTAGGAATGGTCGCTCGTGACACGCGCCTCGGGAGGCGATTCACGCCGTGGGCCGGGATCATCCTCGCCCTGACGGCGATGACTCACGTCGTCACCACGATGATCGTGGTCGTTGCCGCAGCGTCGCTGCTCTTCAGAAGGAACGGGCCGAGAACGGTCGTCTCGTCGTGGGTCGTCGGTTTCGCGATCAGCGCGTTCTGGGCCGTGCCGCTCGGTATCCGGGTGTTCCAGGGAATGACCACCGACATGGGATGGGCGCCGGTGGCCAACGTCATCGGTGACACGAATCCTGGGTCCCCCCTGCCGGGGGAGTTCATTCCTGTGCTCGTGCTGGGGCTTGTCGGGATGATGTGGACCATGCTGCGACGTGACGATGTCATGGTGCTGGCGTGGCTCACACTGCTACCGCTCGCCGGCTATTTCGTCCTTCCGAAGATCGGTGTCACCGCCTTGTACAACGCTCGCCTTCTTCCGTACTGGTACTTCGGCATGTACGTGTTCGCCGGAATCGCACTCGGCTTGGCGGTTCTCGAGATCTCGCGGCGCGTCCCTCTTCGACGATCCGTTCTTGTCGGAGCATCGATCGGTGTCGGGTTCATCGTGCTCGCCGCGACCATGCTCTCCGTTCACGACGTGCCCGGCTGGGTCAAGTGGAACTTCGAGGGATACGAGGGGAAAACCGACTACCACGAGTACCAGGCCCTGATGGAAACGGTCGATACGCTGCCGCCCGGTCGCATCATGTGGGAAGCGAACTCCGATATGAACAAGTATGGGACCCCGATGGCACTGATGCTGTTCCCGTACTGGAGCGAGGGCCACCCTTCGATGGAGGGGTTGTTCTTCGAATCCTCGCTCACGACCCCGTTCCACTTTCTGAACGCGTCCGAGGTCAGCGAACGACCTTCGAATCCTGTGCGCGGACTCGACTACCGCGGACTGAACCTGGAACGAGGGATCACACACCTTGCCGTGTACGACGTCGCCTACTACGTGAGTTTCACGGAGAAGGGTGCATCGGAAGCTCGGCTCGCCGGTCTCATCGAGGTCGGCGTTTCCCCACCCTGGACGGTCTTCGCACTCCCCGATTCCGACTTCGTCGACATTGCATCGGTACGCCCGGCGGTGTGGGACGGCGGCGGTGACTTTCGCGATCCGTCACTCGAGTGGTACGACGACGTCGATCACCTGGACAACTGGCTCGTCGAGACCGGACCGGAGGAGTGGCCGCGGATCGAAGCCGTCGATGATCGCCTGACCACCGTGACGCCGTACGCCGAAACGGGCGTCGTGACTGACGTTGTGCATGACGACCACCGAATCACGTTCACGACGACGGCTGTTGGTGTGCCGCACCTCGTGAAGGAGTCCTACTTCCCGAATTGGATCGCGGAAGGTGCCGATGGACCGTACCGCGCCGCTCCGTCGCTGATGATCGTCGTCCCGACGAGCGAACACGTCGTCCTTGAGTTCAGGAACACGTCTGCCGAGAATCTGGGTATGGCTCTCACGTTGATCGCAATCACCGGGCTGGCGGTATATGCATACCGGCGGCACAGGCTTCGGTCATCCGAGGTCGACGGATGAGGCGCTATCTCGCCAGCTTCATGACCAAAGAGGCGTTCAGCCAGTTCATCAAAGTTGGGCTCGTCGGTGTCGCGAACACGATCGTCTCCTTCGCTCTGTTCAATCTCTTCCTCTGGATGGGGTGGTGGTCGGTGGCCGCCGTAAGCGTCGCATTCGCGATCACCACCTTCATGTCGTATCTCTTGAATCGAGTCTGGGCGTTCGAGATCAAGGACGGCAAGGTCTCAAGCAGCGAGACGGTGCGTTTCTACCTGATCAATGTTGCCGCTTGGGCCGGCACTGCCGGCACGATGTGGCTCGCAGAGGCACTGATCGGACCGCTGTCGACCATCGCTGCGAATGTCGTGTACCTGATCACTTCTATCGTGATCCTCGTCCCGAAGTTCGCGTCCTATCGCGACATCGTGTTCGGGAAGGCCATCGAGGAGCAGGAGAACAGCCCCGCCGACGCTTGACATCGCAGAGAGTGTCAGGACCGGAGGCTCTTCCGGATCCGCCAAACGCCTTTGAGCGTGCGCGGTACTCGTTTGGCGAGGCTGCTCTTCGTCTCACGCTTCTCCTCGACGACGGCCGGCACCTCGGCGATGCGGTATCCGGCGCGCTCCGCGTGGACGACGAGTTCCGTGTCGAACAGATCCTGGGTCGAGATCACTTCCGGGGCGATCCGGTCGACGACATCGCGGCGGATCGCCTTCATGCCATGCGTGTCCGAGACGCCGGATGACAGCACGAAACGCAGAACCTGGTTGAACGTCCACGTGGCGAAACGGCGGACGTAGCCTCGGCGATCGTCTGCGCCCTCGACCCTCTTCGAGGCCAGGACCAGATCTGCATCGTCGCCGATCGCGAGAACCGAGCGGAGGAATTCGCCGGAGAAGTAGTCGATGTCGAAGTTGACGACCCACTCGCCGTCGGTGGAGAGGAACCCATCCCGCATGGCCGCGCCGTAGTCCGGAGTGGGAAGTTGGAGCAAGGCAAGTCCGGGATACCGGTCGACCAGTTCGCGAACCGCTTCTGCGGTGCCATCGGTAGAACCGTTTTCGGCCACCAGGACGGTGATCGACGCGGGGACCCCGGCAATCTCCTCGAAGAGCTCTGCAAGTGCGACGGGGAGGTAGTCCGCCTCATTGTGGACTGGGATCACGACCGAGAGGGTCGTCGGTGTGTCTGAGGTCATGTCGGCGGTGAGTGTAGGAAGGGATCGGAGACAGGTACTCGGCCCGCGCCGGGGCGACCGTACAATCCCACCATGGATCTTGACAGCATCTTCAAGGCGTACGACGTCCGAGGCCTCTACCCGTCTGAGATCGACGAGGAGGCGGCTCGACGGATCGGGTACGGCTTTGCCACATTCGCCGACGCCGATCGAATCGCCGTTGGACGGGATTGTCGGGTCTCGTCGCCTGCGATCGTTGACGCCCTCATCGACGGGATTACCGCCGCGGGGACCGACGTGGTTGATCTCGGCGAGATCACAACCGATGGTCTCTACTTCGCATCCGGGTCGATGGATCTTCCCGGCGTGGTCGTGACGGCATCTCACAATCCGCCCGAGTACAACGGGTTGAAGTTCTGTCTCGCCGGCGCTGCGCCGGTCGGTGAGGAATCGGGACTGAAGGACATCAAGCGGATCGCCGTCTCGAAACAGGTGGCACAGGATGATCGCGGCTCGATTGAGGTCGTCGACATCCTCGTTGGATACGTCGATCATCTCTTCGGCGTTATCGATGCCAGGGTGTTCTCGGAGCTGACCGTTGCTGCAGACGGAGGCAACGGAATGGCCGGTATCGCCCTGCCGACGGTGTTCGAGCGGCTGCCGGCCCGGCTCATCGGCCTCTACCTCGAACCGGACGGGACCTTCCCGAACCACCCGGCCGATCCACTCAGGCCGGAGAACCTCGCCGATCTTCTCGCCTTGATGGATGAGACGAACCCGGACCTTGGCGTCGCGTTCGATGGCGATGCCGACCGAGCGTTCTTCATCGACGACCGGGGTGTCCCGCTGCCCGGCAGCACGACGACGGCGATCATCGGCGACTGGTTCCTCAGGAGAGAGCCCGGCGCATCGATTGTGCACAACCTCATCTGTTCGAAGGCAGTTCCCGAGAGGGTTCAGCGTGCGGGGGGTGTTCCGGTGCGGACAAGAGTCGGGCACTCGTTCATCAAGCAAGTCATGAAGGAGACCGGTGCCGTGTTTGGTGGTGAACACTCCGGTCACTACTACTTCCGAGACAACTACCGCGCCGATTCCGGAATTCTCGCAATGCTCGTATTGATGCAGGTGATGTCGGAGGACGGGCGCCCGCTCTCCGAACTCCGTCTCGACTACGAGCCGTACGCCGGGTCGGGCGAGATCAACTACGACGTCGAAGACCAAACGGTGGCTACCGCTGCGGTGGCTGCTGCATACCGCGATGCCCAGATCGACTATCTCGACGGACTGACCGTCGACCTCGGCGACCGGTGGTTCAATCTCCGACCTTCGAATACCGAGCCCAAGCTCAGGCTCAACGCAGAAGCACCAGACGCCGCCAGGGTTGACGAACTCGTCGCGGCGGTGGCATCGATCATCCAGGAGGGACCGTGACTGACCATCTGATCGACCCGGCGTTGCTAGAGATCATGCAATGCCCGTCCTGCACGGGAACGCTCATCGTGCGTCCCGAACCCCCGGCACTCGTCTGCTCGGACTGCGGGCTTCAGTATCCGGTTCGAGACGGCATTCCCGTCATGCTGATCGACGAAGCCATTCCTTCCGATCAATGACGATGTTCAATGACATCCTGAGCCTGCCGGAGCAACTCCGGTGGGGAATCGGCCAGGACGTCGCTCCATTGCGGTCCGACGGGCCGATCGTGCTGCTCGGCATGGGAGGGTCGGCGATGGCGGCCACCATCGGAACGCTCGCATCGACGCTGCGCGTTCCGATGGTCGTCCACCGTGGGTACGGGCTCCCTGCATGGGCGACGGAGGGAGGTGTCACGGTGCTCGCCGTCTCCTACAGCGGGAACACCGAAGAGGTGCTCTCGGGGGTCGATCAAGCGATCTCTGCTGGTCTCGATCTGGCTGCTGTCGCCTCGGGCGGCCGCCTCGGTGAGATTGCAGGAGAGCGGGGCATCCCGTACGTGGAAGTTCCGGGGGGTCTCCAACCAAGGGCCGGCGTCGGATATCAGACTGCGGCCGTGACTGCGATGCTCGGCGCCGGCGGCCATGTTCGGAACGCCGATGCCGCGCTCGGCGAAGCCGCAGACGTCGTCGATCGACTACTCGACGGAGGGAGCGGCGGCGCGGTGCAGCTCGGACGCGATCTCGCTGCCGGTCTCGGCGAGAGAACAGCCGTCATCTACGGCGGTCGTGGCGTCGGCTCAACGGCGGCGTACCGGTGGAAGACTCAGATCAACGAGAACGCGAAGCTCCCCGCGTTCTCAGGGACCGTCCCCGAAATGAACCACAACGAACTCGAAGGGTGGCAACGCGAGTCGAGCGGCGCATTCGGCGTGATCTACCTGAGGGACTCCGCCGATCATCCGAGCGTGGCCCGTCGGTTGGATCTCTCAGGCACGGTGCTCTCCGGGAAGGTCCGCCGCGTCGGCGACGTCCGCTCATCCGGAGACAGCTCGCTCGCCCGCTTCTTCAGCCTTGCCGTCGTCGGGGACGTCGCGTCCGTGGCAATGGCGGAAGCGGCAGGAATCGACCCGACACCAGTGAAGACCCTCGAGGCTTTCAAGACCATGCTCGCGAAGGGAGCACCATGAACTATGACATCGCTGATTCGTCACTCGCATTCGAAGGGCATCGGCGAATCGCGTGGGCCGACCGCAGAATGCCGGTCCTTGCTGCGATCCGGGAACGGTTCGAGGCCGAACGACCGCTGGAGGGTATCCGGGTCGCTGCCTGCATGCACGTAACGACCGAGACTGCGACGCTGATGCAAACGCTGCGCGTCGGTGGGGCATCGGTGGCCCTGTGCGCTTCGAACCCTCTTTCGACCCAGGATGACGTGGCTGCGGCGCTCGTTGATGACGGCATCCCCGTGTACGCAGTGCGCGGTGAGGATCCCGATACCTTCTACCGACACATCAACGCAATCCTCGACACCGAGCCGCACATCGTGTTCGACGATGGGGCAGACACCACGACCGTTCTGCATCGTGAACGGAAGCTGCAACCGATCCTCGGAGGCCTCGAGGAGACGACCACCGGCGTGCTGCGCCTCCGAGCGATGGCCGCCGAGGGGGTCCTTCGCTACCCGGTTGTGGCCGTGAACGACTCCGAAACGAAACATCTGTTCGACAACCGGCACGGAACCGGACAGTCGTCGCTCGACGGGATTCTCAGGGCTTCGAATATCCTGTTCGCCGGACGTACCGTGGTCGTCGCAGGTTTCGGTGACTGTGGATGGGGTATCGCCCGCCGTGCATCAGGCCTCGGGGCAAGTGTTGTCGTGGTCGAGGTCGACCCGATTCGGGCACTCTCGGCGGCGATGGAGGGTTACCGGGTGATGACGGCGGCCGAGGCGGCTCCGGTTGGAGATGTCTTCCTCACGGTGACGGGCGGCATCCACGTCTTCCGACCCGAGCACTTCCTGGTGATGAAGGACAACGTTCTCATCGCGAACGCCGGGCACTTCGATGTGGAACTTGATCTGGTCGGGCTTCGCCAGATGGCGGTTGCTCGTCGCGAGATCAGGGAGAATCTCGAGGAGTTCGAACTGGACGATGGGCGCCGAATCATCGTCGTGGCTGAGGGACGGCTGGTGAATCTGGGCGCAGCCGAGGGCCACCCCGCCGATGTGATGGACATGTCGTTCGCCGACCAGGCGCTCGCCGCAGAGTGGCTTGTCCAAGTAGGCGGCGATCTCCCACCCGATGTGTACACGCTGCCCCGTGAGCTCGACGAGTCCGTCGCTCGGCTCAAGCTCAAAGCAATGGGCGCGTCACTGGAGACATTGACAGAAGAACAAGCCCGCTACCTGACATCGTGGGAAGAAGGAACGTGATCGAGTAGCGGAGTAGCGGAGTAGCGGAGTAGCAGAGACCACTCGGGGACCTTGCCTGTCGGGATCAGTCTCGTGCGACGACTCGGTTGCTCGGCTACTCAGCTACTTGTTTGAAAACGGATCACCGGTCTCATTCGCCGGTGACCGATCTGATCTCACGAATTCTGTCCCACTCTGCCTTTACGGTCGGGGGCATGTTCTGTTTGGCTTGCACCATGCCTGCGACCGATTCGCTCTGCGTTCGGTGTCGGCTTGAACTGCGTCCTGCACCGGAGGTATCCCTTGGAGCGGGCCTGATCGGTGTGGCCGGCTTCGTCCACGAGGGACCGGCACGTCGGCTCGTCCACGCGTTGAAGTACCGGGCCGTTGTTGCTGCCGCGGAGCCGCTTGCAGATGCCATGGCGGAGAGACTCCCCGGGTCGGTCACCGCACTCGTCCCCGTGCCAAGGGCCGCCCTTCGAGCATTTCGCCACGGCATCGATCCGGCAGCGATCCTTGCTGCGGGAGTCGCACGGCGGACCGGGCTCCCCGTCATCGACGCGATTCGGCCCCGATTGTGGTGGCGACGGCACGCCGGTCGCAGCCGGGACGAGCGGTCCGCGGTGCGCTTCACCCCTTCCGGCTCGGTCGTTCCAAGATACGCGGCGCTCGTCGATGATGTGCTCACGACGGGAGTGACGGCCCGTGCAGCGGCCGCGGCACTCAACGATCTTCCGACTCTCGTGCTGGTTGCGACCTGCGCGAGTAGGATGGAGGCAGGAGAAAGCCCCATGGAGGTGCGGTGACGGTTCAACCGTTGAGCGGTCCGACCGATCAAAGCGCCCTCCGTGCCCGTACGACCGAGACCGGTCGATTCGACGCGCCCGGGAGGAGCCCGGAGGGGCCATCGTCATGATGCGAAGGAGCACGAGTGAACGTTCGGATCCACGCGTGGAACACCGAGATTGCAGACGATGTCCGCGATCTCGCTCATGAGAAGGTTGAGCATGCAGGGAGGATCTTCGACGACGTGACCAATGTCGACGTTGAGTTCTCCGAGAACGGCAATCCGAGGCAGACCGACGCCAGATATCGCGTCGAGATCACCTCTACCGCCGCCGGCCAGATCGTCCGCGTCGAATCAAACGCCTTCGACGCACGGGCGGCGCTCGACACCGCGTCTGACAAGTACGAACGGCAACTCCGAAGGCTCAAAGAACGACTCATTCAGCGATCCCGCAAAGCTGGCCACAAAGACCTCAACCCACCCGGCAACACGGTCGATGACCTACATGACCGAGACGCTGTCATCGTGAAGAGAAAACGATTCGCGATGCGGCCCATGTCGGTCGAGGAAGCTGCATTGCAGATGGAGATGCTCGGACACGACTTCTTCGTCTTCCTCGACGCGGACACAGGCAGACAGTCGGTGCTCTATTACCGGCGAGACGGCGATCTCGGGATGATCGAACCGGAGTAAGCCGAGCGGGAGTACTGAGTCGAGATGAAGAGACTGCTCATTGTTGACGATGTGCCGCTGTTCAGAGCAGGACTGGCATCAGCACTGAAAGACGCCGGATTCGAGGTCATTGCCCAGTCAGGCGACGCAGAAGGGGCAGTCTCCGCTGCCGAGGAGTATCAACCGGATCTGGTCCTGCTCGACATCCTGATGCCCGGCATCTCGGGCCTCGAGGTCGTCGAGAAGATCAGCGCCGTCGCTCCGGGAGCGCACGTCATTCTGCTCACTGCGAGCGAATCGGAGGAGGACCTCCTCGTTGGCATCAAAGCCGGGGCTCGCGGATACGTCACGAAGGACGCCCCGTTCGACGCCCTGGTCGGAGCCCTCAACGCTGTTGAGAACGGCGGGGCTGCCATTTCCCCGAACATGGCAGGAAAGCTCCTCGATGTGACCCGGCAGTTGCTCCGCCACCAGGAGCTGCTGCAATCGAGGAAGCCGGTGTTGACCGGGCGTGAGATCGAGGTCCTTGGACTCGTGGCACAGGGACAGACGAGCCGCGAGATCGGCACGGACCTGTTCATCTCCGAGAACACGGTGAAGAACCACATCAGGAACATCCTCGACAAACTCGGTTTCCACTCCAGGAACGAGGCAGTCCTGTACGCGGTACGGGAAGACCTGATCAGTCTGGATTGACTAGCTGAGTAGCCGAGTAGCCGAGTAGCCGAGGAAGACTCAGCTTGTAGACGGTGATCCCGGCAGTTCGAGCTCCGGCACACGAGCGTCTAGAACCCACCGCTCTCTTCATGTATGACGGGGAAATGCGGAACTTCAGAAGACTCGATGTGTGGCAACGAGCTCACCATCTTGCTCTCGACATCC
The DNA here is from genome assembly GCA_963715255.1 of uncultured Actinomycetota bacterium. GTDB lineage: Bacteria > Actinomycetota > Acidimicrobiia > Spongiisociales > UBA5794 > JAHEEL01. Next base: position 80,443 of record CAVQRN010000002.1, on the reverse strand, counting down.
ATCGGACGGCCGACGGGTTGAGTGGCCGCCACCGCTTCGGCCTCGGCGATCAGATCACACGGGCAGCGATGTCCATTCCCGCGAATATTGCAGAGGGAGCGGGACGAGAGTCGGTGAGGGAGTTCCGCAGGTTCCTGACGATCGCTCTCGGCTCCGCGGCTGAACTTGAGAGTCATCTCCTCCTGGCGAGAGATCTGGGAGCAGTTCCCCGTGGCGTCGCCGATGATCATCTTGCCGAGGTCGGCGCAATCAGGCGAATGCTGCTGAGACTGAAGGCCAACGTCCGCTCATGACGCGACACTTCGTTCGACCACTCGGCTACTCAGCTACTCGGCTACTCCGCCATCTCACACTCGCTCAACAAGCCAACGGCCCCCGTAGTATTCGCCGCCATGTCCATCTTCTCTAAAGCTCTTCGGATTGGGGAGGGCAAGCGCCTCAAGGAACTTGAGGGGCTCGTCACCCGCGTCAACGCGCTCGAGCCGGAGACTGAGCGATTGAGCGACGCCGATCTGGTCGCGAAGACCGCTGAGTTCCGCAACCGCGTCCGGAACGGCGAACCGGTTGACGATCTTGAGGAAGAGGCCTTCGCCGTTGTTCGTGAGGCGGCGAAGCGAACGCTCGGTCAGCGTCATTTCGATGTCCAGGTCATTGGGGCCGGCACGCTCCATCGGGGGATGATCTCCGAGATGCGCACCGGCGAGGGAAAGACGCTGGTCTCGACGATGCCGTCCTACCTGAACGCGCTCGCCGGCGAGGGTGTCCACATCGTCACGGTCAACGACTACCTGGCAGCGCGCGACTCGAATTGGATGGGACAGATCCACCGATTCCTTGGTCTCGACGTCGGACTCATCCAGTCCGAGATGACGCCACAGGAGCGAAGGCCGGCATACCGCGCAGACATCACGTACGGGACGAACAACGAGTTCGGATTCGACTACCTCAGGGACAACATGACGATGCGCCCCGAGGACCGTACCCAGCGGGGCCACTACTTTGGCATTGTCGACGAGGTCGATTCGATCCTCATCGACGAAGCCAGGACCCCGCTCATCATCTCCGGGAGGGTCGGCGAGACCGGGAAGTGGTATCGGGACTTCGCCCGCATCGTCGAGCGACTTCGAAGAGATGAGCACTACGAGATCGACGAGAAGAAGCGGCAGGTCATCGTCACCGAGACCGGCGTTACCCGCGTCGAGCAGATTCTCGGCGTCGAGAACATGTACGACTATGCCAACGTTGACTTCATCCACCACCTCGACGTGGCATTGAAGGCGACCGGGCTCTATCACCTCGACGTCGACTACCTCATCAAGAACGGTGAGATCATGATCGTGGACGAGTTCACCGGTCGGGTGCTCGAAGGCCGGCGCTACTCCGAGGGCCTCCACCAGGCGATCGAGGCGAAGGAGGGTGTCCACATCAAAGAGGAGAACCAGACCCTCGCCACGATCACCCTTCAGAACTACTTCCGGATGTATGAGAAGCTCTCGGGGATGACCGGCACGGCCCTTACCGAAGCCGGGGAGTTCCATGGGATCTATGGACTCGACGTGCTCGACATCCCGACGAATGAGCCGGTCGCTCGCATCGACCAGGCCGACGTCGTCTACCTCGACGAGGATCACAAGTTCGCCGCGCTCGCCGACGACATCGAAGAACGCAGCCGCCGCGGCCAGCCCGTCCTCGTCGGAACCGTGTCGATCGAGAAATCTGAGCGCCTCGCCAACACGTTGAAGCGCCGGGGCATCAAACACGAAGTCCTCAACGCCAAGCAGCATGAGCGAGAGGCCCACATCATCGCCCAGGCTGGCCAGCTTGGAGCGGTCACGGTCGCGACGAATATGGCGGGACGAGGGGTCGACATCCAGCTCGGCGGGAATCCCGAGGAACTCGCTCGAGCCGAGATGATCCGCAGAGAGATACCAGCGGACGATCCGGGGTACGAGGCAGCGTTCACCGATTCCATCGAGCGATTCGCTGCAGAGACGCGACAGCAGAGGCAACAGGTGCTCGATGCGGGCGGCTTGTATGTGCTCGGCACCGAACGGCACGACTCGCGCCGAATCGACAACCAGCTGCGAGGCCGTTCCGGCAGGCAGGGCGATCCAGGTGAGTCTCGGTTCTATCTGTCGCTTGAAGACGACCTCATGCGCCGGTTCGCCAACGAACGCGTGGCTTCGATCATGGAGAGACTGCGGATTCCGCCGGACGTCCCGATCGAGCACAAGATGGTGTCGAAGGCGATAGAGCGTGCGCAGACGCAAGTAGAAGCACAGAACTTCGAGATCCGCAAGAACGTGCTCAAGTACGACGAGGTGATGAACACCCAGCGTCAGATCATCTACAAGTGGCGGAACCAGATTCTCGACGGCACGAGCACCGACGGACTGCTCGCTGGGTGGCGCGCTGCGGCCATCGAGTTCGAGGTCGAGACGATGACGGAAGGCACCGATTCTTCTGATTGGGATTGGGCCGAATTCGAGGTCCGAATGAAGGCCCTCTACGATCCGACGATCAGCAGCGCGTCGTTCAGCGACCCGGAGACACTCACCTCTGACGAGATCATCGACGCGTACGTGACCGATGCCGACGCCGTGTACGCGGCCCGGGAGGCGCAGTTCGGTGACACGGTCATGCGTCAACTCGAGCGCACGGTCACGCTCTCAGTCATCGACAACAAGTGGAGGGAGCATCTCGCCGAGATGGACTACCTCCGCTCCGGCATCGGTCTGCGCGCGATGGGTCAGAAGGATCCACTGGTCGAGTACCAGCGTGAGGGCTTCAACTACTTCGAGGAATTGATTGACGCCGTGAAGTACGACGCCACCCGCTACATGTTCCACGTCGACGTGGTCCAGCAGCAGGAAGCACCGAAGGCGCAGGTGACCACTTCGTCGGCGAAGTCTGTTCAACAGCTCAAGCAGAAGCAGATCATTCGAACGGGTGAGAAGGTGGGGCGCAACGCTCCGTGCCCATGCGGGTCGGGGAAGAAGTACAAGCGCTGTCACGGCGCCGTTGGGGCCGAACCGCTGGTCTAGGCAGCGCCATGTTCGACTCCGCGGAACGCAAGGGAACGGTGGTCAACGGTGCAGACTTCGTCAATCCCCTTATTGGACTGAATCGGCGGCCCCATCGACGTTATGGCAGTGGAATCGTCGTTCGAACCCTCCATGATGGCACGCACATTGAGGACATCTGGGCGACGGTGGTTCAAGAAGCTTCACAGCAAGGAATCTGGACCGAAAGGAGTGCAGCAACCCGCCGACGGGTACGCTCATCCCACAATGGAACCGAATGACCTCCGCATACTTCTGAACGACCTGCGCTCACGGCTCGACGACGCCAGGAGGTTCCTTTGACGTCGCAGGCAAAGAACAGGCACTCGTCGAACTGAGGCAGCAGGTCTCCGAACCTGGCTTATGGGACGATCAGGATCGGGCACTCGCGGTGACCCGAACCCTCGCTCGGCACGAACGTACCATCGAGCAGGTGGCGATCCTGGACGAGGCACTTGATGACGCCGAGGTGCTGATCGAACTCGGCCTTGAAGAAGACGATGCCTCGGGCCTCGACGACGCGATGAAGGAGCTGCGCGAAACCGAAACGACGCTCAGTCGTCTCGAGCGCGAAACGCTCTTCTTCGGTCCTCACGACGACTCGACCGCAATCATGTCGGTTCATGCCGGTGCCGGCGGCGTCGATGCTCAGGATTGGGCGGAGATGTTGTTCCGTATGTACCTGCGATACCTCGAACGAACCGAGCTCTCCTTCGAAGTGGACGAGTACCAGGTCGGTGAGGAAGCGGGCATCAAGTCGGCCACGATCACCATCAAGGGAGATCATGCCTACGGAATCTTCGAGAGCGAACGCGGCGTGCATCGGCTCGTGCGGATCAGTCCGTTCGATTCGGCCGCTCGTCGCCACACGGCATTCGCCGGTGTCGATGTCATCCCGGAAGTCGACGTCAAAGAGGTCGAAATCAACCCGGAGGATCTCAGGGTCGACACATACCGGGCGTCGGGTGCCGGCGGCCAGCACATCAACAAGACGGATTCGGCGGTCAGGCTGACGCACCTGCCCACCGGTGTCGTTGTCAGTTGTCAAGCCGAACGGTCTCAGACCCAGAACCGGGTGAGGGCAATGCATCTCCTCGCCGCACGACTGGCGGATCGGGCCCGTGTCGAACAGCAGGCGAAGGTCGACGCCATCCGCGGCGACCAAACCGAAGCCGGCTGGGGACGCCAGATCCGTTCCTACGTACTCCAGCCCTACCAGATGGTCAAAGATCTTCGTACCGGCCGCGAGATAGGAAACATCCAGGGTGTCCTCGACGGAGACCTGGACGCCCTCATAGACAGCTATCTGCAGTGGCGGAGGGAAGTAGCTGGGTAGCTCGGTAGCCGAGTAGGGCGCCAGACCTCTCGCGAGTCCCTTGTCCCACTCCGCTCTTCACGCACGCAATACCCCTCCTATACGGGGTCTACGGGTAACCTGGCGACTCGTTGGCGGGTGGGGTAGGACTACGAAGCCGCGATAGGGATTTCATGATCCGTCTCGATAATGTGACGAAGGTCTACGACGGCGGTGTTGTAGCCGTCAAGGACATCGATCTCGACATCAACAAGGGTGAGTTCGTCTTTCTCGTCGGCCCCTCGGGGTCCGGAAAGTCGACGCTCATTCGCCTCATGATGCGAGAGGAGAAGCCGACCAACGGCGACATTTGGGTCGCCGGGAAACACGCGTCGGAGCTACCGGGATGGAAGATCCCTCACCTTCGTCGATCCATCGGGACGGTGTTTCAAGATTTCAAGCTTCTCCCGAGCAAGACGGTCTACGAGAACGTCGCATTTGCGATGGAGGTGACGGGGAAACCGCGCTCGGCGATCGACAATCAGGTTACGCAAGTCCTCAATCTCGTCGGTCTCTCCGAGATGGCCGACCGCCTGCCGCGACGACTCTCCGGTGGTGAGCAACAGCGAGTCTCGGTGGCCCGAGCATTCGTGAACCGACCTCTCATCGTTCTCGCCGATGAGCCGACCGGGAACCTGGACCCCGCGACTTCCGTTGGGATCATGCGCATCCTCGATCGGATCAACCGCACGGGCACCACCGTGGTCATGGCGACCCACGCCCACGCGATTGTCACTGCGATGCGACGCAGGGTCGTCCAACTCGATCGTGGCCGTATCACTCGCGACGAGAGTCGTGGCCTCTACGAGGCGGCCATCGTTGAGGATGTCGGTGGCGCAGATGCCCCTTTCATCATTACGGACGTGGTTGCCGAATCCGACACCGCTACTACTGCCGAAGATACTGTCATTTCGACCCTCGATTTCGAAGAGTCGACGGTCACCGGTTCGTCGGTTGATGAGCAGAGTTCTCTGGAGGAGCCCACGGGCGTTGACGGTGATTCGATCGAATACGACGATCGGGACGAGCAGGACGCCACCGCAGACATCGAGGGTTCGGGCGAAGAACCCGACGCCGACGGGGAGGTCAACGGATGACCCGCGTCTCGTACGTCCTCCGAGAGGCCTTCGCGAACATCGGGGCCAACGGCCTGGTCGTGTTGGGCGCTGTTCTCGCCGTCTTCATCTCTCTGACGCTCACCTTTGGGACCCTCGTCTTCGGCGAGGTGGTTCGAATCAACACCCTTCAATGGGCTGAAGACGTTCGTGTGATCGCGTTCGTGCGTGACGACGCGCTCACGGCGGTCGACGATCTGAAGGCCGAGATGGAGAGCTGGGACGAAGTCGAGAGCGTTAGCTTCGTCTCAAAGGCTGAAGCCCTCGAAGAGGCTCGAGTACTGCTCTCGAACCAGCCGGCCACGTTGCGTGTGATCGAAGAAAGCCCCGATATTGTCCCTGCCTCGCTCCGGATCAAGCCCGTTGACCCGGATGACTACCAGACGATCGTGACGCGCCTGCAGGCCACGCCGGGGCTTTTACGCGTCCAGTCCGCCGGGCAAGCGATTGACGCGATGATCTCTCTTCGAGATGGACTGCGCGTGATGTTCTGGCTCCTTGCGGTTGCTCTCGGGGTCGCCGCAGTGGCGCTGATCGCCAACACGATTCACATGGCCATCTACACGCGCCGCGAAGAGATTGAAATCATGCGACTCGTGGGTGCATCGAACTGGCTCGTGCGGGTACCGTTCCTTCTCGAGGGCGCGCTCGAAGGATTTGTGGGAGCTGGTCTCGCCGTGGGCTTCATCGTCGTTGCCCAACAACTAGCGGTCGATCGTCTCACCGACCTGCCGGACTGGATCAACGTCGCCGTTCAATCTGATTACCTCTTCATGCAGGGAGCGCTGGTCCTGCTGTTCGGGGTGCTTGCCGGTCTCGTCGGCAGCGGACTGAGCCTCACGGTCCACAAGTACTTGAGAACGTGACTGGAGCGCGCCGTCTCTTCGTTTCGGTGCTCACGGCGGTGTTGGTGCTCGCGGTGGTGCCGGCCGTCGGCGCCGACGATCTCGATCGTGATCTCCAGAGTGTCAGGAATCGGATCGATTCCCTGAGTGACGAGATCGATGCGACATCGGCGAACCGTAGCGCACTTGCTCTCGACATCCAGGCGACGGCCGGGCGCATGGATGAGATCCTCGAGGCGATGGCTTCACTTCGGATGGATGTGCTGGCTGTCGTCTCCGAACTCGCCCAGAAGCAGGGTGCTCTGCGCGACGTGCGATCCGACTTGCACGCGAAGTACCAGTCCCTCGCACTAACCAGATCGGAACTGGGTACGGCGCGCGTCGACGCTGCACAGTACGCGGTCGAGTCCTACATGAGCGCCGGCCTCGGTGTCCCGACGGTCGCACTGTCGGCGAAAGTGTGGACCGACATTGGGATCGGGTTGGCATATCTCGATCGGATTACCGCCAGCGGCACGGAAACGATTCGACGATTCGAGGTTCTCCTCGTCGACGAGCAGCGTGCGAGTGACACCATCGCTGCACACGAAGTCACCCTCGCGTCGGATCTTGTCGATCTCGAGACTGCCGAGGAGCATCTCGGTTCCCTCCAGAACGAATTGCAGCAATCGAGCGACGCGCTCCAGGAGGAGTATCGCCGCCAGCGATCTCTCCTGGCGTCCTACGACGCGGAGATAGAGGAGATCGAGGTTGAGATCGCTTCGCTCGAGAAGGAGCAATCGTCGATCAAGAGACTCATTGCCGAGCGAGTGAAAGTCGCCAGCGCGGCGCCGGGCAGCCTCGTCCGACCAGTGCCGGGAGTGATCTCATCCGGGTTCGGGCCGAGGGTTCATCCGATCTACGGCTATTCGTTGATGCACACCGGGATCGACTTGGACGCCGGCATGGGACAGAAGATCGTGGCGGCTGCGGCCGGAACGGTCTTCTTCGCAGGGGTGAAGGGCGGGTATGGGAACTCGATCATGATCGACCACGGCGGCGGCATGGTGACGCTGTACGCCCATCAATCGGAGTTCGCCGTGTCTGATGGACAGAAGGTGAAGGCCGGACAGGTGATCGGCTACGTGGGATCAACCGGCGTTTCGACCGGACCCCATCTTCACTTCGAGGTCAGGTTCAACGGCAACCCCGTGAACCCGGCCAAATACTTCTAGGCTTCTGATCATGACTGAAGGTCGCAAAGTCGTCGCAACCAACCGACGCGCACGACACAACTACGAGATCCTCGACACCTTCGAGGCAGGGATGGTGCTCACCGGGTCCGAGGTGAAGAGCCTCCGTGCGGGGCAGGTGCAGCTCAAGGATGCCTACGGGTTGCTGCAGGGCTCGGAACTCTGGCTCGAGAACGCCCACATCGCGCCGTACTCATTCGCGATCGGCGGCGGCCATGCCCCGGAGCGGAAACGCAAGTTGTTGCTCCATCGGCGGGAGATCGATCGCCTCACCGGCAAGATCAACGAACAGGGACTCACGCTTGTTCCGCTCCAGATCTACTTCGTGCGCGGCATCGCGAAGATCGAGATCGCCCTGGCCAGGGGCCGTCACACCTACGACAAGCGGAAGAAGCTCGTGGAACGCCAACAGAAGCGAGAGATGGACCGGGCGAAGAGCCACAGGAGATAGAGCCGCCGGCTTCCAGCCAGAGTCCGTGCTCAGCTACCCAGCTACCCGGCTACTCCGTCTACGGGCCACCACCCTTGCCTCGTGCCGGTCCTCGATCGACCAGCCCTCGGCGTAGTGGAGGATCTGGAGACCGTCAACGAGCGACGGCGCCTCGCCCTCTTGGAGGAGGTAGGGGAGGGATGGTCGCTCCCGGCGTTGCAGGTTCCGAACGGTGGCGACCGAGGAACGCGATCAGGCCGTCATCCGCCAGAGTGTCGATGGCCGGGGAGAAGAGGTCTCTCTGGAGGTAGTGCACGATGAGCACGAGATCCCATGGGCCGTCGGGGAGCGTTGCGGCGGTGAGGTCGCTGTGAACGAGTGTGACGTCGACGCCGGCCTCTCCTGCCCGCTCAGCGGCGAGTGCTATCGCGACCTCCGACGTATCGATCATGGTCGTCTCCCAGCCACGCTCCGCAAGCCAAACGCCGTGTCTCCCTGCGCCTCCGGCGAGATCGAGTGCCCGACCGGGCGAGCCGAGAAGCGGTGCGAGTTCAACGGTGACAAACGCCGAAGGGTCTACCGGAGCCGACCGTTCCCGGTAACGATTGTCCCAAGAGGAGCGCACGACGACCGACCCCTACGAAGGCAGCGATTCGAGCTGACCGAAGATCTCCGCGACCTGCTCGATCTCGAGGAACCCGGCGACCCTGAGCAGAGTCGACCCGTCGCCTGCCGTGAAGACCCAGAACGGGTAGGCGCTCAACCCGAATTGTTCGGCGAGGGCGAGGTCGGGGTCCACGATCGCAGGGAACGGGAGTTGCAGTTCATCGAGATAGGGCTCGAGCGGATTCCCACGGGCCGGGTCGATCGAGCTCGTGACGCTGATCAGCTCCACATTCGGATACAGATCGGCGTTCTCGTTGTACCAGTCCGAAAGCGGGGGTAGCTCACGCTGGCAGTATGGGCACCAGTGGGCCCAGACGAGCCACGCTCGCGCGGTGCCGTCCGCAGGATTGACGGTCATCTCGGCGTCGGTGTAGTAGTCAACGCCGCCGACGTCGCCGAGGACCACTCCGAGAGCGGCATCCGGTTGGCCTTGCTCGAACGGAGGAAGGTACCCGGCGGGTGCGCTCGGTGCAACGGGCGCCGATGCGCCGGAGGCGGCGGGAGCGGTCAAAGACTGGGTGGCGAGGTCGTCGACCTTCTGATCGACAGCGTCGACGGAAGCCTGGACGTTGGCGACGTCACCGCCGATGGAGTTGACCTGCTCGTCGAGAGCGGTGATCTGCTCGTCGGTCCGACTCGCAGAGACCAGCGTGAAGACCTGCATGGCGAACACGGCGACCAGTCCGATCGCGAGGGCGATCAAGAATCCTCGGGCGGTGCTGGACGTTCGCGAGTGCTCCTCGCGGGTCGTCACGTCGATGGTCGACGGAGCCGGGGCGGGAGGATTGGTCGTTCCGTTCTCTGGATCTTGTGGTTCTGTGTCCATGCCCGGCAGGCTATCCGCGGATGGCATCTAGCGGGAAAACGGGCAAGCGGTGACGGGATCGCACGACTACTCTTGAGCGTGATGAACGCGCCAAGCGTGTTCCCCAGAAATGGGGGTGACATGGTTTCGACCGTGAGGGTTGAGGCGCCGGAAGCGAGCCGAGGTCCCCGGAGCCTCGTTAAAGAGCCGGGAACAAACATAAGTGCCAATAACGAAAGTTACGCATTCGCTGCATAATTAACGCAGCGTGTCCGACCGGAGGGTGCCTGTCTCGCCGGATCCGGGCATAACAATGCAGGATGCCCCCGCCGGGATGTCGGGATCGGCGGGGTAAGACAATTCCGACTAGGACCCAGGAGAAACTGCCGACGGCGTCTCTCAGGTTCCGAAAGCTCGCTGTCGGCTGCGCTCGGAGATGCCGACGCTGAAACCTCGTGGGACGGGGGTTCGATTCCCCCCACCTCCACCGCCGTGATCGTGACGTCGGTCGAGCCCTTCCCGGGCTCGACCTCGTGTTGTGGTGCTTCGTCCTTTTCTGCCTCGCGGCTCTCTTGCGCTGTGATGGTTGGTGGGGTCCTGGTGGGTCTTCGGCGAGTTGAGAAGGTTCGATTCCCCCCACCTCCACCGAAGGCCCGGTCGTTGACCGGGCCTTCTTCGTGTTTGACAGCATCAGTGTCGCTATCCAGGTGCTGCGGACCGGCGACTCCTGGCTACGGCCTCCTGGATCCGCTTGTGCACGGCGAAGTACGCGGCGCGCTTCCTCTCCGTATCGAGCACGACGCGCGTTGGTCTTCCCACGGCGACATCCCAGATGAGATCATCGAGTTCGGCGGCCGTGAGGCCCTGTGCGGAATCCGGGTCGGTGCGACCGGTAGGGGTGCTAGTAGTGAACATGAATGTCACCCGCGTAGTCGGACCGCGGCGGTGGAGCGTGGATCCATGGTCGACGGAGTCGGCGGCGTTGGGGTGGGGATGAGGGGTTGATGGTGAAGCCTCGGCCGTGGATGACGACGTGGTGGTGGAACCAGCAGAGTGTGGTGAGGTTGTCGGCGTCGGTGGCGCCGCCTTGGGACCAGGGGGTGATGTGGTGTGGTTGGAGCCGGTACCTACTGACACAGCCCGCAATGGTGCACACGCCGCCGTCGCGGGCGAGAACGAAGCGTTTCAGCCTGGGTGGGATGGTGCGGCTGCGGCGTCCCATATTCACCGGTGTGCCGTCTTGTGTTCGGCCGGTGACTTCGATGACCCCGTCGCAGAGGATCGCTTCGATCGTTGCGGGTCCGACTCTGGGTCCGGCTTCAATCATCACGCCGGTCTCACCGTTCGTCCCGGCAGCATCGTGGGCGTCGACGAAGACGGTCAACAGCGGTGTCGCAGATTCGACCGTGGCGCCGTCGCTACCAGCGAGCGAGTCGACGCTGATGGCCCACAACGCATCGGCGTAGCGGGTCGTCCGACTGCGATCCCCGTCCGGATCGGGTGGTAACTGGTCGGCTTTGGCGTCGAGGGCGTCAACGAAGCATCTGCCGGCTGTGGCGGGGAGTTGTCCGTGGACCCGCCACGACGACTCGTCCAGGTTCGCCTGCACCGCCACATAGCGGGTCTCGAACACTTCACGCTCTGTGTCACGGGTCATGCGGTGCCGGTTCGACACGAGACGCCGAATCGCAGCGACGTCGAAGACGGCAAGTTCGTCGACGATCGTGGCGTCTTCGGATGGGAGAGCGATCCGGGCCGCCTCGACGGTCCGATCGAAGCTGATCGACCCGACGGCGGTGGCGTGTTCGACCGTGGGGAGCGATTCGAGACGCCGAGCCGTCGACACCAAGGTCTTCGCCGTCTCTGGTGCAACATCGAGACGGCCCGTCACCCACTCTGCGAGAGACCGGCAGCCGTCTGCGAGCGGCGCCTGCCGGCGGTCGGCTTCACGAATCAACACCATCTGAGACCGCGCGGACCCTCAGCGATCGTCGCCTCGCCGTCGGCGAGGGACTGTTCGATCGCATCCATCGTCAGAGTCGTCTGTCGTGTCCATATGCGCAACGTATCAACCAGGTAAGACAAGAAACCGGCTCACACAGCAGGGTTGCCGAAGAAGTCTGAGGAGCCCTGGCGGGGGTCCCACACCGGTCACGGTCCGACCCCCACCGCCGCCTTGCGGGCGGCACCTCCCCCTGAGGGGGAGGAAGAAGAAGACGCCCCCCTGCGTCGCTTCGCTCCGCGTCCCCCCGGCCTACGGCCGAGGGGACCGTTGTATGGTTCGCGATTCGCGAATCGGAACCCCTTCGACCCCCTTCCGGCCGCCCTGCGGGCGGCACCTCCCCCTGAGGGGGAGGAAGAACAAGACGCCGAGGGGACCGTTGTATGGTTCGCGGTTCGCACAACGGGACTCTTTGACCCCCTCGGCCGCCCTACGGGCGGCACCTCCCCCTGAGGGGGAGGAAGAAGACGCGGCCGGGGGGACCGATCGTAAGCCGATCTGGGCAATCGCACTACTCAACAACTCCTACGCTGCCACAGAGATGCGGTGTTGCGACCTTCGGCCCCTACTCGTGCACCGCCGCGTCATCGACCATGATGGGACCATGCGAACACTCATCAGTAACGGAACGGTCGTGACGGGTGCCGTGGCGACGGAGGCAGATGTCGTCGTCGAGGGAGAGCGCATCGTCGGTGTCGTCGAACCCGGCGCAGCGGGAGACGAATTCGACCGAGTGATCGACGCCACCGGACGGTACGTGATTCCCGGCGGCGTCGACATGCATACGCACATGGAGTTGCCGGTCTCTGGGACGTCGTCGGCAGATACGTATGAGACGGGCACGAGGGCTGCTGCTATCGGTGGGACAACGACGATCGTCGACTACGCCGGCCAGACACGGGGAGGAACGCTCAAAGACGGACTCGCCGAATGGATGGATCGCGCCGAGGGGAAGTCGTTCATCGACTACGGATTCCACATGATGGTCACCGACGTCCATGAAGGCACGCTCGGCGAATTCGCCGAGATGATGCATGCGGGGGTCACCACCTTCAAGCTCTTCACCGTGTACCCGGGCGTGAATCTGTCTGACGATCGGCAGATCCTCGAAGCGATGCAGGTCGCTGCCTCGATCGGCGCCACGATCATGATGCATGCCGAGAACGGAATCGCCATCGACGCCCTTCGGGATCAGGCCATTGCCCGAGGCGAGACCGATCCGATCTACCACCTGCTGACCCGACCGGCCTCGATGGAGGCCGAAGCCGTCCATCGTGTTGCCGCACTCGCGGAAATCGTGGGATGCGCTCTTGTGATCGTGCACATCTCTTCGCAGGATGCATTCGCTGAGGCCGTCGTCGCTCGTGATCGGGGCCTGCCCGTCTTCACCGAAACCTGTCCCCAGTACCTCTGGCTCGCCCAGGAGGACCTCCCCGAGGGATTCGAGGCAGCGAAGTTCGTCTGTTCGCCACCGCTGCGGCGTCGCAGTGAAGGACACCAAGCGGCGCTGTGGTCCGGGGTCTCGACCGGCAGGATCGACGCGGTCGCCACCGACCACTGCCCGTTCACGTGGAAGCAGAAGGAGGCGGGGCGGGGAGACTTCCGCAAGATCCCGAACGGCCTCGGCGTTGTCGAGCACCGAGTGGATCTCGTCTACCAGGGTGTCGTGGAAGGCTGGATTCCACTCACCAGGTGGATCGAAGTAACCGCGGAGACGCCTGCCAAGCTGTCCGGGATCTACCCGAAGAAGGGCACGTATCGCTCCCGGGTCCGACGCCGACGTCGTCATCTACGACCCTGCCGCATCACACACACTGTCTGCAGCGACGCATTCGATGAATCTCGATTACTCGGTCTTCGAGGGTGCGGAGATCGGTGGCCGCGTCGAGACCGTCATGCTGCGCGGAGAGGTCATCGTCGATCTCGGTGAATTCGTCGGCGAACCCGGGCGCGGGGAGTATCTGCATCGTGGAACGAATGCGTTGCTGCCGGAATCAGTGGTCGGGTAGGGGAGTGCCGGAGTAGCGGAGCAGGTGTTCTCCCTCGGCGGGCCCGCTCAAAGCTGAGAAGTCCCCAATTTGATCGTCATGTCGGTCCTTGGGTGGCGTTCGAGGATTGCCGCCAACTGGTTCGCTCCTTGTTCGTCGTCCGGGGTCACTTTTGTGATCGCCATCACCACTCGTGCGGCATCTGGGATTCCCTTCAGGCCGCCACTCCGGTGGAGAAGGACGGAAGCGGCGCCCTCGATGGTCAAGACGTCGTCTGCTCCAATACCTGTGATCCTCGCGACGAGATCGGGGCGATGCGCTACCTCGGAGATTGGCCGGCCGGTGGCATCGATGCCGGCGACCACGATCACCGTGGTCGAGTTACTTGGGATTGCCGGCTCGTGATCGGCCGGCGCCTTGATCGACATCGACCGAGCCCCGTCGGCTTCGACCAGGATGTACTGGGCCGTCGTCTCGGAGAAGAGGCGATCGACAGCCTCCGGTGAAGGGCCGGTGACCTTGCCGGGGATCCGGCCCATCGCCACGAACACCGGATGCCCCGGAACGAGTGCCGCCTCGACAACGGCCGGGTCATCCGACCAACAGATCGGCTCGGTGACTTGGTCGATTGCCATCTTCGTTGTCGTCGTGAGAACGACCCGACCCGACGAGCCGGCAAGCTCGCGCCCGAGAGCGAAGAGGATCGTGGACTTGCCGCCTGCACCGACGATCGAGACGAGCTCGCGCGAGCCGATACCGAAGCGATCTCTCAGCGGTGCCGTCATCTTCCGGCGCCGCCCGCCCGGACGAGGATGGCTTCGAGCACGGCGCCGCCGATCGAGAGTGCTTTGTCGGAGATCTGATGAATGGCATCTGGATCGAATCGGGGGTCAACGTCGCCGATCTTGAGACCGATCTCGACGGGTCCCGGCTGGATCAGGCCGCGCACCGTTCCCCCGGTCTTCGCCTTCACCGGAGTGCCCTCGATGGTGCCGAGCAGCCGGCCCGGTTCGACGCGGTCACCGAAGGAGACGTTCCACCGGAGCTCACCGTCAGTTTCCGCCCGGAGCACACGATCTCCGGATGCGCCACCGATCTCGCCGGGGACGCCGGTGTTCGGTGCTGCCGGTCCGTCCCAGATGACCCGACCGAGTCGGTGGCCGCGCATCGTCTCGATGACCGCATCGCAATCGCGACCCGCGACGAACCCGGGGCCGAGTCCAACGACGAACGGTGCCCGGTCGATGGTCGTGTCGAGTACCTGTTTGGCAAGTCGGGCATCGACGAGCGTTGAGATCGGCATGGGAAGCACAGGGACGTCGGGGGACACGAGAACCGGCACAGCGCCCCTCTCGGCGGTCTCGATGGCCGTTTCGGCCGAGGAGACCAAGACGCCCTCGATGCCGTCGATCACGACGCGTCCCTGGTCGACGGCCGACGAGAAAGCAACGGTGCGCCGCACCGTCAGAGGACGCTCGAGTTCGAGGACGACGACGGGGAAACCAACCCGAGCCAGACGCCAAATGACACCGGACCCGAGGTCGCCGCCGCCGCGGACGACGACGAGATGGTCGGAGAAGTCGATCACCCGTTGCTCGCCGCAGCCGACTCGATGATCTCGGACATGATCGACACAGCGATCTCCTCGACGGTCTCGGCACCAATGCTGAGGCCGATCGGAACGTGGACCCGGCCAAGCGCCTCGGCGGACGTGCCCGATTCGACCAGTGCTTCCCGGGTCGTTGCCCACCGGCGTTTGCTACCCATCACACCGATGTAGGGAGCGGACGTTTCGAGGAGGATCGGCAGAATCTGGGCGTCGAGCTCGTGACTCCTCGTCACGACGACGACGGCGGTGGTTTCATCTGCAGGGTGCTCAGCGAGGGCGTCCTTCACGGAGCCCGTGAAGCGGACGCCGGCATTCGGCATGGCCTCCTCGGTCACGAGGTCGGCCCGGTCGTCGACGACGACGGTGCGGTACCCGAGCCAGTCGGCGAGGTCGACGACGGAGCGACCGACGTGACCGGCTCCGATGACGTACACGGTGCGCGGGGTCATATATGGCTCCAGATAGACGGTCATTGTGCCCCCGCAGATACCGGGGTCGCCTTGCTCAGGATCGTTGAGCGTGAAGCTGCGGAGGCGAGGGCTTCGATCCTTCAGCACGGCCAGGGCTTCGTCGCGAACAAGGGCTTCGACCTCGCCACCACCGATCGTCCCGACTGTGGTCCCATCCGCGTGCACGACCATCTTGGCGCCCGCGTGCCGGGGGACCGACCGCTCGGTTCCGACGATGGTGGCGAGCACGACCGGTCGTCCACCATCGGCGGCGGCGGTCAACTCCGCCAGGATGTCCCGGGGACCAATCGTGTTCACGCTTGCTGCAGCGCGTTCCAGACGCGTTCCGGTGTGAACGGGATGTTGGCGATCCGAACACCGGTTGCGTCTACGATCGCGTTCCTGATGGCAGGGGCGACGGCGTCCTTCGGGATCTCGGCGATTGCCTTGGCTCCGAAGGGACCACTCGGTTCCATCGTCTGTACCAGAATCGCCTCGAGTCGTGGCATCTCGTCGGCGCGGTAGATCTTGTACGGGCCGAACTGCGGATTGAGCATCCGTCCGTCCTGGTCGTACACCATCTCCTCGCAGTGCCCGTACCCAAGGGCCTGCACCATCCCGCCTTCGACCTGCCCGGACGCCGTGACCGGGTTGATCGGGACGCCACAGTCGACCGCCATCACGAGTTGATTGACGGTCACCTGCCCCGTCTCGATGTCAACCTCGACCTCAGCGAACTGGGCCGCATATGGTGGAGGCGACTCCGGCGAGACGTAGGACGCGTCCGCCATGATCTGATGCTGGCCCTCCTGGTGGAGCGTGGATAGTGCGATCTTCTCAAGCGTCACCGATTGCCCGTCGGTCGACCATGCCGACCCGTCGTAGAGATCGATCGAGTCCCCTTCGACGCCGAGCATGAGGGCCGCGCGTTCGATGATCTGACTACGAACCTGTTCGGCCACGCGTTTGGTGGCCATCCCCGAGATGTAGGTCGTGCTCGACGCATACGCACCAACATCGAATGGAGTCATGTCGGTGTCGGATGAGTAGACGATGATGTCATCGGTTCGTACACCGACCACTTCCGCAGCGATCTGCGCCAGCACCGTGTCCGACCCGGTTCCAAGATCGGTGGCGCCAACCAGCAAGTTGAATGAACCGTCGTCGTTGATCTTGAGGCTCGCACCACCCATGTCGAGGCCGGGGATCGCGGTGCCGTGCATCGCCATCGCAAATCCGAGGCCCCGGCGGATGTTCGGTCGGTCGGCGGGCCGATGCCACTCTGCGTCGGTTCGTCGGTTCCATCCGATTGCCCGCTGTCCCTGAGCGACGGCTTCCTCGAGACCGCTCGATGTCACGACCGGCATCACGCTGGCATCCTGGTCGCCCTCACCGAGTTGAGGGGCGATGTCGAGCGGGTCGCCGACGCCGGTCCAGTTCAGTCGGCGGAATTCGATTGCGTCCATGCCGAGTTCGTCGGCAATGTCCTCCATGTGAGTCTCCAGGGCGTAGAGCGCCTGTGGAGCCCCGTACCCGCGGTAGGCCCCTGGGACTGGGATGTTCGTGTATGCGACCCTGCAATCGAATCGCTTCAGCGGGGAGTTGTAGGAACTGAGTCCCCGGAGGCCGGTCACCATCTGCACCGTGAGGCCGTGGGTTCCGTAGGCGCCGGTGTTGGCGACGACGCGCATCTCTTGGGCGGTCAGTTTGCCTCTTGCGTCGACGCCGGTCTTGAACGTGATCGTTTGCGGATGTCGGGTCCGGCTCGAGATGAACTCCTCCTCGCGGGTGAGTTCAAGCCGAACCGGACGGCCGGTCACGATCGTGAGGTGGCCGACGATGTCCTCGATCAACATCTCTTGTTTGACGCCGAAACCGCCGCCGATGCGCGGCTTGATGATTCGGATCTTCTTCACCGGCAACCCGAGCAGCGGAGCGACCATCCGTCGGACGTGGAAGGGCACCTGGGTCGATGATGTGATGACGAGCCGCTCGTCGCTGTCCCAGGCCGAGATCGCAATGTGTGGTTCGATCGGTGCCTGCTGGACCTGGTGGACGCGCGACGTGTGTTGGAAGACGCGGTCGGCGCTCGCGAACCCGTCTGCAACGTCGCCGGTCTGGGCTTGGATGTGATGGACAAGGTTGTGGGAGGCGTCGTGCGCCCCCTCCATGTCGGCTTCATCGTGGATCACCGGCGCACCGTCGAGGATCGCATCGTTCTCATCGAAGACGGCAGGGAGCACCTCGTAGGTGACATCGATCAAGGCGACGGCCGCAAGGGCGATCTCCTCGGTGTCGGCGGCGACGGCAGCGACGCGGTCACCAACGAAACGGACCTTGTTGTCGAAACTGACCTGGTCATAGGGGAGCGGATTCGGGTAGCTCTGACCGCCCGACGCGTACCGCACTCGGGAGACATTGCCGTGATGGAGCACGGCGTGAACGCCGGGCAGCGCCCGCGCTTCCGAATCGTCGATGGCAACGATCCTGGCATGAGCGTGGGGGCTGTAGAGCACCTTTGCGATCAGCATTCCGGTCAGATCGACGTCGTCGGTGAACGCAGGATTGCCTTTCGCCAGTTTGAGTGCATCAACCTTCGTCTCGGGCTTGCCGACGACGCGAGTTTCGGGGACGTCGGAACTCGGGACGACACGCGGGGCGATGACGCTGATGCCGTCCGTGCCGGCGTGTTGGCCGTCGGTGCCGACGAGAGCGTCGAGGGAGACCACGTCGATGCTCTCCGGCGTTTCACCGCGCAACACCGCAGCGGCGCGGAGGACCGCATGGACCGGTCGGAGGTAGCCGGTCTCTCTGTCGAGGATTCCGGAGAGAGCGTCACGGACTTCGTTCTCCGTCGGGTCGGGATTCCGGTCGATGAGGGCTTTCGCCGCCAGGATCGTGGCAGGTGTTGAGTAGCCCGACTGAATTGCCCCGGTCTCGATGAACGCTTCCTGGATCGGGTGGAGCGTGCCTGGCGCGCTCAGGCCTTCGACCGTCTCGACGTCATGACCGTCGGCCTGTGCGGCGAGCATGACATCGGCAGAGATGAGGCGGCCGTCAACGAGGACTGCGGCCGCCCCCGTCTCGCCGGTTCCCGATCCGTACCGAACACTGTGATAACCCGCCCGACGGAGCACGGTGCGGAGAGATTCGTGCGGCTCGCAGAGGAGAGAACGCCTTGTCCCGTTGATCGTGAGGGTGATCGTCATGTTCGTTCACCTCCGGTGACGGTGGCGAGGACCCTGCCTGCGAGTACCTCGGCAAGGTTCTTGCGGTAGCCCGGCGAGCCCCGGAAGTCGGATGGTGGATCAAGGCTGGAGATCTGCTCTGGATCGACCACAACGGGGCGGGTGAAGACACCGGTCATGGCCAGCCGAACGGTCCCTTTGTGGTCCCGGTGTGCGACGGCCATCACGATCGGCCGATCCATGGGGGTGCGACCGGTCCGATCGGCTGCGGCGAGTCCGTTGGACGGGATGGATACGCTGGTCATGATGGCTCCGTTGAGCAGCGCCGGGTCGTCGAGGATCTCGTCGAGAGCATGCTCGGTCGTCGAACCGGCACGCACGAGCGTTACGCTCGATCCGAACGCGAGCAGGCCGGCAAGTAGTTCGCTCTCTGCATCGACGGCCCCGATCGTTCCGCCAATCGTTGCGGCATTGCGGATGGTATTCGGTGCTTCCCGTCGGGCGAGATCGCGGAGCACGACAGGGACGAGTGTCGAATCGACGAGATCTTGGAGGCGTGTTGTCGCACCGATACGGATGGACTCGCCGTCGGTGTCGATTCCTGCGAGGTCGAGCGCTTGCAGGTCAACAGCGGTGGCGGGCCTGCGGCCGGGGTCGGCATTGACGGAGGTTCCTCCGGCGATGATCACGGCATCGGGTCGTGCGGTGAGCGCGACCGCCTCTTCGAGCGTGAGCGGTCGGTGGTACTGCGTAATCATGTTCGTCGCTCCTCTTCTTCGACCCCGTCTCGCCATTGTATCGAGGAAGCGGGGACCCGACTACCGACGGACGACCACGGTCGGGTTGGTACATTGTTCTCTATGAGCACACTTCTCGTTCGGCACGCGCAGGTTCTCGCCACCATGGACGACGCTGGAACGGAGATCAGCGACGGGGGCCTCTTCGCCGTCGACGGGTTCATCGAACAGGTCGGCTCGACCGCGGAGCTTCCCGAGACGGCCGACGACGTTGTGGACCTCTCCGGGCATGTCGTGCTTCCCGGACTCATCAACACACACCATCACTTCTATCAGACGCTGACCCGCGCCGTGCCCGGCGCACAGGACGTTGGCCTGTTCGACTGGCTCCGCACGCTCTATCCCATATGGGCACGCCTCACTCCGGACGATGTGAGAATCTCGACACAGCTCGCCCTCTCCGAATTGGCACTCTCCGGCTGCACGACCTCGTCTGACCACCAGTACCTCTTCCCGAATGGGTCGAGCCTCGACGACCAGATCGCGGGTGCAGCAGCGGTTGGGCTGCGTTTCCATGCCGCCAGAGGTTCGATGAGTCTCGGTGAGAGCGACGGGGGACTGCCTCCCGACTCGGTGGTTGAGGACGACGAGACGATCCTTCTTGACACTGAACGGGTGATCAACGCGTTCCACGATCCGGCACCCGGAGCCATGACCCGCGTCGTCGTCGCACCGTGTTCACCGTTCTCCGTGACCGCGGGCCTGATGCGCGAATCCGCCGCACTGGCCCGGCGCTACGGCGTCCATCTCCACACCCACGTCGCCGAGACACACGACGAGGAGCAGTTCTGCATCGAGACGTTCGGGCGGCGCCCCGTCGAACTCATGGAGGACCTGGGATGGGTTGGCAATGACGTTTGGTATGCCCACGGCATCTACATCAACGACGCCGAGATTGAAAGACTCTCCGAATCGGGGACCGGAGTAGCCCACTGTCCGTCATCGAACATGCGCCTCGCATCCGGCATCGCTCCGGTCCGGCGCTACTTGGCGTCCAATGTTCGACTCGGT
Source organism: uncultured Actinomycetota bacterium (assembly GCA_963715255.1). Lineage (GTDB taxonomy): Bacteria > Actinomycetota > Acidimicrobiia > Spongiisociales > UBA5794 > JAHEEL01. The sequence continues at coordinate 59,890 of CAVQRN010000002.1, read as the reverse complement.
CTCGGCGTGGACGGCTCGGCGAGCAACGATGGCAGTCACCTGATCGCCGAAGCCCGGCAGGCGATGCTGCTTGCGCGGCTGGCAGCCGCCCCGTCGATCGAAGGCGGCCGGTTGCTCACGGCACGAGAAGCACTTCGGATCGCAACCCGCGGTTCGGCCGCGGTCCTCGGGCGGGACGATGTCGGCTCGCTGGAGCCAGGAAAGGGAGCGGACTTCATCGCCATCTCGCTCGACCGTTTGGAGTATGCCGGTGCGCTCCACGATCCGGTTGCCGCCGTGCTCTTTGTCGCGCCGACTGGTGTCGACCAGAACTACGTGCATGGACGGGCAGTCGTGAAGGACGGAGAACTGGTCGGTGTTGAGCTGCCGGTCTTGATCGAGAAGCACCATATGGCCGCGGCGCGGCTCGTCGGTTGAGTAGCTGAGTAGCTGAGTAGCTGAGTGGGGACTGCCGGTAGCCGGCAGCTCGTAGCTCGATCTTGTCAGGGGAGAAGTGGCGGCCTCATACCGACCGGCAGGGTTCAATCGACTAAGTTGGGTCCATGGAATTCGTTGCTGCCCACGACCTCGACGAAGCGCTCGCAGTGAAGGCTCAGCAGCCGGATGCGCAGCTCCTCGCCGGAGGAACCGACCTCATGGTTGAGGTCAACCTTGCACACCACCGACCGTCCCGAATTCTCTCCTTGAGACGGGTCGAAGAACTCCGGGAGGTGACACCAACGCGCATCGGCGCCGGTGTCACCTGGGCCCGACTTGAACGGGACCGTCATCGAGGCCTCGCTCAGGCAGCGAGAACCGTCGGCTCACCCCAGATCCGTGCCGCAGGAACCATCGGAGGGAACGTCGGCACGGCGAGTCCGGCCGGTGACGGATTGCCGTGGATCGCTGCCGCAGATGCTTCGATCGAAGTCCGATCCAAGGAACGCGGAACCAGGACAATCCCGTGGAACGAGTTCTTCACGGGTGTGAAGCGGACCTCATTGGCGGCCGACGAAATCATCACCGCCGTCGTGGTACCCGAAGACGTGTCAAGCGCACAGGAGTTCGCGAAGGTGGGGGCCCGGAACGCCATGGTGATCTCGACTGTCAGTTGCGTGGTCATCCGCGGCGACGACGGTATCCGCGTCGCGCTCGGATCGGTCGCCACAACGCCGATGCGCGCCACCCGGGCCGAAGAGATGATCAATGCCGAGTCGACAATCTCGGAATCCGTTCTCGCAGAGTTCGCCCGTATCGTCTCCGACGAAGTTCGGCCGATCACCGACCATCGATCGACGGAGGCCTATCGGAGACACGCCTCTGGTGTGCTGGCAAGACGGCTCGTGGAACGGAGTCTCCTATGAACGTCACGATCACCGTCAACGGCAAGGACCGAGTTGTCGACGTGGCAGGACACGAGAGCCTGCTGCACGCCCTCCGGAACGATCTCGACCTTCCCGGGACGAAGGATGCCTGTGAACAAGGCGAGTGCGGATCCTGCACGGTCATCTTCGACGGCGAATCCCTCTGCTCTTGCCTCGTGATGGCAGCGGACGCCGACGGGTCAACGGTGACCACCGTCGAAGGGCTCTCCTCCGACACCGAACTTCACCCCGTTCAAGAGGCGATGCTGGCCGAAGGCGCTGTCCAGTGCGGTTTCTGCACTCCCGGCTTCGTCGTCGCCGGCTCCCATCTGCTCGAGGTCAATCCGCACCCGACCGAGCCCGAGATCAGGGAGGCGCTCTCGGGCAACATCTGCCGTTGCACCGGGTATGGAGCCATTCTGCGCGCCTTCGAGACCGTGACCGGGGAGGGATCATGACAACACGCACCAAACCCCGGATTGTCGGCGGCATCGGAACGAGCGTGCGCCGACCCGATGGCAAGCCGAAGGTCATCGGGAGCTTCGCGTATGCGTCCGATCTCTCGTCGGAGGACATGTTGTGGGGCGCCACACTGCGAAGCCCCCACGCCCACGCCCGGCTCCTGAAGCTCGACATCGCTCCTGCGCTGGCTATCTCCGGCGTTCGAGCGGTCCTGACACAGGACGACGTACCGGGCGAACCGCTGTTCGGACAGGAGGAGCAGGATCAGCCCGTGCTCTGCGACGGCATCGCCCGGTATTGGGGCGAACCGGTTGCCGTCGTGGCCGCCGAGGACGAGGAGACGGCCAGACGTGCCGCTGCTGCGATCGTGGTCGAGTGGGAGCCGCTGGAGCCCGTTGTCGACCCGGACAAGGCCGCCGACGAAGGATTCACGTTCAGGGAGATGAAGGTCCGGCGCGGTGATGAGGCAGCGGTCGGATCGGTCGTTGTCGAAGGGTTCTACGAGACCGCTACCCAGGATCAGGCTCCTCTCGGACCGGAAGCAGGCTTCGCCATCCCCGACGGGGAGGGCGGCCTCGATCTGTACATCACAAGCCAGTGGATTCACGTCGACCACCGACAGATCATCGCCTGCCTCGACATGGAGCCGGACCAGATTCGTTGCCACCCTGCCGGCATCGGCGGCGCATTCGGATCCCGAGAGGACATCTCGCTCCACATCCACGTCGCCATGCTCTCGCTGGCTACGGGGCGTCCGGTGAAGATGGTGTACGACCGTTCCGAATCGTTTGTGGGTCACGTGAAGCGTCACCCGTCGCGCATGTGGTATCGCCACGAGGCAGACGAAGACGGGAACCTGGTCAAGGTCACGGCACGCCTCATCTTCGACGGTGGAGCGTATGCCCACACCAGCCGGGCGGTACTGGCCAACGCGGCGTTCTTCACCGTCGGTGCATACCGGTGTGACAACGTCGTGGTTGATGCGATCGCCGCCAGAACCAACAATCCGCCGTGCGGAGCGATGCGCGGCTTCGGGGCGGTGCAGACGTGTTTCGGATCCGAGATGCAGATGGATCGCCTCGCCGAGGCGCTCGACATGGATCCGCTCGATCTTCGGCGACGCAACGCGCTCGCTCCCGGTGATCGCATCGCAACCTCCGGGCAGATCATCCAAGGCTCGCTCCCCACGGTTGCCGTGATCGACGCGGTCGAAGCGATTCCGCTGCCGGAACCGCTTCACAGTGACGATCCGCGGCTGCTCCCAGGCGGGACCGGTTTGACTACTCCGTCGTCTTCGGTCGTGCGGGGCATCGGGTACGCCGTCGGGCTCAAGAACCTCGCCTTCTCCGAAGGCTTTGACGACTTCGCCGAGGCCCGGGCCGTGATGACCACGGCAGGCGTCGAGGTGCACACCGCTGCCATGGAAGTCGGACAGGGACTCGTGACAGTGTGCCAGCAGATCGCCAGGACGATTCTCGGCACCGATCGTGTCGCCGTCGTGTGGGATGACACGTCGCAGATCGGATCGGCCGGATCAACTTCGGCGTCCCGCCAGACACAGATGACCGGCGGTGCGGTGCATGCCGCAGCCGTTGGGCTCCGAGATCAGATCCTCGCCAAACACGATGGTGATGAGCTGCGTGACGACGGCGTCTATCGCGACGGCGAGCTCGTCGCAAGCATCACCGAGGTCTGCGCCGATGGACCCGTCGAGCAACACGTGCAGTTTCGGCATCCAGCAACGTATCCGCCGGATGAGAATGGCCAGGGTGATGTTCACGCCGGCTTCGTCGTCGCCGCCCACCGGGCGGTCGTGGATGTCGATGCGGAGCTTGGCCTGGTGCGTGTCGTTCGAGTCGATACGGCTCAGGATGTCGGCAAGGCGCTCAATCCCCAGGCGATCACTGGACAACTCGAGGGCGGCATTATGCAGGGCATGGGCCTCGCCGTGATGGAGCAACTGGTCGTCGACGGGGGTGTCATCCGGAACCCCACCTTCACGGACTACTTGATTCCAACCTTCCTTGATGCCCCGGACGTTGAGACCCGGATCATCGAAGAGGGCGACCACTGGGGTCCGTTCGGTGCGAAAGGGATCGGGGAATCTCCCACCATCAGTTCGACGCCTGCGATCATCGCGGCGATTCGTGCTGCGACGGGGAGAGACCTGACGAGGGTCCCCGTGCTCCCCGAGGACATCATCGGGATCTGAGCGATGGCATCGGTCACCGGGATCGTTCTCGCCGCAGGAGCCTCCGAGCGGATGGGACAGCCGAAGCTTCTGCTGCCGTACCGGGGATCGACGGTGCTCGACGCGACGATCGCGGCAGTCGAGGCGAGCGTCGCTGACCGGGTGATCGTTGTCGTCGGATTCAAAGCAGAAATGATCGAAGCTTCCATGGAAGCTCGGCGGGCGACGATCGCACGAAATCCGGACTACCGCCGTGGGAACATGTCATCGTTGTTGACAGCGACTGCTACTGATGGAGAGGCCGAAGCCTTCGTCCTCGTACCGGGCGACCTGCCGACGATCCGTACCGAGGCGATCGATTCGATGATCGATCTCTGGGCAGAGGAGAAGCCGTGGGCAGGTGTGACCGAGTACAGCGATCGGGTCGCCCATCCGTTCCTCTTGTCACGCGCGTCCGTCGAGTCCATGAAGGAGATGACGGGGGCAAAGGTGCTCGGTCGAATGCTGATCGAGTCGAGCGACGACCGGGTCGTAAGGCTGCCGGTTGCCGGCGAAGCTCCCCTCGACGTGAACACGCCTGAGGGCTATGAGGAGTTGCTGCGAGAGTCTTGAGTCACGAGACGAGCCGGATTCCGGCTACCACTTCCAGTTGCCAGCTTCCGGTCGCCGGCGGCGCCTCTTCCTCCGCCTCAGCCGGGGTCTCATGGTGGGGCCGGGATTCGAGACGTTGCCGATGGTCACGATCCGGGTGAAGGGGTGAACGGGACTTTCTGACACGCTCCTCCACGCAGTTGGGGAGATGGGCGGCAGGCCAGAGGGGGCCCGTGTTGGCCTCGTCACTATCGGATGCGAGTGCGCTTGTGTGAACTCGCTGGTGGCCCCCTGCTCGTCGCAAGCTCCTCGCGTCCCTCGGCCGTTCCGGCGGGGGGACAGGAGAAGGGTGGTCTCTCCCACGTCACCAACCGTGGATTGAGCCTATGGGGGAGGTGGCCCGAAGGGCCGGGGGGCTCTGGGCGCCTGAATCATGGCGATGAGGCAAGGACGCCCGTCATGGCTCAGAGCAGGAAGCTGGAGGCTTGGAAGTCCGGGACTAGGGGATGGGACACGTTGGCCGACCCCCTGCACCTGTCCGTGGAATCGACCATCGGGCGAGCAAGTAGGCTGTCTGAAGTGCATCGGACAGACCGCCAGGAGGCGAGTGCGCACCGCCATCGAACGAGCAAGTTGAGGAGTTGAAGTGATCACGAATCCAGCGTTTGGACCGCGACGAGCAACATGGGTGGAGGTGTCAGAGCCGGCGGAAGCGATGCCGGACGATCTGGCGGCCTTGAAGCGGTTTGACGATGTGTACCGAGGGCTGTGTGCGGTGCTGTTCAACTACGCCCAGTCCGGGCACCCGGGTGGTTCGGTGTCGTCTGGCCACATCGTGGCGGGGTTGTTGTTCGACGACATGGACTACGACATCGGCGATCCGAACCGCACGGATCAGGACTTGATCTCGTACTCGGCCGGGCACAAGGCGCTCGGTCTGTACGCGATGTTCGCCCTGCGCGACGAGATCGCTCGAATCGCCCGGCCTGAACTCCTACCCGACGAAGCGAATCTACGGCTGCGCTTCGAGGATCTGCTCGGGTTCCGTCGCAATCCGGCCCGGCAGGCCCCTCTGTTCCGGCGATTCGGCTCGAAAGCGCTGGATGGGCATCCGACTCCTGCGACGCCCTTCGTGAAACTGTCAACCGGTGCATCGGGAATCGGGGTTGGATCGTCGCTCGGCCTGGCGGTGGCGGCTGCCGACGCCTACGGCACCGACGCGCCCCGGGTGCATCTGATCGAGGGCGAAGGTGGGCTGACTCCGGGGCGGGTCGTTGAGGCGGTGGCGTTCGCCGGCACAGCGGGCCTGTCGAATGCGGTGATGCATGTCGACTGGAACCAGTCCTCGATCGATTCGGACGCGGTGACTCGCGAGGGCGACCGACCCGGCGACTACGTGCAGTGGGATCCGAAGGAGTTGTTCTATCTGCACGACTGGAATGTGATCTACGTCCCGGACGGATTCGACTTCGCGTTGGTGCTCACCGCCCAGCGGATGGCGACCGAGATGGACAACGGGCAGCCCACCGCGATCGTGTATCGCACGACGAAGGGGTGGCAGTACGGCATCGAGGGCAAGAAGTCGCACGGTGGCGGTCATGCCATGTGCAGCCCGGAGTTCTTCGACACCCAGCGGCCCGTGTTCGGTGACGACGTCGATACTTGGGAGAGGCCGGACCCGTCGGATGAGGTCGCCGTCGAAGCGGCGCAGTGGGCCGCACTGGAACGGTATCGAACACTGCTGGAGTCCGATGAGATGACGGCCGCCATGGCCGACCGTATCGCACGCGCGAAGGATCGTCTCGAGACCCGGGGGAGGAAGCTCCGCGACGGGGTTCCGGACGTGGAACGGATATTCGCGGCGGCGGATCCGGCGACGGTGCCGGGCGAACTTGCGTTGGAGCCAGGTGACAAGCTGGCGCTGCGACAGGCACTGGGCAGGGTTCTGGGATATCTGAATCGGGAATCCGACGGGGCGATCCTCATCGGGGCCGCCGACTTGCTGGGGTCGACGGCGATCTCAGACGTAGGGGCAGGATTCCCCGATGGCTTCTACCATCGGACGGCCAATCCGGAAGCACGGTCGTTGTCCGTCGGAGGCATCTGTGAGGACGGACTGTCGTGTGTGCTCTCCGGAGCATCGGCCTTCGGCATCCATGTGGGAGCCGTGGCGTCGTATGCCGCTTTCCTCGCACCGTTGGGACACATCCCGGCGCGGCTCCACGCGATCGGCAACCAGGCGCGACAGGAGACCGAACCGGGTCCGTACCGGCCGTTCGTGCTCGTCTGTGCACATGCGGGCGTGAAGACCGGTGAGGACGGTCCCACCCACGCGGATCCGCAGGCGCTTCAGGTGTTGCAGGAGAATTTCGTACCGGGCACGGGCATCACCCTGACGCCTTGGGAACCGGCAGAGATGTGGCCGCTCGTGGCAGCGGCATTCCAGGCCCGTCCGGCGCTGATCGCCCCGTTCGTCACCCGTCCCGGCGAGACGATTCCCGATCGCGATGCGCTCGGGTTGGCAGCCGCCGGCATGGCGGCGCAGGGGTTCTACAAGCTGCCGCGCTGCTGCCGGCACGGCCGACGCCGCCGTGGTACTGCAGGGCTCTGCGGTGGCCTACGCCTTCGTCGATCAGACCTTGCCGCTGCTGGCAGAGGCGGGGATCGACCTCGATGTCTATCTGGTCACGTCCGCCGAACTGTTCGACAGACTCTCGATCGCCGAGCAACGGGCGATCTTCCCGGAGGCATCGGCCCAGCAGGCGATGGGTATCACCGGGTTCACGCTGCCGACCATGTATCGGTGGATTCACAGCGAGCTGGGACGCGCCCACACGATGTATCCCTTCGAGAAGGGCCACTACCTCGGGTCCGGCACCGGCGACATGGTCGTCCATGAAGCAGGGCTCGACGGTGAAGGACAGCTGAGGCGGATCAAGGCCTATCTGAGTGCTCTCGCTGGGTAGCGCGGCAATCCGGTAGCGGAGTAGCCGAGTAGCCGGGTAGCGGAGAATGAAGGCTTCCCGACCTTCCTCGGCAACCCAGCTACTCGGTTGCTCAGCTACTCGGTTACTCAGTTACTCAGCTACTCAGCTACTTCTAAGCCTCTGCCCAGTCCTTCAGCAGACCAAGGCCTTCTTCGATGTCTGGGATGTTGATACCGGAGTAGGCGAGACGGATGTACTTGTTCTGCTCGCCTTCGAGTTCGCGGCCGAAGTGGATCCGTGACGTGAACGACACCCCGGTCGCGTGGAGTGCTGCGCGACGGAACTCCTCGTAGTTGCTCATGCCCTTGCGAGCCATCAACTCGGTGACGTTCGGGAACAGGTAGAAGGTGGCGTTCGGCGTGAAGGTGTGGATCCCGTCGATGGCGTTCAGACCTTTGGCGGTTGCGTCTCTCCGTGCTTCGAGTGTGTTGAGGATCGCCTGGGGTTCACTCTGGTCACCCTCGAGTCCGGCGAGAGCGCCGTACTGGATGAAGTGATTCGAGCAGGATTCGTCGTTGACGTTGATCTTGGCGATCACATCGACGATCTCTTTCGGACCGATGCTCGCACCCAGACGCCATCCGGTCATCGCGAACTTCTTCGAGAAGGTGTAGAGCACGACGGTGCGCTCTGCCATTCCCGGCTGTTCGACGAACGACGTGCTCTTCCCCGAGTAACGCATGTCGAAATACGCCTCGTCGGCGAGCACATACAGGTTGTGGTTGCGGACCAATTCAGCGAGTTTCTCATGCTCCTCGATCGAGCATTCGGCACCCATCGGGTTCTGGAGATCGTTGAGGATCAACAGGCGGGTCTTGTCGGTGATACCGCGCTCGATAGAGTCGAAGTCGAACTCGAAGTTCTCGGTGCCTTCGACGTACCCGTACGGGACGGCGACTCCGCCGTTGAACTCGATCTGGGACTCGTAGATCGGGTAGCCGGGGTTCGGATAGAGCACTTCGTCGCCCGGGTTCATCATGGTCAGGATGAACTTGCCGATCGTGGGTTTCCCCCCGGGCTGCATGACCACGTTCTCAGCCGTGTAGTCGGTGTTGTGGGACGCGGCGACGTCGGCAGCGAGCGCCTCGCGCAGCTGCGGGATCCCCGCGTTCGGGCAGTAGCCCGTCTTGCCGTCTGCGATGGCCTTTGTTGCTCCTTCGACCACGGTCGACGGGGTTGGGAGGTTGATGTCGCCGAGGTGGAACGGGTAGACCCGATTCCCCTCGGCAGCGAATGCGGCGGCCTCGCCCGATACCGCGAAGGCAGTTTCGGTTCCGAGGTTGGCGATCCGATTGGCGATGCGCATGTTTGGGGGCTCCTTGCTATGTGACGATGACGCGACGGTCAACGCTCGGGTTGTGCACGGTCCATTCCTTGGGAGCTATTGGGCGTCCCCTCTCTCAACTGTCGAGAACGCCGAAGCGTCACCTACTCGGTCTTCAGGACCTCCCGTACGGCTCCGAGCATGTCGCTCGGATCGATGAACTGCACGACATCCGGGATGTTGTTGAACAGGCTCCTCGCCTTCTCATGGAGTCCGTTGTGGACTTCGAGGAGCAGCGGGATGTTGAAGGTGCGGCAGACGTGGAAGATGTCCTCGTAGGTGACACCCCCGGGCTGCACACTGTCCGCCGGGGCGAAGATCTTGTGGACGTATCCGATCAGGACGTCGACCCGGTTTTCGTTGTTGATGATCCGTACGTTCATGCCATGGTTGTCGAACCCGTTCGAAATCGGCACCGTGTCATAGTGATCACAGACGAGATCGGTCAACAGCGTCGAGTCGGTCCCTCCGAAATAGCCAACGATTTTCCTTGTCATAGTCAAACCTCCCTACACCACGCCCTGGTCGAGCATGGCATCTGCCACCTTGCGGAAACCTGCGATATTCGCTCCGACGACGTAGTTGTCCGGAACGTCGAACTCCTCTGCGGTCTCGCGACAGCTGCGATGGATCTCGGTCATGATGCCGAGCAGTTTCGCATCGACCTCTTCTCGGGTCCACGATGTGAACCCGGCGTTCTGGGCCATCTCGAGTCCGCTGGTCGCGACGCCACCGGCATTAACCGCCTTGCCGGGGCCGAACAGCACCCCGTTGTCGATGAGGAGCCGGACGGCATCGGGCTCCGTCGGCATGTTCGCACCCTCTGCCACGATTCGAACGCCGTGAGCGAGGAGTTGCTTGGCGTCTTCCACGTCGAGTTCGTTCTGTGTCGCACAGGGGAGCGCCACGTCGGCACCCTCGACGGCCCACGGCCGCTGTCCCGCGTAGTACTGGACTCCGAACTGTTCTGCGTACTCGCTGATCCGACCGCGACGGACGTTCTTCAGATCCATCACCCAGGCGAGTTTTTCGGCATCGATACCGTCCGCGTCGTAGATGTATCCGGCGGAGTCCGACAGCGTCACGGCCTTGCCGCCGAGGCGATTCACATTCTCCACGGCATACTGGGCAACGTTCCCCGATCCGGAGACGAGCACCGTCTTGCCGTGGATACTCTCGCTCTTCGCCCTGAACATTTCCTCGGCGAAGTAGACCGTTCCGTAGCCGGTTGACTCGGGCCGGATGAGACTCCCACCCCAGCCGATGCCCTTGCCGGTGAGGATGCCGGAGAACTCGTTTGCGAGCTTCTTGTACATGCCGAACATGTAGCCGATCTCCCGAGCACCAACCCCCATGTCCCCGGCGGGGACGTCGGTGCGCAGACCGATGTGCCGGAAGAGTTCGCTCATGAACGCCTGGGTGAACCGCATGACCTCGCAGTCGGTCTTGCCCTTCGGGTCGAAGTCGGAACCGCCCTTGCCGCCGCCAAGCGGCAACGTCGTGAGGGCGTTCTTGAAGGTTTGTTCGAATGCGAGGAACTTCAGGATTCCCAGGTTCACCGATGGATGAAAGCGCAGACCGCCCTTGTAGGGGCCGATGGCGCTGTTCATCTCGACACGGAACCCGCGGTTCACCTGCACGTCGCCGGAGTCGTCGATCCACGGGACCCGGAAGATGATGATCCGCTCTGCCTCCACCATGCGGTGGGGGATCCGGGCTTCCAGATACTCCGGGTGGCGCTCGAAGACCGGCCAGACCGACTCGATCACTTCGTGCACGGCCTGATGGAATTCGAACTGGGCGGCGGACTTCGAAATCACGTGGTCCATGAACTCGGTCATTGATTGCTGCTGCACCTCGTACATCCTTTCGTGGTGCGACCCAACGGACAGACGACAGCGCTCACATCGTGAGTGCCATCACCGCCTTCTGGGTGTGGAGCCGGTTCTCGGCCTGGTCGAACACGCGGCTCCAACGTCCGTCGATGACGGCGTCGGCGACCTCGATATTGCGGTCCGCCGGGAGCGGGTGCATGTAGATGGCGTCTTCTTTGGCCATCTCCATACGCCGCGGGTCGACGATCCAATCCTTGTAGTTGTCGGAGATCTTCGCCGACTCTTCGTGGTCGGACGTGGTGAGCATCGAACCCCACGCTTTGGCATAGACGACGTCTGCACCGACCATGCCCTCTTCGAAGTCCTCGAGGATCTCGAACGAACCGTGGTACTTCTTTGCGTTCTCCTGGGCCTGGGCCACGACGTCTGGCATGAGCTTGAACTCCGGTGGCCGCGTGAGACGCACGTTCGCGCCGTAGCGGGTCATCAGGAGAATCTCGCTCTGTGGGACGGAGATCGGCTTCTGATAGCTCGACGCATACGCGTACGAGACGTTGATCGTGAGCTTGCGGGGATCACCCTTCTGCTCGATGACCGTGAGCAGGTCGGCGAGCGCCTGGAAAGGATGGAACTGGTCGCACTGCATGTTGAGGACCGGCGTGCGACTGGCTTCTGCAACCGCGCGGATGTAGTCATTACCGATGCCCCAGTCCACGTTGCGGATCGCGATGCCGTCGTTGTAGCGGCCGAGGATGTCGCCGATCTCTTTCCACGTGTCGCCATGACCAATCTGGGTCGCCGTCGAGTCGAGGAACATGGCATGTCCGCCGAGTTGAGCCATACCGGCTTCGAAGCTCGCACGGGTCCGCGTGCTCGAGAAGAAGAACAACATCGCGAGAACCTTGTCGCGCAGCAGGGCGTGAGGTTCACCGAGGGCCCGGCGGCGCTTCAGGTCGAGGGCGATGTCGATCACCGTATCGAGTTCGTCCTTGGTCCATTCCTGGGTCGTGATCATGTCGCGACCGTGCAAGTGGGTTTGCATCAACTGCTCCTTTGCAGTTCGGGGATCTGTTCACACGGGTTCATTTCCCGCTCTTCCTTCGTATGAGCCGGAACCGGAGGAGGTCGTCGCGAAAATACGACGTCGCCCTCACGACGGGCTCGTTGTTCTGGTCGAAGCCGATCTCGTCGAACGAGATGGCAAGCGTACCGGGTTCAACCCCGAGCTTCGCCGCCGTGTCGGCGTCGAGGGATACGGGAATGATCTCTGAGAGGTAGTAGCCGAGCGTGCGATCACAGTGGTCTTCGAGGAACTCGTAGATCGGGGTCGCTTCGTCCTCCTCGTACTCGGCGTCGTGGACGATCCGGATCGGGATCTGGTTGATCGTCAGAATCACCGGTTCGTTGTCTTCGAGGAAGAGCTTCTCGATGATGAGAACGGGGGCATTCGGTTCGAGGGCGAGGATCTCGACGGTGTCGTCATCGGCGGGACGGGCATGGCTGGAGAGAACCCTGACCGATGGCGTGTAGCCGTGATCCTCGAGCACCTGCTCGTAGGACCAGATCTCTTCGAGACGCGACCGTATCTGCAGCCCCGGTGCGTTGACGAACGTTCCGGCGCCTTGTCTGCGATAGATCGCACCTTCGTGCTCGAGGCGGCTGAGGGCGTCGCGCACCGTCGTGCGGCTCACACCGAGATCGGTTGCGAGTTCCGTTTCAGGGGGGATGCGACCGCCATCGAACTCGTCGTTGACGATGCGCCCTTTGATGTTCGACTTCACCTGGTCGGTGAGCGATGGGTTGCGTGTGATCATGCGAAGAATTCTGATTGGCGTACGGTCATCATATCGTACTATGGTATGACCAATCCATCAAGCCAGCCCGAAGGAGGGCACCCATGCGTAGCTTTGCCGGACGCGACATCCTTTCGCTCAAGGATTTCGAACGGAACGAGTTCTTCCACCTCTTCGAGATCGCCGATCGTCTCGAACCCATCGCTCGGGAGCGTCGTAACACCGATCTCCTCGCACACAAGACGATGGTCACGGCGTTCTATCAGCCGTCGACCCGCACCCGTCTCGCTCATGAGGCCGCCATGCACCGCCTCGGTGGTCATGTGACCGGATTCTCCGATGCCAAGATGACACGTGCCGGCGACTTCTATCAGGAGTCGATCAAGGACACCGTCCACATGTTGGAGTACTACGGCGACGTCATTGTGATGCGTCACTTCGACCAGGGCGCACCGCATGAGGCTGCCAGGTGGTCTTCAGTCCCCGTCATCAACGGTGGCGACGGCTGGGGCGAGCACCCGACCCAGATCCTTACCGACCTCTACACGATCACCAAGGAAATGGGATCGGTCGACGGCAAGACGATCCTCGCTGTCGGCGACCATCGCATGCGCACTATGCACTCGCTTGGATATGCACTGTCGCAATTCGATGCCGAGATGATCATCTTGGCCCCCGAAGAGATGTCGCCGCTCCCCGAGTTCCTCGCCGAACTCGACGAGAAGGGCACCAACTACCGCATCGTCGACCACATTGATGAGGCCATCGCCGATGCCGATGTCATCTACATGGAGCCGGTTGTCCAACCCGACTACACACAAGCCCGACAGGAGAAGCAGGAGGTCTACGGACGCACCTCGGCCAACTACCAGGTGACCTCAGAGGTGATGGCGCGTGCCAAGAGCAGCTCCATCATCCTCCACTCGCTCCCGCGGCGTGACGAGCTCCTTCCCGAGGTCGACGACTCCCGGCACGCCCGCTACTGGCAAGAGGCGTACAACGGCGTTGTCATGCGTATGGCGCTCCTCTCGTCGATCCTCGGAGTGTGGGAGTGATGCCGAGGCTCGTTATTGCCATCGGTGGCAATTCACTGATTCCGGACGGAGACCACCAGTCGGTACAGGACCAATACGGTGCTGCGGCCGAGACCGACGACCACATCGCCTCGCTCGTCGAGCAGGGCTGGGACGTGGCCATCTCACACGGCAACGGCCCGCAGGTTGGATTCATCCTGCGCCGATCCGAGATGGCGAGCAGCGAATTGCACGAAGTGCCCCTCGACTACTGCGGGGCCGACACGCAGGGCGCGATTGGGTACATGCTTCAGCAGAACCTGGTCAACGACTTCCGCCAGCGCGGCATCTCCAAGAGTGTCGCGACCATCGTCACGCAGGTCGAGGTTGACGCAAACGATCCAGCCTTCGCCAGTGCGAGCAAGCCGATCGGCTCGTTCATGGAAGAGGCGGACGCGAAGCGCCGGCGCGACGTGGAAGGCTGGGACATCCGTGAGGATGCCGGCCGCGGGTGGCGTCGCGTGGTTGCCTCCCCGCAGCCGATGCGCATTGTCGAAATCGAGGTCATCCGTGACCTTCTCGACGCAGGCGTGGTGACGATCGCGGTCGGTGGCGGCGGTATCCCCGTCATCACGAACGCGGCAGGCGATCTCGAAGGGATCGCCGCGGTGATCGACAAGGACCTCGCGTCCGCTCTCTTGGCCGTCCAGGTCGACGCGGACCTGCTGTTGATCTCCACGGCAGTGGAACAGGTCGCCCTCAACTTCGGTACGCCGGAGCAGCGGTGGGTCGACCAATTCACACTCGCCGAGGTGAAGCAGTACCTCGCCGAAGGCGGCCACTTCGCGGAAGGGTCGATGGCGCCGAAGATGCGTGCCGTCGTTCAGTTCCTCGAGGCCGGCGGCAAGGAAGCGCTGATCACCAACCCGCAGAACCTCGAGCGCGCCATGGCCGGCGAGACAGGCACCAGGATCGTTCGATGAACTATGTCGTCGGCCTCACCTGTGTGATCTGCGGCACGACGTACCCGGCGGATTTCGCCGGGTACGTCTGCCCGGACCACGGCAACGAGGGAATCCTCGATGTCAAGTACGACTACGAGCGGATCGGCGAGACGTTCACGAAGGAGTCACTCGCTGCTGATCCCGATCGGACGATGTGGCGATTTCGACCGCTGTTGCCGATCGAGCACGACGCCGCCGTTCCGCCGCTCACCGTCGGAGGGACACCCCTCTACGATGCTCCTTCGCTAGCTGCGGAAGTCGGAGTTGCGCAGGTGTGGGTCAAGGACGAGGGTCGCGAACCGACCGCCTCGCTCAAGGATCGGGCTTCGGCGATGGCGGTCGTGAAGGCCCAGGAACGCAACGCCGAGGTCGTGACCACGGCCTCGACCGGGAATGCCGCTGCGGCGCTCTCCGGCATCTCGGCAAGCGTCGGCCAGAAGAACGTCATCTTCGTCCCTGCATCCGCACCCGAGGCGAAGATCGCTCAGCTCCTTGCGTATGGATCGACCGTCGCACTCGTCAACGGCAACTACGGCGATGCGTTCGAACTGTGCATGGAAGCCTCGGCCGAGTACGGCTGGTACAACCGCAACACGGGATACAACCCGTTCATGACTGAGGGCAAGAAGACCGCCGGTCTCGAGATCCTCGAGGACCTCGGATGGGAGGCCCCGGATGCCATCTTCGTGAGCGTCGGTGACGGCTCCATCATCGGAGGCGTGCACAAGGCCATGAAGGATGCTGTCGCCCTCGGGTGGATTGACCGGATGCCTCGTATCTTCGGGATCCAGGCCGCGGGCAGCGACTATCTCGTCCAGGCGTTCGAGAGCGGTGAGGACGTGCTGACCAAGGCACCGATCTCCGCAGACACCGTGGCCGATTCGATCAGCGCCGATCTGCCTCGTGACCGCATCAAGGCGATGGCTGCCGTTACGGAGACCGGGGGGGCGTATCTCCGTGTATCAGACGATGAGATCCTGGCGGCCATCCCGACCCTTGCACGCGGCTCGGGTGTGTTCGCCGAACCTGCAGGAGCGACCCCCTACGCCGGATTGGTCACAGCGGTGGAGCGCGGACTCGTGGGGCCAGACGATCGGATCGTGATCCTCGCGACCGGCAGCGGGCTCAAAGATGTCGCCTCGGCGATGAAAGCCGTCGCGGCGGTCGGAACCGAACCCATGCGGGTCGACCCAAACCTCGAAGCACTCAAAGCAGCACTCGAAGACTGAAAGGACCACCGGTCATGATCGATCTCACCGTCAACGAAGCCGTACTGAAGTCTGCCGTCCAGCAGGCCAAAGCCCGCGATTTCAAGATTCCCACGTTCAAGCAGATGAAGGATCCCGGCCTCATTCCCGACGCCGTCAAGGCGCGCCTTGGGAGCGTTGGGCTGTGGGATCTGGATCCCATCAATCTCTATCGCATCAACTGGCACAACGACCCGACTCCGACCGGCGGTGGGTTTGGCGGCGTCAACTATCTCGAGGTTCCCTCGGAGATCAGCGGTGTCGATGCCCGGATCATCATGCTCGAGGGCAAGTGGTTCCCAACCGGTGCCCACAAGGTTGGCGCAGCCTTCGGTTGCCTTGTCCCGCGGCTCGTGAGCGGTCAGTTCGATCCTGTCACGCAGAAGGCCGTCTGGCCGTCGACCGGCAACTACTGCCGAGGCGGCGCCTACGACTCGAACCTGCTTGCCTGTGAATCGATCGCGATTCTCCCTGAGGGTATGAGCGCCGAGCGGTTCCACTGGCTCGAGAGCGTGGCCGGCGAGATCATCCGTACGCCCGGGACCGAGTCCAACGTCAAGGAGATCTTCGACAAGTGCAACGAGCTGCGAGTCTCCGGGCAGGACCTCGTCATCTTCAACCAGTTCGACGAGTTCGGGAACTACCTGTGGCACTACACCGTGACCGGACCGGCGATGGAAGAGGTCCTCAACGAGGTCATGGGCCCGAACGACCGGTTTGCCGGCGTGACGCTGACCACGGGTTCGGCAGGCACGATCGGCTCCGGGGACTACCTCAAGCAGCGCTACCCGAATTCGAAGATCGCCGCGGGCGAGGCGACCGAATGCCCGACGATGATCTACAACGGGTTCGGCGAGCACCGCATCGAGGGGATCGGCGACAAGCACATCCCGTGGATCCACAACGTCCGAAACACCGACATGGCGATGGGGATCGACGACGAGTCATCGATCAGCATCATCCGGTTGTTCAACGAGCCGGCAGGCCTCGAGTACCTCGCCGACCAGGGCGTCCCGTCGAACTTCCTTGAGAAGGCTCCGCTCCTCGGAATCTCCGGCGTGGCGAACATGCTGATGGCGATCAAGTTCGCCAAGTTCTACGAGCTCACCGGCGAAGACGTCGTGATGACACTCGGAACGGATTCGATGGAGATGTACGAATCACGGTTGACGGAGCTCAACGCGGAACGCGGCGAGTTCACGTCGCTCGACGCGGCCGCCTCGTACGGACAGCACCTGATGGGGCAGAGCATCGCGCATGTCCAGGAACTCGGGTACTACGACAAGAAGCGGATCCACAACCTGAAGTACTACACGTGGGTCGAGCAGCAGGGCAAGACCTACGAAGAGATCCAGGCCCAGTGGTACGACCCGGACTACTGGACCAGCATTCAGGCAATGGCGGATCCGATCGACGAGATGATCGAGTCCTTCAACGCCCGGGTGGATCAGGCGTAGCCCCCGGACAATCGGAGCGATGTCGGCGGATCTTGACGGACCGGCTAGTCACCGAAGCTGATGCCGAGCGTCCGCGCCGACACAATCCACGGATGGTCACGCGGGACGACCTTGCGTCGTCCCGCGACGTCATCCAGCGGTAGCGAGATCAGGTCTTGGTCGCGCACCGCGACCATGACGTCGGTGGCGCCTGAGTCCGCGAGCCGGGTGGCTTCCGTTCCGAGAATCGTGGCAAGGGTCCGGTCGGTCGACGAGGGTGCTCCGCCGCGCTGGACGTGACCGAGGATGGTCACCCGCGCCTCGAGGCCGGTCAACGCCTCGAGGGAGCGAGTCAGACCTGCAGTGTGGTGCATGGCAGAACGTCTGAGATTCGTCAGCTCGGCATTCGCGGCCGCCTTCTGCGCACCGCTGGAAGCGGCGAGCCGATCGCGCAGTTCCTGCTGCTGAACGCGGTACTCGATGGGCCTGCTGCCTTCGGCCACGGCGACGATCGAGAACGTGCTCCCGGCGGTTCTTCGATCGTCGATCGACGCAGCGACGCGATCGATGTCGTACGGGATCTCGGGGATGAGAATCACGTCGGCTCCACCAGCGAGACCCGACCCGAGCGTCAACCATCCGGCGTTGTGCCCCATGATCTCCACGACGATGATTCGGTGGTGCGAATGGGCCGTCGAGTGAAGGCGGTCGACCGCCTCGGTCGCGATTCCCAGCGCCGTATCGAACCCGATAGTGGTGTCGGTTCCGAATACGTCGTTGTCGATCGTCTTCGGCAGGGTGATCACCGACAGGCCCCGACCGCAGAGCTGCCGAGCGTTCTTCTGAGTTCCGCCGCCGCCGATAGCGATGAGGACGTCGAGACCGAGCGCGGCGGCATTGTCGACCATGACGCCCGTCATGTCCATGCGTTCGCCGGCGATGTCCATCCGATGTGGCTTGTCCCGACTCGTCCCGAGGACGGTTCCTCCGACAGTCAGAATCCCGGAGAGGTTGTCCTCGTCGAGGCGGATGTAGCGATTCTGCATCAGACCGCGAAAGCCGTCTCGAAACCCGATGACGTTCATTCCGTGGCTTCGGATCGCCGACTTGCCGATTGCCCGGATCGCCGCGTTGAGGCCCGGGGAGTCACCCCCTGCGGTCAGAATGCCGATACCTCTCGCCACGCCGCCTTCCCTTCGTGCTGGTGACGTTCACAATACCGTCGTAGCCGAAATCCCGAATGTGTGGCAGAATCCTGAGTACCAGAGAAGGGAGGTGGTCCACATTGACTGAATGTTCGTATAGGACCCTGGAGGTGGCCGAGCGCTAACGGCCGCACCGTACGAAAGGAGTGGCTGTTCCTCGCATGAGGAAGGTAGCGACTCCCACTCGGACCACCGATACCCGGAGACCCGTGGGCTGGTCCTCCCACGGCAGCGAAGACCTCGCTGAAGTGTCTCCGGGTTTCACCTTGTCTGGGGGAAGATGACTGTTGAGTTCAGGCTGGTGGAAGACGGCGACTACGACCATGAGGCCATCGTGCGCATCGGGCGTGCGATCCGGCCCGACGATTACATCTCTGTCGCCGACATTCAGGATTGGGAGGAGAACCAGCGACGGGCCGGCCGGTTTGCCGCGCGATGGCTCGTTTCTGTTGCAGGTGCTGTCGCGGGATCCGCCTATTTCGGTCAGACGCCATGGATCGAACCGACGACGCTGTATGTCCATGTCATGGTGCACCCCGATCACCAACGGCGCGGCTACGGCCGGACGCTCCTCGAACGACTGGAGACCACAGCGATCGAGCGTGAAGCCAGCCGATTGCTGGGACAAGCGGAGGAGCGGGACGAACGCACGATCCGATTTCTCGAACGAGCGGACTTCCGAGAAATCGATCGGGAGTGGCGATCAACTCTCGATCTCGGTGCCTTCGATCCGGCTTCGTGGGGGCCCGCTCTCGATCGGGTAGAGTCGAGCGGAATTCGGATCATCTCCGTCGCGACCCTGAGCGAGTCGCATCCTCAATGGAAGTCGAACCTTCACCGGTTGTACATCGACGTTGAGCGCGATGTCCCGACGCCGCTGCAGATCCTCGAAGTGCCGTTCGAGGACTTCGACGCGATGATGCTCGGTCGCCATCTGTTGGCTGACGGCTTCGTCGTCGCGATGGACGGTGACGACATGGTGGGGTTCACCGAGCCCCAACCCGTCGATGATGATCCCACGGCGATCGCTCAGGAACTCACGGGCGTTCGACGCGCGTACCGAGGCCGCGGCATTGCCACGGCACTCAAGGCAGCGTCTGCGGCCTGGGCCAAGCAGCAGGGCTACGCGTCAATCCGCACGTACAACGCCCAATCGAACGCCGCGATGCTCGCCGTCAACGATCGGCTCGGATTCGAACGAGAACACGCGCAGATCGAGTATCTGAAGACCCTGTAGGGTCGTTGCCATGGAGTGGAAGAGCTACCTCGATCACATACGCGCCGACGCCGACCTCATCTCGGATGCGGCTCGTCTCGGACTTGATGCAGACGCGCCGTGCTGCGACAGGTGGACCGTCCGCACCGTCGTCGAACACGTCGGCGACATCTACACCGAGAAGGCGAAGATCGTCGAGGAAGGTTGGATCGAGCGACAGGACCGGCGACTCGAGCGCGCCTGGAGAACCGATCATTGAGTGGTTCGACGCCGCTGCTGCTCGGCTGCTGGACGTGTTGTCCGCTCACGACCCGGCCGAGAAGGTGTGGACGTGGTTCGACCCCGATCAGACGGTCGGCTTCTGGTACCGCCGCCTCGCCCATGAGACCCTGATCCACCGCATCGATGCTGAACAGGCACACGCCTATCAATCGACCATGGACGAGGACCTGGCGGCGGATGGCGTCGATGAAGTCCTCCATGTGTACGTGTCCGGAGCTCCAGCCTGGGGGAACATCACCCTTGAAGATCGCAGTGCGCGACTCGCGGTACCGGGACGATCGTGGTCGCTGCGGCTGGGTCGGTTCTCCGGTAGGTCGCCGGCTACCGGCAACACGTACGCGGATCTCCCGGCCCTCGAGTTCGTTGATGGCGAGGCCTCGTCGCATGTCGAGATCCACGGGACGGCGGGCGACATGGATCGATGGCTGTGGGGGAGAGGGAGTCTTGACGACCTCTCGGTTGGCGGCGATCGCGCCATCGCCGAAGCCGTGCGGACCGTTGCCGAGGAGGCCACACAGTGACCACCCCGATCATCGGATCTGAGATCGGGCGGCTCCGAGAGCATGGGGACGACGGCAACAGCACCTTTGCCATCGCTCCCGGCGTGGCAATCGCCTCCCAGTGCAACCAGGAGACGAACCGGCGTTTGCAGCACCGCGGCATCGAAGTCGCAGCACTCGATGCTTCCGAACTCGGTCGAGGCCACAGCCGCAGCCGCGGCATGAGCCAGCCGATTCTCCGAGACCCTCTGTCATGACCGATCTCGTCACGGTCGCCGTCTACCCGACCCGCTCTGATGCCGAGATCGTCCGGGCGCGGCTCGCCTCGGATGGGATCGAGGCGATCGTGATTCCGGACGACGAGGGCGGATTGAACCCGGGTTTCTACTCGCGCTACGGCGTCCGGGTCGTTGTGGCATCCGAAGATCTTGCGGATGCACGCGATTCCGTCGGCGTGGAAGTCATCGTGATCCCGGACGAGGCGATGCAGGCAATGATCGATCACGCCAGGGCGTGGGCGCCGAACGAGGCGTGCGGGCTCATCGCGGGTGCCAACGGTGGCGTGACGAAGACCTACCAACTCGCCAACGCCGACCCGGGGCCTAACCGATTCACGCTTGACCCCGAAGAGCATTTCTCTGCGTGGCGGGACGCCACCGCCCATGGATGGGGGATCGTCGGACTGTTCCACTCACATCCGACGGCTCCTCCGATCCCATCGACCGCCGACCTCGAAGGCGGCGGCGATCCGGCATGGGTGAACCTCATCGTCGGTGTCGAGAACGGTCGTCTTGCAGCTCGCGCCTATCGATACGGCGGCGGCGTGGCATCACCCGTCGAGATCGAGCGGCGGTAACCTCGCCGCGATGACCTCCGACGAACACAACCCCGAGACCTACCGCCGGCTGTTCGCGGTGATCGCCGGTGCGCTGCAAGCGACGGTGTTGTTCTTCATTCTGGCGTCGCTCCTCGTCGCGCCGTGGTGGATGGTGACGGTGCTTGTTGCGATCTGGCTCATCACGACGGTGTGGTCGTGGAAGGCGTACCCGGTCCGGTCCTGGGTCCCACTGGTTGCAGGAACGTTCATTGCTGTGTGTTGGATCGTGGCGCTGACGGTGTTCTCGTGACGGCCCTCACCGTCCTTGGATCATCGGGAGGGGCGCCGACCCGCACGAACCCGGCGTCGGGGTACCTGCTGACGAACGCGGGGATGTCGTTCTGGCTCGACGCCGGAACCGGGACGTTCATGGAGCTCGCAAAACACCTCGATCCCGGAACACTCGACGGGGTTGTGCTGAGCCACACGCATGCCGATCACTGCACCGACCTCTTCGGTCTCTACGGCTACCTCGCTTTCGGCCCGTCGGGTTCGGTTCCAATCCCCGTGTTCGTTCCGCCGGGAGCTTCTGAACACCTCTCCGCTTTCGCTCGCGCTGCCGAGGAGCATGTCTTTCACACGGTGCTCGACCTCATCGAGGTTGACGCTGGGTCGACGGTGAAGACGGACGACACGTCGATTCGATTCGGCCGAGCGATTCATCCGGTGCCAGCTCTCATCACCCGATTCGACACGCCGGGAGGATCGGTCGTGTACTCGGGTGATACCGGACCGGGATCCGACCTTCTCGATCTTGCGCACGACGCCGACGTCCTGCTGTGCGAGGCCTCAATCGCCGGTGAGCGGGATCAGCAGACGTACCAATACCATCTCACGGCACGTGAAGCCGGCCGGATTGCATCCGAAGCCGGGGTCGGGACGCTGGTCGTCACGCACCTCGCCTCCGGGATCGATCCCGACCGAGTGCTCGAAGAGGCGGCCGACGAGTTCGACGGCGATCTCGTTCTGGCCATGCCGGGAACAAAGATCACGATCGGGGAGGAACCATGAGAGAAGACCGAGCAGTCGACGCACTGAGGCCCGTCCGGATCCGGCGGGGGTTCACCGAGATGACGCCGGGTTCGGTCCTCATCGAGATGGGGAAGACGCAGGTGTTGTGCACCGCGGCGTTCGAAGAGGAAGTTCCACGGTGGATGCGGGACAGCGGCAAAGGGTGGGTGACGGCCGAATATGCAATGCTCCCTGGTTCCAGCCCCCAACGCGTCCGTCGCAGCGCCATCGAGGGAGGTCGGACGAAGGAGATCCAACGGCTCATCGGTCGCTCGCTTCACGCGGTTGTGGACCTGAAGGTGATGGGCCCGCTGACGGTTCGTGTCGACTGCGACGTGCTCCAGGCCGACGGTGGAACCAGAACGGCTTCCATCACCGGGGCTTGGATCGCGCTTGCCGACGCATTCGACGTGCGGATCGCTGAGGGGAAGATGGCGACCTCGCCGTTGACCGACCATGTGGCTGCGATCTCCGTCGGGCTCGTAGGTGACGAGGCGCTGCTGGATCTCCAATACACCGAGGACGTGAGTGCAGATGTCGACGCCAACGTCGTGATGACCGGCGCTGGAAAGATCATCGAGGTGCAGGGCACGGCCGAGGGAAGTCCATTTGATCGCGAGCAGCTCGACCGGATGCTCGATCTTGCGGCGAAGGGGATCGGTGAACTCGTCGACGAACAGCGAAACGCCAGGGCGTGACCGCCGTCCCGCACCGCGTCGTCGTCGCATCGAAGAACTCGGACAAGATCCGCGAGGTCGAGGCGGTCCTCGCCCGGATGGAGCATCCGTGGGAGATCGTTCGGGGACTCGATTGGCCGGACGTCGACGAGACGGAACTCACGCTCGAAGGCAATGCTGTGCTCAAGGCTGTTGCCGTCGCCGAGGCCACGGGCCTCCCTGCGCTCGCCGATGACACCGGCCTTGAAGTCGATGCGCTCGACGGCAGGCCGGGGGTCTTCAGTGCTCGATTCGCCGGACCCGAGGCGACCTACGAACAGAACGTGGATCGTCTCCTGGCCGATCTCAGCGGAGTCGCCGACCGTTCGGCACGCTTCCGCACAGCCATCGCGTTCATCGTCCCAGGGTACGACCCGATCATCGTCGAAGGTGTCGTCGAGGGAACGATTACTGATGAGCGGAGGGGCGAGGGCGGGTTCGGATACGACCCGATCTTCGCCGTGGAGGGGCGGACCTACGCCGAGATGGCTGACGACGAGAAGAATGAGATGTCGCATCGGGCCCGGGCTCTCCAGGCCCTGGCGGTCGCGCTCGAGGGCATCGAGAGCGACCCGGCCGGAGGTTGACCCGGGCTTCCAGCCCGAGAACCGGGTGCTACTAACCTCCCTCTCGTGACAGAGGGCACAGCGACCGAGCAGCCGGAAGCGGCCGAAGTAGCGAAGAGCGAGCAGTCCGGGTGGTGGGCACGCCACACATCGGTCGCTACCGCCTCGCGATCGGGATCCTTCTTGTCAGCGTGGTCTCCCTCGTCGGTTCGGTAGTCATCGCCGTCTCCGGTTCCGGGAGCGATGGTGAGGATCTCCTCCACCAACGGCTCTCCTCCACCGTGGGGGCGAGAGAGGCTGAGGTCAATGCCTACCTCAGGCAAGTCGTGTCGGCGCTCGAGGCGCTGGGATCCGGGTCGATGGCAATTGACGGCGTGCAGAAGTTCGCGGCAGGCTATGACGAACTTGATCGGCTCACATCCGACGATGTTGATACCGAACGACACGAACTTGCCGGTTTCTACCTCAACGAGTTCGTTCCGATCCTCGAGGAGGTTCGCGGCGTGCCGGTGGATGTCCTCGACGTCTCCTCCGGGCTGGATGCGGCTGCGGTGTACCTCCAGGCTGCGTATATCGCCAGGAGTCCCCTGGCGATCGATGAGAAGCGGCTCTTGACCGACGCGGAGGATGGCAGTTCGTGGACCGAGGTCCACAAGGAACTGCACCCACTCTTCCGAGCCAGTGCCGACCGCCTCGGTTTCGCCGATCTCTATCTGATCGAACCGGAGTACAAGACGATCGTCTACTCGTCCAACAAGAGAATCGACTTCGGCACCAGCCTCGATAACGGCCCCCACAGCGGCACGGCGCTCGCCAACCTCGTGAGACAGCGTGCGTTTCGTCGGGCGAAGCCGGGGTGGTGGACGGCGTGGACTTCACCACCTACACGCCTGGATTCGACGACCCGACGGCATTCGCCGCGACGCCGCTGTTCGACGGCGACACGCTCGTCGGCGTGCTGGCCGCGAGTCTCTCCGACGACACGATCGACGAGATCATGACGCGCGATTGGAGGGACGGTCGCCTCGGCGAGACCGGCGAGATCTTCCTCGTTGGGTCTGATGCGCGCATGCGGTCGAACTCCCGGGCATTCCTGGAAGACCCCGAGGCGTACCTTGCCCGAGTCGAGGAGATCGGTTCCGCGACCGCTGAGGAACGGAACCAGATGGCCACGCTCGGCACCACGGTTCTCTTCCAGAAGGTCGACAGCCCCACGGTTCGCGCCGCACTGCAGGGTGAATCCGGCATCGTCTCTGACACGAGCTACCTGGGTGAGGAGGTCTACACGGCCTACGGGCCGGTTGACTTCGAGACCTTCCGATGGGCCATCCTCGTGCAACAGGACCGGGCATCGGTCGATGAGCCGGTCAACGACTACGTGCGTGGCAACCTCCTGCTGACCACGGTCATTGTGATCGCCCTGACATTCCTTGCCGTGGCGTGGGCGAGTTCATTCGTCAATCCGCTGCGGGCCATGTCGTCGGCGCTCGCCCGCATCAGGGACGGCGACGACTACACGACCGTGCCATCGGGCGGAGCGTGGGAGTTCCGTGTTCTTGCCGGACATCTGCGGGCGATGGTCGACGATCTCTCGAGCCGGAAACAGGCCGTATCGGATGCACTCTCGAAGAAGACCAGCGTTCTTCTCGCACTGCTGCCCCCGGCGGTTGCGGACGCTGTCGTCGGAGGGGACCGCCAGCTGGTGGAGACCGTTCCGCATGCCAGCGTCGTCGTCCTTGTGTTCGATGGACTGGATGAGCTCTTCCGGACACGCGACGCCGCAGCAAACCGCGATCTGATGCACTCCATCGTGGACAGAACCGACGAGATCGCTGGTGCCTCCGGGCTGGAGCGAGTCAAGGTGATGGGCGATACGTACCTCGCGGTGTGCGGGGTTGAAACCCCGTACCTTGATCACGCTCCGCGTTCCGCCCGATTCGCGTTCGAGGTTCGTTCGGAGATACGCCGCTTTGCCGAGGAGAACGGTCTCGATCTCGACATTTCAGGCGGAGTTGATGCTGGGCCGGTCACCGTGGGGCTCATTGGCAACGCGCGCCTCATCTACGACCTGTGGGGAGAGACGGCTGAGCGAGCTTTGGTCATTGCCGGTCTCGCCGGCGCTGGGGAGATCCTGGTCACCGACGCTGTCCGCGATCGTCTGCCGGGCGGCGATGACCTCACGCCGTTCGACTCGGACCAGGTGTCGGCGTGGGTTGCGAATGCCTCCGAATTCGGTGGGAGGTCCCAGGTATGACCTCTCTTCTGACCAGCGGCGAGACGATCTGGGCCACCCTCCTGATCGTGCTTCTTCCGGCGTTGATCATCGGCGCCGGAGAACTGCAGGAGCGTCTGCGCCAGCGTGGGTCGCTGCTGGAGAACCCGGTCGCGACGGTTCGGAACTGGGTGCTGCCGCTCGCGGCGTTGTGGATTCTCGTCGTGCTCGTCTTCGACATGTCCGACACCAACATCCTGTCACGGGTCATCGCCACCGCCTTGCTGTTCGCAGCGATCGTGGCGGTTCTGCAGATCCTTCGCTTCTTCACTGCGCATGCCGCAGCGCGTTCGAAGATCCCCGGCACTCGAAGCGTTCCGCAACTCTTCATGATGGTGCCCCGCCTCGTTGTCCTGCTGGTGGCAGCGTGGTTGCTCTTCTCCACGATTTGGAATGTCGATCTCACCGGGCTCTTCGCTGCACTCGGTGTCACGTCGCTCGTCATCTCTCTGGCGTTGCAGGACACCTTGAGCGGTCTTGCGTCCGGATTCCTCCTGCTCAGCGACAAGCCGTTCCAACCCGGGGACTGGATCGAGGTCAACGACATCGAAGGGAAGGTTGTCGACACGAACTGGCGGTCGTCGCGTATCCAGAACCGCAACGGTGACCTCATCGTCATCCCGAACAGCACGCTGGCCGGCGCGACGCTCGTCAACTTCGATCAGCCCGGGCGCGTGCACCGTGTGGTCGTGAGTCTCCAGGTGGCATACTCGAACCCGCCCTCGAACGCGATCGACATGTTGCTCGCGGCCGCCAGGGCCACCGAGGGTGTTCTCGACGATCCGGAACCGACGGTGCTCGTGGTTCAGATCGATGATCCGCTCATGGGATACGAAGTGCACATGTGGATTGGCGACTACACCATCTCGCCACGAGTCAAGAGCGATTTCGGGGCCCTGGTGTGGTACCAGTCCCATCGGATGGATGTGCCCCTGCCGAGCCCGGCGTTCGATCTGTACCACCACGATCCAATCGAGGAGGCGGCCGACGCCACACTCACCGTGGAACAATTGGGGAAGCGGATTCGCCGCGCGTCGATCTTCTCGGAGATCAATGATCGGGACATCACCGAACTCGCCGAGGCCGCCTCGCCTGAGCTGTTCCGGCGCGGCGAGACGATTCTCCCGGCAGGTGTGGTGAGCCGCGAAGTCTATGTGCTGTGGTCCGGCCGTGCACGGATCGAGGTTCCCGAGGAGCCCGGCACCTCCATCGACATCTCGAACGGCGATGTATTCGGCGTCATGAGCCGGTCGAGACACAGGGGGTCGGCGCAAGAGGTCGTGGCCGTGAGCGACTGCGAGGTCGTGCGCATCGACGCGAATACGGCGGGCACGGTCGCGAGTCGGAATCCTGCACTTGCCGACGAGTTGAACCAACTGCTGACCTCCAGGGATCGACGGCTCAATCCGACTGTTGACCGGTTCGTGATCGATGTACCGGGCGCAGATGACGATCCAGTTGAGAACGGCACTCTCCCGACGGGTGACAGTACCGAGGCGGGCGAGGCCGAATCTGGCGGCGAGGTCTCCTCATGACGACGCCTACGCCCGCGACTCAGGAAACCGCTCAGGATCAGAAGCGACGCCGAGGCCGGCGAGCCCGCACCGATGTGGCGATCGCAATGGCGGTGGTCTCGATCACTTCGGTGTTGATCGTGGGCGTCTTCAACCTGGTGACGGCCCGCGATTTCCTCAACACGACCGTTGAGCGACAGCTTGTGAGCGTGGGCGAATCGCGAATGGACCGGCTTGAGCGAGGTATCGAGTCGATCGGCGACGTCGCGGTCACGATGGCCTACAGCACGGGGGCTGCGCAGGCACTCGGGGATCTCGCTGCCGGCTACCAGGCGATTGACGAGCCACTTTCGGACGCTCAAGTCGAGGAGTTGCGCGCGGCGTATGTGGCCGGGCTCGCGGAGATCGTTCCGCCGGGGTACGAGGCGCCGTCATTCGACGAGGTCTTTCCCCGGTCGCCGGCTGCCCAGTACCTGCAGTACTACTACCTCGTCAGGAACCCTTACGAAGACCGTTCTGAACTCGACGATGCCGGAGACGGGTCGGCGTACAGCGAAGCCCATGCCGTCCACCATCCCACGCTTCGGTCCATGGCCTCAGCAATGCGGCTGGGTGACCTGCTGCTCATCGATGCCGAGACATCGACGGTTGTGTACTCGGTTGACAAGCACGCCGAACTCGGCACGAGCCTCGTCGATGGCCCATACCGTGACAGCGCTCTCGCCGAGGCTGTGATCGAGAGGCTCCAGACGGCCGGGGCCGGTGAGGCCGTGCTGGTGGACTTCGAGGCGTACGGTCCTGCGGGATTCGCTCCAACATCGTTCATGGCTGCTGCCATCCGAGACAAGGACCGTGTGACCGGCGCGCTCGCGATCGAGATACCCAATGAGCTCTTGGTCGATCTCACCACCGCCGGACGGGATTGGGTCGGAACCGGATTGGGCAAGACGGGCGAGGTCTACATCGTTGGTGAAGACGGCCTCATGCGCTCCGACTCGCGTGTCTGGCTGGAGGACCCGGATCGATACCTCGAACTGGTCGGCGACGTCGGCTACGACCCTGAGATCCAACGGGCTGTCGAAGCGTTCGGTACGACGGTCCTCATCCAGCCGGTGGACACCGAAGCCGCGACCGCGGCGCTAGCGGGAGATACGTTCGTCGGAACAACCACCAACTACCTCGACCAGGGGACGTTGACGGTGGCGAGGGCGCTCGACATCAAAGGCCTGCAGTGGGTGGCTATCGCCGAGGTTTCCACATCCGAAGCGTATCGTCCGTTGCGGCAGCACATCATCACGCTTCTGATCCTCCTCGTGATCCTGGTTCCGATCGTGATCGTCCTAGCCACGGTTGTCGCCCGGAGGATTCTCCGGCCGATCGGGCCGATCGTCACCGCCGCGGATGAGCGCGCGACAGGGCAACCTCGACGTCGCTCTGGAAGTTCACACGAAGGACGAGTTCGGCGATCTCTCCAACAAGTTCAACGACGTCGTCGCCACATTGAGACAACAAGCGACTGACCTGGAGCATGCTGAGGCCGAGACGACCGAACTGCTCCAGGCCATCATGCCGCCACGGCTGGTCGAGCAGTACCAGAGCGGTGACCGGGACATTGCTGAGGCTCTGAGCAATGCGACGCTGGTTGTGGTCTCCGTTGAAGAGCCGGAGGTCGCGCAGGCAGGTGAACGAGAAGCTATTGCCGACCATACGGTTGCCGTGTCCACGGGCATTGCCACACTCGCCAAACGACACGGATTGGAGCAAGTCGCTTTGTCGGCGACGCAGTACATCGCGGTTGCAGGTCTCGATGACGAAGATGACGAAGCCGGCAAGGCGGTCAGCGTTCGCGGTCGCTGTGCGGGGCTGGCTTGGCGAGGCCGCTTCCAATGCGGGAGTTGTGATGGCGACGAGCATCGGGCTCGCATCCGGTGATGTGGTCACCGGCGTTGTTGGCACGGAGCGGGTGACCTTCAACGTTTGGGGCAACACGCGCCGCCGGGCAGAAACACTCGCCACCGTCGCCGGCGCGAGCGAGATCCTGGTTGACCGCACCGTCGCCTCCCATATCGGTGACGAATGGGCGGTTGACCCGGTCATCGGGCTCGTGGGCCTTGACGGCATCCAAATCGATGGATGGCGTGTTGTCGGGAGAAGGCGCGATGTGAGCCCTCTCGAGAGCCTGACGGACACCGACTGACACGTCCGACGCATTGCTGCAGATTGACTTCGGCGATCCCGGCGGATGCGGCGCAGACTCGAGAGCGCCCCGAGGGAACGGAGCCCCCGGGGCGTTGCGTGTGCGGGCGAGAGGACTCGAACCTCCACGGGTCTCCCCACCAGGTCCTAAACCTGGCGCGTCTGCCAATTCCGCCACACCCACCGCGTGTGACCACTGCCATTGTGCCATGACACAACGAAGCCCCCGTTGATGGGGGCTTCTGCCCTGGTTCGAACCCAGGATCGTGGGCCGCGTGGGAATCGAACCCACAACACCTCGGTTAAGAGCCGAGTGCTCTGCCTGATTGAGCTAGCGGCCCACGGATGAGGATATCAGACGCCTACCCGTAGAGAGCCGAAGTGCGATGCGACGACGTCAATCCAAACGAGGATTCGGTTCCAGTGATCGGAGGCGTTGCGCACCCGAACCCTGCAGATGCCGTGCTCGAGGTGATTCTTCCGATGTCCGGTTCCTCGCGGTTTGATGAAGGTCTTCGTGAATGGCGAATCGGGCAACCCTGTCTCGGTTCGCCAAAACCGTCGGGATGCCGACTCGTCGTTGCCTTCGTGGAGGTGGAGCGAGAGCACGAACTCGGCATCGGCATCGACATACGAGCGGATCCATGCGACGAAGGCTCGGAGGACGCCAGGGTCCGCGTTCGTCAGAGAACACCTATTGAGAGTCTTTGCACCTTCTCCCCAGTAGAGCGCGACACCATTGACAAAGAACGCATCATCGATGTGCGTTTCGGCGAAGGTCTGCGCATCGGCTCGGATGCGTTCGATCGCCGCTCTTCTCCTCCACTGCGTATCGACCGGAACTCCCGCACGTGACCCAGGACTCGATCTCAACGCGATCGACTGGATCTGATCGATGGTCAACCATACGTCCCTGCACCAATACGACAGGGTGCCCTTCGGGACGGGGATAATGCTGCGGATCTCGCCGTAGGTGAGGCCGAGCCGGCGGAGCATTTTGCCGAGCTCGGAGCGTTCCCATCGGTGCAGGTTGTCCCACTCCGCAGCACGGTCGAGAAGCTCCGGCGGTACTTCCGGTTTCATCGTGACAACATATCGATCGGGTGTGACACGAACCGACGGATCCGGTCTACGGAGATCCGGTATCACCGCCCGGGCTACCAAACGGTTCATTCCCAATGGGCGCAAGCGAATCCGTCCTACCCAACGTGGATACTGCTGTTGATGACTATCAGACGATGCCACGCTGCGAGAGGGATCTGTCCCTGGCATCTTTCGACTTCTGAGACGCAGAGTGGACCCGAATACACTCGTACTACCGCGACCGTGCGTAGGCGGCTTGGCGCGATTGGTGCTCCGAGGATGAGAACCGCGAGAGGCACTGCCGACTGGTTGGAAAGGGACGGCGCGCACGGATCGGCCGCCATCGAGCAGTCATCCGAGGGTTCAAGCGACGGCCGTGTGCGGACTCCGACAAGACTATTCCTCCCGAGGTCATGGACTTCGACCACATCGGGGAGAAGCGGCTTGAAGTGTCGCGACTTCTCTACGTCTCAGGGACCGCAGCGTTGCTCGCGGAAATCGCGAAGTGCGAGGTCGTCTGTGACGATTGCCATCGGATCAGGACGAAGCGTCGACTTCTCGAATGTTTCAAGCTTCGCGAAGAGGAACCTGATTCGGGGTAGCCTTCCGGATTCGGGCTGTAGCGCAGCTTGGTAGCGCGCTTGCTTTGGGAGCAAGAAGTCGCCGGTTCAAATCCGGCCAGCCCGACTGACGGCGGAGGACGATTAGTCTCACCGCCGCACGCGGGTGTAGCTCAATGGCAGAGCTCCAGCCTTCCAAGCTGGTCATGAGGGTTCGATCCCCTTCACCCGCTCCACGGGCCCGTACGGGTTCGCATGGCCTGCCCCCGTAGCTCAACTGGATAGAGCAGCGGACTTCTAATCCGCAGGTTGCACGTTCGAGTCGTGCCGGGGGTGCGCATCGTTGCCCATGGTCGTCGCTACGATGAGCGAACGCATGCGACATGCAACAGCCGCAGGTCGCGGGCATGGTGGCCGTAGCTCAGCCTGGTAGAGCGCCTGGTTGTGGTCCAGGAGGTCGCGGGTTCGAACCCCGTCGGCCACCCCAATCCGTCCTTCCCCAACTACCGATGGAGAGACAGTGCACACTGAGGTCAGCGAGACGGGCCGCTTCGAGCGAACCCTGACGATCCAGCTCGAAGAGTCCGAACTCGAAGCCGCCAAGACGAAGGCGGCACGCAAACTCTCCGGTGAGATGAAGATCAAGGGCTTCCGTCCAGGCAAGGCGCCCCGATCGATCGTCGAGCGGATGGTAGGGAAGGATCATCTCCGCTCGGAAGCGATCGAGGAAGCCATTCCTGGAACCGTCGGCGCCGCAATCGACGAGAGTGGACTCGACCCCGCAACGGTCCCGTCGATCTCTGCGATCAGGGACCGGGACGAAGGCGGGGTCGAAGTGGACGTCCTTGTCACGCTGTGGCCGGTTCTCGACGCCATCCCCGACTTCGATGGCCGCACGATCGAGATCGAGCCTCCGGTCGTCTCGCAGGAGGAGATCGACCGCCAGATCGACGCACTTCGCAATCAGTTCGCGGATCTCGAAGACGTCGATCGCGCGGCCGATGAAGGAGACTTCGTGACGATCAATGTGTCGGCCCACGCGGACGGCGTTGAGATCGATCAGGCAGCAGCGAACGACCTGGTGTATGAGATCGGCTCCCGATCGTTCTTCCCAGGACTCGACGAAATCCTCGTCGGCGCCGGCGTCGGCGACATCATGGAGGGCGAAGGCACGCTTCCCGACGTGTTCACCGGCGACGGCGACCAGGCCGTCACGCTGCGTGCGCTCGTCAAAGAGGTCAAAGCGAAGCAGCTCCCTGAGCTGACCGATGAGTTCGTGTCCGACGTCACCGAGTTCGAGACGGCCGACGAACTCCTGGCAACGATTGACGAGAACATCCGTGCCTACAAGACCCAGGCCGCTCGATCGAAATTCCAGGAGGAGGCGGTCGCGCAGCTTGTTGCCGACGTCGACCTTGAACTGCCGCAGGCGCTCGTCGACGCCGAGGCGGAAGCTCGGATTCGCAATCTGCTCCACCGTCTCGAATCCGACAAGATCGGACTCGAGGACTACCTCAGGATCATCGACCGGGACCAGGCCGCCTTCGTTGAAGACATCAAGGCCCAAGCGGCGTCGGCCCTCTCGACGCGGATCGTGTTGGAGAGCATCATCGCGATCGAAGGCATGGGCGTTGAGGACGACGAGTATCGCGGGGCGCTGGAGTCGATAGCCGCCGGCTCGGAAATGTCCGTAGAGGAGTTTGAGAAGATGCTGGAGGAGAGTGGTCAGGTTGAGTCACTGACCGGTGATATCCTCAGACAAAAGGCACACGACAGGATCGCCGACGCGGCCGTTCCTGTCGATGCGGACGGGAACACGATCGACCTGACCCCGGTTGCGGTCGACGAAGAAGATGAAGATGACACCACCGGGGACGATGGCCAGCAGGAAGAATCGTCCCCAGAGATCGAGGAGTGAGATGAGCTACCTAGTTCCCACCGTTGTGGAACAGACGCCCAGGGGTGAGCGGGCGTTTGACATATACAGCCGCCTCCTCAAGGACCGCATCGTCTTCCTCGGGACGCCGATCGATGACGGCGTCGCCAATATCATCATGGCGCAGTTGCTGCACCTCGAGGGTGAGGATCCTGACAAAGACATCAACCTCTATATCAACTCACCCGGCGGATCCACCTACGCCTTGATGGCGATCTATGACACGATGCAGTTCATCAAGCCGGATGTGGCGACCTACTGCATGGGCCTTGCAGCATCGGCCGCTGCCGTGCTTCTGGCCGGAGGGAAGAAGGGCAAGCGGTTCGCTCTCCCGCACTCACGCGTCATGGTGCATCAGCCCCACGTGTCTGGAGTCGGGGGGCAAGCGACCGATATCGAGATCCACGCCAAAGAGATTCTCAAGACACACGAAGAGATCAACGAGATCCTCGCGCTTCACACCGGGCGTCCTTTCGAAGTGATCTCGGACGACACGGATCGAGACTTTTGGCTCAGCGCGGAGGAGGCTGTCGAGTACGGTGCTATTGACTCGGTGCTGAGAAGCCGCAAACTTGAAGTCGTCGAAGGGTAGGGAGGCCACCCGTGGCCAAATACGAGGGAACCGAACTCCTCAAATGCAGTTTCTGTGGGAAGTCGCAGAAGCAGGTCAAGAAACTCATCGCTGGTCCCGGCGTCTACATTTGTGACGAGTGCGTCGACCTCTGCAATGAGATCATCGACGAGGAACTCACCGAAGCCAAAGAGGTGTCGTTCACGGAGCTTCCGAAGCCGCACGACATCTTCGATTTCCTCGACCAGTACGTCATCGGCCAGGACCAGGCGAAGAAGATCCTCGCCGTCGCGGTCTACAACCACTACAAACGAGTGCGCGCCGGACAGCGGATGACCGACGAGGACGTGGAGCTTCAGAAGTCCAACATCCTGCTCGTCGGTCCCACGGGCACCGGCAAGACACTCATGGCTCAGACGTTGGCTCGCCTCTTGGACGTTCCGTTCGCCATCGCCGACGCCACGGCTCTCACCGAGGCCGGGTACGTCGGCGAGGACGTCGAGAACATCCTCCTCAAGCTGATCCAGGCGGCCGATTTCGACATCAAACGTGCCGAGACGGGCATTATCTACATCGATGAGATCGACAAGGTTGCCAGGAAATCTGAGAACCCGTCGATCACACGAGACGTCTCCGGAGAGGGTGTGCAGCAAGCGCTGCTGAAGATTCTCGAAGGGACGCAGGCCTCCGTACCGCCGCAGGGTGGACGCAAGCATCCGCATCAGGAGTTCCTCCAGATCGACACGACCAACATGCTGTTCCTCTGTGGTGGTGCGTTCGCCGGTCTCGAGGAGGTCATCCAGAAGAGGATCGGGAAGAACTCTGTCGGTTTCGGCGCCGAGGTCCACTCGGTCGATGGCCGCAGGCCGACCGAATTGCTCAGTGAGGTGCTTCCGGAGGACCTGCTGGGGTATGGACTGATCCCGGAGTTCATTGGCCGTCTCCCGGTGATCGCGACCGTCGATGAACTCGACGTCGACGATCTCGTCCACGTGCTGACGGAACCGAAGAACACGTTGATCAAACAGTATGCGAAGTTCTTCGAGATGGACGGCGTCGAGTTGCTCGTCACCGACGACGCTCTACGCGCCATCGCGGAACAGGCGATGAAGCGAGGCACCGGCGCTCGCGGACTCCGGGCGATCATGGAAGAGGTTCTTCTCGACACCATGTACGAACTGCCCGCGCGTTCCGACATCGCCCAGGTGGTCATCGACGAGCAGGTCGTGCGTGAACGGGTCAACCCGACGCTGGTTCCGATCACAGATCTCGCTTCGACCGACGTGCCCGAAGAACGCTCGGCCTGAGTCGGCGAGATGGGACGCTGGCAACGGAACGCCAAGGTGGCGTTCATCGGCTCCCACGGCATCCGCAAGACGACCGCAGCTCACGGCTTCGCCAATGCCATGCAACGGGCAGGTCGCTCCGTCGAGTACGGCCGGGAAGTTGTGCGTGACAACCCCCTCGGTATCAACGAGGGTGCAACCGGAGAGGCGCAGCTGTGGGTGCTCGTGTCCCAGATACGGCAGGAACTCACGCTCGCTCCCAAAGCGGAGGTCCTCGTTCTCGACCGGGGAGTGATGGACAACTACGCCTACTACCTGCGGGCGTGTGGAGGCGATGACCGATTCGCCGCCGGACCGTTGGTGCGGGAATGGTCGAAGACCTACGACCTTGTCATCCGTCTGCACCCGGACGTCGATCTGGCATCGGATGGTGTGCGATCGACTTCCGACGAGTTCCGATTGGAGATCGAACGTATCCTCGACGCCCACCTCGGCGAATTCGTCGGCGAGGATCGCATCGTCGATGTCCCGGCATCAGAGATCGGCGACGGCTACGACTGGTGGCCGATAGCCGAACGCCTCGCCGCACTGATGCAAGAGTCGCTCTTCGCCGACGGGGTGCCGAAACGCAGATCAATCCGCAGGCGCCAGCCGCTGCACTCAGTCGACTCCCAGCTGGCGTTTGACGATGAGTAGCGGGGTAGCGGAGTAGCGGAGGAAGACCGTCGGACTCGGCTACTCGGCTACTCAGCTACTCGGTTACTCGGCCACTTCTCTTTCTTGCCCGACTTCCAGACGTGGGTCACGCGGTCCGGGTCTCCCCATCCCGCGTTGTCGACGAGCGGATTGAAGTCGAGGGCGATGACGTCGGCGTCGTAGCCTTCCCTCAGCTGGCCCGATCTCGGTGCCTGCGGCCCCAGTGTCAACGGCCCGTTCGCGGTGGATGCTTCGATCGCTTCGAGAGCCTTCATCCCGGCATCCTGAAGGAAACGAACCTCCGCGCCGTTCTGCCCATATGACCCGGGTGTGAAGATGTCGGTCCCCATGGCAATCGTGACACCGTTTGCAACCGCGATCTTCATCGCCTGGGAGTGGCGATCGGCAACCATCACCCCCTTCTCATAGGCGTAGCGGGGGAGTGACGCCTCCATCTGGAGCAGTTGATCCACGATGAATCGGGTCGGCACGTAGATGGTGCCACGCTCGGCCATGAGAACGGCAGTCTCCTCGTCGAGATAGGAGCCGTGCTCGATGGTCTGACACCCCGCCTCGATTGCGGCCTTGATCCCGGGAAGCCCGTGGGTGTCCGCGGCGACGTAGCGTTCGGCCCTCCCCGCCTCTTCCACGATCGCTCGCAACTCGTCTTCGGAGAACTGCTGGTGGATCGGGTGATCGATCTCGGACATGACACCACCCGAGGCACAGATCTTGATGACCTTGGCATTCTTTCGGAGCTGCTTCCGGACTGCTTTGAGGCACGACGGGACGCCGTCACAAATCTCACCGAGCCAGCGTTCGGAGCTCTCGATGAAGTCGAGGTCGAAGGAGTGGCCGTCCGCGTGCCCGGCCGTCGTCGAGAGGATCCGGCCGGCACCGTAGATGTTCGGTCCCCGAACGCTGCCGTCGTTGATCGCCGACGCAAAGTCGAGGCCGAAGCCACCGACCTCGCGCACGCTGGTGACACCTCCGTCGAGCGTGTCGGCGGCATCGGCCGCCGCCCGGACGGCCATCTCGGCGATGGTCGTGTGCAGCGTGTCGTGCATGTCCATCGTCGTCAGGCCGATGAAGTGGATGTGGGAATCCCACAGGCCCGGCATGGCGACAGGCACATTGGTGGTTGCAGCATCGGGACTCCGGGGAGCGTTCGATGACGACCCGGCGTAGGCGATCGTCCGCCCTTCCAAGATCACGGTTCCGTTCTCGACGGGCTGTCCGCGTCCTGGGATCAGCAGATCGGCGTCGATGCGTACGGTCATGGGGTCCTCCGTTCGGTCGCCGACGCACGGTAGCGGAGGAGCACGGTGCCGCGATCGTGTGTGCCCGCGTACCCATCAGTTGTGTTCGCACGCACAGCGACGGGGGAAGAATCTCGATCGGCCGTACCGCGCGGGTGACTAGTTAGTTGAAGCCGTTGTCTTTGTGTCTCGACGGATACCGAGAGTGGTCGTAGCGTGCACCCAGACGGCAGGAACCAGGATTTCGGTTCGGGCGAGCAGGGGGAATGGTGGAACGGGGCCGGGGACAACAGTGTTCTCGGCCTCTTCCCTTGCTGGGGCCGTGACCGCCTCTATCATGTGTGATTCACCGGAGGACCCGATGACCGAGGGGCATGATGAAGGCAACGTACGATCCGAGCGCCGTCGAGTCGCGCTGGTACCGCGTGTGGGAGGACGCCGGCGCCTTCCGGCCTGAGATCAATCCCGATGGCGAGCCGTACTCAATTGTCATCCCGCCTCCCAACGTCACCGGTGTGCTGCACATGGGCCACGCCCTGGATCTGTCGATTCAGGACGTCCTGATCCGCAGGAAGCGCATGCAGGGCTATGCCGCCCTCTGGGTACCCGGGACCGATCACGCTGGCATCGCCACGCAGAACGTCGTCGAACGAGAACTCGCCAAGGAGGGCATAAGCCGCTACGACCTCGGTCGAGAACGTTTCGTCGAGCAGGTGTGGGCGTGGAAGGCGAAATCGGGGAACCGCATCACCGCGCAGATGCGCACTATGGGATTCTCAACTGACTGGACACGGGAGCGTTTCACGTTCGACGATGGCCTCTCCCTGGCCGTCCGCAAGGTCTTCGTCAACCTGTACGACGAGGGGCTGATCTACCGGGGCAACCGGATCATCAATTGGTGTCCCCGCTGTCACACGGCGATCTCCGAGATCGAGGTTCGAGCACGAAGACGAAGTGGGGGAGTTGACCCACATCAAGTACCCGTTCGTGGAAGGCGACGGGCACATCACCGTCGCTACCACCCGACCGGAGACCATGCTCGGCGACACCGCTGTCGCCGTGCACCCCGATGACGACCGCTATCGCGACGCCGTGGGTCGAATGATCCGACTCCCACTCCTCGACCGCGAGATTCCGGTCGTCGCGGATGAAGGCGTTGAGATCGCGTTCGGGACGGGCGCCGTGAAGGTCACCCCCGCCCACGATCCACTCGACTTCGAGATTGGACAACGGCACGGCCTCGAAGCGATCCAAGTCATCGACACCGAGGCGCGGATCACCAAACACGGTGGGCCGTTTGTGGGACAGGATCGGTTCGAAGCTCGCGAGGCCGTGCGGTACGAGCTGAAGAAGCAGGGATTCCTCGAGCGCATCGACGACCACCACCACTCGGTCGGCCACTGTTCGCGCTGCGGAACCGTTGTGGAGCCCATGCTCTCGCTCCAGTGGTTCGTCAAGGTCAAGCCGCTGACGATCCCCGCCATCGAATCCGTCAAGGAGGGGCGCACCCGATTCATCCCCAAACGATGGGAGAACAACTACTTCCTGTGGATGGAGAATCTGCGCGACTGGTGCATCAGTCGGCAGCTGTGGTGGGGCCACCCGATTCCTGCGTGGTACTGCGACGATTGCGACGAAGTGATCGTTTCGGAGACCGAACCGACGGTCTGCCCGGCCTGTGCGGGGACCGCTCTGACGCCGGACGACGATGTGCTCGACACGTGGTTCTCGTCGCAACTCTGGCCGTTCTCGACGATGGGCTGGCCGGAGGAGACCGACGACCTCGCCACGTACTACCCGACGACAGTCCTCGTCACCGGATTCGACATCATCTACTTCTCGGTGGCGCGAATGATGATGATGGGCCTCTACGCCACGGGGACGGAGCCGTTCGCCGACATCTCAATCCACGGACTCATCCGAACACCGGATGGACGCAAGATGTCCAAATCGTCAGGAAACGCCGTCGATCCCCTCGAACTCGTTGAACGGTACGGCGCCGATCCGCTGCGGCTCTCCCTCATCCAGGCCGCTGCGCCGGGGCACGACGTTCCGTACGACGAGGCGTGGACCGACGCGGCGCGAAGATTCGGGAACAAGCTGTGGAACGCGTTGCGGTTCGCGGTTGAGCACTTGGACATCAGCGACGTGCCGGTCGACGGCGGCTATCCCGAAGATCCCGGTCCCGAAGACGCCTGGGTCCTGGAGCGACTCGCCCACGCAACGGCCGAGTTCGATCGTCTCTTCGACGAGTATCGCTTCTCCGATGCGTACGGCCTGCTCTACAACTTTGCATGGGCCGAGGCCTTCGACTGGTATCTCGAAATGGCGAAGGGGTCGTTGCGCGACGAAGACCGTGCGCCGGTCACCAGAGCGACACTTGGTGTCGTGTTGCGCGACCTCCTCAAGCTCTTCCACCCGGCTATTCCGTTCCTCACCGAGGAGCTCTGGAGCGAACTGGGCGACGGGAGCCTTCTGATCACCGCCTCGTGGCCAACGCCACCCGCCGCGACCGGCCCCGAGGGCATGGCCACGTTGCAGGACCTCATCATGAGGCTGCGTCGATTCCGCTCAGAGCATCAGATCAGCCCGAAGACACCGATCAACATCACGGTCAACGATCCGGACGGCATTGCTGACGAGTGGTGGTCCCAGCATCTCGACACCCTCGCGGGCTGCACCGTCAATTATGGCGAGCCGCCGACCGACGGCGCTGTGAGCCGGGTCATCGCGGGTACGGTCCAGGCGTTCATCCCTCTCGAGGGACTCGTCGACCTGGACGCGGAGAGGGAGCGTCTGAAGAAGTCGATCGCCGACGGCGAAGCTGATCTCGTGCGATCGCGAGCCAAGCTGACGAACCCGAACTTCCGGGACCGCGCTCCCGCCGAGGTCGTCGCCGGGGAAGAGGCAAAGGTCGCTTCGGCGGAGGAACGCATTGCCAAGCTCGGCGCTCAACTCACCGAACTGGGCACCGAGGTATAGCCGTGTCTGACTCGATCCCGAGAATCGCCGATCGAGACGATGCGGAAGCGTTCCTCGACGAGCGTATCGGCCGGGGAGTGAAGCCGGGTCTCGAGCGCATCACTGGTGTCCTGGAATTCATGGGGAATCCGCAGTCTGACTATCCGGTCATTCACGTCGCCGGGACGAATGGCAAGACGACGGTCACGCGCCTCGTCGCCGACATCCTCGGCGCCCACGGGCTTCGAACCGGCACGTTCACGTCGCCGCACCTGCATCGGTTGGAGGAGCGGTTCTCAATCGACGGCAAGCCGCTGACGGCCGACGCATTCACCCGGGCCGTCTCGGATATCGCCTGGTTCGTCGAGGAGTACGAGCGCCGAACAGACAACGGCGTCACCTACTTCGAGGTCACCGCCGCGCTCGCATTCTCGGTGTTCGCCGAGATCGCGCTCGATGTTGCGATCATCGAGGTGGGGATGGGGGGCCGGTGGGATGCGACGAACGTGGTCGAACCGGTCGTCGCCGTGGTCACCGGAATCGCACTTGATCATGTCGAGTACCTCGGCGAGACGATTGGGGAGATCGCGGCCGAGAAGGCCGCCATCATCAAGAACGGGGGGATCGCGGTGACCGGTCGGCTCCCGTCTGCCGCCGAGGGCGCCATCACCGCTCGCGTCGACGAATGTGCCGCGAAGTGGTATCGGTTCGGGGATGCCTTCTCCATAGCTGATGAGACTCTGGCCGTTGGAGGATGGATGGTCGACATCGTCGGCATCTACTCGGACTACACCGCGCTCTATCTCCCGATCCACGGACGTCACCAGATCGACAACCTGGCCACCGCGATCGCCACGGCGGAGACGTTCCTCGAGCGTGCTCTCGACATCGATGCCCTTCGGGATGCGCTGGCGGCGACCAGGCAACCGGGGCGTATCGAGGTTGTTCACCATCGTCCACTCGTCGTCATCGACGGAGCTCACAACGTGCAAGGCGTAGAAGCTCTCGCATCTGCGCTCCGGGACGAGTTCCCGGAGACCGAATGGCACGTCGTCGCCGGGATACGAGGAGAGCGATCTCCTGGTGAGGTCCTCGAACCGCTCGCCGACCTGGCGGGCCATCTATGGGCGACCGCGGCCGATGACCCTGGAGCGATCGATGCGTCGGTTGTTGCTGCGTCGGCCGGTTCGGTGTTGGAGTGCGAGGCGACGGTCGTTGAACGCGTGTCGGACGCGATAGCCGAGGCAGTGAGCGCCGCTGGGACCAAAGGAGCAGTCGTTGTCGTTGGGTCGCTCTACGTGGCGGGCGAGGCACGCGAAGCCCTCATCGGCACCGGATTCAGTCCATCAGGAGTCCATGTCCGGTTCGAGTCTGTGATCGAGGGCGATGACAATGACAATGACGACGAACCCTGGGTGGAGACCGAAGACGCTTGGGCGGAAGCCGACGACGACGGGTAGCCTTCCGGCCCATGGCTATTGAATCAACGTTCGTGATGGTGAAGCCGGATGGCGTGCGACGGGGTCTCGTCGGCGAGGTCATCTCGCGATTCGAGGACAAGGGCCTGACACTCGACAGGATGCGCATGCTGACGATCGACGATGGTCTGGCGGCCCGTCACTATGCCGAGCACGTCGACAAGCCGTTCTTCGGGGAACTCGCTGCGTTCATCACGAGCGGGCCTGTTGTCGCCATGCAGTGGTCGGGCGAGTCGGCAGTCGGCGTCGCCCGGACGTTGATGGGCACGACC
Organism: uncultured Actinomycetota bacterium; assembly: GCA_963715255.1. Classification (GTDB taxonomy): domain Bacteria; phylum Actinomycetota; class Acidimicrobiia; order Spongiisociales; family UBA5794; genus JAHEEL01. The sequence goes on along the minus strand of CAVQRN010000002.1, from coordinate 18,207 downwards.
AACCCCGCTGAAGCGCCTCCAGGGACCATCCGTGGGGACTTCGGCTTGATCATCACGGAGAACATCGTTCACGGATCGGATTCACCGACAAGCGCCCAACGAGAGTTGGGGCTCTTCTTCGAGGACCGCTAGACGCTCCCGTAGTTACACTGACAACACACTCCCAGGGGACGCTCCCATGAATAGCCTTCTGTCCTTCGCAGGTCGGGACATGGCCATCGACCTCGGCACGGCGAACACGCTCGTGTTCGTCCGCGGCCAAGGCATCGTCCTCAACGAACCGTCGGTGGTCGCGATCAATACACGCGACAATCGGCCGCTCGAAGTCGGGATGGCCGCGAAACGAATGATCGGACGCACCCCGTCGTATATCCAGGCCATCAGGCCACTGCGCGATGGCGTGATCGCCGACTTCGATGTGACCGAGAAGATGCTCCGGTACTTCATCGACAAGGTGCACACCGGCCGATTCGCGGCGCGCCCCAGGATCGTCATCTGTGTCCCTTCCGGCATCACCGGGGTCGAGCGCAGGGCGGTCGAGGAAGCTGCCTACCACGCGGGAGCGAGGAAGGCGTACACGATCGAGGAGCCGATGGCTGCGGCGATCGGCGTCGGCCTGCCCGTGCACGAGCCGACGGGATCGATGATCGTCGACATCGGCGGTGGGACCACCGAGGTCGCGGTGATCTCGCTGGGTGGAATCGTCGTATCGAAGAGCATTCGGATCGGCGGCGACGAGCTTGATGACGCCATCATCCAGTGGGTGAAGAAGGAGTACAGCCTCATGCTCGGCGAGCGAACCGCCGAGCAGGTGAAGATGGCGATCGGATCGGCGTGGCCGTACGCAGGCGAACCGGCCGCCGAGGTCCGCGGTCGTGACCTGATCACGGGTTTGCCAAAGACCATCGTGCTCTCGAGTGCGGAGATCCGAGAAGCGATCGAAGAGCCGGTCGAAGCGTTCGTCGACGCGGTCAAGTACACCCTCGACAAGACACCTCCCGAGTTGGCAGCCGACGTCATGGAACGTGGCATTGTGCTTGCCGGTGGCGGTGCCCTGCTACGCGGTATCGATCAGCGACTCGTTCACGAGACGGGTATGCCGATCGTGACCGCAGAACGACCACTACAGAGCGTGGTGCTCGGGTCGGGAGCGGTCCTGGAGGAGTTCAACGTGCTTCACGCCGTGCTCCAATCCAGCGGCCGCGGGTGACATGGTCCCGGGCCGGAACTGATGTTCCCCTCAGGACGACGTCTCGATCGTTCGACGGCCTTGTTCGTCACACTCCTGGCCGTGGGATTCCTCATTGCGACGTTCGACGTCCGTTCCTCGGGTGACAGCGTCACGACCGTGATCCGCGGCGGTGCCCAGACGCTCGCTGCTCCGGTTCAAGAAGCGATCGACTTCGTCGTGCGGCCGGTCGTCGGATTCGTCGACGGGATCTCAAACGTCGCCGGTCTCAGTGATCAGAACGAGCGACTCGAGGCGGAAGTCCGAAGGCTCGAGCAGCGTCTTCGGGAGACGGCTGCCCTCGAACGGCGGGTGGCGGAACTCGAGGCAATCAACGACCTTGCTCCGCCGGAGGATCTCGCAACGGTGACCGCACTCATCTACTCCGCCGGCGCGTCGACATTCGACCATATCCGGATCATCAATCGAGGATCCGACGACGGGATCATCGTGGGGCAGGCCGTTGTCGACGAGGATGGTCTGGTGGGCCGGGTCTATCTCGTGACGAAATCCTCGGCTCGGGTTCGTCTCATCACCGACCCCCTGGTCTCGGTCGGCGTCCGCGTGCAGGACACCAACCAGACCGGTGTTGTCACCGGGCGGGGAGACGCCCGGCTCCGGCTCGATATGTTCGACGCAACCCAACCCGTGAGCGAAGGAGCGGTCGTTCTCACCGACGGGAGCCTGTTCCCTCCCGGGATCGTCGTGGGGTTTGCCGACGAGACGAAGGCGGCGGACGTCGGATTCGCCCTGAGGACCACCGTCGATCCGGCGGCAGCGTTCTCTCAACTCGACTTCGTGAAGGTAGTGGTCGGATGGTCACCACTCGATGCCGATCCGGAGAGCGAAGTTCCACTCATTGACGCTCCGTCGTTCACCGATCCGGGATCGGAGCGGCAGTGACGAGCGGGAAGGTCATCATCGCTCTCGGTCTCGTCATCGCCGCGGTACTGATCCAGACGACCGTGTTTCAACATGTCCGTCCGCTCGGGTACGCACCGGCCCTCGGGATGCTCACTGTGATCGCACTGGCCCGATTCCTGGATCCGGAACAGGCGCTCTTCATCGCCTTCACCGGGGGATTCTTCCAGGATCTCCTCGGTGGCTCGCCGCTCGGGTTGTGGGCCAGCACGTTCACCATCGTTGCGTTCCTCGCGCTGAAGGTGCGCGATCGTGAGATCGTAGGGACCCCGGTCGTCCTTCTCGGAGTATTCGGTCTCACCTTGATCGGACAGTTCACGTATGCGGTCCTTGGAACCTTGTTCGGTCAGGGGATCATCAACCGTCCCGGATTCGTCGGGCATCTCCTCGTGCCGGCGCTGTACAACGTGGTCCTCGCCTACCCGGTCTTCTGGTTGACGAAGATCACGGTGAAGCCCCCCGAACGGACGTGGGCGACATGACCGGTACATGGCGGCTCGCCGGTGTGGGTGTCGTGCTCGCGGTGATGCTCGGTGTCCTGGGACTTCGTCTCTGGACGATCCAGGTGACCGAGACCGACACCTATGCGGCTGAGGCAGAGCGAAATCTGATCCGTGTGGTTCCGACACCCGCCCCCCGGGGCGACATCTTCGATCGCAACGGCGAACTGCTCGCAGGGACGACGGCCTCGCTTGCCGCGGTCGTCGACATGGCTCTCGTCGAGGACGAAATCGCGGAGGATCTCGCCCAGCGCCTCTCGGCGTTTCTCGATCAACCGGCAAGTGAGATTCTCGAACGGTTCGAGAATGCCACATCCGGAGCCCAGATCACTCTTGCCGAGGATCTCACTGAGCGGCAGGCGCTGACCCTGCTCGAGCACCGTGAAGACTTCCCCGGCGTTGCCGTGATCCCACAACCGATTCGTGACTACCCGGGAGGGGAGCTTGCCGCTCAGGTACTGGGCTACATCGGCAAGCCATCAGAAGCAGACCTCGAGCGACCAGGGGTGAAGGGGACCGACGTTGTTGGCAAGGCCGGTATCGAGCGTTCCTACGACGACCAGCTTCGTGGAACCGAAGGGGTCATCACGTATCAGGTCGATGCCGGTCGTTCGGTGCTACAGCTACTCGGAGAACAGGAATCGACCCCGGGGGACAATCTCATCCTCACGATCGACAGTGGGATTCAAGCCCAACTTCAAGAGTCCCTCGAAGGCGGACTCGGATTGGCCAGAGAACTCGAGATGGCAGAGCGCCGAGAGGCGCTGGCCGCCGAAGACGGGGATATTCCGACGCGGCTCTTCCGAGCTCTGGAAGCGCTACAGCTGGAGGCCAAGCGAGCCGCCATCGAAGCAGCGGCGGCCGCGGAGGGCTCGGATGAAGACGGGACCGCTTCCGACGAAGACAGTGTCGCTGCCGAGACGGTTATCGAGATCGATGAAGGCAAGGTGCTCGGATCGCTCTATCCCGGTCTCCCGATCGACGACGAGGGCGTGTGTGTACCCGTTCAGCGGGTCGAGGTCGGCGTCGCCTCCCGAACCTTGCTCTCCGGGATCATTGAGCGGACCATGCTGCTCGAAGCTGTCGTGGCGGATCGATCCCAGCTCATCGCCGTGGTTGACATCGACGGGGAGCGATTCGAGGTTGAAGAAGGGGATTCGTTCGCAACGACCCTGCGAGTGATCGCAATCACCGACGATGCCATCGTTGTTTCGCATTCGGACAACTGGTGTCCTATCCGAGCGGTCGGCGTCGTCGAGAACCCCAACGATGGTTCGATCATCGCGATGGCGTCGTACCCGTCATTCGACCCAGCCGCGTTCGTGAGCGGACTAACGCAGAGCGAGTGGGAGAGTCTCGGAACGATCAACGCCTTCTCGAACTTCGCCGTTCAGGGCCAGTACGCACCGGCGTCGACGTTCAAAGCTGTCGCGTACGTGCTGGCGCTCGAGGATGGGATCTACCCGCTGGACCGTCCGGAGGGCGACCGGATCCTTGGCGACGAGAACACCGGAACCGCACCTCCGGGTGAGGCGACCGGAGCCGAAGCGGAACCGGTTCAACCGGCCCCCTCGGACGGTGACTTGAAGCCGTTGACTTCCGACACCGATCTCTACAACTGCACCGGCAGTCTCCGCTTCGAATTCAACGACGGATCGTCCCAGGTGTACCGGGATTGGAAGCGGAACGGGCACGGCCCGCTCGACCTGCACGGTGCGCTCCAGGCTTCGTGCGACCTCTACTTCTGGGAGATCTCGCTTCGGATCTGGAATGAGCGGTCGGACGAGACGGGCATCAACAACGAGGATTTGTGGCAGGAGTGGGCCCGGTCATTTGGGTTCGGAACCGAGAGCGGGATCGATCTTCCGTTCGAGAAGCCCGGTCTGATTCCCGATCGGCAGTGGTTTCGCGAGGAGCAGCGGAAGGACACCGGACGGGTCCGCTCGACCGGACCGTGGGTCGGTGGAGATCTGATGAACGCCGTCGTCGGCCAGGGAGCGGTTCTTGTTACGCCTCTCCAGTTGGCAAATGGATTCTCGGCGATGCTGAATGGAGGGACCCTTTGGAAGCCCCGCGTCGTGTCCGAGATGGTTGACCAGGAGGGGAATGTCGTTGACAAGAACTCGAAGGCGATCGTCCAGACCATCGACATGGATCCGGCGACCGTTGACGCACTGCGCCGCGATTTCCAGCAGGTCGTCAACGGACCGATCGGCACGGCGCGCAGTGCCTTCTTGGGGTTTGGCCCGAACGTCTCGACCGTGGGCGGCAAGACCGGGACCGCTGAGATCATCAAGGCCGTGGAGGATGTCCAGCAGGTCGACTCGGCATGGTTCGTCGGTGTGGCTCCGGTCCTGTCGCCCGAGTACGTCGTGACCGTCGTCGTTGAGCGGGGAGGGTCGGGAGGGCGAGTGGCTGCACCGGTCGCGCGCCAGGTCCTCCAGTACATCTTGAACGGTGAATCTGCGGTGACTCCGCTCGAAGCCGGGGCGGACACAGACTGATGCAGATCGCAGCCGAACGCAGCCAGATCTCACTTCTCCGGCGGGAGCGGCAGCTCCGTCCCGATTGGCTGCTCCTGATCGCGTACGTGGCCCTCTCCGCTTTCGGACTCTTGATGATCTACACGGCTTCGGCCCCCCGTCTGGAGGCACTCGGGGTGAGTCCGACCCGCGAACTCGAACAGCAAGCTGCGTTCGTACTGATCGGGTTCATGGCCTTCGGTGTTGTTTCGCTGATCAACGTTGCGACGATCCGTCCGTGGGTCTCGGCCATCTACCTTGGTTCCATCGTCACCCTGGTTCTGGTTCTGAGCCCGCTCGGATCCTCGGTGAAGGGGGCACAGCGGTGGATGCAGCTTGGACCGATCCGGTTCCAGCCGTCTGAGATCGCGAAGCTCGCCGTCATTCTCGCTCTTGCTGCGCTGCTTTCCGCCGCAGCTCAGCCGATGCGTTGGGACCGTGTGGCGCGGGGCGTCGCTGCTCGTCGCGTTGCCCTCGGTGCTCATCTTCCGGCAGCCGGATCTCGGGACAATGCTCACCTTCGGTTTCATCGCCGGGGTCATGATCTTTGTTGCCGGCGCAACCTGGCGACAGATGGCGGCGCTGATCGTCGCCGCCCTCGTCGGGACGGTAGGCCTGTTCCAAGTGGGGGCGATCAAGGAATACCAGATCACGAGACTGACCGCGTTCCTCGATCCGGTGACCGATGTTCTGGTGACGCAGTACAACCAGTTCCAGAGCCAGGTCGCGATCGGTACCGGTGGGTTGTTCGGCAAGGGACTGTTCAATGGAACCCAGACGAATCTCCGATTCGTTCCAGAGCAGTCGAGTGACTTCATCTTCACGGCTGTCGGTGAGCAGCTCGGATTCGCTGGAAGCTTCCTCGTGCTCGTGCTCTTCGGGGTCATCATCTGGCGCGTGTTGGTGTCGGCGGCGAATGCAAGGGATCGGTTCGGTCAACTGACTGCTACGGGGATCGCCGCGCTCATCGCCTTCCATGTCTTCGTCAATATCGGCATGACCGTTCGGTTGATGCCGGTCACCGGTCTTCCGCTGCCGTTCATGTCATCGGGTGGCACGGTGTTCGTGACGATGAGCATCGCTTTGGGACTTGCCCACTCAACGTGGATGCGCCGTTCGACGCTTCCGGCGGAGCGCTCTGCGGATTCCTAGTCGACCCATGTGGTCTACAGTCATCGTTCATGCACCGACGCTCCGAACAGGGCTGGATCGAGGTCATCGCGGGGCCGATGTTCTCTGGGAAGAGCGAAGAGCTCATTCGCCGGGTGACCCGGTACGGCATCGCCAGGATTCCGGTCCAAACCTTCAAACCCCAGCTCGACACTCGGTACGCCACCGGAGCGGTCGTCTCGCACTCGAACCTCTCGACCGAGGCAACTGCCGTCGCCGACTCGACCGAACTGCTCCACGCTGTGGAGGATCGAACGATCGTGATCGGGATCGACGAGGGACAGTTCTTCGATGAGGGTCTCGTCGAGGTGGCTACGAATCTGGCTGCCTCAGGGAAGCAGTTGATCATCGCAGGACTGGACCTCGACTACCTCGGCCGCCCCTTCGAGCCGATCCCTTCGCTGATGTTGCGCGCCGAGTACGTGACAAAAGCGCTTGCTGTCTGCCATCGGTGCGGCGGTCCTGGCCTCTTCACACAGCGAGTCGTCCAATCCGACGAGTTGGTTGTCCTCGGCTCCCAGGATGCGTACGAGGCCCGATGCCGTCGGTGCTACAACCCGGACGAAGCGCGGCAGGAGGAATTGGGCCTCGGAAACGATGAGGACGAGTGAGCGACGCGTCAAGCTTCGAGGTTCGAGCTTCAAGCCTCAAGTTTCAAGCTTCAAGTTTCAAGCTTCAAGTATCAAGATCCAAGCAAGACCACAGTCTTCGATAGTCCCATACCTGTTCCTCGACTCGTGTGCGGATGGACTCAGCAAAGAGCAGGCGAGTTCCTCTCACCTCATGCAGCTTGGTACTTGAAGCTTGTCACCAACGAGAGTCCTGGCAATGGAGTGATTGCCATTGGGTAGGGCGGCTATCCCGCTACTCTCGCTTCTTGAGACGACCGCAGAGCGCGGTCGCCGTTTTCGACCTGGGACCATCGAGAAGCACACGCGCATGCTCAACGTCTACCGGCACATTGCGACCATCGATCATCGAGACTCCGTCGTGCCAGACCTCACGTTGAAGCCATTCGTGCACGAACCTCGCCGGATCCCTGGCACCTCGAAGGAGTTCACCGATGGGATTGTTCCGGAAGAAGTCCGCGCGTGTGGTGCGTCGCGGATCTGCAACAGAGGAGCGCACGGTGCGGACGGTCGGCGGCGAAGCTGTCACCGTCCGCCGATTCTCGACCGATGAAGCGCCGACCACCAGGGAACCGGCGAAGCAGAAGAGACAATCGAAGAAGCAGCAGAAGCCGCAACAGCGCCCCGATCCGCGACGTCGGCGTCGACCGGCCCACATTGAGGTTGCCCCACCTCCGGACACCGCGCGCAAGCAGATGCTGGTGCGCTCCATGCCGCACCAGACCCAGATCGTGGTCCTGGAAGGTCCGGTTCTCGTTGAGCACTATGTAGCTCGCTCCGACAGGCGATCCCTCGTCGGCAACGTCTATCTCGGCAAAGTCCGCAACGTCCTCCCTGGGATGGAGGCGGCGTTCATCGACTTCGGCGGAGGCAAGAACGGTGTTCTGTATGCCGGGGACGTGAACTACGGCGACTACGAATTGAATGGCAAGTCGAAGCGCATCGAGTCCGCGCTCCAGCCGGGCGATTCAGTCCTCGTGCAAGTTGTCAAGGACGCGATGGGCCACAAGGGTGCCCGCCTCACGAACCAGATCAGCCTCGCTGGGCGCTACTTGGTGCTTGCCCCCGATGCTCAAGTGAGGGGTATCTCGCGACGCCTGCAGGACGACGAACGCCGGAGACTGCGTGAACTCGTTGCCGAGTTCCGGCCCGAGGGGATGGGCGTGATCGTCCGTACCGCTGCTGAGGGCGCAACGCCCGAAGACATCAAGTCAGACATCGACCGGCTCAGCGAGATCTGGACCGGTATCGAGAAGGACATGAAGTCGGCCACGGCTCCCACGCTCATCTACCAGGAGCCGCCGCTCGTCATACGGGTGATTCGCGAGCACTTCACGCGGGACTTCAAACGACTGATCGTCGACAAGCGCGACACTCACGACCAGATCCTCGCGTATCTCGGTGGCACCGGATCCGACCTGATCGAGAAGGTCCAGCTATACGGTGACGAGCTCCCGCTGTTCGAACGTTTCCACGTTGAGGATCAGCTCCGCAAGGCGCTCGACCGAAAGGTCTGGCTCCCATCCGGTGGCCACATCGTCATCGATCGCACGGAAGCGCTCACCGTTATCGACGTGAACACCGGGAGGTACGTTGGTCACTCGAATCTCGAGGACACGGTGCTACAGAACAACCTCGAGTCCGCCGAGGAAATCGCGCGTCAGTTGAGGCTCCGGGACATCGGCGGGATCATCGTGATCGATTTCATCGACATGGAGATCCAGAAGAACCAGGACGCCGTGCTTCTCCGCATGCGGGAGCACCTCGCGAAGGACAAGATGCGTACGCAGGTCTTCGACGTTTCGAACCTCGGCCTGGTCGAGATGACCCGGAAGAACGTGTCGGCCGGTCTTCTCGAGTCGTTCTCCGAGACGTGCCCTCACTGCAGCGGGCGGGGCGTCCTTCTGCACGAAGAAGCTGCCGCAACCGGAGTTCCGATGGCTATCGATTCCGAAGACATCGACGAGTCGTAGACCGCTCTGGCCATAGGACGTCATTCCGCTATCATGAGCGGGCGCTTCGTACGTGGAGCGTATGACCGCGCCGAGAAAGTCGGCTCGCCCACCACAAGTATTGAAGGATCATGTACGCCATCATTCGCGCCGGCGGCAAGCAGGCCAAAGTCAAAGAGGGTGACGTTCTCGACGTCGAGCGCGTCAAAGCCGAAGGGGAAGTGACGTTCAAACCGCTCCTCATCGTCAACGACGATGGCAGCGTCATCTCAGACCGCGACGCTCTCGACAAGCTGACCGTTACCACCGAGGTTGTCGGCGACTCCACCGGTCCGAAGATCGATATCTTCAAGTACAAGAACAAGACGGGGTATCGACGTCGCGCCGGCCACCGTCAGAAGTACACCCGCCTCGAGGTGAAGAAGATCGAACTTCCTGCAGCCCAGAAGAAGGCTGAGAAGACGCCGGTCGACTCCGCCGAGAAGGCTGAGGCGAAGAAGGCTGAGGCGAAGAAGGCCGAGAAGAAGCCGGCCGATTCCGCGAAGAAGGCCGAGGCGAAGAAGGCTGAGGCGAAGAAGGCCGAGAAGAAGCCGGCCGATTCCGCGAAGAAGGCCGAGGCGAAGACCGAGACGAAGGAGGGCTGAGATGTCCAAGACCAAGGCAGGCGGCTCATCCAAGAACGGTCGCGATTCGGCAGCACAGAGACTCGGGCCGAAGGTGTTCGACGGTCAAACCGTCCACTCAGGTGCGATCCTCGTCAGACAGCGCGGCACGCGGATCCACCCCGGCGACAACGTTGGTCGCGGCGGTGACGACACCCTCTATGCGAAGGCCGAAGGCGTCGTGCAATACGGCACGAAGCGCGGCCGCCGCCAGGTATCCGTCTATCAAGTGTCTGAGTAGATCAGCAGATCAGTAGCTGAATCGATCAGCCGTTCCCCCCACGGTTCGACCATGAGGGAAGGATTGCTCCGAAGATCTGCCCCGTCTGCTCTACTACTCAACTGCTCTGCCGGCCTACTGTTCTCCCATGGCATCATTTGTTGACTCGGTGCGTCTGTTCGCCCGCGGCGGTGCGGGCGGTGCGGGCGTTGCCTCATTCCAGAAGCGCAAGGGCAAGCCGCGTGGTCGACCGAATGGAGGAAATGGGGGAAGGGGCGGCGATGTCATCCTCGTCACCGACCCGGGGATCGGCACACTCTTGCGATACGATCGCAAGCCGCACTGGAAGGCCGGCGACGGCAACCACGCGGAAGGTGAACTCCGGCACGGGCGCAACGGTGATGACCTCGAACTTCCCGTTCCGCTCGGCACGGTCGTTCGCGATGAGGACGGGCTGATGATTGCCGACCTCGTCGAAGCGGGCCAACGCCTCGTCGTTGCTGAGGGTGGGCGTGGAGGGCGCGGCAATGCCAGCTTCGTCACGCCGGATCGGCGGGCACCGTCGTTCGCCGAACAGGGGGAGTACGGGGACGATCGGACGCTCCATCTCGAGCTGCAGCTCGCCGCTGACGGCGCGCTGATTGGCTTCCCCAACTCGGGGAAGAGCACGCTCGTTGCGAGCGTTTCCGCAGCGAAACCCAAGATCGCGGACTACCCGTTCACAACGCTCGTTCCGCATCTCGGCGTGGTCGTCATCGACGGACGCGAATTCATACTCGCCGACATCCCCGGTCTTATCGAGGGAGCGGCCGAGGGAAAGGGACTTGGCCACGAATTCCTTCGACATACGGAGCGTGCGCGCGTCCTTATCGTGCTGCTCGACCCCTCAGACCTTCAAGTCGACACTCCGGAGCGCCAGTACGACGTCCTTGTTCATGAGCTCGAGTCCCACTCACCCGACCTGGCGGAGCGCCCGCGGGTGGTCGTTCTCAACAAGACGGATCTGCCGGGGAGCCATGAGACGGTGTGGGCCGAGGCGCGGGGCCTCGACCTGTTCAAGATCTCGGGCGTGACCGGCGAAGGTGTCCCCCAGCTGTTGCACCGAATCGCTGATCTGACCGAGCTCGCCCAGCGAGTGGCGCCGGACCGGGAGAGCTTCGTGCTGCATCGGCCGCTGGGGACTGCCTTCACGATCGAGCGCAGGGATGACGAGTGGGTGGTTGCGGGGAGAACCGCCGAACGGGCCGTCAACCTCGACGATCTCACCAACCCGGACGCAGCCGACCTTGTGGCGAAGCGACTCGTTGGGACCGGCATCGACGGGGCGCTCCGAGAAGCCGGCGCAGAACCCGGTGACGATGTCCGTATCGGGGCTCTGGTCTTCACCTATGACCCTGACGCGACCGAGGATGAAGACTCGTGAGACATCCCATAGCGTCGGGCCGACCGATCGTCGTCAAGATAGGCTCCTCCAGTTTGACGACGAGTAGTGGTCTCATCGACGCGGAAGCGATCGAGCGGGTCGCCGCTCAGATCGCCTGGCTGCGCCACACCGGTCACCCGCCCGTGCTCGTGAGTTCGGGCGCGGTCGCTGCCGGACTTCCGGCGATGGGTGTCATCGAGCGCCCCGCCGACTTGCCGGGACTTCAGGCTGCCGCGGCGGTTGGCCAGAGCAGGCTCATGGAGCGCTACTCGCAAGCGTTTGCGAAGCACGATCTCGTCGTCGGTCAGGTGCTCTTGACCCGTGACGTTCTCGCCGGTCGCGAGCCGCACCTCCACGCACGAGCAGCGCTTGATCGCTTGCTGAGTCTCGGCGTCGTTCCCGTCGTCAACGAGAACGACACCGTCGCCGTCGACGAACTCAGGTTCGGGGACAACGATCGTCTTGCTGCGATCGTCTCGCATCTCGTCGGCGCGGGCCTCCTCGTCATTCTCACCGACACTCCGGGCCTCTATGCCCACGATCCGCGCCTCGTTGCCGAGCCGGAACTGCTCAGCGCCGTTCGGCACACCGATGAGGTTCTCGACGGCCTGCGCAGCGGCGGGAGCGTCGGGACCTACGGATCGGGTGGGGTTGCGACGAAGGTTGCCGCAGCACGGATGGCCGCCTTCTCGGGCATCCCGACGGTCGTTGCCGCTGCAATCGATCCGAACGCCGTCCGACAGGCCGTCACGGGTGAAGACATTGGAACCTGGGTTGAACCCCGGGCGTCGAGTCTCGGAGCGAGACGACTCTGGATTGCGTTCAGCCTCCCGTCGCTCGGTGTCCTCACCGTGGACGATGGTGCCGTCACAGCACTCGTCGACGACGGCAGCTCCCTCCTCGCCGCCGGTGTCGTTGGAGTGGAGGGTGAGTTCGCTCGGGGTGATGCCGTTGAGATTCATGACGATACCGGCCGCCTGATCGGAAAGGGATTGGCCGGACTCTCCGGGTCCACGCTGCGCGAAGTCCTTGGCCGCCACACGTCGATCGCAGGCGGTGCCGCCGTTCACCGAGACGATCTGATCGTCCTCTCTTAGGAACCCGTTCCTAGCGCCGACTACGCTCGCCGGATGGATGCATTCGACAGTCCGGACGCGGTCGCCGGAGCCCTCCGATCGGTCGGGTATCTCCCCGATCCGACGATTGCCCAAGTCGTGTTCCTGGCACATCGTCTCGAGAAGCCGATCCTGGCGGAGGGTCCCGCCGGTGTTGGCAAGACCGCGCTGGCGCTGGCGATCGCCGAGGCTGTTGGGCGCCGTCTCGTGCGCCTCCAGTGCTACGAGGGACTCGACGAGTCGAAGGCACTGTATGAGTGGAACTACCACAAGCAGCTTCTCCGGCTCCAGAGCGACGAGGGGAAGGAATGGGATGACCTCCAGGAGGGGATCTTCAGCGAGTCGTTCCTTCTCAGCCGTCCGCTCCTCGAGGCGATCCGCTCCGAAGACCCGGTTGTGCTGCTCATTGACGAAGTCGATCGGGTCGAGGTGGAGACCGAGGCGCTCCTGCTCGAGATGCTTGACACCTTTCAGGTGACAATCCCGGAACTTGGGACGATCACGTCGGCGACGAAGCCCGTCGTTGTCCTCACGTCGAACAACACGAGAGAGCTCTCGGAAGCGTTGAAGCGGCGCTGCCTCTACCTCCATCTCGACTATCCGACCATCGAGCGAGAGCGCGAGATTCTGCGATCTCGCGTCCCGGACCTGGACGAGGCGATGGCGCTTCGGATCGCTGAGACCGTCGCTGTCGATCCGAATGATCGAGATACGCAAGCGACCGTCAGTGAGCGAATCGCTGGACTGGGCTCGTGCACTGCTGGCTCTTGGCCTGGACGTCGACAGTGAAGCGACCATCGAGACACTCAATGTCCTCCTCAAACACCGTGCGGATATCGAGAGGGTCGCCGAACAGCTACGAGTGGTGGGCGACCGGTGATCGATCGGCTCGCCGCGTTTGCAGAAGAACTCCGGGCGATCGGAATCCCGGTATCCATGGTCGAGGCCCTTGACGCTGCCGCTGCAATGAGGCACGTCGACCTCAGCACCAGCAACGGCCTCAGAGCAGCGCTCGCAGCCACGATGGTCAAGAGTGCTCGACACCGTGAAGCCTTCGACCGAGCATTCGAACGTCTTCTTCGAGCTTGGTGGCGCAGGACAGCCTCTCCTGAGGGATGGGATCGATGCCGCTCGGGACGGGGGTGGCCTGGTGTCTTCTATCGCTGATGCGTTGAACCGTGACGACCGCGATCGTCTTCTCGAGCTCATCCGGGAGGCGGTTGCAGCGATTCGGGCAACTGGAGGCGGGTCGATCCGGTGGTAGCTCCTATCACGCGTACCGCGTGCTTCGCAGACTTGATACGGATGCGATCCGGGATCTGTTGATCCGCTCCGCCGGTCAACGTGGGGGCACGCTCGATGATCGTCTCGCTGCGGACCGGGCCGATCGACGTATCCGGATCCTCCGAGAAGAGGTGCACCGTGAGGCGTTGCGCAGACTCGTCGAGGAGCGGGGCGTAGCGTCGGTCGCCCGATCCGTGAGAGAACCACTCGTTGAGGACCTCGATCTCCAGCATGCGACCGTCGACGAAATCAAGGCGATCGAGCAAGCGATCGCACCACTCGCACGCAAACTGGCGACCCGCCTCTCACAGCGGCGACGGCATGGGCACCGGGGCCGGCTCGACGTGCGGGGAACGATCCGACGATCCCTTGCACATGGTGGGGCGCTTGTCGATCCCCGGTTCCGAAAGCCACGCGTCGCGAAGCCGCAGATTGTGTTGCTGTGCGACACGTCAGGGTCGATGGCGACGTTTTCCCGTTTCACACTCCAACTCACCCATGCGATCGTCTCGGAACTGTCGGGCGTTCGCTCATTCGTCTTCGTGGAAGGGGTCGACGAGGTCACCGGGCTGTTCGGATCGGGCCTGGACTTCGAAGTGTCACTGAAACAGATCGCCACCGCTGCCGACGTCTATCGCGGGGACGGTCATTCCGACTACGGAGCATCCTTTGCCGAATTCACCGATCGATATCTCGACTCGGTGACTCCACGCACCACGGTCATCGTCACCGGCGATGCCAGGACGAACTTCCGCACCCCGGCCGTCGACCGTTTCCAGATCATCGCGGATCGAGCGAGGGCTGTCTTCTGGTTGAACCCCGAGCCTGAGCGCTTCTGGGACACTGGCGACTCCGTGATGGGGGCGTATGCCGCCCGATGCGACCGTGTCGATGAGGTTCGGTCACTCCGCCAGTTGGAGGGATTCATCGAACGAGCGGCCCTTCCGATCCAAAGACCGTCTCGATTCGGACCGTCGCCGGCCCTTGCGGGCGACCCTGTTGTGGGTGTGGGGGGCGGCGGTTCTCCGGTGTGGGGGTGATCGATGTGGCTGAGATTCGCCGTTCGGGTCCTTTTCGGCCCCGAACGACTCCGGGGTTTGGTGTCGCCCTTGCGGGCGACCCTGTTGTGGGTGTGGTCGATGTGGCTGAGATTCGCCGTTCGGGTCCTTTTCGGCCCCGAACGACTCCGGGGTTTGGTGTCGCCCTTGCGGGCGACCCTGTTGTGGGTGTGGTCGATGTGGTTGAGATTCGCCGTTCGGGTCCTTTTCGGCCCCGAACGACTCCGGGGTTTGGTGTCGCCCTTGCGGGCGACCCTGTTGTGGGTGTGGTCGATGTGGTTGAGATGCGCCGTTCGGGTCCTTTTCGGCCCCGAACGACTCCGGGGTTTGGTGTCGCCCTTGCGGGCGACCCTGTCTTGTAGGTCTTGCGACCTGTTTGGTTCAACTATCGGTGGTCGTCGGCCGATGACCTAGGTGCGGGCGTAGCCCCATCCAACGGTCGATTCCACAGGGAGAATCGTGGCCAGAATCATTTCCATTGAAGACTCACCAGTGCTCCAGCGACTCCTCGAGATCACTATGCGGGGCACGGGCATCGAAGTGGAGTCGTACCTCGATGGTTCCGGCGGTCTTGAGGCAGCGCTGGAGGACCCACCGGATCTGATCGTTCTCGACCTCGGCTTGCCGGATGTGTCCGGTTGGCAGGTTCTTGATCGGCTTCGTGCCGAGTCGGCGACCTTTGAGACACCGGTCATCATTACCACTGGTCAGGCGTGGGGGAGCGTCGCCGATCGAGCGGCAACGTACGATGCCGTGACCTTGGAGAAGCCATACACCGGTGCCGTACTCCGGGGGACGATTCTCGTGATGATCGAAACCACGTTTCGTGACCCAATCGCTGACGTGACCCTTCACGGGGGTTCAGTCATCCGGTAGGTTGTCGGTCGTGCGGTGACGGCGATGGAGTACCGTGTTCTCGCTTCTCGTGGCCGTCCTCCTGGCGACGTCGATCGCCTCGCCCTCGTGTGCCGCGCTGGCCTGGCCCGTGTCCGGCGAGGTCATTCGCGGATTCCTACCGACCGGTCGATACAGCGGTCACTGGGGCATCGACATTGCCGCTCCGATCGACACGCAGATCCGTGCAGCCGACGACGGCTATGTCTCCTTCAGCGGGGTGGTCGTTGGGAACCGGAACGTCACGGTCGACCACGGCGGTTTGAGGACTTCGTACTCGTACCTCTCCCAGAGATCGGTAGCGAAGGGAGAGAGGATCCGACTCGGAGACGTCGTTGGTGCGATAGGAATTCACGGCGGGAGGGTCGCCCTCCACTTCTCGGTGCGCATCGGTGACCGCTACATCGATCCGCAGATCGCTCTGCGCTGTACCAAGGAACCGTCGGGCGCGCTGTGGCTGCGCGCCATGGTGCCGGGGAGCCCGTATCCTGGCCGCTATGCGAGCCATCTTCGGCGGTACATTCGACCCACCCCACTTCGCTCATCTTGCTGCCGGCGAGACCGCCCACGATCAGCTGGACGTCGACACGGTCACGTTCATTCCCGCCGGACGTCCCTGGCAGAAGGCCGGAAAGGGCGTATCCGAGGCCCGCCACCGGCTTCGCATGACCGAATTGGCGGTCGACGCAATCGAGTACTTCACGGTCGACGACAGAGAAGTGCATCGCGATGGATGGACCGTCACCATCGACACGGTGGAGAGTTTCGACGAAGAGCGCATCGTTCTGATCGTTGGTGCCGACGCGGCCGGCGGTATACCAACCTGGCATCGAGGAAGCGAACTACTCGAACGAGTACTGATCGCTGTTGTGCCGCGACCGGGCGTCAAGCGAGCCGACGTCGAAGACGCCGTGCGAGGCGAGATTGTCTGGCTCGACATGCCGCCGATCGATCTCTCCGGCACCATGCTGAGAAGGCATGTCTCCGAAGGCCGATCCATTCGGTTCCTCGTTCCGGAGCCCGTACTGGACTACGTCGTCGAACATCATCTCTATCGGAAACCGTCCTGAACCAAGGCGAACTCTCTCCTAGAATCAGGAGAACACTCGCAGAAGGAGTCCGTATCCCAGCCAACCAGCACGCCGAAATCGCAGCGCGTGCCGCTGCCGAAGCAATCATCGACAAGAAGGGCAGCGACGTTGCCCTTCTGGACGTCTCGGATCTCCTGGTCATTACCGACGTGTTCGTGATCGGAACCGGGACTTCCAGTCGCCACGTACGGAGCCTCGCCGACGACGTCGAGGAGCGGCTCCGCGAACTCGGAGACCGGGCCCTGCGGAAGGAGGGTGCGGACTACGGCCGCTGGGTGCTTCTCGACTACGGTGACCTCGTCGTCCACCTCTTCGACGCTGAGACGCGCGATTTCTACGACCTTGAACGACTCTGGGCCGACGCACCGTTGGTTGAGTTCGCCGTACCGGCTGCTACGTCCGACGTCTGATAGAATCCCGAATCTTCCGGGGCTGTAGCTCAGCCTGGCAGAGCACTTGACTGGCAGTCAAGGGGTCAGGGGTTCGAATCCCCTCAGCTCCACCGGAGAGACAAACGTTGAAACCCTTGCTACGGCAGGGGTTTCGGCGTGTCTCGGGGTATTCACTCTTCGTGGTAGGCGTTCATCGGGTGCCTATCGGCGTGCATCAAGCGTCGAACATCTGTGCGAGCCGCTCTACGGCCTCGCACTGCATGGTGCCAGAACGGCCGAGTACACGTCCAACATCACGCTGATCGACAGTGTCCTTGTCGAATTGTCCGGGCAAGTACGGCGCGATGCCCTCGACGGCTCCAATGCTCGAACGCCTGAACGCCGAACGTCCCTCGATTGCCGAGGAGCGAAACAGCTTCGTGCACTACCCCGGTGGCTCACCGGTGCCTTTCTCGGCGGCGCCCAAGCTCTACAACAGACCATCAGCATCACCGCCGATGTGTTGATTCCCGAAGATGGCGCCGAGGGCGTCCTGATCGCTCAAGGCGGCGTGGTCGCGGCTACTCCTCTTCGTCAAGGACAGCAAGTTGACCTTCGTCTACAACTACCTCGGACGAGACTTCTTCACCGTCGTCTCTGACAGGGACGTGCCGGTGGGCGAGGTATCACTGCGCTACCGAGCTCGAGCCCACCGGCGAGCCGGACCTCGCCGTCGGGAAGGGTGTGCCCGCCCGCGATGAGCTGTATATCGACGGGAAGCTCGTCGGAGCCGTCGACATGCCGCACACCGTTCCGAACATCTTCTGCACTGAGGGCATGACGTGCGGCCAGGACGGCGGCAGCCGCGTCGCACCCGACGACTACGACACCGCCTTCCCGTTCACCGGTACCATCGAACGGGTCAAGATCGACCTGTCCGGCGATCTCATCCCCGACACCGCCACCGACATCAAGATCGCGATGGCACGTCAATAGCCGCCAACGAGTATTCAAGGAATTGGAGTCTGAATCCTCGGCTGCGTCACTCCCCGGGTGGATCTGGTGACCCCTCAGGTTCGCGCGATACTGAAGCCGTGAGGCTGATAGTCGACGCCCGGGGTCGCTTTGCTCAAGAGACAGCCGGGATTGCCGACAAGATCAACACTG
>CAVQRN010000001.1:0-60322 GCA_963715255.1 uncultured Actinomycetota bacterium | reverse complement strand
GGGGTCGTCGAGATCGTCGACTCGCGTCATATCGGCGAACCCTACCGAACCGCCCATATCGCAGCCAATGTGGGCGGGCCGTGTCAACAGGACGGACGCATGTCGGATCTGGGCGTTACCCGGGGAACGGGTACCACTGGGTACCGAATCCCATCACCTTTCGGCAGTGTGGGCAGAAGAAGACGAATCCCCGACCGATCCCGAACGATCCGCGAGGTTTGCGCACATAAATCTCGGGAACCTCTTCCTCGCAATACGGGCATACCGGTACGAGGTCTTCGCGCCTCACCACGGCACACGGCGTCGCCGTTGTCTCTGTGCCCACCACGGCCTCCTCATTGGCTAGCTCGACTCTTGTGTCATCGTCTCACAATTGCACTCGGCGAGCTACCGAGTATCCAGCGCCCAAGCACAACCCGCCCTCAACCGGCTGGGCCGGCCCGGTTAGTCATCGTTTCGGCGGTCGGCTGCGGCTTGGAGGACCATTCCGAGGACAGGGCCTACCCCGATGAAGGCGGGGAACACTGCGAGGGTGTCGGTAGCGATCCACAGCACAAATCTGATCGCCATTCCGGTAGCCATTCCGACGGCGAACGCCAACACGGACGCTGGGGAGTACTTGACGGGCATCTCTATGAGGAACTCCATCTGAGACCATCGTCGAAGGGTCGCGATAGGGCTGTGAGTAGAAGGTCACATGAACACTGTCCACGTCTGCCGATTGGGGGGGATGTGAGGTGCGTGTGGTGGTGGTTGGGGTCGATTGGCCCTGTCGGCCTTTGGGGCGGTGAACATGATCGAAGGCGGATGTCTGTGAGAGGCTCATCGGCTGATCCTCGGCGACGCCCGGTCATGTCCATCGGGGTGGCTGCTGGTGGTCTCGTGCGACTACTGCGTTTCTCGCTTGTGGTGGTCGGGGTTCTCGCTGCGTCGGGTCTGATGGTGCTTGTGGGGAGTCCCCGTCTCCAGGCGGGCGAGGGTCGCGGGGCGCTCACGGAATCTGAACTGATGTCGCCCGACGTCGGAGCGGTGGAGATTGTCGACTACTCGTGGTTCCTCCCGTTCGGGGATGCGGGTCCACCCCGCCATCGGTTCGAGGGAACGTTGACGCTGCCGCGCATTGGGATGCAGCGAAGTTTCTACGCATACACGACCCAGCGCTTCTTCCCTGGCTTCTCGGTCGGCTTCGTCGCGGTTGACGGCTATCTCGTCCCGTCCGAACGTTCGATCATCGTCAACCCCGACAACTGGTCGCTGATCCTTTCGCCGGGCAGGGTCTGGTCCGAGCCGGGAGACAACGGACGCTCGCGAGCTTCATTCCCCTTCACCCTCGGAAGTCCACCCGACCGGCAATACGGTGCCGGTGAAACCCACAACGGGGTCGCCACGTTCCTGTTCGACGATACGGGCGTGTCCTCGTTCCGGTTTCAGATCACGCAGGAGACGGCTCCCGACGGCGACATCTACGACATGTGGGGCCAAGTGCCCATGGAGTATGACCCGGGAGTTATCGACGAGACCGGAGACATGGCGAGCAGCTTCGCCCAGGAGCTGGCCGATCAAGTGCCGGTCGCCGATTGGTGCGATCTCGAGGCGATGGTGAAGAGCGATGTCCTCGACTCGTTCACAGCCGGTCTGGCGCCGGACAAGATCAGGGCAGCCGGCATCGTTGTGGACGGTGTTGTCTATCTGCAGCCGAGCCGGACCCGGTCAGGCGACTATCCCTACCCCTGCTACATGCAGCACGGCGCCGCGTCGGTGAGCAAATCGATCGGGGCCGGTGTCGCCATGTTGTGGCTCGCCGAGAAGGACGGCGAGGACGTCTTCGATCTACTCATCGCCGACTACCTCGACGTCACCGCCGATCACGACGGCTGGGCCGACGTGACGTTCGGCGACGTCCTCAACATGGCGACCGTTGTCGGCGACAACTCGGCCGACCGAATGCCATACGACATCGACGCGAATGAAACCGGACTCGACTACCGCAAGTTCTACGTCGCTGAAACGGCGATCGGCAAGCTCGAAGCCGCGTTCGCGGCAGGCAACTACTCGTGGGGACCGAACGAGATCGTGCGATACACGTCATCCCAAACGTTCGTCCTCGCCGCGGCCATGGACGCCTTCCTCAACACCAGAGAAGGACCAGATGCCGATCTATGGGAGAGTCTGTCCGAAGAGGCATACCGCCCCGTCGGCATCCACCACATGACCATGATGTCCATCCCCAACGGTGACGGCGAGGGCGGTATCCCATACATGGCGTCCGGTCTGAGGCTCACTATCGACGACGTCGCCAAGATCGCCACACTCCTGCAGAACAGTGGGACGCACAACGGCGAACAGCTGCTCCACCCGACACGAACAAGCGACGCCCTCTGCCGATCCGGCCAGCTCGCCGGGCTGCCGACCGGGAAGACCTTCGCCGACGGCGATCAGGCGTACCAGCATCCTTCTGGAGCATCGCCCACCGCACCGAAGCGGGAACGTACTGCCAAGTCCCGTTCATGTCCGGTGCAGGTGGCATCACGATCTTCATCGCCCCAAACGGCGTCTCAACATTCGTGTTCACCGACGCAGGCCAAGACGCCTACAGCCTGAACAGTCCAGCCGTCGCCGAAGCCATCCGCCCATACCCCACCAACGGATTCGCCAACGTCTCACTCATACCCAACGGGCTCGGACCCAGCGGCATTCTGGCGCTCACCGCGATCGGATTGGTGATCCTCGCCATCACTGGCTTCCTGACCTGGCGCACCCGCCGGCAACGCCGACACCACCGCCCACAACCGGTGCAGGTCCCGAGCGCTACGTGAAACGCGACCTCGTTGCTCGGGGTTTGTTGATCTGAGCGGGCGGACCACCCCAAGGCCCCTGGCTGGTCTTGATCGAGCGGCACTATTGAGAGGGCCGCTCGATGTCAGATGAACGTGAGCAGGAACGAGCAAAGGTTCCTCCGCGGTGGTTCATTCGCCTTGCCTGGTCGACGCACCGCGGCTCTCCGATCCGCCGAAACCGCCGTTGTGATCCTGCACCCGCTCTCAGAGTAACTCCGGGGACAGCCACATGTCCCGAAGGCTTCTTTGGGCTCACGTTCAGAGGGAAGTGTGAGACTACGCCTCATGTGACCACCCTCTCTCTCGGCCCCCACGGTGGGCTGTCTTCCGCTCCGCATGGCACTGCTCAGCCACTAGCCCTGCGCACCGGAACTCAAGGCCAACAAGGTGCTGGCCGCTCCTCAGTTGCACATACCGGTGGTGAGCGTTCGTTTCAGGTCAAAGAGATCGCGGGTTGTCGGCGCCCGATTCTTGGCGTGCCCTCGGGTGCGGAACTGGACCCCAGCCACGAGTGCCAGCCGACGAGAGGCCTTTCTCCTCTGTTCACCCGGTCGGTCAGGTCGTTGAGTGCCAGAGCAACGAAGGAGGCACCCCATCGCCACGCAGTCCGAGTCATACGCAGCACGTCTCGACATTGACTACCCGGAGAAGCTCGACCGGGTCACAACGTTCTTCCGCCTGATCTGGGCGATACCGATCATCTTCATCGCGTCGCTGCTCTCTGCGGTTGCGAGTTGGTCGGTGATCACGGAGACCGGCAAGACGATTACGAGAAGCAGCGGCGGAATTGCCGCCGGGCTGTTCTTTGCGACGCTGCTGATGATCCTGTTCCGTCAGCGATACCCCCGCTGGTGGTTCGATTTCGCACGTGAGTTCACCCGCTTCGAGACGCGAATCGGTGCCTACCTCGGCCTTCTCACCGATCAGTACCCATCGACCGTCGACGAACAGTCGGTCCACCTCGACATCGATTATCCCGATGTCGAAGCGGACCTCAATCGCTGGCTGCCGTTGGTGAAATGGTTCCTGGCGATCCCTCATGTGATCGTGCTGATCGTGCTCGCAGTCGGAGCGTTCTTCGCGGTCGTGATCGCTTGGTTCGCCATCCTGTTCACCGGGCGGTACCCGCGAGGACTGTTCGACTACGTGGTCGGTGTCACCCGATGGGGTCTCAGAGTCCAGGCGTACGCAGCACTGCTAGTCACCGACCGCTACCCGCCTTTCAGCCTGCATTGAGCCGTAGGTAGGAGCGTTCGACCCAGGAAAACGCGACGAAGTTGATCGTCCGGTCCGATCACGGCTCACCGGACGTCCTCGAACCTAGAGACATCGACTAGTCGCTCGTCGCAGACACTGAAGCCTTCATACGTGTCCATCCGGTCTCAATCCATATTGGAGGCCGGTATGTCCTGGGCTGACAGGCTGATGGTGTCACTCGACGAGCGTGCGACCGTGCGCCACACATCGTGGGACGACGATCAACATGACGCCTACTGTTCACACGGCAGCGCCAGAATGATCAGACGGGAGTGGGCCATGAGCGAAGCCATCCGACATTCAATCGAGCAAGTTGTTGTCTACCTCACCGAGCATCCTGAGGAAGCTCGCTATACCGATGCTCCCGCTACCGCGGTGATTGACAGGCTCAGATCGAGTGTTGTTCAGCCCAACGGGATGGTCCTCGTTTCGGATATGCCCAGCGCGGTCGGCGGGGGTGGCACAGCGCCGTCTCCCGGATCGATGATGAGGGCCGCCACGGCGAGTTGCCTGGCCACACTCATCGCGATGCGTGCTGCCGTCTTGAGTATCGACCTGACCCAACTGGAAGTGACCGTCGACAGTGAGTCGGACGATCGCGGAATGCTGGGGATGGATTCCGAAATCCCGGCGGGTCCGCTCACCACAAGAGCGGTCGTGGGTATTGCCTCCGACAACGCGAGCGCCGAAGACCTGCGGGCGTTGGTCGAGTGGGCAGATCAGCATTCACCGGTACGCGACGCTATCCGGAGAGCGATACCAACGACCCTGCAAGTCGACCTGCTGGGTGAGCAGCCTCCGGCCTGAGTTCCGGCTGGGAGAGATGACGCCACCAGAGAAACTCGCCGAAGCGATGCGATGACCCGTTGAGGCGACAGCCAATATGGGCGGGTTGTGACTTTCGGCTCTCCCCCCTGAGGCGGTTGAGCTGCTGTAGTGGCGCGGCGGGACCGGTGGACCGGTCGGGTCGATCGTCCTCTGGGAGTCAACTGCGGAGTAGGTGATGGTTGAGGTAGACGACGTCGGCGGCGGGGACGCGAACTCCGCTCGGCAGCAGGTGCCATGGATGACGGTGCCGACACACAGATTGACTCGGTATCTGCGCGTGGGTCTGGAGGTGACTGACGGCGTTCTGAGATGGGACGTGCCACGAACTCTGCTGGGAGTGGTGCCGGTCGGCACCCGTCACGTCTCTCTGCCTGTAGTCGATGTCAGATCCTTGCAGGTACACCGGGTTGTGCGATGGGTCAATCTTGTGGTTGGTGCGGCGTGCATCGTGGTGCCCCTGGTCTTCGGTCTCTGGTGGTTCGCAGCGCCGATGGCGGTCTTCGGAATCTGGGTGATCCTGGTGTCACTCGGTCCGCAGCTCGATGTGGTCACCGAATCCGGAATGACGGGTCATGCGAGCGTCTGCTTCAGCCATCAGCTCGATGCTGAGCTTTACATGGCGGCTGTGACCGACCTCGCTGAAGAGGTACGCAACGGACGTTGAGCGCAGGACGCTTTCGACCCGTTGAGTCGTTGACGATCGCTTCGCCGTGGGAGAACGTGGGCACCATCCTCCCAGCCCGACCATATGTGCAGCCTCGGATGCCGAAGGTCGGCGGAGACGCGGAATCCAGCCGTGGTCTGGCCAAAAATCTCGTGTGGGGCACGCCCGCCACGCGTAGGGTTGGCGCATGGAGAAGTTGAGCGTAGGTGCCATTTATGACATCGGAGTGCGCCCCGACGCCGGGCGGGACCCGCTTCCGTACTCGGCGGTGCGCTACCTCGGTGTCGGAGATGCCTGGTGTGGCGGTGACCAGACGTTCCCGATCGAGTACTACGTGTTCCGCTGCGCCACCACACAGTACCCCTTCCTGCTCGTCGCTGAGGAATGTCTCGCCACGGCCGTCGAGAGCGACTAGATCAACCGAAGGAACGTCTGGTCGATCGACCTGACGGCGAGCACAAGTGGCGATATGGGCGGGTGCGCTTTGCGGCGGGCGGGGTATGGTCTGTCGATGCTGGATGTTTCTTTCGCGCGTAGTGGTGATGTGGATGTTGCGTATCGCGTCGTGGGGGATGGCCCTATCGATATCGTGTATGTGCAGGGGGCATGGTCTCATCTTCAGGTCAACTGGGAACTCCCGGCGTTCCGTCACTTCTGTGACCGGTTGGCCGAGTTCTCTCGGGTGATTCTGTTCGATAAGCGTGGGATGGGGATGTCGGATCGGGTTCCGGGCGCAGCGACTCTCGACGAACGAATGGACGACATTCGAGCGGTCATGGACGCTGTTGGAAGCGACTCCGCAACGTTGATCGGCAACTCTGAGGGTGGTCCGCTCTCGATGTTGTTTGCGGCTGCACACCCCGACCGAACCGCCGGGCTGATACTGATGGGTGCCGAGGTTCGTGAGCGCAAGGATGAGGATTGGCCGTGGGGAGAACAAACTGAGGAGGAGTTCGAATCCAATATTGAGGCCTATCCCGAAACATGGGGGAAGCCGGGTGGACGCTTCGTCGAGTTCTTTGCACCGAGCCAGGAACCGACGCCTTGGCTCAGGGACTGGATGGTGCGTTTGCAGGCAAACGCGGTGACGCCGCGTGGTGCAGCGGAATTCGGGCGGATGGCGTTTGACATCGATGTTCGTGGGATCGCCTCAACCATCCGGGTACCGACGTTGATCCTCCACGCTGAAGGCGACATGATCTGTCATGTTGAGAACGCCCGGTTTCTGGCACGCGAGATCTCGGATGCTCGGTATGTGGAGCTGGAGGGGGCCGACCATGTCCCGTGGTTCGAGCCAGATCGCGCCTTGACGGAGATCCGGGAGTTCCTCACCGGCTATCGAGTGGCAGCCGAACCAGACCGAGTTCTTGCTACGGTGCTGATCACGGACGTGGTCCAATCGACGGGCACCGCCGCAGAGCTTGGTGATCAGCATTGGCGACAGCTTCTTGAATCCCACAACGATCTGGTCCGATCGCAGCTTGTTCGATTCCGCGGGAGAGAGGTGACCACGACGGGTGATGGATTTGTCGCCACATTCGACGGTCCGGCCCGTGCAATCCAGTGTGCTCAGGAGATCGTGCGGCAGGCACGGAGCCTCGGAATGGAGGTGAGGGCGGGTGTCCACACCGGCGAAGTGGAGAAGCTCGGAACAGATATCGCCGGTATTGCTGTGCACATCGCGGCGCGTATCGCTGCTCAGGCCGGTGCGGGGGAAGTGCTTGTTTCAACCACGGTGCGCGATCTCGTGGCAGGGTCCGGACTCGAATTCGAAGACCGCGGGGTTCAAGAACTCCGAGGCGTTCCCGGAGAATGGCGGACGTTCGCTGTCATCGGATAGCCACCCATAGTCGACACTGTGCACGGCTGGCCCAGGCGGGCAGAGGTGCCGAGAGGGGTGGATTGAGCGTCCGCACGGCAGGGTTCGGTCGTCGTTGTTCAGCGGTTCGGGTCGGTGGGGAGGCTGCGGTTTGGTGCCACGACGTATATGGCGACGTTTCCTCCGGCGACGATCTTCTCGCGTTCGATATCGAGGCCAGCTTCGTCCATTACGCCCGGGACACCGCCTGAGGCCTTGAAGGTGTTGTACTGCGCGAAGTGGCCTGACAACCGCTCGATGACCTCAGACGACGCGCGACGTATTCGGCCCTTCCATCCTCGCAACGATCCGAAACGGAAGTCAATGAATAGCAGTGAGCCATTCGGATTCGCGACACGAGCCATCTCTTTCACCCACGCCATCCTCGCGTCTTCGGGAACCTCGTGGAGGACCATCGATGTCGTCACTAGATCAAAGCGGTCGTCATCGAACGGCAGCGTCTCACCGTCCGTGAGGTGGAGCTCCGGCTCGTCTCCTAGACGTGCGGTGGCTCTCTCGAGCATTGCCGCCGACACTTCGACGCCGGTGACGGTGCAGCCAGCCTCGGCATACCGAGCTAGTCCGGTCCCAGTACCACAGCCGACATCGAGTACCTGCCACTCCGCCTGTGGCGGAACCACGTCAAGGGCGACGCGACGAACTCCGACCTGCATCGGTTCGATCAACCAGTCATAGAAACTGGCAATCCGCCGATAGGGATCGTTGGCGCTCATCGTCTGAGAGTACCCCCGCATCCACAACCACGCCCGAACGGCCAATCACCCGCCCGTGGGTGCCGACATGGGCGGGTCTTCCGTATTTTCGATACTTGGACGAGACTTGTCTGTATGGAGAAGGTCGATTTCAAGAAGACACTCCGGTACCTGTACCAGCCAACGGCGAAGGACTTCTCCCTCGTCGAAGTGCCAGCAATGCAATTCGTGATGACTGACGGCTCAGGCAGCCCAGCAGGGGGTGACTACGCCGATGCGATGTCATGGCTGTACTCCGTGGCATATTCGGTGAAGTTCGCCTCGAAACTCGACCTCGGCAGGGACTACACGGTGATGCCACTTGAGGGCCTGTGGTGGGCCGAAGACATGGATGCGTTCGCAACGGATGACAAGGACGCTTGGCTTTGGACAGCGATGATCATGCACCCGTACTGGATTTCAGAAGACATGTTCCAAGCCGCAGTGACGAAGTCCGCCGACAAGTTGGGGGACCCCCGACGATCACTCCGCATGGAGACGGTTTCAGAGGGGTTGTCGGTGCAGATCATGCACATCGGTCCGTTTGCCGACGAGGCACCGACCATCGCACGTCTCCACCGGGAGTACCTCCCCGAGCACGGGCTCACAGAGAACGGTCATCACCACGAGATATACCTCTCGGATCCTCGCCGCATCGCACCAGAGAAGCTGAAGACGGTGATCCGCCAGCCTGTCAAGCGCACCTATACGCCGAGCAACTGAGGGAAGGTGCGTTTCCTCCGGCTGCGCCTGGTCGGTGGGTGCGTCTATGTGTGCTCCGACGTCCACCCGTAGGTGCCGCTATGGGCGGGTGTTACGGTTCCGCTGACTCGATGGGAGAGATATGGCTGCACCCGACACCGTCGTACGGTTGAACGAGAAGTTCGACGCATTCACTGAACACTGGACTCCCAAGATCGTGGGGCAGATCAACGACATGCATCTCAAGGTCGTCAAGGTTCAAGGTGAGTTCGTCTGGCATGTCCATGAGGACACCGATGAGTTCTTCCTCGTCCGCTCGGGGAGGATGACGATCCAGATGAAGGGACGGCCTGATGCTGTGTTGGGGTCCGATGAGTTCTTCGTGGTGCCTCGGGGTGTCGAGCATCGTCCGGTTGCCGATATTGAGTGCGAGGTGCTCTTGTTGGAGCCTGCCGGATTGGTGAACACTGGCGATGCCTCCCCAACCACACAGACCGCGCCAAACGACGACTGGGTGTAGCAACCGCCGCCCACATGTGCCGATATGGGCGGTTCGGTTCGGCCAGATTCTGCTTCGCGGAGTGGTCGCGAGGTAGCCTGAAGGTGGGGACAGGCCGAAGAGAACCGGGGGTGCGTGATGCGCAGGCTCGTCAAGGTGCTGGCCAAGGTAGTCGCTGTGGTGCTCGGTGTAGTCATAGTGGAGGAGCTGGTCGAGAGCGTGCTGATGATGTGGGCGTTTCGCTCCGGCAACCCGCGGGCGATCGGCATGCTCACGCGCTACCACAAGTATGTGACCAACCCGGTGATGGTTCGGTTCTTTTCAGGGCGGTCGGCGCACGCCGCGCTGCTCCATCACGTCGGCAGACGGTCGGGGAAGGCCTACGCGACGCCCCTGATGGCTCACCGATCGGAGGACACCATCATCGTCCCGCTGCCCTACGGCACGAGCGTCGACTGGTTGCGCAATCTGCAGGCTGCCGGTCAGGGTGTCGTGGAACTCGCGAGCCGCAGCGTCACCGTCGCTGAGCCAGAAGTAGTTCCCATCGACCGCGTCATGGCGCTCCTTCCCCGTTCTGTGGCTCGCATCGTGCAGCTGCACGACACCGAACTCGCCCTCCGCCTGCACGTCGCGGGACCTGCTCGGCAAAGGTCCGCCTGAAGCCTTCTGTCTGTCTCGCTAGCGGCTCTCGCCGCCCATATCCGGCTGGGAGGGATGATGTGGTTGGTGTTGCACGCCCCGGTCGGGCGTCGTATCTCCGGTTGAGCCGTGTGGGAAGCCTCTTCTGAATCACGGTGGTGGCCGCCCACATGTGCCGATATGGGCGCTTGTGGTCAGTCACTTGGGTGCGGAGCGAATGGCTTCTGGACGAACAGCCATGGCGAGCGAGGCGGCGCAGACCCAGAGCTGTCCCGTCGTCGTCGGCGTCGAACCGCTCGGGCGGCGACGACCGAGGTGGCGCAGCCTATGAGGGGCGATCAGATCGAACGAGCGTCACGGGCGAGTCGTTGCTGAGTCGGGCCGATCACCCCTCCACGATCACGGGGAACCGCCACGCGACCTGCTCGGTCGTCATATCCAGACCCACCAGGGCATTCAAGCCCGGGACCGAGAAATCGATTGTCCAGATCGCTTCGATGCGTGGGTCAACAAATGCAATTGATCCAACCTCCAAGAACTCTTCAGGTTGCTCAATACTGGTGTATGCCTCGAGATCCTCCCAGGTGCCCTCACCGATCAGCCACCCGTGAACCGCGACCATCGAGCGTTCGCTGTGATTCTCAACGACAACCGTGAGCGGTCCCAGCGCAACCGTGTCGGGTCCGTCGTATTCCCAACCGTCGGAGGAGATGGTCAGCGTCGCGTCGGATCGCCATTCCGATGCTTCGACAATTTCGCCGGTGAGCGTTGTGAGGTACTCGGCTTCAAACGCCCGGCGATCCGCAGCCATTGCCACCGATGCCGGACGCCCGATTCCGGCGGCCAGCGTGCCTGCGCTCTCCGGGCCGCCGCCCTGAAGGACGGTCACGTCGAGATCGTGCCAGGCGGCGACAGCGGGTTCAACCATCGCCACTGCCGCGAGTTGGTCCCAGAACGAGAAGCCGCTCTCGAGTGAGGTCGGGTCGAGCATCAGCAGGTCGTAGACAGCCTGAGCCTCCGGCGTTGTCAGATGGGCAGCAAGCTGGTCGGCGAAGAACGACGTCATCGGCACGAGGTTGGTCGCGTCCAACGGCACGATCGAGATCGGCAGGTCTGTGGCGAATACTTCAGCGTCGGCAACCGGATCGATCCAAAGATTCCATTCGGCGCTGGGGTTCTCCAGCGTGTTGCCGAGTGCGTCCAACGCCCCTCCCATCATGAAGATGCCCGCGAGATCCCCTTCGAGGTCCGGGTGATCGCGCAGCGCCTGTGCCAGATTCGTGTGGGGCCCGAGGAGCAGTATCACCGGCGGAACCGGCGAGTCATGAGCGACTTCGGCGATCAGGTCGGCGGCGGTCGCGGCGGCAGCCGTTCCGCCCGGGGGCAGAATCCCCGACGTGGACATAGCGTTCATCCCGGTGCGCCATCCGGCTGGGAAGGCGTTCGAGCCGTCTATCGGGATGTCGGACCCGCATGCAACCGGCACCGCTTCCGCGCCGGACACAGCGAGGAGACCGAGCACGATCGATACGCCGTCTTCGCAGTAGGCGACGCCGGTGCCGCTGACGGTCACGGCCAGGATCTCGATATCGGGTCGGCGTAACAGGTACGGGATCGCCATGGCGTCGTCGAGCGAGACGTCGGTGTCGATGACAATGGGGAGTGCGGCGGGAGCAGGAACCGTGGTGGGCGGCACCGATGTCGTTGTTGCCTGCTCGACGGGCGTCGTGGGAGCGACGGTCGTTTCTCCGCTGTCATTGGTGCTACTGGTGCAGCCAGTCACCATCACGGCGGTTACGATTGCGGCGGCCAGAGTTGGACGAGAGAACGGATGCAGCATCAGGACTCCTGAGCGTTGCGCAGCGACGTCAGGCAAATTGTGCCTCCCCACTGCGTCAACCGTCTAGGGCAATCCGACACCAATCTGAATCGAAAACTACGAGAAGCTGGCCGTCCGTATCCGTCTGGGTGCCATGATGTGGGTGGTGTTGCACGCCCCGGTTGGGCGGCGAGAGTCCGGTCGTCTCCGCCGCCCATAGGTGCCGCTATGTGCGGGTCATTCCTTGGATCGACTCCCCATCACTACGCCCACCCAGATAGCCACTCCGATACCCACGGCAAGCCAGTCGGGAAGTGAGGTAGCTGAATACAGGGCGACCCCGACACCAACTCCGAGTGCTGTCGCCACGCCATACGTGGTTTCTTTGCGACGTTTCTTCCCATCGTCCGGGCTTTCGTTGTTGCTCTCGCTCTCCATGTGTTCCCCTACCTTCCACAGTTCGGAGCCGAGAATCTATCCCCATCGAAAGCACAACAGTCAGGAGCGTCTACCCGGCGTTCTGTGCGGTCGGGCGGCTAGCCCATATGTGCTGCGGTTTCAGGTGATCATTGCAACGCTTCGGCGAGTTTGTCTGATGGTGTCATCCATCCGAGTGTTTGTCGAGGCCGACCGTTGAGCGAATGCGCCGCGGCGTCAAGATCGTGTTGGGTGTGGACGGAGAGGTCGGTGCCCTTCGGGAAGTATTGGCGCAACAGGCCGTTCGTGTTCTCGTTGCTTCCGCGTTGCCATGGACTCTTCGGGTCACAGAAGTAGACCTGGACGCCGGTATCGACCGTGAACTGGGCGTGTTGGGCCATCTCTTTGCCCTGGTCCCATGTCAACGACGCCCACAGATGGGTGGGGAGGCGTTTGACGGTGGCTTCAAGCGCGACCCGGACGGCCTCGGCATTCTTGCCGTCTGGTAGGGGGAACAGCATCACGTAGCGGGACCAGCGCTCCACCAAGGTCCCGATCGCTGTCTGGTTCTTGCCCATGATGAGGTCGCCTTCCCAATGCCCGGGCACGGCCCGGTCCTCGACCTCTGCGGGGCGTTGCGAGATCATGACCATGTCACGGATCTGGCCCTTCGTCGACGCTCCACGGCCTTGGGGTCGTCGCACCGCCCGACCGGTGCGCAGACAACGCCACAACTCCTTACGCAGTGCGCCTCTGCCCTGGACGAACAATGATTGGTAGATCGTCTCGTGTGACACCCGCATCTCCTCGTCACCAGGGTATGCCTCAACGAGCCACGACGAGATCTGCGTCGGCGACCACCACTCATCGAGCTTGGCCTCAACCACCTCACGCAGACGCTCGTTGACGACCAGCTTCGCTGGCTGCGGCCGGCGAGCTCGATGCCGCGACGCCACATGCGCCACCGACGCCCGATACCCGAGGCGGCCGCCATTGGCAGCGACCTCGCGAGACACCGTCGATGCAGACCGACCCAGACACCGCGCAATGTGACGCATCGAGGAGCCAGCAGCAATCGCACGTGAGATCTCCTCACGCTCCGCGAACGACAGGCGCCTCGGCGACCACTCCCCAGCAGGGACCGGCCGCTTCCACCCCGCCGACACGACATGAGTCCGGATCGTCGACGGCGGCCGACCCAACTGGCGGCTGATCGACCGCAACGACTCACCGGATTCGAACCGGTCCCACAGCTCAGTCTTCTCCGACTCCGACAATCTCCTCACCGCTCACCTCCATACGAGACAACAACTCTCGCCAGAAGGTGATGCAACGACCACCTGAAATCACAGCCGACATGGGCGGGTTGGAGTTGGCACGACGCACCATCGAGACCGGGATGGTCAGGCGCTGTCCGCCCTGCGAGCAACCACGCGCTGAATAAGTCATCCGCTGCGTCTCTGTTTGCGGCGTAGCGTCGGTGAACCCAGAGAGCACTTCCAAAGGTCCAGCGCCGCTCCCTATTCGTGTCGGGTGGTCGCTCGTGACCAGGTCAACTGCGGCCGCTCGACGGATACCAGTCCGGTCTCAGTGGTCTGGTCTATGAGCGGATAGTTCTTGGTAGATGGCGACTGGGTACGAATTGATACTCACGCCTCGCTCACTGCGGTATGGGGACACCCAGTATTCGGCCACACCCTCATGGCGGTGTCGGGCACGGTCAGGGGAATTGGCTCTCGGCGTGCGATCTTGTACGTGCCATGTGACATAGTCCGGTGTGCTGCTCAAGATGGAACCCTCCTCGGTCCTGCAAGCCTGTGGCAAACGTATCGCTCGACAGCGGCAGAACAACGGTCAGTTGACTCAACATTGACCTTTGCACTCAATGTCTCGGGTTGCGGGCCGGTCGTTTCCTGGGGTCGGGGTCGAGTCGCCGACGCTAGACGGCGAAAGACCCGCAGCGCAGGGAGGCGACTGCGGGGCTTTCGGGTACCACCACCGAAGCTACACGTCGCCACATTCCGACAGCGAGTCGGTGCTGGGGGCCGCCAGGCCGGGTCAGAGTGGCCGCCCATAGGCGCCGTTGTGGGCGGTGACGCCGGCCTGTCTTGAACCATGACGACCGAGACATTCTGGCGGTTGAGCGATTATGACCAAAGGTGACAGCACGCCAGACGAAACTGTCGACTTCACTGCGAGCAAGGTCATGTGGTACTCGGGTGCTCTCCCGGAGGCCGCCCTTGTGTTCGTGGTGTTCTCGGTCTTGCTCTGGATCGTTTCTCTGCCGGTCCGACTGTTGAGAAGAGCACTGTCACGTGGCCGAGAGTGACCGCATGGAGGCAGCGATAGGTGCCGATGCGGGCGTCTAGGCGGAGGTGGTGTCGATGGTGAGTTCGTTGCCGGTCACTGTTCCGATGAGGATGACGATGTCGGGTGACCACTGCACGTCGCCCTCTTCAACCAGTGGCAGACCGTCGGTTGCGTCGGGGTTGGCGAGAGCCAGGCTCGCACCACCGCACTGGGGCGGATACGACTCGGCGAGCACCTCGCACAGCTGCGCTGCGTCGGACGTACGTACGACATATCCGTGAACCGCAACTGGTTGCGCTCCTTCATATCCGATCGCGTCAGATACCGAGAGACCGCCATCGGCGATCATGCCGCCCGTTATCGACCCATCGTCAGGCTCGGTCGATGGCGCAAGTGGATCGTTCCCGCCCGTGGGCAAACCGCTGGTGGCAAGCGTGTCCTGACAATCCGGGTGATCCTCTGCGCACGCTACGAGAACATCGGGGACGCCGTCGGCTCCAGGACCCGAACGTTCCTCGCTCGCCACGCATGACGAGGCGATCAGGACTACGGCGAGGAGTGCGAGCAGCCGGGCGCTCATCTTGAACATAGATCTCTCCGTCCGATTGGCGAATCATTGCTCGAAGATGGGACGCTGACGAGGCCACCGAAGGTTCCCACGATGGCAATCCCTACACCACCCATAGGTGTCGATATGGTCGGATGTTTGCGGGTCGGGTTAGAGGTCGAGCCACGAGGTGATGAGTGGCGCGGCGATCTCGGCCGAGTACACGGTGTGATGATCGATACCGTCCGGGTAGATGGTGTCGGTGGCGTGGCCGCCGTCGGTGAGGGCTTCGGCGAATGCCTCGGTGAACTCGATCGGCACAGTTCGGTCACCGGTGCCGTGGATGAGGAGCACGTCGAGTTCTGGCTGTTGGTCGGCGTGGTCGATCGGATTGCCGTCGGTCCAAGCGTTGGTGTCTGTGTTGCCCGGGCCGAAGAGATCGACGGCGAAGCGTTGCGCTTGGACCACGTCGTATGGACCGGCGAGTCCGATGAATCGGTCGGGTATGACCGCCGGGTCCTCGCAGTCTGAGGAGAAGTCGAGCGGTCGCAGCGCGGTGAGGACCCCGAGCTGAGCACCCGAGGAGTGGCCCAGGACGATCACCTCCCCGGGATCATGCCCCGACGAGCGAGCCACCGCTGTTGCGTGTGCCACCGCACAGGCAACGTCTTGAGCCGGGACCGGGAAGAACACATCGTCGGTGGCGGTGCGGTACGTGATCGTCGCCGCGATCGCTCCCGCGTCGGCGAGTGCCTCAGCGAGGGGGACCAGACCCGTGGGATCGGCTGACACCCAACCACCACCGGGCACAAGGACGACGAGCGGCACCTCCGGATTCGTCATGAGACGCTCATCTGAAGGCCACCACAAACCAACCATTCCGAACTCCTCGAGATGCGGACGTGGCATCGAGGCGTCAGTCGTGGTGATCACTTCGAACGGACCGAGGTCTTCCAGCGGGGCGGTGACGGCCGGGGGGGTCGTGGCGGTCGCCCCGACTGTGGTCGTCGTCGCTGGAACGGTCGTGCTCGTTGCCGCAAGCATCGTGTTGGCATCGGCGTCGTCGGTGTTGCCGCATCCCGGCAAGAGCAGCACAACTGCGGCAAGCGATGTGATCCAACGTAGAGGTCGCGAACGCATCATGAGGACCCCCTCAATTCGTCAGGCTCGTCAGGCCCTTCGCCTGTGTAGACCATCGACCGCAGGGGGTGGGCGACACGCCAGCGACCGGAATCCGCCGAAGCGACGCAATGACCCCCTGAGGCGACAGACGACCTGCGGAGCCTAGACAGCGCCAACACCACCCACAGGTGCCGACATGAGTGGCACGCCCGGAGGGACTCGAGCCCCCACAACCTTCTGATCCATAGATAGTCACCCATTGCTCGTGTTGCGGGGGGTCTTCCGGTCGTGCTGGGACAGCCGATCTTGGGATTGTGGCTAGCAGCCGTCCGCTGATTTCTACGTAGTCGGCTCGGTTCTCCCGCGTTCGGCAGAAGCGACGGTAGAAGTTCAAGGCGAACGAAGCGGGAATCGCTGTGCGGCTTCGATGGGCAGCATATTGTTGCGATACAGATTCGCGAGAGCTCTGAAGACGGTGACAACAACGAACCCGACGGCACCGGCTCGATACGACCAGACCCCGAGGATTACCAACACTACCGGCAACCACCAGATCACGTTGTAGCCAATGTAGATCAGCCGGGCAGTCCTACTCATCGTCGGGTCATCGGTTCCTTGCTTCTTGCGGAGCCACGCGAACCGCATGACGGAGTGCTGCTCCACGACTACTCAGTAGAAGGCGCTGATAAGGACGAGACCGATGAAGGCGGCTCGGTCAGAGAAGGTACCGCCAATCAGCGCAACGAAAGCAAAGACCAGCGCCGGAATACCCAACGAAAGCGTGAGGATGTTGTTCCAGCGAGCCGTCAGAAACCGGTCCCGGTTGACTTCATTCACGAGCTCCGCCACGCCTATCCCACCTCATGAGAATGGCCAATGCTACTTGCTGTGCCAAGTCTAGATCAGCAACAAGAAGCCCCCCCTGAAATCGCAGCCGATGTGGGCGGGTGACTACTCCGCTGGGAAGGCCCCGACTCGAGCGACGCTATTGACGTTTGCGAGTGCCGCAATGTCGGGTACCCCTCGGAGTTCTTCGCACAACTCCGCCACCGATCGACGTTGAATGGTCTTTCGGCCTCGTAGAACGGCCTTTCGGCCTCATGGCACGAGCAGAATCGCTCAGTACGCTCGAAGTCATGGACCTCCCCCCGCCTCCGCCGTGCCTCGACGACGACCTGCCGATTGATCCGGCTTCACTCACCTGGCAGGAGATGGCGGCAATCGCCAAGGCGATGGGCCACCCTGCCCGCATTGAGATCATTGAGTTCTTCCAAGAGTGCAAGCCACTTTCCGTGAGAGAGATCGCCGCTCAACTGACCCTCTCCCAGTCCAATGTCTCCGAGCACCTCAGGATTCTCCGCGACGCAAACATCCTCTGTACGAGGATCGATGGTCCGCGGTAAGTGGCATTGTCTCAATCGCGGCGTGCTCATACGATTCGCTCGCGACACCGAGGCGATGACGATCCGTACCGACCGCTAGCTGTGCTCTTCGGTCGTGTCCCATGAGCGAACTCGGCAGGGACGGACAGTTGGGAGACCGAGTGGTTCTGTCGGGTGCAACCAGCCAACTCCACCGATACGACCGTCTAGGCTGAATCGCCGCATGCTTCGTCGGGGCGGCCGGCCTGTTGGCGGGTGTGTTTGGGCGGTATCATGACAGTCGTTGAATACTGCCCATGACGGGGAGAAACGCTATGGACCAGTTGGAGGATCGATCTGGGGTTGACGCGTTGGGGGTTGGAGCAGGTTCTGGTGGGGATACGGCGGGTCTGTTCCACACGTCTGAGGTCCGCTGGTTCGCTCGCGGTTCGATTCCGTCGGATGTTCAGGCTTGGTTCACGGGGGGACGGACGGTGGGTAGCGTTGAGGAACGGCTCGATACGTACCAGTTGCACGGACTCGATGATATTGGGGTGAAGCGTCGCTATGGGAAGACGCTTGAGGTCAAGGTGCGTCGGACACTCGGCTTGTCGTTGAGTCTTGGGGGTGGTCTTGATGGTCGGGTCGAGGAGTGGAGTAGGTGGGAACCGGGTGAGGGTGATGGGATTTGGCAGTTGTCGGGGACGCCGTGGGTTGATGTTCGTAAGGTGATCTTTACTCGTAGTTTCATGCCGGCTGATCGGGAGGTCATTCTTCCTTCGATTCATACGAATCGTCTGTTTGCGGGATGCGATATTGAGATTGCTGAGGTCTCGGTGGGTGGGGTCGATACGTGGTCTTTGGCGCTTGAGGCGTTCGGTCCGACGTTGGGGCGGCAGCATGCTTTGGTGTCTTCGTGGCGTACGCTCCTGGCCCATACCCCGTGGGTTGAGGATCTCGGCTTCACCTTTGATCGTGCGTGTGGGTATCCGGAATGGTTGCGATTCGTGACGTTGGGACAGCTCGAAGCGGATCGTTGATTCACCAACGGCCGGGTTCGTCACGGCCCAGCCGGGAATTCCCTCATTCTCGCCCTGTCAACACAGTGATACGCCCACACAAGCCGTCTCACGCAAGGTTGACACCCACAGGGATCCCCCGGCCAAAGACATCGATTTGCTGTTCGCCGGGGAGGCTCTGAGCGGCGGCGGCGACGCTGGGGTGGTTGGCCGGGTGGCCGGTTCAGCCGCCTGATGCTTCGGCAGGTGTGGGGTCTCCCGTTGCGGCTTTCCGCTTCGACAGTGCGTAGCGGACACCGGCGACGATGAGATACGAGGTGACTACGGCGACGGCCACCGGGGCGGTCGTCTCGGCGCCGAGAGCGAGCGCGACCGCTGCAATGAACACCATGCTGATCGGTGCCCGCAGAAAGGCTCCGGACCCATTCGCCAGCGATCCGGCGCAATTCTGGAGTCGCTGACGGCGGATCTGCTGATGGGGCTCGGTCGTGTCGTCTGCCGTGGGCACTACGGTCCCGAGGTAGCCGATCGTACCCACACCTCTGATTCGCTCCAGCAACTCCTCGGTTGTCGCGCCGGTCTTCAGGCAGCGGTTTTGACGGTGTCTGCAGCCTCCTGGTCCGCGTGCTGCGCCTGGTTGAGGCGATGGATCTGCACGGCCTTGTCGGCTGCGACAACCAACGGCGAGACGAGCGACAGTCCGAGGACGAGGGCCCACTGTGGACCCGTGAGCGCGACCGTGTCGAGGAGCCGTTGCAGCATGTTCAGTTCCACTGCACCCCAGGTGAGGGCCCAGCCGAGCATGATCCAGCCGAGGAAGGGGAACACCGGCGAAGACCACGGAGCCTGCCGTTCGCGCCGCATGACGAGCCCCATGTTGACGGCGCTCAGGGCGACAACTGCGAATGCCATCGTCATCGAGACCGACGGCGCGGTCGTGCTTGGCTCATCGGGGCCCCACGACAATAGGGCGAGCGCCGAGCCGGCGATGATGAAGCCGCTGATCACCCAGCGCGTGGCCTGTGCGCCACTGGCGATCTTCGAACCTGGCGTGCGTGGGGGGCGTTGCATGACGCCGGGGTCGGGCACATCGACGATGAACCCGACGACCACGGTTGCCACGACGAAGAACTTGGCGAACAGCAACTGCATCGGGAACAGAGCCACGCCTCCGTTGATGTTGAGGATCGTCGCGAGCAGCATCAGCTGCAATACCGAGGACAGGATCGTGAGCTGCAACTTCACATACGACGAGATTCGACGATAGATGTCGCGCCCGAGGTCGACGGCGTGAATGAGCGTGGCGAAGTTGTCGTCGGTGAGTATGAGCTTGGCCGCCTGCTTCGTCACCTCTGAGCCGCTCCCCATGGCCACACCGACATCGGCCTGTTTCAGAGCGGCAGCGTCGTTGACGGCATCGCCGGTCATTGCTACGACCTCGCCGGCCTCCTGCATCAGCCGGGCGAGGCGGACTTTGTCCTCGGGGGCGACGCGGCCGAAGACGTGCAACTGCGGGAGTTGTTCGATCACATCGGCGTCGCTCAGGTGGGAGAGTTCGGTCCCCGTGATCACCCCGGGTCCGAGTCCAAGCTCGTCGGCGATCGCCCGGGCGGTCACGGTGTGGTCGCCGGTGATCATCCGCACGTCGATGCCTGCGGAGAAGGCGATGCGAACGGCGTCGACGGCCTCCGCGCGCAGCGGGTCGATAATGCCGACGAGGGAAACCAGCATGAGGTCCTGCACCGCGCCCATCGGGTCGTCCAGTGCTGCCGTCATCGCCTCATCCGGGAGGTCGCGAGCAGCGAACGCGAGCACGCGCAGCCCACGCTCGGACAACTGCCGGTTCGCATCGAGGAACTCTTCTCGCACCTGCTCCATCGAGACCTGACCGCCGTGCCACAGCGCCGACGTGCATCGATCGATGACGATGTCCGGCGCACCCTTCACACTGATGAAGTGGGGCTCGTGGAGGACGCCTCCCGAGAACCAGTCAGGGCGGTCGTGGAACGTCGCCATGAACTTGTATTCGGAATCGAACGGCACCATCGTCCGCCGGGGCAGCGTCCGGCGTGTCTCCTCGGCGTCGACACCGACCTTGGCGGCAAGGACGACGAGCGCCGCTTCGGTCGGGTCGCCGATGATCGACTCGTCATCGGCCACCGTCGCGTCGCTGCACAGCACGAGACCGAGTCCCAATCGAGTGAAATCCGGTGTCGGCTCGCCTGCGGCACCCGTGATCGCGCCGGTCTTGCTGTAACCGCCGCCGCCGATCTTGTACCACGCGCCGCCGGTCAGCATCGTCGTCGCCGTCATGGCGTTCATCGTCAGCGTTCCGGTCTTGTCGCTGTTGATGACCGTCGTACCACCGAGCGTCTCGACATCGGTGAGCGACTTGACCACCGCTTTGTTCTCGGCGAGTCGCTGGGCGCCCGACGACAGCATCAGTTGGACGAACGTCGGCAGACCCGTCGGGATGGCCGAGATCGCTGTCGAGACACACAACAGGACCAGAGTCTCGCTCTCCATGCCGCGGGCGATCCCGAAGATCGCGATGATGGCAACGGCACCCCAAGCGAGGAAGCCGAAGAGCTTGGTGAGGCTGTCGAGCTCGCGTTGTAGCGGCGACTTCGTGCGCTTCGTCGCCGTAACCATGTCGGCGATCTGACCCATCTGCGTGGACTCGCCGGTGGCAACCACGACGACGGTCGCCGAGCCCCGCGTGACCTGGGTGTTCTGGAACACGAGATTCGTGCGGTCGCCGAGCGCCGTCTCGCCTGCGGGGAGGGTCGCTGCGTCCTTGGCGATCGGTGCGCTCTCGCCGGTGAGGGCAGCCTCCTGGACCTCGAGAGATGCCGACGTGACGATACGCGGCATCTGCCGGTACGAGGTCGCCGGCCTCGAGCAGCACGATGTCGCCAGGCACGAGCCCGACCGAATCCACCTCCTCGACCCGACCGGACCGTCGAACCCGGGCGATGGGCACCTGGAGCTGGGCGAGCGCCTCGACGCTGGCCATCGCCTTGCGCTCCTGGTTGGTTCCCATGATCACGTTGAATAGAACCAGCGCCATGACGATGGCACCCGTCGGTATTTGTCCGATCGCGAAGCTGGCGATGCTGACGATGAGCAACATGATGTTCATGGGGTTGAGTAGCTGGCCCTTCGCCACTTCCCAGAGCGTTGGAGGCGGTTCGACGGTGATCTCGTTCTGCCCGTACTGCGTCAGACGGCGCCGGACCTCATCTGCATCGAGCCCATTCCCAGCCTCCACCGCGAGGCGGGCGACGGTGTCATCCGCCGACAGTGCATACCAGGGTGCTTCGGTGATGATCTGCTCGGACGTGGTCACGCTCGGTCTCCTCGGTCTGCCATGGTGTCCGTGATGTCGGTCCTCTCCGTGCGTTTCACAGATGTGACGCAATAGAGAGTTCCGCACCAGATTACCCGCCGTCTGGTTGCGGGTGATTCGTGCGGAGGCGCTGTCACGTCCGCCTGGATCATTGTCGAGCGTGCCATGCCGAATCCTCCGGCTTCATCGCGTCGACCGCACGAGCCGGTCGTGACCCGAACCGTGTGGGTCGGTGTCCGCTCAAGCCGGTCGTGCTCTCCTTCATGGATGCCGAGGTGACGATTGCTACCGGCATCGCGTCGACCTCCACGTCGAGGCTCGGCGCATGCGCATGTGCCGTGAGACCTGAGCGGGAAGGACGGGGGACAGTGTGACGACGGTATCGCCTCGACCACCCAAGATCCGCCTTGTCGTCACCACGACTCGGGCACGTTCAACGTCAAGTCCAGGCTGTCGTAGAACGCGTCCCAACGGCTCTGGCCGCCGAGGCAATCCGATTCCAGTGCCTGCCGAACGGACCCGACATCCGTGTCGGACCCCATCACTATCTCGAGCAGCGCTTCCTATTGCTGAGTGCTCGATGAGGGGAGTGTCATCGTGTCACTTCGGCATGGTCGTGCGGTTCGTCGACGTCACCCAATGCCGGCTCGTCGTCAGCGGTCCTTTGTGTTGCTGCCGAGATTGCCCACAGGTACAAGGCGAGAAGAGCGGCGACCACGACCACCGGGAACAGGTTGATGCCGGTGATGAACAGGATGATCACCGCGACGGCGATCCCCACGATCCTCAGCGCGTCGTGGCGGGCGGCGATCCACCGGTCAAGGTCGCTGCCGCCGGGTTCGGAGGTACTCTCGCTCCTCAACCGATCGGAGAGGCCGGCGATCCAGGCTGGCCGTCCGAGAAGGTAGGCGGCAACGGCAACGATCACGGCGGCGACTACGACGACGACCGCCACGGATCGCAGGCTCGAGACCACCTCGCCGAGGAGCGAGCTCCCTGCCGCTCGGCCGTTGGGGTTCGATATCTGCTCCACGATTGCCGATTCGAGGCGCCGCACCGCAGCGAGCCCGATCACCATGCCGCCAACGACCCCGAGCGACAATTGGATGACGGTCCTCCGACGAGTCGAGGAGACCGCAACGGTGACAGCCATCAGAGTGATGGTGAGCAGCACGAGCAGCCAGACGAACTGGTCGAGCCGGTGTGCCGCGTCCTGGGCTTCGATCAGGTTCTGCTCGCTGAGCAGGGTTACCTGGCCGAAGTCCTCAGGTAGTTGGGCGTTCACGGCCTCGGCCAGCTGTTGTCTGCCAGCGTCGACACCGTCCGAGATTACGTCCGGGAGCGTGACGTCTGGGAGGAAGTCCCTGATCTCGTCCGCTACGCGGCGCAGAGCGTCGGTGATGGCTGGAACCAGGTTGAGGCGCACCTCGCCGTTCTCGATGTACACGTTCGGGAGTTCGACAAGGTCGTTGCGGAGCAGCGCGACGCCGGCTGTGTGGGCCTGCTCCACGAGATAGGTGAATCGCCCTCTGAACTCGTCCGACGTGATGAACGAGTCGACGATCTCGGTGATACGAGTCTCGATTGCGTTGGCGATCGGAGCCGCGAGGACGGCAAGCGAAGGCCGATCGAAGCGATCGAGTACTGCCTGACCCCGGTCGCTGACATCGAGCGCCTCGAGCAGTGTTTGCGAGAGGTACTCGTCGACACCGGTGAGCGTGGCCGAGATCCGTGCCTCGAGACCGAGCGCCACGATGACCTCGTCCGAAATCCGCTCGCTCAATGCGGTGTAGAGGGCAGGGTCGTCAAGGGCCGGCTGCACCGTCTCCATGAATCTGTCGGTGTCGAAGACCGTCTCGTGCGCCCACACCGCAACCGTAGTGGCGACGACAGACAGGGCGGTCAAGAAGACCAGGACGACCGTCAGCCACCGTCGCCAACGCGCTCGTGTGGTGATGCGCGAGCGAAGAGCTTCGTTCTCGCTGCGTAGCTGCGCCAATTCGTTCTCCGAGGTGTCGGAACCCCGATCGTTTGTCTCACTCGAAGTGACCATGTGGGACGTTCCTTTGGCTCATGGGCGCGTGTCGGCTGGTTGAGTAGATTCTAGACCCGGGATCGGTCCCCGGCATCCTCCTTGCCTCTCCTCAGCGTCCGTTGGGCCAAGCACTTCTCGGCGCCTCTCCCGGGACGAGGTCAGTTACCAAGCACCCGGTGGAACGTTCACCTACCGAATCGCCGCAGTGAGGGTGTACGACAGCTGAGCTGACAGCTGCTAGCTGCAAGCTTGTATTCGACCTGGTCTGGCGGACCCTTGGAGATCGAGGGTCTTCGAACTTGAAGCTTGAAGCTTGAAGCTCACCGCCCGAGCCACCTGCACATTGCCACCGTCAGCCGCTCCAGCGTCACGCGATGGGTTGGCTCTGGAGCCGTCTTGATCTGAAGGTCGGCCAGTGCAAGTCGTCTCAGCAGTTCGAGATGGGCAGGCGTCATGGCATCCGATCGGCTGGGCATCGATCTTCTATACCAGTGTCTGCTCGCGTGGCTCGAGTTGACATCGTCCCGAATGGGTGAAGAACCGCACGGGTGCGTGCACCGCAATCGCGGGAGAACCACGACGATCCGTGAGAGCATGGGTGTGACGGGCGGCCAAAATCGCCGGTGCGAGAACGACGACGGCGAGGTGCCGTTCCGCTGCTATCGGAGCTCGATCGTGCGACCCGACATGAGGCGTTCGAGGTCAACGGCGACACCAATGCCCGGTGCCTCGGGCGGTGTCCAGTAGCCGTTGGTGAATTCAATCGGGGGATCCACCAGGTCGTTTGGGAAGTGGTGGGCAGACGGTGTGGCATCTGCGGGGAGTTCGAGGCCACGGCAGGTGGCGAGAGCGAGGTTGAAGCTCTTGCCGATCCCCGTGTCCACCAGGCCTCCGACAAAGGCGGGGACACCGCTGTCGGCGCACCAAGCTGCCGCGTTGCGGCCCCGAATCCACCCGCCCATCCGGGGTGCTTTGAGATTGAGCACCCCCAGCGCGCCGAGGCGGTGTGCGAGGCGAACGGTTTCGAGATCGTGGATCGCGTCGTCGAGGCAGATCGGCGTCGTGGCTCTCTGCGCCAGTTCGGCGTGGAGGTCGAGGCGATTGTCGGGGAACGGCTGTTCGAGCATGAGCAGGTCGAAGCGGTCGAACGCAGCCAGTTCCTGGATGTGCTCCGGGCCGTACGCTTCGTTGGCGTCTGCCATGAGCGGTATGTCCTGGTGACGCATGCGTATCGCATCGAGCACCTCGACATCGCGTCCCGGGGTGATCTTGATCTTGATGCGCCTCGAATGGGACGCAAGGGCCGTGTCGACCCGCCGCATGACCTCATCGAGATCCTCTTCGATTCCGATCGATGTGCCACACGGCACCCGATTGCGTTCGCCTCCGAGGAAACGGAAGAGGGGCAGACCGGCGCTCTTGGCGAGGAGGTCGAGAATCGCCCCTTCGAGACCTGCCTTCGTAAGGGTCCAGCCGCGCACGCGATCGAAGATCCGCGGCACGTCGTCCGGCGCGCCGAAATCGGCTTGGAGCGCCATCGGTGCCAGGAACTCTTGCAGCATCACGAG
Source organism: uncultured Actinomycetota bacterium (assembly GCA_963715255.1). Taxonomy (GTDB): domain Bacteria; phylum Actinomycetota; class Acidimicrobiia; order Spongiisociales; family UBA5794; genus JAHEEL01. The sequence goes on along the minus strand of CAVQRN010000001.1, from coordinate 34,739 downwards.
CGCCGTCGAACGCGTTTCGGGAAAGAACCATGGGTTGTCGCTGATGGCGACCTCGCCGAATCCGCGTAGGCCCTCGGACTCGACTTCGACGATGAGGACCGGCCGATCGACCTCGCTCTCGACGCTGGTGACGAACGGTGACCTGAGTTGCAGGGTCACCGGGTGCACGCGGACAGCATTCAGACGCACGGCTGCTCCTCGTTGCGATGCTCGACACGATACGCCCATCCGTCGCCGAGTCGTTCGACGCCGGTCACGATCGCTCCGGCATCGATCAATGGCTGAAGCTCAATGCGGAGTCGAAGCACCGCCTCCTCGGCGGACAGTGCTTCGGGTGAGTTTCCGGTGGGAGGGATGCCAACCAGGGTCGTGGTCTTCCCCGCCTCGACCCTTGCTCCGCTCAGAACCCATGTCACGGAGAGGCGATCGCTCGGTGCTGCCCCTCCCGTTCTGCTCGCCGGATCGAGTAGTCCCGACATCGATCCGTAACAATCCTCGATCCAACGATCTCCCACGGCGCCGATCCGGTTCAGATTGAACCGGGCGTTGCCCGCCATGAGCGGATCGAACGTCCAGCAGATCCGATCGATCGCCCGGTCGCGGCACCACTCAGCATGGAACCGCTTGAGCGTCCGGCCGATGCCCCGACCCTGAACGTTGGAGGAGACACACATCGTGTGGGAGTGCTGGAACGGCCCACGCTCGTCCCAGCCGGCGAACGACCACAACCCACCGACCATCTGGTCTTCAGCAAAGGCGCCGATACACACTCCGCCCGCAAGCAACGAGCCCCGGATGTCGATGACGTTCGGAACCGGCTCGCCGAAGACGTCCGCGATGAGTTCGCACAACTCCGCCAGTTCGGTTGGCGCATCGAGGACGCGCAACGCGACGCTCGGGGCGGGCTCGGTGTGGCTGGCATGCATCCGTTCGACTCCTCCGATGATTACCGTGGCGCCTTGGGTTCCCCGCACGTCACGTTCATGAAGATCGCGCGAATTGCACGACGCCCATGATGCTCAAACTGGCATTCGCAAGACTACCGCGCCGCTCTCGGCCACGATCTGCCGCAGCGGGGCTCGGCCACTCCGAAACGGTGGCGGGGAGCCTCCGTTCACGGCAGAGACGCGGATCTCCCGTACGCTTGGACAATCGCAACCACCACATCGACCGGCAAACCGGGCACCGTCAATCCGTTCGCGCAACGCCGTATGGAGGGCGGGGTCGTCAAGGGCCGGCTGCACCGTCTCCATGAACTTGTCGGTGTCGATAGCCGTCTCATGCGCCCACACCGCGACCGTGGTGGCGAGGACGGACAGGGCGGTCAAGAACACGAAAACCACCGTTGGCCACCGTTTCGAACGCGCTCGCGTGGCGAGGCGCGAGCGAAGGGCATCGTTCTCGCTGGGTAGTTGCGTCGGGTCGTTGTCCGAGGTGTCGGATCCCTGATCGTCTGTTTCGTTCGAAGTGACGAGGCGTGGTGGGTGGTGTGTCAACCAAGTGCCTCGATCGCCACGGCGGTCCCGATGCGAGCCGGAGCGCACGCCCTGTCGTCGATCTTGCGTATGCCTTCTCCTTCTCGCGATCGTGGTCTCGATTCAACGAATTGCCGCTCGGCATTCCGCCATCCCTCTTCTTCGTTCATCGATCATCGACCGCAATCCCGCCGGGCGCATCGCTCTCAGCGGATGAGTCCGTCAGATGGTGACGAGACCGAACTCGTGCGCCTTCGCTGCCGGATCTTGAGTGCACGAGAACGGCTGATGGCTCCCGAGGTGAGAAGTGCGCCCACCGGCCGAGATCGACGTGTAGCGTCAAGAGCAGCAACCCAGCGGTCGGAAGCCTCCGGCACCGCTGTGGACCAGGATGGAGCCGCGACGTCTGGCGACGGTCGCGGCTCTGTCGCGTTGCAGGAAGGCCGCAAGAACGAATGGGACGGTGGGATGCCTGCCATCGGGGCACTTCACCCGCAGCCAGCTCTCGCTCTCTTCGGAGGCCGACGGCCGGTGGTATCGACGTCTATCGGCACCGTGTCGGACCCGCGTGAAGCCAACTCCGATCCACCCGGTCTGTGTCGTTCGTGCATGACGGCTGTCGATGAGCGCCCAACCCATCGGATCAGTTCGTCGATGCCCTGACGGCCGGTTCCTCTTCCCTGAGGTCGATTTCGATCGTGGTCATCGCCTCGATCGCGTGCACTGCGCACAAGTAGTCGCCGTCGAGCTCGACGACGGCGACTCCGTCGCAAACGCGACAGACGAACCCCGTGGGGTGCTGTGTGAGTGTGCCTTCCATGCCTGTGAGCATGATGGCCCAATTCGGGGGAGGAGTACAGAAGGGTTGAAGGCCGTTCCGAGTGGACTAGCCACCGGTGACGTCCGCGGGCGGCAGCGGGAGCGTCGACCGCCTATCTCGTCGTCACCGACTCCGCGAGTTCCATCTCAGCCGTCTTCTCCCACTCCTCGCAGAGTCCATGGAGGTCACCATCGAGATCCGTGTAGTTCTCCGGAAGAGCGCACGCGTCATACGTGGCCTTGTCGGGCCACCGTTCGAAGACGAGATGCGTGCTATCGGATTGGGCGAAGAGCTGCGAACCCAGGCTCCCGCAGTGATCACGCTTTGCCTCGGCGATGGTCCGCCAACAGACGGAGAATGCCTGGCGCTGGTCGGGTCGCACGCGAATCCGGTATGTGACAACGAACATGTTGACCTCCTCGTCTCTCACCCTACGCGCCAGAACCCGAACTACTAGGAGTGATTCAGGTGCCCGGTACCGAGCGGATGTCCGGGAGTCCTCTGAAACGCTCCGCGTAGTCGATGCCATATCCGACGACGAATCCCTGCGGGATCCACAGGCCCATGTAGTCGGACGGTGTGGCTCCTTCGCGCACGAGCAATGAGCACGTCTTCACTTCGGCGGGGTGTCCGGCTCGGACCCGATCGCCGACGAAGTCCAGCGTCAAACCGGTATCGAGGATGTCCTCAACCAGGATGACCGAGCGACCGGTCACGTCATGCTCGATGTCTTTCGTGATCTCCACAGCTCCCGAGGAGACGGTGCCCTTGCCATATGACCGAGCCCGGATGAAGTCGATCTCAACCGGAATGCTCATGGCTCGCACGAGATCGGCGAGGAACACGAATGAGCCGATCAGGATGCCGACGAGCAGTGGCGTCTCGTCGGGGTAGTCGGCGGAGATCTCACCGGCGACCCGCTCGACGGCGGCAGCGATCGCGTCTTGGCTGAAGCGAGGTTCGAGTTGCATGGCGAGATTCTACGCCGCGTGCCCTTGCCGATGCGATACGATGCGGGTGGGCAAAGGAGGAATGTGGATGAGCGACTACGAACTTGTTGAATTCGTCGAACCCGCCTTTCGCGAGGGCGAGACTTTCCAAGGCACGAAGGAGCGGAATCTCGGCGTGTTCGGAGTTGAGGCGCTTGCCATCGAGGCCGGACGGAAGGCCTGGAGAGCGTTTCGCGAATCGGGAAGCCGAGACGTTGCATGGTGGATCGTCCGGATCCCGGGGGAGACACTCGCACGGTGGATCGCAGACGGGGGAAGCCCGGTAGAACGGGTTCTCGATCTCAGGACGAACCAGCTGATCGAATTGCAGTGATCGAACGGTCGGCGTTCGAAGACGAGGTGCGCGGGCTTCACGCGTTCTTCGAACGATGGTTCGCCGGCACCGCGGAACCTGCCGAGTTGGAGCGGCTCGACGTTCTCGATGACTCGTTCCGAATGGTCGGGCCGGACGGTCGCCTTCAAACCATCGATGAGATCCGCTCTGCGATCGCAGATGCCCACGGGCGGCGTCCCATGTGCATCGAGATTCGGAACGTTTGGGTGCACCCGTTCGCTCCCGTCGGCATGTACGAGGAGTGGCAGACAACCGATGGGGAAGTCACCGGGCGGAGTTCATCGGCGGTGATGGTGAACGATCGCTCAGCCCCGAATGGGCTCCGATGGATACATCTTCACGAGACCTGGCTCCCCGACACGCGTCCGTAACGGTCATTGAGGTCACGAAGCTGTACCGCCACGCGGTCGTCGGCAACATGGCTCTGCAGCATGCGCCACTGCCAGTTCGCGTCGGTGGTCCCCGGCAGGTTCATCCTGGCGGCAGAGCCGAGGCGTAGGAGATCCTGCAGCGGCGCGAGTGCGAACATGGCACGCGAGCCCCAGAGCCCTTCGAGAAACCCGGCCACCGGATCCTCGGGATCGATGGAGAGGTAGCGCGTAGCGAACTTGCGCTCGCGCTTGGGTGCCGTCCTCCACCAACCGAGTGTCGTGTCGTTGTCGTGCGTGCCGGTGTACGCCACGGTCTCGACCGGATAGTTGTGGGGTAGGAACAAGTCGCTCTCGTCGGTCGAGAACGCGAAGGTCAGCACGCGCATCCCCGGGAACCCGGTCTTCTTGAGCAGTTTCGGCACCTTCTTGGACAGATCGCCGAGATCCTCTGCGATGATCGGCACGGCACCGAGTCGCTCCCGGATGGCGTTGAAGAACGCCATCCCCGGCCCGTCTCGCCACACCCCATCGATCGCGGTCTCCGCTCCAGCAGGAATCTCCCAGTAGTCGGCGAACGCCCTGAAGTGATCGATCCGGGCAATATCCGCGAGGTCGAACGTGGAGCGGAGCCGATCGGCCCACCATGCGAATCCGGTCTCAGCGTGGTGATCCCAGTCGTAGAGCGGGTTACCCCACAACTGCCCGGTGTCCGAGAAGTAGTCGGGAGGGACGCCGGCCACAACGGTGGGCCGACGCTTGGCATCGAGGAGGAACCGTTCGGGTGACCCCCAAACATCGGCGGAGTCGCCGGCCACGAAGATCGGGATATCGCCGATCACCCGGACGCCCCGGTCAGCCGCATGGCGGTGCAGGGATTCCCACTGGCGGAAGAACAGAAACTGTGAGAACTTGATCCGCGAAATGTCCCTCGCATGGTGCCGACGGGCCGATCTGATAGCGCCGGTCTCTCGAAGACGGAGCTCGTCGGGCCATTCCTGCCAGCTTCCGTCGCCGTGGGCCGCCTTGATGGCCATGAAGAGTGCGTAGTCGTCGAGCCAGTTCTGCTCGTTGCGGAAGCGCTCGAAAGCATCGCGCAGCAGCGGGTCGCCGCGTCCGGACTCGAACCCGACGAACGCGTCGGCGAGCATCTGCCTCTTCCACGGGATCACAGCCCCATAGTCGACGTGATCTTCCGGGAAGCCGGGAGAAGACGGTAGCTCGATGAGCCCGTCGTCCACGAGGAGGTCGGGGGAGACGAGGCTGACGTTGCCGGCGAAGGCGGAGAAGCACTGGTACGGCGAGTCTCCGTATCCGGTTGGGCCCACCGGAAGAATTTGCCACAACGAGGTTCCACTCTCGGCGAGCAGGTCAACCCATCGGTGTGCCTCAGGCCCGAGATCGCCGATTCCGTACGGTCCGGGCAGTGAGGTGGGATGTAGGATGACGCCCGAAGAGCGGTCGTCACCGCGGAGTTCTTGCATGCCCCCATTGTGTACACGTGACGGCCGCAGTTCTGAATCCTGGAGGAATGGTGGATACGATCCCGCACCTGGTGCTTGCGAACGCGGAGCGGTTCCCCGACGAACCGGCGCTGCGGCGACGCGTCGATGGCGTCTGGGAAACGACGACGTGGGGTGAGTACGGCGCCACAGTGCGACGGGCCGCCGAGGCCTTGATCGCCTCCGGTATCGAAGCGGGGGATCGGGTCGCAATCCTCTCGTACAACACGCCCGAATGGGTGATCTTCGATGTCGCGGCGATGTCGGTGGGGGCCGTCCCCGTCGGGATCTACTTCTCGAGCTCTGAAGAAGAGATCGCGGAGATTCTCGAGCGGTCTCGTGCGCGGATCGTGCTGGCCGAGACGGCCTCCCACATTGAGAAGATCCATATGGCAGCACATTCGGCTCTTGACCTGATCGTCGGTGTCGACAACGCTCCCGGAGACGCAATCTCTTGGTCGTCATTCCTCGATCGTGCCCAAGGTGCCGATGCCGGAGCGGTAGATGCCCGGCTAGTGGCTCTGCGGCCCGAGCATCCGGGAACACTCATCTTCACGGCCGCCGGACACGGCAACTCGGTGGGGGTCGTGCTCACACACGACAATCTCTTCTTCACATCATGGTCCTCGATCGATCTCTTCGACATTGGTCCAGCCGACAACACACTGTCGTATCTGCCGCTCAGCCACATCGCCGAGCAGATCTTCACGATCCTCGCTCCGGCCCAGGTTGGCTACAGCGTCGCGTTCGCTCAGTCACTCGGGCGGGTTCGCGTCGATCTTCCCGAGATCCAGCCGACGATCTTCTTCGGTGTGCCGCTCGTATGGAACGGATTCGAGCGTGTGGTGAGAAGGCAGATCGACGAACTCGGTGGGTTCAAGCGGAGAATCGCGGAATGGTCGATGGCTGTCGCACGGCGCAACCTCGCGACCCGGAACGGAGGCCGGTCGCCCGGTCTCTTCCGTCGATCCGAAACCGCGATCGCACGCCGGTTGTTCACGGATCGGGCGAAGAAGGCGATGGGTTTCGCACGAACGAGAGCTGCGTTCAGTGGTGCCGCATCGGCCAATCCGGCCGTACTCGAGTATCTGGCCGGACTCGATGTGCCGATCCGTCAGGTGTACGGCCTTTCGGAGGCGACCGGCCCCTCTTCGGTGACTCGAGACGGCGCAGATCGGTACGGCACTGTGGGTCATCCCATGCCCGGGGTTGAGATCTCGCTCGCTGATGACGGAGAGATTCTGATCCGTGGCCGGAGCGTCTTCTCCGGGTACCTCGATGAAGAGGAGGCGACCCGGCACGCTCTGAGGGGCGGTTGGCTCCATACGGGTGACCTCGGCAGCATGGGGGAGGACGGTCAACTCACGATCAGCGGACGGAAGAAGGACATCGTGATCACGACTGGCGGCAAGAACGTCTGCCCACAGGCGCTCGAAGTCCTTCTGCTGGAGGATCGGGCGATCCTCGATGCGGTCGTCGTCGGCGATGGCTATGACCACATCGGTGTCCTCGTCGCGGTCGAGGAAGGCTTTGCCGATGACCGGGACGAGGCACTTGACCATGTGCGGTCTGTTGTGGAGGCCGTGAATCGGAGGTTCGCGCGGGCCGAGCAAATCCGGCGCGTCGGGCTTCTCCCCAGGCCGCTGTCGGTCGAATTGGGGGAGAGGTCGGCATCGGGTGTTGTGCAACGAATGACGGCCGTCGACCACTTCGCAGCCGAGATCGAAGACCTGTACCGCTAGCCGGGGACCGGCCGGTAGGATCGTCGGTTCTATGACCGACACCGAAACACCCGTCATCGAGATCACCGAAGAAGCGCTTGGGAAGGTGCTCGAGCTCCGCGAGGCGGAAGGGATCGACGACCTCCACCTTGCCCTGCGGATCAGCGGTGTCGGTGCAAACGGGTACGTGTATGAGACCGCATTCGTTCGTGGCGGCGATGTGTTCGCCGCTGATCACGTGGAGGAGCACGGCGGCCTTCCGGTCGCCATCTCGGCGGGTTCGGTTGAGGATCTGCGCGGCGCGGTCCTCGATCTGGCGACCGCCGGAGCGTCGGCTGGGCTCGTCATTCGGAATCCGAACACACCAAGCCCGGGTCTTGGGCTCGGAGGCGAGATCGAACTCTCCGGTACGCCGGAGGAGAAGGTCCGGCAACTCCTCGCCGAACAGATCAATCCGGCGATTGCATCACACGGCGGGATCGCCAGCCTCGTGTCGGTCGACGGCTCCCGGGCGATGCTCGAACTCGGTGGTGGGTGCCAGGGGTGCGGGCTCGCTGCGGTGACGCTTCAGGACGGTATCGAGAAGGCGATTCTCGAACTCATACCAGAGATCACCGAGGTGATCGATGTCACCGATCACACACTCGGAGCGAACCCCTACTTCTAGTCACGGTGGCACCTGGTGGCGGGGACGGCCCCAGTGGGGCATCGACCCGGGCGGGCAGCCGAGCGTCGGTACCGCCCCCGCCAAGCCTTGTCAGACCGTCTCGAATTCCTGCGAGCGGTCGGGATGATTGGACTTGTTCTTGGAGTCGTCGGAGGTGACGCCGGCGCGCAAGCCTGCGACGGCCGCCATGGCGCCTCGACCGGCCTCGACGCCGATTCGAGGGAGTTTTGCCGAGCGTCGCGAGTAGAAGGACAGTCTCACTCCGTCAGTCGTTCGATCGTCGGTGATGCTGCCGTCGTCGGTTGACCGTGGCGTGTCGAGAGGTGGATCGGCATCGTCGACGTCGGCCGACTCGACCATCGATTCCGGTTCATCGACCGGCACGATCGCCGCCGTGTCGGTGACGACGATCTCGATGTGTTCCTCGGTCTCCGACGATGTGAATATCGCTGTGGGTTCGGCGTCGGGAGCGTCCTCGTCCGTGGCTCCAAGCTCTACAGGGATGACCGTCACATCGATGATGGGCGGCGCGACGAGGTCCTCCTCGACGTGGCTGTCAGCAATTTCGGCGGTACGTGAGGCATGGGGTCGTGTCTGGAGCTCGGACTCCATAGCGGCAATGACGTTCTGCATCTCTTCGACGCGTTGCTGCAGGGCGATCTCGCGCTCTGACGGAGCGTTGGCCGCCGGTACGCTTGCTTCGATGCTTCGCACGAGCGCCGCCGCCTCGGAGCGTGCCTCGGCGACAATGCCGTCGGCCTCCTTGCGGGCTTCGGTCACTACCTGGAAGGCCTGCATGCGGGCATCGGTGATAATGCCGTCACCTTGCTTGCGACCGATTGCTCTGGCCTCGTCGGCCTGCCCCTGAGCGACTGCGAGCATGTTCTCTTTGGTCTTGGTCGCGGCGAGAATCGTGAGGTGAACTGCTTCCTCGTGCTTCCGTGACTCTTCGAGTTCCGTCTCGAGAGCTGCAATTTGGGCGGCTGCCTCGTCGAGTATTCGATCGTTCTCGTCTGCAATCGTGCTGAGGTGGGATTCGACCATTTCCGGGTCGTAGCCGCGTTTGACAATTGGGAAGCGGTCGTTCGTCGACTTTGTGCGCATGAGCTATCTCCCGAAGGTGTTCCCTCAGGTGCCCGCTACCCCATCGACTGCCCACGATCAGTGTATCACCGAATACGGACCGTGGTCAACTAGTCATTTCGCGCGTGGCCGCAGTAGCTACGAAGGATGATGCGACGCCTGGACGGTGCGCAGGTCTTCGAGAGCATCGTCGATGTCGGCCAGGAAGCCGTCCCGGTCGTCTTGGTCAGCGTCGTCGAGCAAGCCGGCATTGTCGGCGAGCGCGATTCCCGAAGCGAAGAGTTCAGTCGACAGCGATTCCGGTGTGGTGATCCTTCCTTGTGCGGCATACTGCCGACCGAGCCGCAGCGCCCGAGCCTGAACCGTCTTCGTGTCGAGGGTCTCGGCGGGATCGGCCTGAGCGATCACCGCGGCAACGATGCGGTAGGCCTCGAGGAACGGCATGAGGATGGCGGGGCTAGTGGCGGGAACAAGGGATGCGAACACGCCTTCGAGGTCGCCGCTGTTGACGCGTTCGATCCCGTCCGGGCATTCGAGGAGGAGTTCCTCGATGATCGAGTCGCGGAAACCGTCCCGTCCCCCGAAGAAGAAATCGAACTTGAGGATCGCACGCCAACCAAACGCCCTGGCGAGAAGCGCATCCATGCCCGCGGATCCATCTCGCAGCATCCCGGCGACGGCCACCTCGAGAATCGAGCGGTCGACGAAGAAGTGGATGATCGTATTGCGGTAGTACGCGGCGGCAAGGTGCTGGTCCCGCTCGATCACGTAGACCACATCGGCGAGGCCCTCGACCCTGGACACGACCTTGCTTGTGACGAGCGCGTCGAGAGCGGCCTCGACCACGCCGTGCTCAACGGCCACCCCGAGGGCGGTCGTCGGAAGGTCTCGCTCACGGACGTAGTCGACGAATGGCTCAAGCGCTTCGACGGCTTCGTCGACGGTGAGGCCCTGATCCGGTCGGCTCAGAAGCGCGAGGGTGACCAGGCTGATTGGCGTGATCGCGGTGGCATCGTTGATGCGATTGGAGATCTCGAATGCCATCTTGGGGATGATGTAGCGACCGCGCTCGGTCGTCAGATCCGTGCCTATCGGCAGCGAGTCTCTGAGCGACAGGGGCGCACCGAAACGGACGTGGACCGAGCCGTATCGGCGGTGCAGGTTGCCGATGAACCGCAAGGCCCAGGCGAAGCTCTCCTGCTCCTTCTTGCCTCCGAGTTGCTCGGTTGCGTACGCCCCGATATCGGAGATCTGGTCGTAGGCGATCGACACCGGGATGAAGACGACATCGTCGACGAGTCCCCGTAGGTAGGCGTCGACCACGTACGAGAGCATGCCGAGGCGCGGGGAGCGGAGTTTTCCGGTTCGCGATCGACCACCTTCGAGGTACCACTCGAGAGGGAATCTCTTCTCGAGGAGGTAGTCGACGTACTGACGAAGAACGAACTTGTAGGGTTCATTGGTCTTGAATTCGCGCCGGATGAAGAAGATCCCCGTGCGACGCAGTAGGGGACCGATCGGGAAGAAGTTCAGGTTGATTCCGCCGGCCGTGTGGTTTGGCGGGAACTCGTTCTGATACAGCACGTACTGTAGGACGAGGTGGTCGGAGTTCGATTTGTGGGAGGGCAAGAACACGAGCGGGTGGGTCTCGCCAATCTGATACAACTCGTGGAGATCCTCGGTTGAGTACTCGAGGTGCTGGTACCCGAGGCTGAGGACCCAGGCCATGATGCCGGTGACGATGTCGATCACGTAGGGGGAGTGGGTTGCCGCCATCTCTTTGAGATAGTGAGCCGTCTTTCGCTGCATCTTCTTGAGCGGCACGTCCTCCCGGATGGCGAGCCGGGAGACGCCTCGCTGGAAACCACGTGACCAATACAGGTCCTCCCTCAGGAACTTCGGCACCTTGTAGCGGGCGCCGCGGAGTGCCCGCTCAGCACGTTCGAGGGCGAGCCACGCCTTGAGTGCGATGAATTCGGGGAGAGATGTGCCCTCGGCCGGTCCTCGGCCCGTCGGGTCGCTCCATCGGCTCTCAAGGTTCGACTTGAGTGCCGACTCGCCGACGACGATGCGGATGCGATCCGGCTGGAATGTTCGGACCCACCGTTGCCGCGCGACGTTGGGATCCCGCGGGTCACCGAAGACGAGAAGATCCTTGAGCGATACCTGGCGTTTCCCGGCACGCTCTTTGACGAGCCACACGATCCGAATCGGGACGATGATCGGGTCGTCGTCCTGTGCGACTCGGGCCTCAAGGCGCGGGTCGTTGCGCTTTCGTCGACGAACCCTGCGGCTCGCGGGGATGTATGCGATGTCGACCCGTGCGTCGGCCGGCTGATTCCGTTCGATCCAACCCTTGATGAGTTCTCGCTCGATCGACGTCTCGGCGTCGATGAGGAGCAGAACGGGGCCCTCGGCGTCGACGGGCCAGGCGGGCTCGTCGGTCAGTGCAGGGTCCCATTGTGCAGGCATCAGATGTGGCTACTCGTCGTTGCCCGACGCGAACCCCGTGACGGTGTCCTTCGTCTTGTCCCAGAGGCCCCCGGCTTTTTCGGTGGCGGTCGCGGCCGCGCCCGTTGCGACACCGGCAGCGCTGCCCGCCACGTCGGTGGCTTTTGCGGCTGCAGATGATGCCATCCCGCCGGCACCGGCGAGCGCCGCGGAGACCTGCTCAGCGAGGCCCTCGGGGAGCTTGCCCTTCATCCACTCCGTGGTCACACCGATCATCTCTTTGGCCTTCTCGGTAGTGACTCCGGTCTTCTCGGTGATTTGAGCGATGAGTTCGTCCACGCGTCCTCCTTGTTCCCGGGAAACGATTGTACCGCAAGGAGTATCCGGGTTTCTTCGTCAATCCCAGCCGAGCTCGTGCAGCCGACGGTCGTCGATGCCGAGGTGGTGAGCAATCTCGTGGAGCACGGTGACACGAATCTCGTCCGCGAGGTCGTCATCGTCGAGGCCGAGTTCGAGGTGAGGCTGATAGAAGATGACGATCCTGTCGGGGGCGTACCCGAAGTAGTCAACGCCGCGGTCGGCGAGCGAGACACCCTCGTAGACGCCGAGGATTCCGTGGTCTTCGGGGTCCTGGTCGCGCGTGGGTCGGTCTTCGACGACGACTACGAGATTGTCGATCCGCTCGAGGACCCACTCGGGCAACTCGGCCAAGACCGCATCAACCGTCCGAGAGAACTCGCGCCGGTTCATGCCGCCGACCCTTCGGGCAGCTGCTTCCCCGTTATTGGGGGGTGGGTGTGGCGGAGCCGCCACCGGAATGGGTCAGGCCCAGCGGGGGTTGGCCGACACCAAGCGACGCGGCCGGATGAGTTCGCTATGTGCCACGACCTGTGTTCGTTCGAATCCTTCGGCATGCTGCTGAGCCTAGATATGTCCAGAGCGCCACCTCCGGGACACGGGGCGCCCGGCTCAGCGGGAGGCCGCAGCCTGGGGACGGCTGAGATCAGAGACCCAGCGTGCCGACGCCTACGCCGGGTTCATCCACTTCTGCAATCACCGCCGATTCCGCGGATCGCTCGGATGGCAACTCCGATCAGCATCATCGGGACAACCTCTCCAAAGAGCACGGCGAGAGACGCCGCGACCGATCATCAGCCGACGAGGAGCGGCACTAATGCAATATATACCACCACCAAGGCCGCACCTTCAGCACGCCGCAGTCTCCTGCCGGTACGCATCATGGCCCACACCAGTACGCCGAGCGCAACCGCTGCCAGCGATGCGCGGAAGGTGAGTGCGGGGGCGTCCACAACTGCGCCGCCGACCAGTCCAACCACACCTCCCACGGCAAGGGAGTTGAACAGGCTCGAACCGAGGAGGTTCCCGAGGATGAGGTCGCCCTCGCGGCGACGGGCCGATTGGACGACCGTCACGAATTCCGGGAGCGAAGTGCCGAATGCAACGAGCGTCACCCCGACGAATCCGCGTGCGAGGCCGGCTCGGTCGGCCAGGTCGACGGCTGCCCAGAGGAGGACCTGCGCACCGGCGAGGGTGCCGATGAGTCCGACCACCGTCCGGACGATCTCGGTCCCCAGGCGGTGGTCGGTACCTGCGAACTCGACAGCCTCGGTGCCAAGATCGTCGCTAGGGGTACGACGCATCACGAGCGCCAAGGCAGCCGCCATGGCCCCCAGCATCACGAGTCCTTCGAGGATCGAGATTCCGCCTTGGACGAAGAGAAGGAACAGCAGCATTGCCGCGGCGGTCAGAGGTGCCTCGCGCTTCACGGTTTGGGAGTCGACGACGAGCGGGAAGATCAGCACGCCGATGCCGAGAATCAGGCTCAGGTTCACCAGGTTGGATCCGACGATATTGCCGATCGCGATCTCCGGCTGCCCGCTTGCAGCTGCGCTCGCGGAGACGAGCAGTTCAGGGCTGCTGGTGCCGAACCCGACGACAACAACGCCGACGACGATGGGTGCCACCTTCATGATCACGGCAATGCGGGCGGCGCCGATCACGAACTGGTCGGAGGCCCAAGCAAGAAGCGCGACCCCGAGGATGAGACCCAGCAGGGTGATCGCCAAGGTGGCTCCTGGATTCGAGACGCCGCACTTCGCGGACGTCGACTTCCGAAAGGTACATGCCGAGGGATCGCGGCGCCACTCGATCGGGCAAAGCGCGGAGGGAGGGTGACGGCCGACGCTATTCGTGCGCAGCGTCTCCTACAATCGAGTCCGGCCGGGCGCTTAGCTCAGCGGGAGAGCGCTGCCTTCACACGGCAGAGGTCACTGGTTCGATCCCAGTAGCGCCCACTCCTGGATCCCTTGTGTTTGTTGGGTTTCTCTAGCTCAGTCCCCTTCCTTGGTCCCTGTTTCGGGTGCGTCGCGACCACGATGCGTCCACATCAGATGGGTCCCAGGGTGGGTTGAGGGTGTCGGCGGCGTTGCGGTCGAGGCCTTCGTAGAGGTGGCCGTAGACGTCGAGGACGGTCTTGACGCTGGTGTGTCCGAGTCGGGAGGCGATGACGGCGGGGTGGGCGCCTTGGGCGATGAGGAGGGCGACGTGGCTGTGTCGGAGGTCGTGGAACCGCATCGGTTGGCCGACCGAGTCGTGTGACGGCGGGGAGCCAGAAGCGGCTGCGGAACGTGTTGCGGCGGATGGGTCCGCCTTCGGGAGCGGTGAAGATCAGGCCGTCGGGCCCGGGCGGGTGGTCGGCTGAGGTGCTGGTCGATGACCTCGGGCAGCCATTCGGGTAGCGACACGGCTCGTCGGGCGGCGGCGGTCTTGGGTTGCCCGAAGCGGAGGTGGCCGCGGACTTCGGCGAGGGACCGTTCGATGCGGATGATCCGCTTGTCTGGCTGGTAGCGGTCGGTGTCGAGGGCGATGAGTTCCCCGATGCGGCAGCCCGTGTACGCGGCGGTGATGACGAGGGCCCGGTATCGGGGGTCGATGGTGTCGGCGAGGTGGGTGATCTCGTCGGGGGAGAGGAACCGTTTCTCGGTGTCTTCGATCTTGGGCAGGGTGACGTCGCGGCAGGGGGTGCGGGCGATGAGTCCGCCGTTGACGGCGTCGTTGCAGGATCCGTCCGAGGAGCTGGTAGGCCTTGCGGATGGTGGCCGGGGCGTAGCCGTCGGCGTCGAGGTCCGAAACCCATTCCTGGACGTCGAAGACACTGATGGCGCCGATCGGCATGTCGGCGAAGACGGGCAGGACGAGGCTACGCAGATACGACTCGTCACGGGCCTTGGTCGAGTCGCGGCGGTTCACCCACCCCGCGGTCGCCTGCTCGGTGAACTCACCGAGTCGGATCCGTCCGGCTCTCGGGTCGATGTAGGTGCCGGCGAGTTTGCGGGCCTCGACGGTGATGAGGAACCGTTCGGCGTCGATGCGGCGACCGAAGTTCTTCGAGTGCTGGCTGCCGGTCGGGTCGCGCCACCGGGCCTGCCACGACATGCGGCCGGTGCGGTGGACGACTTTGCGGATCGACGCCACGAGCACCTCCCATCGCCGGATCGGGGATCGACCTCGACCACGACGATGCCGGATGACCCTGTCGCGAGAGTGTCAGCAACCCTCCAACTCGACGGTCATCCACCAGAAACCCGACGTCGGCGGATTCGTGATCCGACGGTCCGGAAACGTCGTCCACGACAGGGATTGGAGGGTTCTTGACACTCTGGTGAAAGGGCTACTGACACTCTGGTGAGAGGGTTGGCGTGTCTATTTCACGGTCATGGAGTACGAAACGATCGTTGGCCTCAGTGGAGATTCCGTCGTCAGGAGTCGTCGACGTAACCCTGTTGGCCGTTCGTGGTCCGAGCACAACGTTCAGGCCCTGTCTGGATCGGCCAGGTTGCAGGCCCAGGACCAATCTCTGCATCCAACTCACACCAAGATGCCACGGCCATCCCACGATCGAGAACCCCCGGAACAGAATCGGAGCACCGCGAATGCCATCCACGACAGCCACGATCCGAAAAACGGCCATGACACCGGCCGCCTCGTCGCGAACGCGCGCAGAGACCCCCAAATCACACACGCACGTGCAACACTTTGCGGCCGGTCAACTGGTCAACCGATTGAGGTGATGCTGATGGCACTCGACCGAGGGACGTTATCGAGAACCGATCGGCGTCACGACCGTGACCGCGGCTTCAGGACTTGCGTCTTGACACATCTCGCCGCCGCCTCTAGTGGTCAAGAGCGGCTGCATTCACCCTCATCAATGGAGGTAGCGACTGCGGTTCGTCGTGACCGGTCCCGCGCTAGCCGACGCCACCGCGGCCCCAACCGCCTGTGTCGTCCTGCTTCAGCGCTACGTCCAGGCCAGCCGCGGACGCCACCATGATGAGCCGCAGGTCGTCGGAGACCTCGCCCTCGATCTGCAGGACGTACGTGTCGGCGGTGGTGTAGCCCTCCTTCAGGATCCCGTTCCACTTCTTCGTGACGCGACCGACCTCGGCGCCGTTCGCGTCGTGAATGGCGAAGTCCCACGACCGCCAGTTCTCGGCGTCGATGGACCCGATTTCGCTACCTTCGCCGTTCACCAGCTTGAAGTGCTTCTTGCCCATCACGTTGCCCTGCAGGATCGCTCCTCGATCCGACCCGGCCGCGTCGGTGATCTTGATCTTGGACTTCATCAGCTTGGCGGGCCGCAGGAGGGTGCAGACCGGCTGGCCGTCGGCTTCGAACACGCCGAGCTTGTGTGTCATGAACTGGTCGACGCCGCTGAGGAGCCTGACCGCGCGCTTGGTCTTGGACTGCTCGAGCTCGCGGATCGTGCCGATCTCGTTCCCCGAGCCGTCGAAAACCTCGTATTCGTTCTTCGTTTCGATCAGCTTCGCTTTCTGCGAGACCACGAGCACGTTCTGGGACAGGATCGACATCGGTTCTTTCCTCGCATTCGATGGGGTGGATTCGTTCCCGAACTATAGGAACCGCGCCGAGACTGTCGATTCCGTCGATTTCCAGGGCCTGTCTCGGCACCTATGAATACCACAACCGGCCGTTCAGTGCTGCCGACTCCTGAACTCAGCACTGTTCTGGTGGTCCTGCATCTGCGCCCACGACCGGCTGGGAGGGATGATTCGGATCGGTGTTGGACGCCTCGGTCGGGCCGTGAGGGCCCGGTTGAGCTGCTAGTTCCAGCTCGGGTGGTCTCGGTCCGCCGTCCTGGTGGCATGTGCCACCCTTCTCCGCCTTCAGCGAGAGAAAGGGGGCGGCGCATGTTGATGGTATCTGGAGTGATTGGTGGTGTGGATACGCGTGCCGGTGTTCACGTTGCCGCGGTTATCGATACGAATGGCGGCGTTGCGTTCGGGCACGAGTCGTTCCCGGGCAAGGGAACGTCGAGTTTCGGGTGCGCCGTTGTCGCATTCAGGAACAAGCTATTCGCCGGCACTTGGCGGCTTCCTCTGTCCGCCGAGCTCCGCTCTACTGCATGGATGCTCCCAGTGCGAAGAAGAAGACAACCACGAAAAGGATGAACAGTGCGATGCCGGCCCATCTCAGTACCGGATTGCACATCGCGAGTCTCGCTCCCCGACGACCGAGTTGTTGGACCGCAGCGTTCCGGACGATCCAGGTCCACCGGAGCGATCGGTATGCACGGCTGAGATAGAGCCGATCTCGCCATACGCGGATGTGCCGCGTCATCGCTCGGACGTCCTGATGATCGTGCGGCTTCGTCGACCTGCTCAACGGGTAGGCGGCGGCAAGAGCGAGGATTCCCACGGAGATTCTCATGATGAGAGCGATCGCGACGAGCGCAAGGGGTGACAGCAGAGCTCCGAGGTACTCGCCCGGCGAACTCAGCGAAGATGCCTGTTCCTCGAGTTTGAGCAGGTCCCGCCGAGCGATGGCGAAGTAGATCGTCGCAAACAAGAACCCGAGCCACAACAGGGGAAAGAAGGACTTCCGAATGCACCAGAGGAGCAGCACGATGGTCGCGTCGAAGTCACTCTTGATCGCTGAGGACGGGTCGAAGCCGTCGCCGTCATAGACCTGCTTCCCGCGTTCTCCCGGATTGCTACCGGCCGCAGCAGGTGGAGCATCCACGTATCCTCCTGGTCTCGTGAGTCGATAGCGGAGCAGGGTCCGGCGAGTCTAGAGGATTAGCTGATCGAGGAAGCGGGTTGGCTCACCTCGCGGTGGCGCCGAGCGTGGTGAGCCGCACCATGAGATCCCGCACCGCCTCACCAACAGCGTCGACGACGGCATTTGCCGTGAGCTCTCCCTTCTCAGTGAGGCTCACGATCACGGCGCGTCCATCGGGGTCGGCGTGATGGAGGCGCGAAACGAGGCCGTTCGCTTCGAGTTTCGTCACGATCTTCGTGGATCCACCGGTGGTGATGCCCATCGCCTCGGCGATCTCACCAGGGCGCATCGGGCCGGAGAGCCAGAGGAGGAGGAAGGCCACCATCGTCGAGTTGTCAATGAGCAGCTTGAGGCTGGTACTCGATCGGATGGCTTCTGAAATGATCCTCCCGGCATCACCCAACGCCACAATGATCCGTGCGGTCGCGGCGTCGCTCTCATTGCGGGACTCGTGTCTCTCCATGACTCGATGCTACAGCGACTTCCTCAGCTTCTCACCGCGGCGTGTCCCGACTCGCTTACCGAGGAAACAACCATCGCAATGGACGTATGATCTGCGCGCATGAGCACCGCAAGTCAGGGGGAGCCGGCACCTCCGAAGTCCGCGACGGCGCTTTCGCCCCTGGGACAGATGCTCGACGGGCTGCGTCCGTCGCGTCGCATGATGTCCGAAGATGAGCGCGATCTGGTGACGGACGAGTTGTTCTGGGAGTCCGAGGAGCTCACAGCACACCTCGTGCGATTCTTCGTCCTCATCGTGCTGTCGACGCTGCTCGCCGCCTTCGGACTCGCAGCGAACAGCGTGGCGGTGATCATTGGTGCCATGCTCGTGGCGCCGCTCATGACGCCGATTCTCGCGACGGCCGCATCGCTCCTCGTCGCGGATCTGAAGACGTTGCTGTCCAGCGTTGCCGTCATCGCCGCCGGCGTCGTCGTGGCGATCGGCACCTCGATGGTGGTCACGTTCATCGGCTTGCAGAACTTCACCACCGTGTACTCGCTTCCGAGTGAGATCCTCGGGCGGACGCAACCATCGCTGCTCGATCTCGGTGTCGCTATCGCCGCCGGCCTCGCGGGTGGCTACGTGCTCACTCATCCGAAGGCGAGCTCCTCACTTCCTGGTGTTGCCATTGCCGTTGCCCTGGTACCACCGCTCGCCACCGTCGGGATCCTCCTGCAGGTTGGAGCCACCTCGCAGGCCGGCGGCGCCTTCCTCCTGTTCCTGACGAACCTCTTTGCCATCGTCCTGTCCGCCATCGTCGTCATGCTGCTCTCGGGTTTCGTGCCACCCGAGATACGACTCCAGGGCTTGCGCCACGCTCGCATCGGCTTGTTCGTGAGCGCCGTAGTCCTCGTGGCGATCGCCGTTCCCCTGACGGTCCATACCGTCGGTGTGGTCCAGGATCAGCGCTTCGCGCAGACGGTGACGGTGGAGGTCGCCACCTGGGATCCGAATGCGAGCATCGAGGGCCTCGTTGCCGACCTCCAGCCGGGTGGCCGCGCCGAGGTCGATCTCGTGGTTTCGACGACCTCGAGCGCCCCGCAGCCCTCGTGGAAGCTCGCCGATGCCGTGTCGGCCCGTATCGGCAGAGTTGTCGACATCAGCGTCCGTTATCGACTCGAGGTCGCGGATGAATCTACGTCCGGCTGAACGGCTTCTCCTCTCTCCTGATCGGTTTCAGCCTGCTTGCCGCCGGCTGTTCGTCGGGTGAGCCCGAGGACACCGACGCCCTCATCGTCTTCGGGAACCAGCGGGGTTCCGATGCCGATGCCCTCCGCGATGTTCTCGCCCGCTTTGAGGATGAGACGGGCATCGAGACGCGCTTCACGGGGTCGGCGTCGTTCCCGAGAGCCGTCCGCGAGCGAGTGGAGGAAGGAAACCCACCCGATGTCGGGCTCTTCCCCCAGCCGGGCCTTCTCGAGGACCTGGCGGACGAGGGCCTTGTCATCCCGCTGCGTGACGACGTGGTCGAGGTCGCGAGCAACTCTCTTCTTCCTTCCCTCCGTGGAGCCTTCGGATCAGCCGACGCGGCAAACAGTGTGCTCTTCCAGGTGCAGGTGAAGAGCCTCGTGTGGTATTCGCCTTCCGAGTTCGCCGCCCACGGCTACGAGATACCTACGACCTGGACCGAGCTCGAGGAGCTCTCGAGTCGCATCTCCGCGGACGGTCTCAACCCATGGTGCATCGGCGTGTCGGCCTTCGATGCAACGGGATGGCCCGCCACCGACTGGGTCGAAGACATCGTGCTGCGGGCCGACGGCCCCGAGGTCTACGACGCCTGGGTTGCTGGCAACATCGCGTTCACCGACGACCGCATCGGATCGGCGATCGCCGAGTTCGGCAGCCCTCGTGCTCAGTGCTCGAGGCCGCCAACGGCGGTCGGCGAGGAGTCCTGAACACCAGCCCCGCCAGGGCGCAGGATCCGATGTTCGCTTCACCTCCCGGCTGCCTCATGTACAAGCAAGCGTCCTTCCAACTGCCGAATCTCCCGGGCGAGGTCACGGTGGGAGAGGGCGGGGACGTCGACGTCTTCGTCCTACCCGGAGAGGTCTCCGGCACCGCCCCCATCGTGATCGGCGGCACCGTCGCAGCGGCGTTCACCGACAGCGAGGAAACTTGGGCGCTGATGCGCTTCCTCTCCACGGCCGCCGCCGGTGAGCCGTGGGCGGAGCAGGGTGGCTTCAGCTCGCCACGCTCCGACTTCGATCCCGATGCGTACGGCGCCGATTTCGACAGGAGGATGGCGTCGATCGTCGCCGACGCCGAGGTCGTGCGCTTTGACGGGTCGGACCTCATGTACTCACCCGTGGGTACCCGCTCGTTCTTCGACGCAATGGTGCAGTTCATCGCCACCGATCGGCTCGAGCCGGCACAAGAAATAGCGCAGGCGGGCTACGACCGCTGACTCTGGAAGCGACCAGCACTACTGTTGCGGCCTTCGACCATCGAGCGACCGAGGAGGCCGGTCAGATGTGGATCCCCCCGATCGGTGTGCGCCGTGTGCTCCTCGATCCCTTGATCTTCATTCTCGCCGTCCTGTCGGTGATCCTCAGCCCCCTCCTGTTCGCGTTCGCCGCCCTTGCCGACCTCGTCACGCGGGGGCCGTGGAAGTTCGTGCGAACAACTCGGCTGTTCGTGGTCTTCATGGCGTGCGAGGTGGCGGGCCTCAGCGCCGCGTTCGGGCTCTGGATTGCCTCGGGATTCGGAGCAAGGATCCGCTCGCCCCGGTTCCGTCTCGCCCACTACCGATTGCTAGCGTGCTGGCTTGGAGTGATCTCCCGGGAGATACAGATCGCCTTCGGTTTCACCATCGAGGTCCCGAGCCGACCGCGCATCGATGGTCCGGTGATCGTGTTCAGTCGCCACGCGGGGCCGGGCGATTCGGTGTTCATCGCAGGCGTGCTCCTCCACGACTTCGATCGATTCCCCCGCATCGTGGGGAAGAAGGAGCTGGAGTTTTCGCCGTTCTTCGACGTGATGGGGCACCGTCTCCCGATGCGCTTCATCCGTCCCCATCCCAAGCAGCGTGAGATCGCGCTCGAGGCGGTCAGGAATGCAGCATCGAACCTCGAGGGGCACGACGCCTTCGTGCTCTTCCCTGAGGGTGGCAACTTCACCCCGGGGCGGCGAAGGAGGATCATCGAGAGTTGCGAGCGGCGCGGCCTCACCGACGATGCGGCGTACGCCCAGAGCCTTGTGAACGTGCTTCCCCCACACCCCTCCGGCCCGCTCGCCGCAATGGAGGAGACACCGGGTGCCGATATCGTCTTCGTTGCCCACACGGGGACCGAGGATCTGATCTCACCCGCCATCATCTGGAGGGGCATCCCGTTCGGCCGCGCCATCCGGGCCAACTACTGGCATGTCGGAGCGGATGACGTACCGGTGACCTCCGAGGAGCGTGTGGCCTGGCTGAACGCCCAGTGGCAGGCGGTCGATGCATGGATCAGCGCCAATCGCGTGACCACGATTGAACAAGGACCGGTGTGACGATGTCGACGACCGCCTTCGTCCTCGGAGGGGGCGGCCATCGCGGAGCCTACGAGGTCGGGATGCTCAAGGCCCTCGTGGAGGCCGGCATCGAGGCCGACGTCGTGGTCGGCACCTCCATCGGAGGGATCAACGGTGCGCTGTTCGCGTCGTCTCCGAACGCCGAAGGGGTTCGGATGATGGAGGAGGCGTGGAGTGGCCTCGAGTTCAGCGACCTGTTCCCCGGCGGTCTGTGGACTCGCGCCCGTTCGGCCATCGCTCAACGCACGTATTTGCACGCCAATGATGACCTTCGGTCGTGGTTGACAGCCCGGCTCGGTCACGGCGACATCGAGTCACTGCCATTGCACTTCGAATGCGTCGCTGCCTGCATCGAGGATTCGTCGGAACACTGGTTCGCGGCCGGCCCCGTTGTCGACGCCCTGCTCGCGTCCTCTGCCGTGCCGGGGCTCCTTCCGCCGGTCGAGATCGGGGGAAAGCACTATGTCGATGGCGGTGTGGTGAATTCCATTCCCCTGTCCCGAGCCTTCGCGTTGGGAGCCACCACGGTATTCGTCATGCACGTCGGCCACATCGACGATGAGCTCGACGTTCCCACCAAACCCTGGGACGTGGCGGTCGTCGCGTTCGAGATCGCCCGTCGACATCGCTTCACCACCGACCTCGCCAATGTCCAAGACGGCGTGTCGGTGCACTTGCTCCCGACGGGTGCCACGAAGGGCAGGTTCAACGATCGGACGAAGCTGCGCTACGGGGACCTCTCGAATGCGGAGCAGAGCATCGCGTCAGCCTTCGGCGCGACCCGGGCCTATCTCGCGACCATCGATCGGGGATGACGCGCTTGTCGTAGAAGAGACGCCCTGGCTGCGCCGCGCGATCTCCTTCGCAGCGCCGCACCTTTGTACGAAGGTCGCTCCCGGTCCCCGGCGGTCGGTTATGTCGATTCGAACGCATGCTCGCGGAGGTGCTGGGGAGCCCGAAGGCAGCGGCGAGGCCGAATCTGACCACCGTTCACGAAGTGAGGCGGTGTCTGCGATGCCTGATATCAGTGTGGCGACCACCGCCGACAAGGCCCTTGACGAAATCGGTACGTCCCACAGCACCCGGGTCAGCGCGAATGGTCCCATCGTGATCGTTGTGAGTCGCATCGCGAACTGGTCAAGAATTTCGCTTACCAAGGAAGCGAGCACCCTTATGATGCCCGCCAGCCGTAAGCCGAGAGGAACCCAGAATGGCAACCACCATGGAAGATCATGGCGTGATTATCGAAGAACCCGCCGAGCGGAAGATCGTTCGCCATCCGACCGATCTGCTGCGCCTCATCGTCGCCATCGTCGCGACGATCTTCGGCTTCTTGCTGGCCACCACCTTGAACAACCTCTCCGAGGCCATCACGGTCGAGGTAATCCAGGGCTTCGACCACCTCCCAAACCCCCTGGTCATGGTCGTCCTGGCCCTGGTCGGCCTGCTGGCGCTCATCCTGCCCTTCGTGGGCATCGGGTACTTCATCCGGAAGAAGCAGTGGCGGCGATTGCGTCTCGCACTCCTCGCGGTTGTGCTTGCTCTGGTGGTGCTGTGGCTTCTCGAATCGTTCCTCGTGTCGCGCTTCTCACCACCCATCCTGTCGACGGCGCCGCCAAGTTGGGTGTGTGCACCGGGAACGGACATCGCCAACATCGGCCTGTTTGAATGCATCGCCGACACCGAGATCTCTAGCCCGCTCGTCCGGTACGGCAGTCTCGTCGCCCTCACCGCCTTCTTCTCCGCGGTCATCCCGTACCTGAATCGGCGGTGGAAGCGATTCGGATGGATCACGATCATCCTCCTGGCGCTTACGCAGATGCTGAGCCATCTTGAGCCGCCGACCGACGAGTTCCTGGCGATCGGCATTGCCTACGCCGTCGGGGCAGCGGTGCTCCTGGCCTTCGGCGAGCCCAACCGTCGCCCACGCGGCCGTCGAGTGGTGGAAGGACTCTCCCGGTCTGGGATCACGCTCGCCCATCTCAAGAGGGCCGGTGTCGACGCACGTGGGTCGGTGCCCTACTTCGCTACGACGGCGTCGGGGAAGGGATTGTTCGTCAAGGTACTCTCACCGGACGAGCGTGCGGCAGATGTCATGTTTCGCGTCACGCGGATGTTCCGCCTGAAGGGTGTCGGTGACGAGCGACCGTTCTCGTCTCTCAAGCGAGCGGTGGAGCACGAAGCTGTGGCGTCGCTGATGGCAACCGCCGACGGTGTGAAGACTCCGCAGATGGAGGCGATCGCTGACATTGCACCAAGCTCGATGCTCATGGCGTACGACCTCGTTGACGGCAAGTCGCTCGACTCGGTCCCCGTCGAGGACCTCACCGACGACGTGCTCCGGGGTGTATGGAAACAGGTAGCGATCCTCCGCGAACACAGGACGGCCCATCGCGACCTGCGCCTGGCGAACGTCTTCCTCGGCTCGGATGGCCAGCCGTGGTTGATCGACTTCGGCTTCGCCGAACTCGCCGCAACAGACGGGCAGCTTCGGTCCGACATCGCCGAACTCGTCACGTCGACGGCGTCGTCGGTCGGCGCCGAGCGCGCCGTGGCGAACGCGATTGCCGTGCTGGGGACGGATCCTGTCGCCGAAGCATCGTCTCGGATCCAGCCCTTGGCACTCTCGGGTGCCACCAGGGATTCGTTGAAGCAGCAGAAGGGCCTGGACGAGGAGATCCGCAACGAGATCCAGCGCCAGACCGGCATCGAGGAGATCCAGCTGGAGAGCCTCGAGCGCATCCCGACTCGCACGGTCCTGATGGTGGTCGGTTTCGCTTTGGCGATCTACTTCCTGATCCCACAGCTGACGCAGACCGATTTCGGCGCCGTCCTCGATGCCAATTGGGCATGGGCACCGGCAATCCTCGCGGCGTCGTTCGTCACCTACGTCGGGGCGGCCTACAACATCATGGGGTCGGTCCCCGAGCGGGTGCGGCTGATCCCGACGACGCTCGTGCAGCTGGCCGGCTCATTCGTCAACCGCATCAGCCCGGTCAAGGTTGGTGGCATGGCAACCAACGTTCGCTTCCTCCAGAAGAACGGCGTCGAACTCCCCAATGCCGTGGCGGGCATCGGCGTGGCGAGCGTGGCCACCATGACGGTGCACATGACCCTGCTGCTCACGACGGTGGTGTTCCTCGGAAGGAATGCCGGGGACTTCATCAAGCTCCCGTCCGGGCAGACGGTGCTCGTCGGCATGGTGGTGGTCTTCACCCTGCTCACCATCGTCTACTTCCTGCCACCTGCGAGGAAGGTCTTCAGGACCAAGGTCTGGCCATCCATCAAGGCTTCAGGCCAGGGTCTCGTCGCCGTTGCATCGACGCCGTCGAAGGCGATCATGCTGTTCGGCGGCGCCTTCATGCTGATCGTTGCCTACATCACAGCACTCTGGTTCTCGCTCGAGGCGTTCGGCGGGGGCCTCAGCGTTCCCGCGGTGGCGCTGGTGTTCCTCGGTGGCCAGGCACTCGGCAACTTGGCACCGACCCCCGGTGGTATCGGCGCCACCGAAGCAGCGATCATTGCAGCGATGACGGCGCTCGGGCTCGATGCGACGACTGCGGTGTCGTCAACGTTCCTCTACAGGATCGCGACCTTCTGGCTGCCGATCTTGCCCGGTGTGTTCAGCTTCCGGAAGCTCGAGCGCGACGGGATGCTGTGACATCCGAAACGACGCGTCGCCTGGAGGAGCGGCCACTCCTCCAGGACCATCCCGGCGCCTTCAGGCTGGCGCTCGTACTCTGGGCGCTCGGCCTGTTCGTGTTCATTGCACTTGCAGTTCCTGCACTTGCCGACCTCGTCCAAGGTGTCGACGATCGGGTCTACGAGCTCGCCGTCGACCTGGAGTCGTCGATTCTCGTCGCTCTCGCGAAAGGTCTCGACTTCGTCGGCAGCACGTGGGTGACCGCACCGGTGATGATCCTCGTTGGCGTGTTCTTGGCATTCCGCCGGCGCTGGGAGGCGTTGGCCTTCTGGTTCCTGGCCATGCTGGGGTCCCAGCTGCTCATCGGGCCGATGAAGAACCTCTACGAGCGGGCACGACCCCCGCTGCCGCTTGTCGAGACATCGGGGTTCTCCTTCCCCTCGGGCCACGCGGTGGCAGGGGCGGCGATCGTGGTGTCGCTGGTGATCGTGTTGGTGCCGGCGGGGAGCAAGCGACGGAATCTCGAGATGCTCGCTGCAGCGTTTGCCGTGCTCATGGCCCTCAGTCGAGTGTATCTCAGGGCCCACTGGCTCTCCGACGCCCTTGGCGGTGCCGCCCTCGGCGCAGCCGTCGCCATCGGGGCGGCGCTGCTCATCCACCGGATCGAAGCGTGGCGAGACCGACCGTAACCATCTTCCAGGAGAAGAGATCTGGCTAGGATGCGGTGGCGGAAACGCCGCACGACCGAAAGAAGAGGAGAAACACGTGGTGGATAGGAAGATCCCTCTCGGGATCAGCGTGATCACGATCTTGATGTACATCGGTGCGCTCTTCGACATCGCAGGCGGTGTCTTCCTGCTGATCGAGAAGGGACCCGTTGCCGAAGCGGCAGACATGAGCGAGAGCGCGATCGTCGGTATCGCGATTGCCATGCTCGTTATCGGCCTGATCATCGGGCTACTGGCGTTCGGCCTCCGGTCGGCGAGCAACGGGGTGCGCCTCTTGATCGCCGTCGTGATGGTGCTGCGCATCGCCAGCGCGATCTACGTCATCTTCGCCATCCCGGGCGCCCGGTACGAAGGCGTAGTTGGCGCCATCATCGCCCTGGTGGTGCTGTACATCCTGTACGGGAACGAGGACAGCAAGTCGTTCTTCGACGGCACGCCCTCGTTGTCGTAGTCACCGACCGAGAGAGTCGAATGTGGCCGCCCGGCAGGGCGGCCACTTCGCGTGTACGCCTGGCAGTTCCGATGGTGAGGAGGTGGAAGTCCTTCCCGAGCTTTGGCCGTTGTAGTTTGGTAGTTGAGGCCCAGTGCGTCCGGGTGACCGGGGGTGCGGAGGGGGCTGAGACGAGACCGCGGGCCGGAACGTGTAGTGAATCGTTGTAAGGCCTTCTGATGTGGCGACATAGCGCGCAGACTGGAAGCCGAGGACCCTGATCGTGCAGGAGACAGCCTGTTGGCCCAGTCTCATGGAACGGTTTGACGGTCGGGGGCGTCAGGGGGTGGTTGCGGCTGGCACGCGGTGACAACGCCATTGGGATGATCCAGGGAGATCTCGTAGGGTCCGATCCTTTGGGTTGGTAGGCGAGGCGATAACCGAAATTGGGAAACGCCAGCTGATGCTCTCCGAGAAGTCAGACGGCTCGTAGTAGTGATGAAGGCGGGGTAATGCCCGCTGATCCCTCGCGTGGTTGGGGGGCGACACGGCGTTCTGAGAGGAGTGTCGGTGTTTGGTGAAGGAGCCGACCGAGACCAAGCCTTGAAGCGAACGTCACGTCTATTGGGGATAACTGGGATCAGTTTCTGACCGCCGAGCGGGGAGACGAGGCTGGCTGCCCGGCCGATGGCACGAGGTGAGGGGAGAGGCTGAGACAGGAGTGGAGGTTCGCCTGTATGGGTGAAGTGTTGGAAGCTGTTGCCGATCCGGCCAATCTGGCTGCCGCGTGGGCCAAGGTCCGGGCGAATGCTGGGGCGGCGGGGGTGGATGGCCAATCGGTCGCGGCGTTCGCTGTTGATGCTGAGCATCAACTCGGCGGTCTGCGGCGTCGGTTGCTGTCCGCGCAGCGGTATGTGCCGCCGCCGGTGCGGCGGGTCGAGATCCCGAAGCCTGACGGGCGGGTTCGTCCGTTAGGGATTCCCACTGTTGCGGACCGGGTGGTTCAGCAGGCAGCCGTGCAGGTCATTGGGCCTGTGTTCGAAGATCGGTTTACACCGTCGTCGTTCGGTTATCGGCCGGGCCGATCAGCCCGGGACGCAGTTGGGTGGGTGCGTGAAGGGATCCGGTCGGGTGATCGATGGGTCGCAGAATTCGATATTGTCGAGTTCTTCGATCATCTCAACCACCACCGCCTGTTGCGGGAAGTGGCCAAGGTGATCGACGATCCAGAAGTGATCGGGCTGATCCGCCGTTGGCTGCGTGCCGGGGTGCTGACCGACCGGGGTATTGAACCCCGGGTGGCAGGCACTCCTCAGGGCGGGGTGATCTCCCCACTGCTGGCCAACATCTACCTCCACCGGCTCGATGTGGAAGTGCGGGCAGCCGGTTTCCGGTTGGTCCGTTACGCCGACGATTTCGTGATCCTGGCCGACCGACGTTGGAAGGCCCAAGCCGCAGACCGTCTCGTGCGCAAGATCCTTGCAGACATTGGACTCGAAGTGGCTGAAGCCAAATCCGGCGTCGTCGCCGTTCGAGACGGGTTCGAGTTCCTGGGCTTCCAGTTTCGTGGGAGGTTCCTTCGGCCCCGATCTCGAGCACTGACCAGATTCAAAGACGAGGTGCGTAAACGCACCCGCCGGCTCGCACCGGTCTCTTTGCAGGTCATGATCGAGCAACTCAATCCCGTTATCCGGGGCTGGGGCCACTACTACAAGGTGGGAGACGTGACGTCCCTGTTCGAAGACCTCGACAAATGGATCCGGATGCGGCTGCGATCGAAGGTGATCCGTCGACACGCCACGACCCTCTCGAACCGTAAGATGCCCAATCGGGTTCTGCGTTCAATGGGGCTGGCCAGCCTCGATGACCTCCGCCGAGCCTACCTCTCCCCGGTATAGGGCACCATCTCGGGTGAGCCGGATGCGGTAGTCCCGCAAGTCCGGTTCTAACGGGGGGCGCCTGGAACCAACTCCAGGCGCCTACCCACTTCCTGTCTCTGAGCTGACCAGTATGGTGGTGAATCTTCTGGGTTGGATCTTGGTTCCCCGGCTTGCGCGAGCTCTCGAGCGTCGCCGGTGATCCGTCTCGTTCTCGTTGGACGCTTGTGCCAAACCCCAAGGCATGAAACACACTTGGCGCACGCCAAGCCCGCGGAGAGCTCGGCGCCGCAACGATTCCATCACTCGCCGACCGTTCTACGGATCAGAAGGTTTGGGGGTTCGGTGTCAATCCAGGTGCGTAGCTGAGAGGCCAAGCTCAGGTTCGACGGTGGCGTCCTCATGGTGAAGAGATTCGTGGGCCGAGGATACGGCCGCGTATCTCGGTCCTGGCGTTGGCCTGAACGCGACACCTGGTTCGATCGGCTCGTACGGCTCGCTCGGCTGAGCCTCCTCCAGGTGTTGCCGCCCCCATCCACGGGGAGGTGACCGATTGTTGCGCTCGTTTCGCGACCACATCGCGTCCACATGACAGCGAGAAGCGCCGAGAAACGTTGAGCGATGATATGAAGCAGAAAGCTCAACAGGGCAAGGGGCTCCGCCGCATCCGCCCGATTCTGTGAGTGAGTGCTCAGACCTCCAGGAACCTTCACACGGCAGAGGTCACTGGTTCGATCCCAGTAGCGCCCACTCTTGAAACCCTTGCTCTGGGGGCTGTCGCATGAATGGGGGGTTCTCGCGTTCTGTGGCGGTTTCGGTCATGATGCGGGCATGGTGAATGTGCGTCGTTTTGAGCGGGATCAGTTGTTGTTGATGCCGCCGTCGTTGTCTGATTGGTTGCCTGCGGATCATCTGGCCTGGTTCGTTGTTGATGTGGTTGCCGAGTTGGATCTGTCGGGCTTCTATCGGTCGCTGCGGATGGACGGCAGGGGTGGTGCTTCGTATGACCCGGAGATCATGCTCGGGATACTCCTGTATTCGTATTGCGTGGGAGAGCGCTCGAGCCGTCGGATCGAGCAGCGTCTCTGTGACGATGTCGCGTTCCGGGTGGTTGCAGCGAACCAGGCGCCGGACCATGCCACGTTGGCCCGGTTCCGTCGCCGTCATCAGGACGCTGTTGCTGGCGTGTTCACCCAGGTGGTGGCGTTGTGTATCACCGAAGGTCTGGTGCAGACTGGTGTGGTCGCGATCGACGGCACGAAGATCGAAGCCGATGTGTCGGCCGCATCGTCGGCGACTCGGCGTCAGATCGTCGATGAGATCCTTGAAGAGGCCGAAGCGGTTGATGCTGCCGAGGATCTCGAGTACGGGGCACGCCGTGGCGACGAGCTGCCGGCGCAGTGGGTGGATCGGCGCGACCGTCGGGCCAGGCTGCGTGAAGCGCTGCGTCAACTCGACGCTGACGGCCCATCCGACGCCGAGTCGTATGAGGCAGCGCGAACGGCCAGAGAGGCAGCGTTAGGTCGCAAACTTGGTGGCCGTCGAGCAGATCCGACAACGAAGGGGGCGAGTCCGGCTCGGACCCGCAGAATCAACGTCACCGACCCTGATAGCCGCACGCTCAAAGACCGTCGCCGGTTCATCTGGGGATACAACGCACAAGCAGCCGTCACCGAAGATCAGATCGTCGTCGCCGCCGAAGTCACGACCGCCGCCCGGGACTCGGTCGTCTTCGAAACAATGATCGCCGCTGCCGAAGAGAACCTCGCCGACACCGGCGCGGACCGAGTAGAGACGTTCGTTGCCGATACCGGCTACTGGAGCATCCCCAACGCCACGATCGATATCGACGCTGACGTGTTGATCACACCGATGCCCCTGACCGGGGGTATCACCGACCCGGATGATCAACGCCTCGCTCGGCGCAGACAAGTCATCCAACGCCTCGACAGAGGGGAGATCACCGTCACAGCAGCCGCTTCCGAGATGGGGGTATCGACCACCACAGTCCGCAAACTCCTGCGGAACCATCGCTGCTGGTCGCTCGGACCCGATCGAGGTCCGTCAAACGATGGTTGAACGGCTCGCCACCGAACACGGGGCCGCTGCCTACGCGAAACGCAAGACCACCGTCGAGACGGTCTTCGGGAACGTCAAAGCCAACCTCGGGTTCCGGAGATTCTCAAGGCGAGGACTCGACGCCACGTCGAGTGAGTGGCGACTCGTCTGCACGGTCCACAACCTGCTCAAGATCCACCGACAACGACTCGCAGCCACCTGAACCCGGAACCAGAACCGACGCGCCCCCATCCAGACACGCCGAGAACCCCCACCCAGTGGCCATCCATGCGACAGCCCCCTACTGCAAGGGTTTCAGTCATTTCTGTGGGAAGTCGATGACCTTGTTCTGTCCCGAAGTAGGCAGAAAGTAGGCAGCAGGTGCGTCGGAGGGCGCGTCGAGGGCATCGGCGATGTCGCGGTCGAGGCCTTCGAAGAGGTGTCCGTAGACGTCGAGGACGGTCCGCACCGACGTGTGACCGAGCCTCGAGGCGATCACTGACGGGTGGGCTCCTTGGTCGATGAGGAGCGCCACATGGGTATGGCGCATGTCATGGAACCGGCACGGTTCACCAACGGAGGAGTGCACTGCGGGTCTCCAGAGACGGGTGCGGAAGCTGGTGCGACGCAGCGGCCCACCTGCAGGGGCGGTGAAGATCAAGCCATCGTCTCCGGGTTAAGTGGCGATGTGTTGGGCGAGGACGTCGACGAGCCATGTTGGAATGGAGACGGTGCGTCGGGCTGCGCGGGTCTTGGTCTCTCCGTAGGCGAGGTGTCCGGAGACTTCGGTGAGGTTGCGTTCGATACGGATTGTTCGTTTGAGCGGTTCGTAGTGGTCGACGCTGAGGCCGGCGAGCTCCCCATATCGGGCGCCGCTGTACGCAGCGGTGAGCACAAGTGCCTGGAAGCGGGGATCGATTGTGTCGGCGAGGTGCCGGACCTCAGCCGGGGCGAGGTATCGCTTCTCGGACTGTTCGATCTTGGGCAGTTTCACGCCTCGACACGGGGTGCGGGCGATGAGGCCCGAGTCGACGGCTGCGGTGAAGATGCGGGCGAGGAGTTCGTAGGCCTTGCGGATCGTCGCCGCTGCATATCCGACGGTGTTGAGCTTGGCGACCCATTGTTGGACCGCGACGGGCTGGACCTGAACCAGCGTGTGGTCTCCGAAGCTGGGGAGGATGAGATTGCGTAGATATGAGTCGTCGCGCGCGATCGTGGACGGGCGGCGGTTCAGGCGGCTGGCTTCGACCTGGTTGGTCCAGTCGGTGACGGTGATCCTGCCGAGGTGGGGGTCGGTCCAATCACCGCGGGACATGTCGGTCTCAACAGTCGCAGCGAACAGGTCGGCGTCAGTCTTGCGGGTGAACGTCTTGTACCGTTGACGCCGGTCGGGGCCCCGATACCCGACTCGCCAGGCGTGGCCCTTGTCTTTAGGTGTCTTCTCTACCCATGCCACGATGGCACCTCCTCGAATCAGCCACCTTGATGGCTCTACGGCGATTGTGCCACCCGGGGGTGACACGTGTGGGCGATGCGGTCTTCGATCCACACCTCGACGTCGATCCATCGGTAGCGGATGTGTCGGCCGACTCGGAAGCCGATGGGTCCTTCTCCGCGGTAGCGCCATGCGTAGAGGGTCTTGATTGGGACGTCGAGGAAGTCGGCGAGTTCTTCTGCGGTGAGGAGACGGCGTCGTTGTTGTTCATGGCCGG
Source organism: uncultured Actinomycetota bacterium (assembly GCA_963715255.1). Lineage (GTDB taxonomy): Bacteria > Actinomycetota > Acidimicrobiia > Spongiisociales > UBA5794 > JAHEEL01. Next base: position 2,749 of record CAVQRN010000001.1, on the reverse strand, counting down.
ATCATGCGGGTCGACCCTGTCAGCAGAGTGTCCATTTCGTTGCCATTCTCGATGTTCTCTTCTTTCGGTTGTAGCCGGCGGAGTGGTGGTGCTCGCGTTCGCGGACGTTGTGTCTGACCTGCAGTTGGAGGGACACCTGAGAGGGTTCTTGACACTCTGGTGAGAGGGTTCGACGTGACCGGCCGGTCAGGGAATCTCTGTTCGATGTCGTCCCGGTTGGTCTGTTGCCGGTTGGAGGGTTGACGACAGGCCTTTCCTCTCGGCGCCGCCGGGTTCGCTGGTGTGATCGTCGCTCCTGATCCTTGGCGCAGAGTTGGCAGACGATTGGCGGGTCCTTGGCAGGGGATCGAGCGGCCCAGGAACGTGGGGTCGAAGGGACTTCTTTCGGATGTTCGACGATGCTGCGAGAAGCGTTGCGGCGCAACGGGTTTCGGGGTTCTGGCGACTCGGTTGGGATCCGGTTGACAGGGCTGTTGACACCCTACTGAAAGGGTTGTCGCGCCTACTCGGGCGCAATGGACCACACCATCATCATCCGTAGCGGCCGTGGACTCGCCGACAACGAAGAACCCGGATTCTCCGAGGAGAGCACGGGTATCGGTCCTCGGCCAACTCTGTGGCAAGGGTACTCCCACACAATCCGCCACATGGCCCGGATCCCGAGGAGGAACGCGATGACGAACCGCCCCCGCTACCGAGACAGGCCTCGCGAACTCCGCATCCACGCTGTCGCCGCGTTCGCGCACGAACCCTGTCAAATCACACACGCACGTGCAACAAGTTGCTCGGTGTCTACATGTAGACAGGCGAGGTGGTGATGGATCTCGAACGTGGCGTGTTGGCCAGGATCGATCGCAAGCTGCTCGCCGATCTCGGCGGCGACGAGACGTACCGAATGGTCCGACTCCCGGTATCGGCGGCGAAGTGGTCGACGTGGAAGCGCTGCTGCGAGTCCGCCGGGGTCTCGATGGGTCGCGCCATCGTGTCGCTGATCGACCGGGAGTTGGTCAGCGTCTTTGGTGATCACACCGGCGATGACCTGCCGGTGTTGGCGGAGCAGGCCGAGGAGGAGCTGACCAGACGCCAGGAGCAGGTTGCCCGTCGAGAGGAGGATGTGTCGGGAGTCGAGGAACGGCTTCGGGGGTGGAACGAGCACCTCCGCAGGTGGGAGGGCGAGCTCGGGACCCGACAACGGCGTGTCGAGTTCGCAGCGAAGATGTCTGCTCGGCCTGGAGAGGCGTCGACCAAGGTCGGTCGCAACGAACGATGCCCGTGCGGATCGGGTCTCAAGTACACGCACCGCCACGGCCTCGCCGGCCGCCGCCCATAGGTGAATCTCCTATGTGGGCTGTTTTGTCAAGGTGCTTTCGGGTTGGGTGGACAGGACTGGGTTGGGCGACACCGTGTTGGTGGCAGGCTCCTATGAGGTCACACCGCCCTGGCGGATGGGCGGGTGAGGTCGACAGTTCATCATGAGGACAGCACCGCGTGGCGGTGCGTCAGCCGGTTACTGGGTCAGACCCCACCCACGGATCTCTCATGCGGCTCGTGGGAGATGTTTGATGGTTTGTCGGGAGACGCAGCGTTTCAGGCAGCGCATGATCTCGCGGGTGGAGAGGCCCTGTGCTCGGCGGCGCCACACGTAGTTGCGGATCTCGGCGTCGCTGCTCATCCGGGTCAACACGATCTGGTAGAGCGCCGCGTTGGCGTGTCGGTCGCCCCATGATTCAAGCGGACTCGTCCGCTCGTCTTGCCCGTTCCGGTCGGGACCAATGAGACGCCGCACAGGTGTGCCCAGGAGCGTTCCGTGTGCAGCCGGTCGGGGTTGTCGCCAGCAGTGACCAACAAGGTCGCGGCGGTGGCGGCACCGACGCCGTAGCAGTCGAGCAGCGACGTCGCCGTCTGGCCAAACAGGCCCTTGAGGGCGTCATCGATACTGCTGATCTTGTCGTTGAGGTCCTGGATGCGACGGGCCAGGCCTCGGATCACCATGTTCGTTGTGAATACGATCGGGTCGGAGCCCTTGCGGGGCGTCATCGCAACCGCTTCGGTGACGAGACCGGTCTTGTAGCGGTCCTTGAAGCGTGCCCGGATCTCGTCGGGACCAGTGATGACGATCTAGTGGAGCCGGTTCAAGGTCTGGTTGCGTTACGTGCGTACTGAATGGCGAGCGATCATCAACACTCCCACGCGAGGCGACCGGTGTCGTGATCGACCACGACGATCAGATAGCGCTGCCCACGCTTGTAGGAGATCTCATCGATCCCGATACGGCGCAGACCCGAAAGGCGATCAACGGCCGCTTCGACGTCACTGTTGACCCGGGTGATAATCGACCCGACCGTCCACCACGCAACCCGTAGGAGTTGACACGTCGCCGACTTCGATGTCCGCACCGCAAGCCACGCCGCCATCGCATCGAAGTCACGGGTATGACCCACATCGTGTCGCGCCCACGGAACCTGAATGACGGTCGGACCGTGCACACGACACCGAACCCGTGGAGCGTCGGCCTCAATGAACACCCGGGTTATGCCCGCATCGAGGCGACGCCAACGCCGCCGACCCGCCCCGCGGTCATAGCCCGCAGACCGGCGGCCGCACCAGCCGCACCGACAACACAATCACTAGGCCGTAGCTGATCGAGGTCTGTCTCCGCATCGCCCTGACATGACCTGTAGGTCCGCTGACCTGGTCATCCTGCATCCTCTGGCATCGCCGCATCGAGCGGGCGCATACCGGTGACAAG